>CALIJG010000035.1 GCA_938018005.1 uncultured Candidatus Saccharibacteria bacterium | reverse complement strand
CCTGGACGGCAAAGCCGGTCAGGATACTCACCACATAGAGCCGGTCAGTCAGCAGACGTCCCGGAACCATAGGTGAGTCCGAGCGCCGCTCGACGGCCATGAACAGCCCCATCGCGGCCAGTCCGACGGCAACGCCACCAAGCGTGCGCGCGCTAGTCCACCCCCAGGCCGATCCCTCCAGCAGGACGACCGTCACTGCTCCAACAGCAAGAATTGCCAGCAATGTCCCAAGCCAATCTACTCCTGAGTTATTACGGTCTGTACTTCGGTCCTTCACGTACCACGACGCCAGCCAAGATACTACCCCCACAGGAACGTTGATCCAAAAGATAGAGCGCCACCCAGCGACTAAGACCAAACCACCGCCTGCCAGTGGCCCCACTGCGATGGCCACCCCTGAGATGAGCCCGTAAATCCCAGTAGCTCGTGCCCGCTCGCGTCCAGCGGGGTAGCGATCAGAAATCATTGGCACGCCGACGCCCAAGAAGATCGCCCCACCGACCGCCTGAAGAGCCCGGAAAGCGTTGAGTACAGCCATCGAAGGGGCTAATGCGCACACGGCTGACCCCACCGTGAACAGGACCAGCCCCCATCGGAACAATCGCAGCCGCCCCAGATTTCTACTCAGAGTCGCTGCAGACATCAGCAACGCTCCCAACGGTAGTGTGTAGGCGTTAACCACCCATTGCAGCTCACTCTGCGACGCGCCAAGACTCTTCCCGATATCACCCAGTGCCACCGACACCACCGTGATATCCAGGACGTTCATGAAGCTCACCGTGCAGACGAGCACAAGCGCCAGAACGCGGCTATTTATTAGCCCTGCTACTTTGCGACTACTCGACTCGATTACAGTACCCATATTCTGTCGATTCACTCGTTGTTCTCCTCCACATCTAGCCGACTGTCAACTGATTAGGCCCTACAAGCCTACCTGAATAATCTTCTCATCCAGTACCACGAGCTGTCGATCCACTCCTCGACAGCGTTGAAGTCGGTCGTTAGTAATTCCTGTATTATATAGATGAAGGTCGTTTCTCGGCCATATTTCTATATAACCATAGAAGATATACCATGTAAAGGCTGCGAGATTGGGATATTGATACAATCACTCCTATATACCATATATTTCTATACTAACCAATAGACATAGCAGCAGCAGTACGAACACAACGTCGGCAGTGATCTCGAGCAATTATTGACAGCATGAACCTCAAGGTGTGGTGGCTGCGGAAGCTGACAAGTAGCAACTGAACACCTTTGCGCGGGAAAGTGGTTTTGACCGATAATCTTGTGGCGAAGCTAACATAAATGAAAGTGGTTGGTGTCGCATTCGCGATAGGGTAGTTGGCTTGCTAAGATGCTACTTTGCTCTACTATCTACTAATTACACCATAAACTATTCGATGGCATCTCTGACTGAGATAGCAACTATCAGCCACTCGACACTGATCGACAAAAACTTTATGCCTCGCAATGGTAAATAGTGCAAGAGCTGATAGCGGCCTGGAAGCCTCTGGAGACGACAAAGTCACATTGAGCCAGCCAAGTGACATCGTCGTCTCGGGGCCAGAAGACGTGAGCTTGCACGGTCTGCCAGATAGTGGCCTTCCTGCCCCAAAACCCAGCAAAAACAAGCAAAAAACCACGCCATGGGGCTTCCATGACGTGGGTTTGAGTGTTGACTCAATGGTCGGGGTGACAAGACTTGAACTTGCGACCTCACGGCCCCCAGCCGTACGCGCTACCAGCTGCGCCACACCCCGACAACGTCTCTCATTATAGCACAACTGGCAGTGCGTGCTCAAAATAACTGCTCCGTTATCTCATATTACACAAGTGTATTATCTCATGCTGCGGGGCCATATGTGCTATACTAGAAAGGTTAATCAGTAAACGTGGGAGGCACCCAAGCCGCTTGCACCACAGAAAGGATACTATGGCAAAAAAAGCCGATCTGCTCGAAAAAGCAGCAGAGCTGAAACTCGATGTTTCAGAAAAAAACACTATTGCAGAGATTGAGGCAGCTATCGCGGCCGCAAACGACAAGGATGTCATTGCTCAGCGCGAAGCCACCGTGGCAAAGGCTGGTAAGCGCAGCCAAAAGGCTCTCGACGAGGCCGAAGCGAAGGCTGAGAAAGAAGCCCGCAAAGAGGCTGGCGATACAACGCCTCAGGGTGATGTCGATGCAGCTATCAAGAAAGGACCCGCACCTAAGGTTCGCCTACTAATTGAGCGCCGCGGTAAGGCCTATCGTAAGTTAGCTGAGAAGGTTGAAAAAGATAAGGCGTACTCGCTAGACGAAGCACTCCAGCTTGCGACTGAGACCAATCCTGCTAAGTTTGATGCGAGTGTTGAGCTGCACGTCCGCCTTGGTGTTGATCCACGCCAGGCTGATCAAAATATCCGCTCGACAGTAGTCTTGCCACACGGTACAGGTAAGACTGTTCGCGTTGCCGTTTTTGCGCCAGAAGCCGAGGTTGCAACTGCTACCAAAGCTGGGGCAGACATTGCTGGCGAGGAGGCTATCATCAAGTTGCTCGACAAAGGCACGTTAGACTTTGACGTTTTGATCGCCACCCCGCAGTACATGCCAAAGCTTGGTAAATACGCCCGTCTGCTTGGGCCAAAAGGGCTGATGCCTAACCCAAAGAGCGGTACTGTAACAACTGACATTGCAACTGCCGTCACTGAGGCAAAAGCTGGTAAGGTGGAGTACCGCGTAGACAAGCAAGCCGCGATTCACCTCAGTATCGGCAAGGTAAGCTTTGGTACAGAGAAGCTCCGCGCTAACGCTGATGCCTTCTTCGCAAGCTTGCAAGCTCAGAAACCAAGCTCACTCAAGGGTGTGTATGTCAAATCCATCGCAGCTGCAACGACGATGGGGCCCGGCATCAAGGTTGAGCACAAACTCGACTAGTAATAAGCGTATAGCACTCGCTATAATACTGCCAGTCAGGGAAGCTGGCAGTATTATTTATGTGCCTACCTATACATGATATGATGGAATGAGTGGTGATACTCTCATACTATTTCATTCATCACCATAGTAACGGAGGTGCTATATGAAAAAATATGTCTACTCACTCGTTGGTAGCGTTGGTTATCTTGAGCGATTTTTGCAGCCACAGACACCAGAGCAGGTTGCACAAAAGGTGAGCCAGGCTATTGCTGACCCAACTGTCCTTGATGGCAACCGTTGCTTTAGTATCTGCGTGTGGGCCCTGCCAGATGGTATTGACCATCCAAAGAATGTGCCAAAGGATAGCTTGGCTGATGGCTACTACATGCAATGTGCTGGGTCGAATACCGGCATGACTATAGAGGTGCGGGTGCCGGATCCAGGCAATCACACAGCCCAGTATCCATATATCCACTATGTGATTGCCCGAGAGCCAGTGGCCGATAAAGAGCGATTCGTTCCACTCACTTGGCAGCGCGATGGCAAGCCATTTACAATACAGATTCATCCAGAAGAGTTATTTACCGGAGAGCAGGCGAGGCAGATATTTGCAGACTATATAACAAAGGATGTGATACCACCAAAAACTCTTTTGCGGGAGATTGATATATAGGGTGAGGGGTATTTTGCAATGAATATAGAACGTGGTGAGAAAGCTCGATATCAAGGTAACTATATCGTCATTGAGGGGATTGATGGCACCGGCAAATCCACCCAAGTGGAGCTCCTCGCCAAACACTATCGAGCTCAGGGCCATTCAGTGACGGTTATCGAAGAGCCAAGCAGCGATGACTCAGCCCAGACCACGCCAATTGCTCACTATCTCCGCACCGTTATCAAAAATGGCAATCTCCGTCGCGACCCAGAGATTAATCTCGCACTACTTAGTACTGCACGGCGCGAGCTATGGCAGCAGATTATTCAACCAGCGCTGGAGCGGGGCGAAACTGTCCTAGCGTCCCGCAATTATTTTTCGACACTCGCATATCAGGGGTATGGCGAAGGCCTGAGTCAAGAACATATTCGGCACATTACCGGCTTATTTACCAGCCAACGCTATCTCACCCCAGACTATCTCATCATCCTCACGCTCAACGATGAGAAGGAGCGTATACATCGCATCCAGCAGCGAGGTACGCCTACCACAGCTCCCGACATTTTCGAAACACAAGAGAAAGACTTCCAGCAGCGCGTCCACACAGGCTATCGTATGCTTGCCAAAGACTACCAGGTACCTATAATCCAGTGCATCAGCGATACTGGCGAACGTAAGTCTCCGCGCAAGATACAGCGCGAGATCCTCTCGATTATTAATACAAATTACAAGTAAAATACCCATGGGGCTATTTTACACAGTAAAACCTTAGCGGAGGTCATCATAAGCACCCTTACACTTGCATAGCGCAAAGCTCTCTGATATTGCGCATTTACCCACTATCTATAACAGTATAGACATGCCCTTCAGGGGTTAACCCTTGTGATTTTTTATTAACTTTGCTACAGTTGTATGCACTGTGTCGAATCTAACGAGAGAGCGTACGGCCACTAGACCGACAAATAGCACTGCAGCACACGAGACAAACGTGTGCTTTGATAAAGATCGATATGATATATACGAAAAAGCGCTCAATCTCACTGACATACCAGAATCTGAAACAAAGCAAATCGTATCGGGCCTCAGCCTTATGCGAGACTTCGCTGGGGAGCTGTTTGCAAAATATAGCAACCACAGCGCTTATACTGCATATTTGCTCTGTGCGGCGGGTAACCGTGATGAGTTACTTGACATCAATAATCTTGCCGCTCTCCGTCAAAGAATAGAGCAAGATCACGCTGGCAGCAATGATAAAAAAGCAGCAAGAGAAAAGTTTAATCAGATCGTATCAATCATGATGGACACGACACGATTGTCGAGCTCGTGGCAAAAATTCATGAACACACAAAAGGTTGAGTCGGATCCAATTACTCAGAGCAAAGAATCACTCTACAGTGCCGTTAAAAGGGTAAGTAGACTTAAAAAATCCAAAGGGATAACAAATGACCAATCTCTATCTAGTGGTGCAGAAAATCAATATCTTACTGAAGAGAGCAGGCAAGACCAGCGCCTTGAAGCCGCGACACATGATCGTATACAGGCCGAAATGACGATGAAACAACTTTGGCAGCAGCCAATGAATATGCTTGACCTCAATGACCTTTTGCGGACAGGGCATAATGTCGGACTGTCGACCATATTTATGGAGTCGGTTAGCACACTTAACATGCTTAATAATACGCGCTACGATACCCCGGAGGCCTATGAGCTAGCCTACAAGAGCGAGGCACTACTTGCACCGCTATGTGAGATTATTGGCTTTGATGGGCTAGCAATGGCATTGCGGAGTAAAGTGATATGCCTCCAGCTGCGCAATACTGGCAAAGGGCATTTTGTGGACCTTGCCGAGCAGATACTATCAGAGCTTGGTGTATTGGGTGCTGCTAACCCCGAAGAAACCATCACGGCCAAAGAGCGTAATCAAAACTATGGCACTATCGTCCACAGAATACTCAAATCTATGGTCGGTGATATTGATAGCAGTGCCAATTATGGTATCGAACTAATACTTGGTGGAGAGTCGGACCACGACATTGTAATAGGCAATGGAGATATTATTACTGATCTACTACGATTGGTGTTTCGCCTAAAGTCGGTTGGCTCTCTGGCGCAAAAGCTTGCAGAATGGGCAGAAAAAGCAGAGAAACAACATGAAACAGAACGCCAAAATATTCAAGATTCTACCCTTGTTAATAGTTCTCTAGAGGCATACAACAAGAAGAGGACTGATCAGAAAAATGAGGAAAAAAACGAAGACTGGAATCTCACTCGAGAATATATTCGAGGTGAGATGCCGTATATATACAACAAAAAGGTAGCAGATTCTTTGCTCAAGCTTATAGACACACATCTGAGTGAGCTCTATGGGGAATTCAACGAAATTACACCAAAGGAAGTGTCTCTTCTCGATCGTGAAAATAAAGACAACTCAGTCGAGATACCTTTTGATATTCTTGGTATGACACTAATCGCAAAAGATCGAGCAAGTCTAGTAGATATATTCTTTAAAATGGTCGATAATAGTAATGTTCTTTATCGCTCACAAGATGAACTTATTCAAGATAATCAGCTACCTGCTCAGGGCGATGAAGGCTACGATGAGAAAGGTTACTCTGTCACACCGCACGCTGCACCAAGCCGAGACGAAATGCTCAAAGTCGAGGGGCGCACAGAATTTATCAATTATATCAAAACAAAGTTTAAAGAACGCTATTTCAATATTGACCCTGAGCAATATATAGAATTCAAAGAAGAGAATAAGAAGGACTTCCATGTCTCAAAGATAACGGGGCTCTACGAAGACCATACATCGGGCATTCTACCCTTCGAAATTCAAGTTCTCACCGAAAAAGATCGGCAGTCGGCACGCTATGGCGTAGCTGCACACATCCTATATAAGTTAAGTAAACAACTTGGCTATCGGCTTGAACCAACTAAAAAACAGCTCGCAAGTATGAGTGCACTCAATGGGCGTAAGAAAAACTTTGGCAAAAGGACAGTCAACAAAGCAAGCTACCGCCGCATTAAGAAAATAAATAAGGCAATTAATGACCTCCTTCTTAATGCAAGCTCCTCGGTTCTGTAGCATAGCCCGCTCACCTAAGATCACCTCTATCTACATCTTGCATCCACCTACCATCATCTGCTATAATTTCTTCCAGACATTGCCAAAGACCGTAGCGGGCTGTTATGCACAACAAAGCAGCCGATAAGTATGCTACCGAGGGAATTTCGGATACGCCGTGGCATCTTACGCTAGCGTTTAGTACGAAACTCGAGACTCGTCTTTGCAATCGTGCAGAGGCGATTTTTTGCGGCATATGTCGGACATTAACAATGCGGTCGGATACAACAACAAACCAGTAATACTGCACTCCTTCTCGGTGTGCATAGGTATTACAACTCCAAAGAAAGGATTTTATCTTATGGCAATTTCCAAAGATAAAAAACAAGCTTTGGTGGCTGAAATGAGCGAACTTCTCGCAGAGGCAAAGGGCACTGCTGTTGCGACCTACCAAGGGACAAGTGTGGCAGATCTGCAGGCGTTGCGCCGCGAAGCTCGCGAAGCTGGTGTTGTCATTAAGGTGGTGAAGAACCGTCTCGTGCGTGTTGCCTTTGCGCAGCATGACACCTACAAAGATACCGACACTTCGGCCCTGGCTGGGCAATTGCTTTATGCAATCTCGCCAGATGACGAAGTGATGGCAGCGAAGGTGTTGCACGAGTTTGCTAAGACGCATCCAACAGTTCAGTTGGTTGCTGGCTTTAGTGGCGAAGGTGAAGCTCTCAACACAGCCGATGTTACTGCACTGGCTGGCTTGCCAAGCAAGAACCAGCTGGTGGCCGAAGTGGTGGCACAGCTGCTCTCGCCAGTACACGACACTACCAACGCACTTTCGGGCAACCTTCATGCGTTGCTCGATGGCATCGAAGACGCCAAAGCGGCTGCGTAACCAAGCGCAGCATTGTACTAACGTTTGCACTAGGCAGACAATAACTCGTGCGATAATTCTACCGCACATCATTGAAAGGAATCCATCATGGCAGATGTGAAAAAACTGGCCGAAGAACTGGTTGCTTTGACCGTTCTGGAAGTCAACGAACTCAAAAATGTCCTCAAGGACGAATACGGCATTGAGCCAGCTGCTGCTGCAGTTGCTGTCGCTGGCCCAGCCGCCGACGCTGGTGCTGCTGAAGACGAGCAGACCGAATTCACCGTCACCCTCAAAGAAGTTGGTGGCCAAAAGGTTGCTGTCATCAAGGCTGTTAAGGAACTCACTGGCCTTGGCCTAGGTGAGGCAAAAGCTTTGGTCGACAACGCACCAAGCCCAATCAAAGAAAAGGTCAGCAAAGACGACGCTGAAGCTGCCAAGAAGACCTTGGAAGAGGCTGGCGCTACCGTCGAACTGGCGTAATCACCCTACCGACCGCATTGATACCATCAGCACACCCGCTTGGGTGTGTTTTTGGTTGGTTTACACTTCCAAGGAAGGGAGAATATCATGAGCATCATGACTGTCACTGCTATCATCCTGCTGATTATTGGGCCATTGCCGTGGTATGCTCTACTGATTATTGTCGGTAGAGAGCTGCGATGGCATGTTCAAGATACAGAGAGGGCAGGAGCTCGTCTCCTCTGGTTACTCTTCGCTGGTTATACTATCGAGGGTAGCGCTCTAAGCATTGTACCATTTTTACAACGAACTATTGGCTACCCCTGTTATCGCTGTGGATAACCACCAAGCGCCTTGACAAGGCCCCACCCCATCGCTATATAATGGGTTGATAACTAAGAAAACAGACAAGGAATTGCGAGAAAATATGTCTGAATTACCAGAGAAACAGGTGAAGCGATTACGATCGCTGATTCAAGAGGCAGAAACAAACCTGGCCGCTGCAAAGGAATTATTGATGAGTATTATTGGTGACGATGGCGAAGTTGTCGTACCAAGCAATAGTCGCGAAGAAGTGTCAGGTAAGATAGTCGAAGGAATCTTTGACGGGCAGGTGATGGTCGATGCCGATGGCAAGAATTATCCCGTGCCAGCCAACTACGCTAGCAAGTCTAAGCTTGTTGAGGGCGACAAGCTTAAGCTGACAATTGCCGACGATGGCGGCTTTATCTACAAGCAAATCAAGCGAGTGGAGCGCAAGCAGATTATCGGCACGCTCACCCAACACGATGGCGCGTACTACGTGGAAGCACAGGGGAGAGAATACCGAATCCTGCTGGCAAGTGTGACATTCTTCCGGATTGAGATTGGTCATCAGGTCACTGTCATTATCCCTGAAGACAAACCCGACGCAACGTGGGCAGCGGTAGAAGCACCGTTATAGCAGATATACCTCTACAGGTACATTATAAAAAGCAACAACCGTTACTATGTGGAGCGGTTGTTGCTTTAAGGCGTAATTTTATACGTTTTATCTACTAAGCATGTAGTCAAAATAAATTGACTACTGTTTGATAGTGAATTATTTTAGTGATTTACCATCCACTGCTGCAGGAATCGCCTCATCAAGATACCATGTCCAAAATGCACGACGAGCGTTAATATCAACATCTTCGGCAGCTTGCCAATTCAACCCGCGAGCAGCAGCAGCCGAGCAGGCGTAGCTCAAATCGAGGGAATCTGGCAGTAGATCGTCATCCTTGAGATCGCTATCCATATCGACTTCGTAGTATAGATCTCGATGACAGGCTGACATGACAGCACTAGCTGCGGCATCGGCCACGAAGGTTGCTGGCTCGGTGATGCTGTCGAGCTCCACATCGAAGAGAAGCTCTTCAAGGTAGCTGCGTGCACGCTCCTCTGCTTCTACTGGATCAGCCTGTCCATCTGCAACATTCTGTGCGAGCGTGAGAAGATCTTCGACTCCAGAATCATCAGGGAAAGCACGATACCAAACATCTTGTACGTGGCGGACACACATTGTATTGAGCCGGAGACGAATGTGATACGAGAGGTCGGCGTCGTTCTCATCGATCATTGCTCGCCAGATCGCAATACGGCGCTGTAGTGAGAGGATTGCTTTGTCGTTTGCGGCGAGTTCTTCGCGGCCGAGTTGTAGTTGTTGGTTGAGGTTGTTCATATCGATCATCTACGAGACTGCTTGCTTACTAATTACAGACCACATGCTACCATCCTGTGGTGGTTTTGTACAATTGCATGTATAGGATCAATACAGAAGTTAACACTTCGATCGCATCTCCGTCCATTCTGCGGTATAATATAGCAAATGAGCAGAGCACTATATCGGACGTATCGGAGTCGGTCGCTTGATGAGATTGTGGGGCAGTCGCATATCACGCGGATTTTGCAGCGGGCAATTGCTCGTGGGCATATTGCCCATGCCTATCTCCTGACGGGGCCACGTGGAGTGGGTAAGACATCGATCGCCCGTATCTTGGCGCACGAGATCAACGGTCTACCATACACCGATGAGTCGACCCATCTCGACATCATCGAGATCGACGCAGCGAGCAATAACTCGGTGGAGGATATCCGTGATTTGCGCGACAAGGTGCAAATTGCACCAACCAGCAGCCCAAAAAAGATCTACATTATCGATGAAGTTCATATGCTTAGCAAGTCGGCCTTTAATGCCTTGCTCAAGACGCTAGAAGAGCCACCCGAGCACGTTGTCTTCATTCTTGCGACCACCGACGCCGACAAGCTCCCCGCGACGATTCTCAGCCGAGTGCAGCGCTTCAATTTCCGAGCAATTAGTCCACGTGATGCAGCCAAGCATTTGGCGTTTATTGCTGAGCAAGAGAAGATTGCCATTACACCCGATGCGCTGGAGCTGATTGCGGAGCAAGGGAAGGGGAGCTTTCGAGATAGCATTAGTTTGCTCGACCAACTGCACTCACTAAGTGATGAGACGATCGACCGCGCGATGGTCGCAGAGGTGCTGGGCCTTGCGCAGGATGAGCTAGTAGAGGGGCTGCTGGCTGCTTATGCTACGGCAGATATTGGTCGCGCCGCCCAGCTAATTGATGAGGCTGAGGCAGCTGGCACACCGGCTGAGCTTCTTGCCGAGCAGCTGCTTAGTATCGCGCGCCAGCGTGTTGTAGAGGACGCAGCACTGTTGCCATTACTCGATAAACTACTGGCTGTGCCGCGGGCCGGTTGGCCGCGTATTGCGCTGCTCACCGCTCTTGCAAGCCGGGCAGCGCCACCAGTCACAGCGCCTCATCGTCAGCCATCACCTACTACCGTCAGTGAGCCAGTTGCGTCATATACCCACTCACCAGCTACACCATCATCGCAAACATCTCCTGTAGCTCCTTCTTCAGGCTCTCCTCATCAGGAGACGGATGGTGCGGCAGCATCATCGGCTGGTCAGTCTGGTACTCCAAGTGCTTCCGCTACTGACCATACATCAGCCAAGCAACCAAGCGTTTCTGCAGCGAACAATGAAACGCCCGCAGCAAGTTCCATGCCAATCGACTTCCCATGGGAGCAGTTTCTCGATGCGGTCGGAGCAGTCGGAGCGCGCACGTACCTCGCCAAGGCAGGGTACGCGTTTGACGGCCAGACACTAACGATCTACGCTGGCAAAAAATTCGCCAAAATGCAGATCGATCGCGCCCTCCCAACACTCAGCGCAGCACTAAATCGCCTTAGCATCACTGCAGAGATCGCCGTTTTAGCTACCAGTAAGCCGCCCAAAGATCGCCAAAAAGCCGCCATTCTTGCTATGATGGGGGGAGGAGAAGAGATTACTATCGATGGCTGACCAATCACCTCAACCAAAAGGCAAAGTACCACCACAAAGTCTCGATGCTGAGATGAGTTTGCTTGGTGCAGTACTTATCGACGAAGAAGTCTTGGCCGATGCTAGCGAGCATGTCGGCGCAGAAGACTTTTATGATAAGCGTCACGCGATGATCTTTGGAGCGATGATGCGCCTTTACGAGCGGCACAAGCCAGTTGATCTCCTCACGCTGACGAATGAATTGCAAAAGAAAGATCAGCTTGCCGAGGTAGGCGGCTCGGCCTATCTGACCGAGCTAACCAACTACGTCCCTACTGCAGCTCATGCCAGTAGCTATGCCGAGATCGTTGCCCAAAAAGCAGTGCGGCGACGGCTCATTAAAGCCAGTGCCGATATTAGCCAACTTGGCTTCGACGAAAATACCACCACCCAAGAGCTGCTCGAAAAGGCCGAGGCAGAGCTCTTTAGTGTGTCTGACCAGTCACTCAAGCAAGACCTCGTGAGCCTAGAGAGTATTCTCACCGATAGCTTCGACCGTATTGAAGAGCTGCACCGCAACAAAGGACAGCTGCGCGGCATTCGCACGGGGTACCGCGACCTCGACACGATGACGGCTGGCCTGCAGCGCTCCGACCTTATTATTATTGCAGCTCGCCCCGCCATGGGTAAGACGACACTGGTAACAAACCTCGCCTACAATGTCGCAACGATCGAGAAAAAGCCCGTTCTCTTCTTTTCACTCGAGATGAGCAAGGAACAGCTCACCGACCGCATGCTCGCTGATGCCAGTGGTGTGGATAGCTGGAATATCCGCACTGGTAATCTCAGTGATGATGACTGGGCTAAGCTCTCCGAGGCAATGGGTGAGATGGCCGAAGCACCCATCTTCATCGATGATACGCCAGGCCTGAGCGTCCTCGAGATGCGCACCAAGGCACGGCGCGCCATGCACGATCAGCAGCTTGGGCTGGTGATCGTTGACTACTTGCAGCTGATGCAGGCCAATGGCAACCATAATGGCAACCGTGTTCAAGAGGTGAGTGAGATATCGCGCGGGCTGAAGCTCATTGCCCGCGAGCTCAATGTACCGGTCATTGCTCTGAGCCAGCTAAGCCGCTCGGTGGAGTCGCGCACCCCGCCGGTGCCACAATTGGCCGACCTGCGTGAATCGGGCTCGATTGAGCAAGACGCCGATATCGTCTCCTTTATTTACCGGCCCGGCTACTACGAGCCAGACAATCCTGAGTTCCAAAATATCACCGATCTTATTATCGCCAAGCACCGCAATGGCCCAGTGGGCAAGATCCAACTCTACTTCCACCCCGAGCGGCTGCGCTTCATGAGCCTCGACAGGCGGCATGATTGATACTATACTATAGTTATTACACATAGGAGAACCGTCGCAATGGCAGCCCACACCACATCATCACGCAAACAACTAACCAAAGAGCCATCTGCCGCCTCATCATCTTGTCCGCCCCTAGTCCGCTGTGCGATGATCTGTGGAGCACTTGGCCTCCTTGGCACTGCTGGGTGGCTGATGTATCTTGGCTGGATGTTCGCAGTTTTTCTCTTTACACCATATTTTTTGTTACATATTAGCTTGATAACTCTTTTCTGGTGGCTGAGTGTTACGCTTATTATCGAAGGAATTGCAATTATTCGTACATACACCGGCCGTGGTAACCAGCGCTATCGCGAAGAGGGATTTTGGCTCGCCTTGGCACTGTTCTTTCCGCTATTAATAGCGGGCGAAGCCGTCTATAATGCTTTGTCTGCGCAGCAAATTCATGTGTTTTCGTCGAACCCACAGTTGTGTTCCTTCGGCATTATAGTAACTACTCTGAGTGCTGTGTGTATGTGGTATTCGATGGGATACTCAGCACTAATACACAGCAAAGCTGCGCGAAAAAGACTTCTAGGTTTATAGACGTACCACGCTTCATGAGCCTCGACAGGTGGCATAATTAATGCTATGCTATAACTATTACACATAGGAGGACCACAGCAATGGCAGCTCGCACGACATCACCACATACACAACCCACTAAAGAATCGTCTTCGCCCTCACTGTCCTGCCCACCACTGGTTCGCTGTGCGATGGTTGGTGGAGCACTTGGCCTCCTTGGTACTGCTGGGTGGCTCATCTATCTTGGCTGGGCAGTAGCAGTCTCTGCCATTGGGCCGTTTGCGTTCTTGATTTGGATAGAGTATGTTGTCGTAGGTTTATTCTGGATACTCGGGATTGCCCTCATTATTGAGGCAATTGCGCTGATCCATACTTACACCTGTCGCTCGGGGCAGCGCTATCGCGAAGAAGGTTTTGGGCTCGGTGTTACACTGCTCTATCCACTGCTTGCGGGTGTCGAGATAGGGTACAAAGCACTCATACATAGTCAACCACAGCAGGACGTCATGGCATTCGCCAATCCTCTCGCGGTACTGATGGGTATTATCATGATCACACTCGGCGCGGTATACCTATGGTATCAGTTGGGACGGTCAGCATCAATGAGGCAACTGCAAAGCAGGGCTCTGTTATAATCCCTCAAGACTAGCTAACTGCCAACACCCATAGCGCTCGGTGCAGGTGGCCTGACTATTACTTTGTGGGTCCCCCAGCTTCTGGTGCAGCCAGGCGGCGAGCAGCTTGGACAACAGCTGCTC
>CALIJG010000034.1 GCA_938018005.1 uncultured Candidatus Saccharibacteria bacterium | reverse complement strand
GACAACGCGATGTATGATAACGTCAAATCAAGTACTTTTCGGGGGTTGAAGTAGTGGCTATTATGCGCGTCGCACATAGTGCGCTAGTAGCACCCCACCAGCAAGCAACGCCGCTGTCACAAGAACAAACTGCCAGAGCGATATGCCGGTGTCGGCTAAGAGGCCGTGGAATTGGCTTGGCTTGGCTGGCTGAGTGGGCTGGTTGGGTTTATTTGGATCGAGCGGATTTGTCGCCAGTGCCGCACGGCACTCCGACCAAATTGCTTCTGGGTAGCTGGCCGCCAACACATACCACGCCGTCGATGCCACTGAGTTTGCATTAGTTAGTTCATTTGGCAGATCGGCCTTAGATGCGTACTGCCATGCACCATTGGGCCGCTGTGCCGGGTAAGTATCTGTCAAGATTGCCCGCGCCGTGGCCGTGTCCCCAGCGATAGTATGCGCCTGCGCTACGCCATACGTCCCTTCAAACCATACGGTTGGCACGTAATTACCTGTCAAATACGGCGTGTAGCCTTTTGCCGCACCATCGGTTGTTTTGTAGCTGGCAGTATAAGCAAGCGCTTGCTTAGCTTTGTCATATTCGCCAATCGCATTGAGAAAGATCGAGCCCCAGCTTGTTGTATCAAGCGCCTTGCTGCTGTCGTTATATCCTTGATTGAACCGACCCTCGGATGTATTCCATAGCTTTGCCACCGTTACTTTAGCAAGTTCATCTGCCTTCTGAGCGTACTGCTTATCGCCCAGCACGCGAGCTGCCCGTTCATATACATGCCACATGTCAGTGTTGTGCTCAGTAGCATGCCACGCAATATCCTTCTTAATACCATTGTCAATCCGCACCCCACCACGAAATAGCCCAGCAGCATCGCCAGTCGTCGTCTTCATCGTCTCGAGCCAGCGGAAGGTATCGAGAATCATTTGGCGCACCCCTTGCTGGTCGCCGTATTTTTCCATATAGCGGATGAGCGCATACTGCACAAAGGCGATACCGCCAGTATAATAAATCGGCTGCTGGATCCCTATATAATCAAGCTGGTGCGCACTCGCCGGAAACGCCCCCTTCTGCTCACCCGTCTTGACTTGGATTGCGCTTAGGCCATGCACCAGCTTATCCGCCATTGCTCGATCGTCCGCACCAATCGCCACAAGTAGCGCCAGCGACTGATCATACACATAGCTATACGACTCACGCGGCGTACCATAGCCATCTTGGCCTGGTGCATACTCATACGAGCGAATGAGCCCCACCAGCTCTGGCTTGAAATACTCAGCAATGATAGTTTTAGTTGCCGTATCATAGAGGCGAATTAATTTATGCCCCTTACCTACTGCATCGAAACTAAAGGTATTATCTGCCTGGGCTGGCTGCGTGGCTTGGAGGTATTCTTTATCAGATACCGCGTAGAGCTGCACCTCCAGATTCTTATACGTCACAGGTCGCGGCCAGCTCTCACCAATCTGCTGCCCCGTCACTTTGTCGTATAACCGGAAGTGCCATGACCCCGCAAATGCCGGATTGACAGGTGAGAGATCGAGCGTCCATGTGCCATCCGACTGCACTACTGCGGGTATAGCAGCTGGCTGCTCATATTCAGCATCGCTGTAGAGATAAGCCCGCACTTCACGTGGGTTCGCCCCAGTTGGTGCCGTCCCCTTCACTGTGCCGCGGTAACCTTCGGCGGCATGCGCAGCATGAGGAACCGTAAGCGGTGTCGCACTTTCGGTTTGTCGTGGGTGCGCAAGCGTAAAGCGCCCGCTCACCTTTGCTTGGTAGTCAAAGCCATAGGCTTGTGCTGGCGTGATGGTACTACCATCACCTGGGCTATGCTTTGGCTCCATCATCTGTTTAAGCCATGCCATCGCGCGAGCTGCTGGTGCTGAGTCAGTCGCTAGTGGCCGACGCACCGCTCTGAACAGCTGATCATTTGTACCACACAGCGACGTATTCGCCCGCACTGGCGGAGCTATCGCGAGCCCATAGAGTGCACCGCACAGCAGCACGACGCTCAATCCCCATCGTTTCATTATTTCCCCTCCGAAATACTCTTATGCTTATATTTATAGCACACTTTAGCCGTATCGCATATATGTCATAGCGATTTTACCTATCGGTATGAGCCACTAATGTTATGCGCTATACTTCGACTACATAGAGGTACTCAGATATCACCATTAATCCTAACCATGATATATCAAGCTATTATTTTCCCACTTTAGATAACTTCAATTCATTATTCTCCTGTAGCACCAATTTGCCTCATCAGCAATCTTGTATTAGGCTAGAAGGAGGCAGGGTTGGCACCTTGCATACCAATATCGTTAAAGCCGCACGAGGAGTACTCCATGGCACAAAATTTTACGATTAGCGGTAACAAACTCAAAGGCTACCAAGCAGTCGCCGACGGCACTGGCCGCGTCCACTTTGTGGGCACTACCCAGGAGGAAGTCATCGACCAAACCAGGCGCTACATGCGCCAGCACGGTGGTGGCGAGCTCAGGATCCAGCGCGCCGACGGCACCGCCCAGTATCGCGATGCCGATACCGTCCCACCCAAGAAGGATCCCTTCCCACCGCAAGGATAGCACTCAAATGCACAATACCTCTGCCAAGAGCAGAGGTATTGTTATATCAGGAGAAGGATAATAATTACTTAAGAAGTGTATCAGGCACGCCAAGCATCCGTGCTAGCGCATACTGGAGCAAAAAACTCAAGGATGCCATGCCAGCGCAGAACACTGCAACGATCCGTACCACATGCTGCGACAATGGTGCCGCACCGGGCCAGATCATTAGGACAATCACCGGCACCACACAAGCCAGCGCCTTAATGCCTGCCGCAATGCGCGCGTTGAGGATGATGCGCTGCTTCTTGCTCACTGGCTGGTGGTTTTTTGCCGCCAGGGGTGCAACTGCTTTCGTTGTCTTTTTTACTACGCGCTCGCCTGTTTTAGCTATATTACGCGGTAGCATGACTAGCATATAGAGGCCACACCCAATCATAACGATAGTGATGACCGCTACTAATACAATCACTACTGGCTGCGGCAAGTCCGCCCCTGAAGGCATACCCTGTGGAAGCGTGATCTCTGGCTGGTCGTGCGGCTCCGGTATAACCCAAAGCGCCTTATCTCGCGTGATGTATGGGTAAAGCAGCTGCATTGCACACCACACCCAGAGCAGCAAGCAAAAGAGATACCCCACCGACGCGCAGAAATGCGTCACCAAAAGCGCAAACCGCCGCGGCTGTGGCTGCTTGGGCTGCTCCTTCGACTTTGCTGGCTGAGAAGACTGCGCTACCATAATTACTAGCCATTATACACGACAGCACAAACTGATGCTATGGTGTGTGGTTTTACCACTGTTTTTTTAATTAACCGGCAATGGTTGCTGGCAACCCATTTGTTACTATAGTTATAAAATTCATCCTTAGTAAAGCAGGTGAAAAAGCGACTTAGATCAATTGGTCCTTCGACAAGCGGGAGGAATAGTGCGAAAATCATCAATCACACTTTGTGCAGTTGCAAAATCTGAAAATTCATACGGATCCATTGCCGCTATCTCAGCTGGGGTAACTGTATCAGGATGCCGCGTTCTGTATTGTGTGGCAGGTAATACTATATATTTAAGAATCCTAGTAGCTGCAAGCTCGAGCACGTCATACTCGCTCATCCCAGTCTTCTCTTCACACTGCTCTTGTTGGTTTGATGTAGATTGTTTTCGTGTTTCCATATCTTAAAGATCAATTATACATATAATCTTAGTTTGGTCAAGATAGCCCAACCCACATCTCCTATTCAGATTAAACATCGTACACCTTATTAAAAATGATCTGGCTACACAAGCCAGATCAAATAATTCACAAATATGGTCGCCCTCTCCCTACCCCACTCAAAGCAATGGGAGGCGTGTTGGCGGTATGTGATGGGCGTCGTTGACCTTGCGGCAGTGCCGACGGGGCGCGGCTCTTCACTAGCGGAGGATCCTGGCAGCTCGCTAGACGTGGACGGTAGAGTGGACACTGCGCAAGGCAACCGGGCGAGCGCCTCGGCAAATGCCGCCGACGCGGACAGCGTGGAGGAGCCTGGGCAGGAGGACGATGCAGACTCTCCCGCTGCCAGGACGGTTGCAGAGAAGCATGAACGAGATGAAGATCTAGGTGCTCTACCAAGTTCCGCCACTATGGTTGGCGCAGAAACTCTGGGCAGAATGGAGAGCCAGGCGCGCCAGCAGAAGCCACCACGGCAACGCAGCCCGCCGTAGGTTCAACGACGCCCATTTCTCATCAGCCGGCCGAAGGCGCAGCAGTGCGGACACCCGCGCCAGCTACCACGTCTCCCACCACTCCACCGCGGCGGATCCATCGCTACCTGCGTCCGCAGCTGATGGAAGAGATGGTGGCGCTGCACCAAGTGGGGCAGACGGTGGCGCAGATCGCCACACGCTTCGGCTTCCACCGCACTACGGTGGCGCGGCACCTCAAGCAGGCAGGGGAGACGCTGCGCACCGACCCAGCCGACCCTGCCTTCCAGCAGCGGGTGCGGGAGGCCTACGCTGAGATTGGCACGGTCAAGCACACTGCTCAGCGGTTAGGTGTCAGCAAGGATATGGGTGAACTGAGGCCAGACGCAGCGTATGACTCGGCGTGAGCCCTTAAGACACATCCATAGAACGTATATGAACATGAATTCCGAGGACTGCTGTGGTGGCTACCGGGAAGGTGTCCAAGTAACAGAGGTTAAGTCCCAATCATGGGATACGATTAACTCACCTGGCTCGAAGGCTCGCGCGGTGTCGACGAGATTGTAGCAGAATGACAAACAGGCCCAACACGATCCAAATCAGATTTAAGCCAAGACCAAGAACGTAAGGTTCCGTTAATTTAAAGGAAAATGGAGTTCCGATCGAGATCGCCAACGGCCCACAATATACAGGATAACCAGCAAATGAGGTAGAGCCTCCGATCATCCACGTAGTTCCGCCCAGATCTGCCACACGCCACAATACGGCAATCTGTGAACCAATTAGCACAGCAAATCCACCCGCATAGGTAAGAAGTCGCGAATAGAATCCCCTAAAGTGGGCGGTAACTGCCCCGAGAACCCAGGCCATAGACACCAAGGTAATGCTCGATACCAATTTAGCACAAACTGCGTAAGCAACCGTTTTCGTTAACCTGTCATCTTTCGGCCACATCGTTGTGCTTGCCAGAAGCGACACGAGACCTACCGTTATAAAACCGAAGGAGAGCGAGGTCGTTTTGACAAAGAACTTACGCAGTGTCGAGTGGGTAGAAAGATGAAGAAGCGTGTCGCGTTTAAGTACTAGAAACATGAAGATCTGCGCACTGACATAGAAGGTAGCCCCGGAGGACACCAGCACAACAGCAAATACCCAGATCACGTCGAGCACCGACTTGTATGAGTCCATATACTCCCTCAGCACGAAAATACCGAGAAGAATCGACGCGCAAGTCAAAAAGAAACCGAAATGTTTGCGCGCTTCGGTGTAGATATCACGCATTAAGCATTGCCTCCTTGATCTTAATCTCCAGGCTCTGCCCCGGAGAAATATCTGAAGCCAGCAACCGAAGTAGCATTCTCCCATTATGGAGCACAACACATTCGTCGAAGAGTGATTCGAGGCCGGCGATAAGATGAGTGCTAATGATGAGTAACGCATCGTCGGGCTTGTGTAGCTTAATAAGGTCGAGCATGCGATCTCGTGTTACAGGATCCACAGCAGCTAGTGGCTCGTCAAAGAGATAAACCGACGATCGGCGAGCCAGGGTCATGCCAAGATTCAACTGTTCTTCCATTCCTTTCGATAAGTCACTCACCTTCTTCGATTTGTCCAGCGATAGATCATTAATAATAGAGTGGCCACGCTCAAGATCAAAGTCTTCGAAATAGTCTGCTAGGACATTGGGAACCGATCCCACCTTCAAGAACTTATAAATGAATGGTATGTCTGGAAGTAGGGTCGGGATCGTCGCATCACGGAGCTTCACAGAGCCAGATTGAATGGGCAACAATCCGGCCAATGCCTTCAGTAACGTCGTCTTTCCGGCTCCGTTGTGGCCAAAAAGTCCCACAATATCTGGGCGATCGAAACGAATGGTCAGCGGAGCGAGGGAGAACCTCCTCCCCCTGGAAACGACCAGATCTTCTAGTTCAAGTAACGTATTCATATATTCACCATACCACATAATTCAGTAAAAATCGAGCAATGTAGGCTACTACAATGATCCAACTAAGGATTCTCAATCCAAACACCCATCGAGGGTTCCGTCGATTATCGATATGTTCATTGACATCAATCCATGCAAGCAAGCATCGATAGCCGTCTGAGTTCAGTACAGGCAGCGCGTTTACGGATAGCGTTACAACCGCGAATGCTAGCGAATAACCTAAATCTGAACTGTGAACCCACATCGCGTTGAGTGCAAACAGGAGCATATTTATTGCGAGATTAACCCAAATTCCGGCGATATGCACAAGGACCTTATCTGAGGCTGGAAGAAGTAATATCTGGTTCATCCTGACGTAAAATGCAGGAAAAATCAAATAGTTCATTTTAACGCCAATTTTGTCTGCCTTCCGCCCGCAGATGCGGAGCGCTGTCATAAATTGGTATTTGCGTTACTTTGACACGTCTAATCGGCCTTTTCTTCGTTTTCGGAATAGTTACCGGCGCACTCCTAAGTTCGCCTATCCCTATTTTCGCGATAGCCCTCAGAAACCAAGTGTCATCCTGCTGTTGAACTTCACTCTGCGTTAACATCATTTCATCTGCTTTGTTTTCGGGGGTGCTTTTTTCGCTCATAATGGTTGCCATTATAAAACAGTCAACCAATCTATGTAATATTCATGCAAGTATTTTGCATTATAGTGAGTGATGACTAGAGCAAAGCAAATAAAAAAGCCTTACGTCCGAAACATCCATAGCGTGAGAGTAAGACTTAAAGCAAAAATGGTCGGGGTGACTGGACTCAAACCAGCGACCTCGCGGTCCCAAACCGCGCGCGCTATCAACTGCGCCACACCCCGATACGCTTTATATCACACGGGCGACCACTCTTTGCCAGGGCAAAATATGGTCGGGGTGACTGGATTTGAACCAGCGACCTCACCGTCCCGAACGGTGCGCGCTACCAAGCTGCGCCACACCCCGCGATACAAGACTTTGCCATCATACCACACAATATAGCAATTTGTCTACTGTTCTTGCTATCAAAGCCAGTGTACTCACTCTACAAGCACAAAGTCACCTTACAGTCTTTATCTAAGAAGCTGTTAAATAAGTAGTCGCCAACCAACCCAGTCCATACTGGCCTGCCATGAAGACACAGGTGCTGACCCTATTACGCTATTACGCTTTAGGTGGTACAATATCTGCTTTAAGCACATCGCACGCAGTAGGGTATGCTGCACCGGGCTCAAATGTGTAAACAAGTAATTGACCAAAGGGCATCTCTACTGTACCCATGTCTTCCTCCGGGATTCGGTCAAGGTACTTCATAAGTGCACGAATTGTGTTGCCATGTGCCACAATCAATACAGTCTCGCCCGCCTGGAGCCGCGGCAAGATCTCTGACTCAAAATACGGAATCGAGCGCTCATACACATCCTTGAGTGTTTCACCACCAGGTACAGGGTAATCCCAGCCGCGCCGAATACCATTAAAGGCCTTCTCGCCAATCTCTTCTTTGACTTCCCACTTGTTCTTGCCAGTTAGGTTACCATAGTCACGCTCGTTAAGCTCAGAGGCGTGCACCACCGCAGCATCACTTGAGCGGATTGGGTTATCTGCACCTTCCATCAACGCATCAAGTGTCTCATGCGTTCGTTTGAGCGCCGAAGTATATACCGCATCGATAGCGCGACCACGCAAGAACTCACCAAGCTGACGCGTATCGCTCTTACCTTTCTTGGTAAGGCTTACGTCCGTCCAGCCTGTCCATTTACCTTGTAAATTCCATTCGCTTTCGCCATGCCGGCTGATAATAAGTGTTCCTGTCATGCCTCTATTATACGGCACTATTGGCGCGAGTGCTATATATGCCTACCAATCATTCTATATTTGAGGTCCCAAAAGCCCCCTCGGGAGGGGGCTGCGACAACGGGGGTTTTCATTTTCGTTTTTGGGTATATCGGGTATTTCAGTGAGTAGTTATTTAGCGAACGAAATCGCCTTGGTACACCGATCCATCGGTGCGAGACAACAGCCAGTAGTGATATGCTGCTCCCTCCGGTGCTGTCTCAAGACTGACACAGCCAGTCTCGCCAGCGCCTAGGACTTGGCCATAGCTTGGGCCATTACCTTTGGTTGGCGCAACCGTAAAGGCTGTTGTGCCAGGCGTGCCATCGGGGTAGTTTGCATCAGAAACGCAAAACAGTTTCGTCCCATCGTAGTATTGGACAACGGACGTACCGTTGTCATTGGCGGTCGGCCCGAAACTCTCTGCCGACGCTGGTGCTGTATTAAACAACAAAGATCCTGCCGCCATTGAGCCAACTGCCAATACGCTAAGGATACCTACTTTTTTGAATGTCATGGGAATAGCCCTCCTTACTGTGTAGGTGCGAAACGAAGAACACAGGGTTGCTGCCACCCTCCGCTTCATTAACCGTTGCCGTAATCATATTGTACCATGTGTGTCAGCAAATACAATGCTTGAATCTACAAAATGACCTTTTGTCAATATCCTTGTCTGGCATGAAAATTTTCGCAGTTGGTTCATGCTATTTCAACGGTAATAGCGACTACTTTCCATTCGATGGTATACTAGAAGATATGAACAACTACTCTATCCAAACCATAAAAGCACGACAAATTTTAGACAGCCGCGGAAACCCCACCGTCGAAGCGGACGTCATCCTTGCTGATGGCACGCTGGGCCGAGCGGCCGTCCCCAGCGGAGCAAGTACCGGTGCGGGCGAAGCACTAGAGCTACGCGATGGTGGCAATCAGTGGACTGGCAAAGGAGTAAGCCAGGCAGTTGCCCACGTTAACGACGTTATCGCTCCTGCACTGGTAGGCCACGATGCGAGCGACCAGCGAGCGATTGATAATGCAATGCTTGCTCTTGATGGAACAGATAACAAGTCTAAGCTCGGTGCTAATGCCATCCTCAGCGTTAGCCTGGCTACTGCCAAGGCTGTTGCTCATGCCAAGCAGCAACCACTCTGGCGCTACATTGCCGAGCAAACTGACAGCACACCAAGCCTTCCCCTGCCAATGATGAATGTTCTCAACGGTGGTGCGCACGCCGCCTTTGCGACCGATATCCAAGAGTTTATGATCATCTGCAAGGGTGCGACAACCTTTGCAGATACGCTCCGCATGGGCACCGAAATCTTCCACGCTCTTGCCAAAGTCCTCAAAGCACACGACTACCCCACCACTGTCGGCGACGAAGGTGGCTATGCACCACGCGTCCGCCAGGGTAACCGCGAGCCACTCGCCTTACTCAGCGAGGCCATTACCAATGCTGGCTACACCGTTGGCGCAGACGTCGTCTTTGCGATAGATGCTGCCTCGAGTGAGTTCTACCATGACGGCCGTTATGAGTTGAAGTGTGAAGGCAAGAGCCTGACTAGTAGCGAGATGATCGACTGGCTGGCTGCCCTTGTCGACGAATTTCCAATTGTGAGCATCGAAGATGGCCTGGCCGAGGGCGACTGGGAAGGCTGGCAGCAGCTCCGCCAACGCCTTGGCGACCGCGTCCAGCTGGTGGGCGATGACCTACTCGTCACCAACACAAGCCTCATCCAGCAAGCGATCGACCAAGATGCCGCCAATGCGCTCCTCGTCAAGCCCAACCAAATCGGCTCACTCAGCGAGACAATCCAAGCTGTGCAGCTTGCCCAAAACGCTGGCTGGCGTACCGTGATGAGCCACCGCTCTGGCGAGACTGAGGACACCACGATCAGTCACTTAGCAGTTGGCCTGGGTTGTGGGCAGATCAAGACCGGCTCACTCTCGCGCACCGACCGCGTGGCGAAGTACAATGAGCTACTCCGCATTGCCGAGGCAGACGAGAGCCTCACGCTCGCGCAGCCATTCAAGCAGTAGTAATCTGCCCCGCTACAACAGCACTACTTTATGCTACCCACCCTTGCTTGAGGTGGGTAGCTTTTTTAGAATGTATCTCCAGGATTATCTTTTCAGTATCTGGCTATTCACTCATTGCTCATTTCTTCAGGTCGTTACAAGAGACAACACCCCGCACTTGACCCTACTGCCAGATTGTAATTAGCTTCCATACTACATCAAGTAGACCTGTGGGTGAAGAAATCTGAGACATTTAGCACTTAGTTTTAGATATCTTTATCCATCCCACTCTCTAGCAGGATCACACACCGTGCTCGTTGATACCATGATGGTCATGCTATTGGCGTGCTGCCCATCGTGCCGTATAATAGACAGAGATGAGGAGTTGTTATGCTAGCAATGAATAAATCAAAGCGGCAGCCATCTGCGCCGCGTCGTTCGCGTATGCGTTTGCCACGTATTTCGATACCAAACTGGATATTTGGCACTGTCGCAATTCTCTTTTTGTTGATTGGGGGGTACTTGCTGCTACTTACTACATCGCCTATTATTGCACCACATTTTACCAAGCCAATCACTGTGGCGACACTCGCCAAGCCTGAAGCCAAAGACAATCGTATTATCATCCCCAAGATCGGCGTTAATATCCCGTACGGCACCAATGGCAAGCTCGCTCTTGATCGTGGTGCGTGGTGGCGCTACCCAGACCATGGCAACCCCGAGAAGGGTGGTAACTTTGTCGTGGCAGCTCACCGCTTTAGCATCCAGCCCACGCCTGGCGGCACAGTAGAAAAATCACCATTCTTTCATATCGACAAGCTCGCCCTGGGCGACCAAATTCTCGCCGACTACCAAGGCAAACGCTACAACTATAAAATCACCAAAAAGTTTGACGTCAAGCCAACCAGTGTCGAGATCGAAGCCCCTACAGAAGACGCTCGCCTGACGCTCTACAGTTGTGACTTAGGTGGCGCCAAAACTGGTCGAGTCGTCATCGTTGCTGAGAAGCAGGGCGAGGTTGCATCGTAGCGTCGGTGTTTTTGCACGCTACAAGATCATTCTTAGATAAATCGCTCGCACAATAAACTCCCCTATTAATGATCTTATTCGGGGCGGTAACTCTTTTTGTCTTTGCAGTCATCTTGGTCTTATGTTCTATTACGTATTTTGCGAACTCCAAAAGTCATTATTCCTCTCTTCTTTCTTCTTGGCTGCCTGTCACAGAATAAAAGCTTCTCATTATCCTAACTCTAATCCTAATACCCCTGTCTCCACTGTAGAAAGGTAGCGTCTCGTCCACACCAACCCTGTTGTGGTGTTGCGCTTATAGCTCTAAGGCTATCGCTTTTTGCACCTACTCACACTCCTGCCATTCATACAAGAAGCGCATAAAACACCTACTAAGCTGACGGTCAAGCCTGGAGCTGAAGGATGATTAACTCTCAGGCGATTTAAAAAATGCATATCTCATTGCCATCACAACGTCACGAAATGGGGATATACTTGAGCTCATGTGCGCATTCACGCTTCGAACTACACACCCACACGGCAAAAAACCGGCCAATTTGCTTGACCGGGTTTTGTCTGTAATAAGTTGAGTCGTTAGACTCTATTTGGCGAATTCGATCGCTCGTGTCTCGCGGATCACATTGACCTTGATTGTACCCGGGTATTGCATAGTACTCTCAATCTTGGTGGCAATGTCACGTGCGAGCTTGATGGCACTCAGATCATCCACTACTTCTGGCCGAACAATGACACGTACTTCGCGCCCAGCACTAATGGCATAAGCTTTGTCGATGCCACGGAAGCTAGTCGCAACATTCTCGAGGTCGCGCATTCGCTCGACGAAGTTCTCGGCACTCATGTTGCGCGCACCAGGCCGAGCAGCACTGGCTGCATCGCATACTCGCACAACAATCGCCTCGGGTGTTGTGGCTTCAATATCATCGTGATGAGCCTCAATAGCGTGGCAAATTGCCTCGCTCAAGCCTGCCTTGCGGGCCAGCTCTGCCCCAATGTGGTGGTGCTTGCCTTCCATCTTGTGCGTCACCGCCTTGCCCATGTCGTGGAGCAGTGTAGCGATCTTCACGGTGCGTACATCTGCCCCAATCTCTGCCGCAATCAACCCCGCAATCTGCGCCATCTCGGTACTGTGTTTCAAGACGTTTTGGCCGTAACTGGTCCGAAACTTCAGCTCACCCACAAGGTGGAGCAGCTCCTTTGGAATACCAGCTACGCCAATCTCACGCGCCGCATCTTCACCAGCCCGCACGACTTCTTTGTCAATTTGCTTATTTGCCTTGGCCACGACCTCCTCGATGCGACCAGGGTGGATCCGCCCGTCTTTCATTAACATCTCGAGGCTCAGGCGTGCCACTTGGCGACGCACTGGATCAAAGCTACTGAGGACAATCATCCCTGGCGTATCGTCCACCAAGATGTCAACACCGGTGGCTCGTTGCAGAGCCTGGATATTGCGCCCTTCTTTACCAATGATGCGGCCCTTCATATCGTCGTCGGGCAGCTTAATGGCAGTCACCGTGCGCTCGGCTGTCACTTCACTACTCATGCGCTCCATCGCTGTCACGAGGATCATCTGAGCCTTTTCCTCAGCATCATCCATCGCTTCGCGCTGCAATTTATCCACCAGGCCAGTCAGGTCTTGGCGGATATCACGCTCGGTCATATGCATCAGCTTGCTGGCAGCGTCTTGCTTGGTGAGGCCAGCGATTTTCTCGAGCTTAGCCTGCTGCCGACCCCGAATCTCACGGATCTCATTCTTGAGCTCATCGACTTCTGTCTCGCTCTTGCGGAGCTTCTCACTGCGGCGATCAAGCTCGTCGAGTTTGCGATCGAGGCTTGCCTCGCGCTCGAGCAAGCGATTCTCTGTCTTTTGCATTGCACGGCGGCGCTCATTCTCGATCCGCAGTGCCTCGTCCTTGGCTTTGAGGACGATATCACCCGCTTGCTGCTTGGCTTGAGCCAATTCTTTGTCAATTGTCCGTTGACCATTGGTAGTTTGCTGACGATCGTAGGCGTACTTGCCACCAAAACCAAGCGCCACGCCAATCGCCGCGAAGAGTACTTCTATCATGGTATTCCTTTCTCCGGATATGTGTTGTTTTTATTACATCAGACTTACGTCAGCCCACACCGGTATTATCAAACATTAAAACTATCTACAGACTAATATATTGTATCGCGTTTTGGCCAATTTGCGCAACTGGCAATATAGCGGTCTATCTATTTACAGAGGTAACGATTTATTACCCTTATGCTTCATACTCGCTACTTCTTTGGCTGGGTAATGTGTGCAGCTGCACCGTACTGAGGTAAGACAATGTTATCATCCTCACCATGCGCCAGCCGCTTAAGGCAGGTAGCGCGCCAATCATCACCCGTCGCACCAACGATCGGGATATGCTGCTCGTGCGCAAGTGTATTAAGCACCGTCAGGCCAATCCGCAGCCCCGTAAAACTCCCCGGTCCAGGCCGCACCCCAATGCCAGTCATATCCGCCAGTGTCTTGCCATGCTCGGCCAAGCGATCACGCAGATAAGCCAGCATATCACGCGCCAGAGTGCGGCCAGCTGGCCACTCATAGCTCGTCTGAGTACCCGTGTCATCTACCAATGTTAGCTCCACGACCATCCCCGCGCTATTCCACAAAATAATCATGCCGAGACCTCCTGGAGAAGCTGGGTCGACACGGTGCCGCCAGCCTCAATATCGAGCTGGCGGACTGTCTCGCTCTGTGCAGTAATGGTGATTGTTAGGTGGTCGGGTGGGACGACATCCGCTACAGCCTGAGCCCACTCGATGATAGTCACTGTGCGAGGCTCAGCAATCGCCTCTGCCAGCTCAAGCTGCATCACCCCTGCATCGCCTAAACGATAAAAATCATAATGCGCAAGCTGAATATCATCGCGCCCGTGATACAGCCGGCTAATCGTAAAGGTTGGGCTCTGGATATCATCGGTAATGGCGAGGCCACGCGCAACCCCCTTAACAAGCGTCGTCTTGCCTGCGCCAATATCCCCTACTAGCACAATCACCTCACCACCACGCAACGCCTGGCCGAGGCGCTGCCCAAGCTGCAACGTATCAGCAAGTGATTGACAGATAACACGCATACTAGCTCTAGTATAGCACAGCCTCACCTCCGTTGGTACGAATATTGCGCTATCCTCTAGCCAGCATAAGCATAATGAGCTACAATTAAGCGTAAGTACTATGCATATATCTGATTCTACTATCGTCAAACTCCTCGAGCGCAGTGGCGCTGCGACCAGCCAGCAACTCCAACCACTGGTGAGTGAGGCTGCGTCATCTAATTTGCGCCTGCAAGATATCGTCTTGCAAAACAACCTCATCGATGAGCGTACCCTCACCAAGCTCTATGCCACCTACGCCGACATCCCCTACATCGAGCCCGATCCGCGCGATATCCCTTCTGATATCCTCATGCGCATCCCTGAGCGAATCGCGCGCCAGTATAATGCTGTCATCTTCAAGATCGACCCTGATGGGCTCATCCACTTGGCGATGGACGACCCAGACGATGTGCAAGCCGTTAACTTTATCGAGAAGGAAATTGGCACCAATACTCGCATCTACATTGCACCGCGCAGCAATATCTTGGAGTGTCTTGAGGGATACCGCGGCGATGTGACGCAGGAGCTCAAGGAAGTGATCGACATCCAGCGCGAGGATGATGGCTCGAACCAAAAGGTGACGGAAGCAGAGGTAGCGGAGGATTCTCCAATCGCCCAGACGGTTAACCTGTTACTGGAATATGCCATCCGCAGCAACGCCAGCGATATCCACATCGAGCCCCGCGAACAATTCGTGCAAGTACGTTACCGGATTGATGGTGTCCTTAAAGAAGTAAACCGCCTACCCAAGAATGTGCTTGGTGCGCTCGTAAGCCGCATTAAGATCCTCTCCAACCTTAAGATAGACGAACGCCGCGTACCGCAAGACGGTCGCTTTAAGATCAAAGTCGCAGGCAAGCAGTATGCCCTGCGCGTTAGCACACTACCCATCGCTGATGGTGAGAAGGTGGTGATGCGTATCCTTGACGAGTCGAACCAAGCAGTAACGCTCGAGCAGCTCGGCTACTGGGGCCATTCGCTGGCTGTTATTAATCAAGCACTGACCGAGCCCAATGGGATGATCCTCGTGACGGGCCCGACCGGGAGTGGCAAGTCTACCTCGCTCTTCTCCGTCCTGTCGATGCTTAACACGCCCGAGGTCAATATCTCAACCATTGAGGATCCCGTGGAGTACAAGATCCCCGGCGTCAACCAAACCCAAACCAATAGCAAAGCCGGTATGACCTTCGCTAGTGGCCTGCGCGCTCTACTGCGCCAAGACCCAAACATCATCATGGTGGGTGAGATCCGCGACGGCGAGACAGCTAATCTTGGCGTCCAAGCTGCCCTAACCGGCCACTTGGTATTTAGCACACTCCACACCAATAACGCCGCCACCTGCTTGCCGCGCCTGCTGGATATGGGGATCGAGCCCTTCCTGATCGCCAGTACCGTGAAGGCCGTGGTGGGCCAGCGCCTGGTGCGCCGCCTCTGCATGAATTGCCGCCAGAGTTACGTACCCGACCAAACAGAGGTTGCAGAGATCACTCGCCTCTTCCACCTTGCGCCGGGCCAAAATTTCTATTATATCCACCAGCTTGAGGCCCAGGCGATCGTCCAAAAGGTTGGTGGTGAGACACCCTGGGGCACGACGGACACAACCATCGCTACCCTCTGGCAGCCAAACCCAAATGGCTGCGATGAGTGTAATCACACCGGCTTCAAGGGCCGGGTGGGTATCTACGAAGTCCTCGGCACTTCGCGCGAAATCCAAAAGATGATTATCGGCGGCAATACCAGCAACGAAATCCAAGACCAAGCCGTCGCCGAAGGGATGACCACCATGCTTACCGATGGATTAATAAAAGCAATCCGCGGCAACACCACTGTAGAAGAAGTGCTCCGCGTCACAAAGGAATAACATGCCACAATTTCGCTACATCGCCATCACGAACAAAAACGACTCCATTAATGGGACGATCGACGCCCCCGATCGTGCCAGTGCCCTATCTAGCCTGAGCCGCCAAGGCCTGCGACCGATTAGTGCTGAAGAAGTCAAGCCAAAGCGCGCCAGCTTTGCTCTCTTTGGTGGCAACAAGGTCAAGAGTGAAGATTTGGTGATGTTTACCCGCCAGCTCAGTGCCATGGTGTCGGCTGGTGTACCGCTGCTGCGCGCCATGGGTTCGCTGCACGACCATACCAGCAGCAAAGCCCTCCAAATAGTGACGGGCGACCTGCTACGCGATGTCGAGGGCGGTATGGCACTCGCCGACGCACTCGAGAAGCACCCAGAGACCTTCAACACCGTTTTTATTAACATGGTGCGTGCGGGTGAGGCAGCTGGTATTCTTGATGACATCCTCAAGCGCCTGGCCATGCAACAAGAAAAAAACGCCAGTATGCGCAAGAAGATCAAAAGCGCCATGACATACCCTACCGTACTCATTGTTATCACTATTGCCGCCTTTTTTGGCTTGATGGTCTTTGTTATTCCACAAATCGGCAGCATTGTGCGCGGCCTCGGCGGACCGGACGCCAAGCTGCCCGCCATTACCGAGTTTATGCTCGGACTGAGCGCGTTTATCATCCAGTATGGGATCTTTATCATTGCTGCGCTCGGTGCGGGGATATACTTCTTCCGTCGCTATATCAAGACACCAGCAGGTAAGCTCTGGCTCCACACCATCATTCTCAAGATACCAAAAATCAACGATATCATCACTAAGATCGCCGTTGCTCGCTTTGCTCGCACCTTTTCGGCATTGATGGGGTCGGGGGTAGCAGTGCTCGAGTCCCTCCGCGTGACTGCCCGGGCGGTGGGCAACAAAGTCTACGAAAATGCCCTCAATGATGCTGCCGAGCAAGTCAAAAATGGGCGCAACCTCTCGAGTATCATCGAAAAAAATCCACTCTTCCCACCCATCGTGGCGCAAATGCTTTCCGTTGGCGAAGAGACCGGCCAGACCGACACCGTGCTTGTAAAGGTGGCAGATTATTATGAGGAGGAAGTGGACGTCGCAATCGATGGCATCAGCTCCATCATCGAGCCCGTCATGATCGTCATCATGGGCGGTATGGTCGGGCTCATTGCTGCCTCGGTGATGTTGCCAATCTCGAATATGGCAAACCAGATTAAGTAAGGCTGGGCTCCCCATTCTCCGTCAGCGTTTCAACCACTAATTACCTGTAAATCTACAGCTACACCAGCTTCGTATCAGCCTACCTTTCCTACCGCTATTACATCACGAATAACAGTCTACCGATCCATAACAATCCTCCTCAAAACGCTAGCGTTTATCATATCGCTTATGCTATAATGACGGAAACGAACGTATCATGGCAAAGTTATTTTATCGCGACAAACCAATCATTGGTCTCGACATTAGTCAGACAGGCATCAAAATCATGTCGATCGACTCCAAGCGCTGGCTCGTACTGGGCTATGGTTCGCTCGACCTCGACCCAAAGGAAGTCCAAACGTCCCTCGACAACCCTGATGATTCCTACCTGGCCGAGCGCCTCAGCTCGCTCATCAACGAACATCTCATTGGCAACCTTGGTAGCGATCACGTAGTGATTGGTGTGCCAACCAGCCGCACCTACTCGCGCACTTTCATGATCCCAGCTAAAGAAGCAGCGCACCTCGATGGCGCTATCCAGGTAGAGGTCGATCAGTATATTCCGCTGCCGCTCGATTCACTTTACGTTGACTATGAAGTGATCGAGCACACCAAAGAGCAGCTCAACGTTGTGATGTCAGCTGTGCCCAAGCAGCTGGTCGACGCCTGTTTGCAAGCAGCCGAAGCGGTGGGACTCGTGCCCGTAGTCGTTGAGCCTAATATCAACGCTATTGCACGCGTGCTCGACAGCGCTGATGCTGGCAACCTTCTCACGCTTGTCGTCGATATTGGCCCAGCGAGTACCGATATCGCTGTGCTAGATAAAAGTGCCGTCCGCCTGACTGGTGGGGTGGCAATTGGCGGCAATACCTTCACTATCGACATCTCGAAGCATCTCAACATCACACTTGAGAATGCCCACCAGCTCAAGGTGCTCAATGGCCTCTCGCCTGGGCCACGCCAAGCTGGCATCACCGAGGCACTCAAACCAAGCCTCAAGCGCATTAGCACCGAAATTCGCAAGGTGATCCGCTATTACAACGACCGGATTGGCGATGAACGTAAGATCGAGCAAATCGTCATCGTCGGCGGCGGCAGCAATGTGCCGGGCATGGGTGACTTCTTCACCAACGACCTCGTCATGCCAGTGCGTGTCGTTAATCCATGGCAAAAGCTCGACTTTGGCAAGCTCCAGCAGCCACAAAAGCAGTTTCGGCCTCGGTATATCAGTGTTGCAGGCCTGGCCAGCCTTAGTAGTGGGGAGATTTGGAAATGATTAATCTATTGCCACCAGCCTATAAAAAGCAGCTCGCTGCGAGCCGCACCAACACCTTACTGCGCCGCTATGTTGTGCTCCTGTTTGTCTTGGTCTTTGTCGTTTTGGCTGAAATCGGCGGTGTGTACTTTTTCATCGCAACCGAGCGGGGCCGCAACGAAGCCGCCGTAGAGCGCAACCACAACAAAACTGCCGAATACGCCACCGTCAAGCGTGAAGCCACTGAATTCAAGGCCAACCTCACCACTGCCAAGGCCATCCTCGACCAACAGGTCTCGTACACCCGCCTCATCAAGCTTATTGCCGACCGCCTTCCGCCCAACGTTATCATCGAGCAACTTAATATCGACCCAACCACCTTTGGCACCCCCACCACGCTGAGTATCCGCGCCAAAGGCTACAACGATGCTATTGCTCTGCGCAACCGCCTCAATGACTCCGCCATCTTCTCCAGCGTCAGCTTCCAATCCATCACGCTGCAAGACAAAGACGCTGGTAGTTATCCCTACACCTCAACCTACAGTGTCACATTCAAGAAAGGAATAGGCCAACAATGAGTAAAAAATTCACCCTAACGGCGACAAATCTCCGGATTATCCTTGCCGTGTCGCTGGTAGCCATTACTGCAATTGGAGCTGGTGGCTTTGCGCTGGCCTATAACTGGCTTGATAGCTTTGCGGCCGATGCCAGCACTGTCGCCTCGCAAGCTGCCGCCAGCGAGTCTGAGCTGCAAGAGCTCTCCCAGACCGAAAAGATGCTCAAAACGCAGCATCACGCCGTCGAGCGCGCCTCCAAGATCGCTGCCGAAAGTAAAAGCTACCAATATCAAGATCAGATCATCAACGACCTCAACGACTTTGCCCGCAAGGCTGGCATTACCATCTCAGATATCACCTTTGCTGATGACAACGCCAAGGGCGGCTCATCGAGCAGTTCGTCAAGCAGCGCATCGAGTAGTGGCAAAACTGGCACATCCCTCCCTGCCATTGCCGGGCTCAAAGCCACCACCGCCTCTGTCACCGTCAAGAACCCCGTCGAGTATCGCAAGCTCCTTACCTTCATGTACTTGGTGGAGCAAAGCCTGACGAAGATGCGCATCGCCAATGTCGACCTCTCACGCAGTACCGCCCAGGGTCAGGCACCCGATAGTATCACTAGCAACACATTAACCATCGAGGTATATCTCCGATCATGAACAGCGATCTCTCACTCGCCGCGCTTGGGCGCGCCAGTAGCAAATTTCTCCACCGCTACCACATTATTCTCTTCGTCATTATCGCCTTTGGCGGCCTAGCGGTTACTACCTTCTTGCTCAATACCACCATCTCCAAAGCGTCGGAGGCTGCACCACCCCAGCCTGCCAATGGCATCGACCAAACCACCATCAAAAAAATCGAGCAACTCAAAACAGCCAGCGAGTCCGACCAAAGCGCCAGCCAACTACCGATTAGCTCGCGTAACCCATTTGTTGAGTAACATTTTGCGCAGCCGCTAGTGGAGCTTTTTGCGGCGCAATGATATACTACACATATGATACTGCTCGGATCTGCACTCGCCAACTATCCCGTGATGAGCTTACAAATGGGCGGCAAAGTTGGCA
>CALIJG010000033.1 GCA_938018005.1 uncultured Candidatus Saccharibacteria bacterium | reverse complement strand
TTGGATAGAGGACGTAATAATTTCATAATGCTTGTGCTATTAGTGTTCTATGTCACTATAGCATAAGCGTCATGAAAGGGGAAGGTGAAAAGAAGGATTTTAAAACTTTTATAGAATCATATATTTTGTATGATTCCTCCTTCAAGATACGATAGACCCTATAGACCCAATCTCCCGGTACCAGTGCTAAAATTCGTTAGGATAACGATAAATCAGATGAAATAATGGAGTGGAGGAATTGATGCCAAAAGAAAGCATTGAGATTTAAGCAGATGAAGTACAGGCTAGACAAGCAGAAAAACAAAGAGCTTTGAGAGACAGAGAATATTTTCTCTTATGCTACCGGCGGCATTGGTATCGGCGCGTGATAGGCCCAATAGGTGCCAAAGGTATAGTATAGCAAAATTGCCCCGCAGCCAAAGAATATAAGGGTATAAAATACCTTAGCCGAGGCAGTGTTGAACCAAACATACTTGCGTAGCCACACTCCACAGGGTATGAGCAGCACGAGTAGCGCCGTAAAGTAACGCCCCTGCACTCCATCGGCGTAGTATGCACCAGCACCAAAACGAATCGGTAGCAGCGCCCAGGCGGTGTACATTGCGTATGAAACCGCCGCAATAAAGACAGCAACAGTGGTGAGGTTGGCCACGGCTAATCGACCAGCAGCTGGTGCGAGTGCTTGCTCCTCAGTCTTATCGCGCTTGATGAGTGCAAGAAAGACCAGTAGAAAGAGTGGAATCAAAACAAAGAGCGGCAGGTGATATTTGAAGCTCGAGAAGTCGCCCACACTCCCACGTACCACAATGTCGGTGTAGCCAATGTTTGGATTGATGTAGGTATTAAAGAGGATACGGATAAACCCGAGTGGATTATGATGCAGTGGATTATCGGCTGCACCAGATGAAAGGAGCGCACCATCATAGATCTTTTGCCAGACGAGTAGTGCCGCCAGCGACACAATGCCAGCGCCCGCGATCAGCGCCCATTTATGCAGGTTGAAAGGGAGCTTCTTGAAAAGTGATGGCAGCTTCGGCAGCCTCGTGTTTGGGATGAAGAGTCGCCTTGGCAAAAAGAGTAGCGGGAAGAGCAGTAAACCATTAACTGCCTTGGTCAGTGCCAGCAGCGCCGCTATAGCTAAGAGGCCAGCAACTTGCTTGCGGCGGATCGGCGTTTCTTGGGTGTAGAGATTGAGAGTCAGGGCGGTAATGAGGAATATCGCCACATTCGTCATGACATCGCTTGAGAGCGAGGCAGCGAGATGAACCATTAGTGGTAACAGCCCCACTACTGCAAAGACCCACTTACCAATCCGCACCCACTTGATAATGAAAAATACACTCAGCGCATAAAATAGTAAGTTTGCAATTCGCCCAAAGAGAATCGTCAGACCCGTCGACCCATTGAAGAGATTAGCAATAAAAATACCAAGCGTTTGCGGCGCATGCATAATTGGTGCGTAGCCCACAGCACTGTTGCATTTGCTTGTTGTCTTGAGATCTGAGCGGTTGATAGGGCGCGAATAATCAGCACTAATATTGCCATGATACACCGATGATGCCCGGCCATTAACATCCGCTGGGTAGGTGCAGCGCTTGGATTCTAAGCGCCCATCTGCCAGCGCATACGCCCGCAAATAGTGCATATTCTCATCACTCACCGATAGCTGCGGCACAAAAAACGCCGACAACACGCCAAACAGCAAACACAGCGAAAGAAAGACTCGCTCTGGCCGTGCAATAAATGATTCGAATAATGCCCAATATTTCTTCATAACACGCCTGATTATAGAGCACAAATCACAACAGAGCAAATTATGGTCTAAATCGCAGGAAATAACCAACCGGTGGTATACTAAATAAGATTATGCAATCTAAAAATTATATCTGGAACTCTATCGGCTCCTTTTTGCAAAGCGCCATCTCGCCGGCGCTCCTTCTGCTTATTACGCGGCTGAATGGCATTGCCGACTCGGGAATTTTTTCCTTTGCGCTGTCGCTCTCGGTAGTGTTTTGGGCGATTGGTTTGTGGGGTGGGCGTACTTATCAGGTGTCGGATGTGCGCAAAGAGTTTAGTAGCAGCAGTTACCTTGCCGTCAAACTCGTGACGTCGATCGTGATGATGGTTGGTGCGGTGCTGTTTTGCGCGGCAAATCACTATGATGTCGTGAAGTCGAGTATTATCATCGCGCTCGTACTCTTCAAGGCGCTGGAGGCAGTAGCCGATGCACTCTATGGTGTGCTGCAGATTCACCACAGGCTCTACGTCGTTGGCTATTCGCTTACGATCAAGGCGGTAGGAGGCTTTGTGGCATTTTTGCTCGTCGATACGCTTATGCATAGTGTACTGTGGGGGGTGGTGGCAATTGTGGTGGTTAATGCTCTCATACTTGTGTTGTATGATTGGCAACAGGTACAGCGGTACGAACCTATCCAGCCCCATATCGACCATCTCGTGCCTAAACTGCGTCATGTTGGCATGATCATGCGGCGCTGCGCACCAGTGTTTCTCACCACATTCTTGACAATGTTTTCGCTTAATATCCCGCGCTATTTTCTCGATACATTCCATACGCACGAGATCGCGTATTTTGGTATTATGGCTATGCCTATCACCTTACTCTCGCTCTTCATTACCTTCATTATTCAGCCCAATATTGTGCAGCTGTCGGAGCTCTATCACCAGCAGAAGCGCCTCGAATTCCACGCGCTGGTGAGCAAAATTATCCTTATCGTCTTGGGGATTAGTGCGCTGACGCTCATTGCAACCTGGCTGGTTGGAGCACCGCTTCTTACTCTCATCTTCAATGCGCGTATTACTGATTATCGCACTGAGCTGCTCATCATGGTCGTGGGAGCGGTGGCTAATGCGCTGGTGTCGATTTATATCAATATCCTCACCGTGCTGCGCGAATTCAAAGGGCAGTTCTATATACTCTTGCTGAGTAATATCGTACTTACAGTCGTGTCGTATGGCGTAGTGCAGCACTATGCGATGCTGGGCAGCGTGCTGTGTTTTATGGTGGCAGGTATCATCCAAGCGGTGTTACTTGCAGTAGTCTATCGCCGACAACTGCGCTCTATGGCTGCGTAGTGTGAGTAGATAATTTTTACCTCTCCCTCCTTCCAACGGAGTACTAAAAGGGTTGAGTCTACGAGACACCGACCTCTTGTGCTGGGCAAACTGGAATATCGACTTTATACTCCATCTGATGACGTGATAAAAAAGTAGAACTCTAGCAAGCACTAAAAAAGAGAGATTTTGAGATTCAGTTTTTTGGCTCACTGCTAGGTGAAATTGATTACAGTGATTCTCGAGTGGTTGAGAAATTTATATGATTTTTTAACAGTGGTAGAAAGGCTCACTAGTGCGTTTTTTGTCTCACATCGACCATACGATTTCATATGTTTCAAAAAGCTTACGCTAACTGTGCTATAATAGCGGAAACAAAGGAGGGTATAT
>CALIJG010000032.1 GCA_938018005.1 uncultured Candidatus Saccharibacteria bacterium | reverse complement strand
TGATGGTGATGGAGCCAGTGATGATGCTGGTGATGAATCTCGCGAGCGTGGCGGTAGTGTGGTATGGCGCGCTGGCGATTGGTGATGGACGCCTAGCGATTGGCAATATGATGGCCTTTTTGCAATATGCTTTGCAAGTGATTATGTCGTTCTTAATGATCTCGATGGTGTTTATTATGGCACCGCGCGCGGCTGTGTCGGTGCGCCGGGTAGCGGAGGTGCTCGATACCGAGCCGTCGATCACTGACCCGACTGAACCTCAGCCGCTCGCGCCGGGTGGCGTAGGGCGGATTGAATTTCGCGATGTTACCTTTGCCTACCCAGGGGCAGATGAGCCGGTGCTGAGTAACATTAGCTTTGTGGCAGAGCCTGGCCAGACGACGGCATTCATTGGTAGCACGGGCTCGGGCAAGTCGACATTGGTCAATCTGATTCCGCGGTTTTATGATGTGTCGGCTGGGCAGATTTTGCTTGATGGGGTGGATATTCGTCACCTCAGGTTGACTGACTTGGCCAGCCAGATTGGCTATGTTCCGCAAAAAGGTGTGCTGTTTCGGGGCAGTATTGCCAGCAATATTGCCTATGGTGCGCCCGAGGCCGATAAGGCGGCGATTGCTCATGCAGCAGAGGTGGCTCAGGCGAGCGACTTTATTGGCCAGCTCGATGATGGCATGGCAAGTGAGATCGCGCAAGGCGGCACCAATGTCTCGGGTGGGCAACGCCAGCGCCTAGCGATCGCCCGGGCGTTGGCCGCGCAGCCCCAGGTGTATATCTTTGATGATTCGTTCTCGGCACTTGATGCACGGACGGATGCCACGCTGCGCCAGCGCCTGACGCAGGAGGTGGCGGGCAAGACGGTGTTGATCGTCGGGCAGCGGATTAATACGATCGCCCAGGCGGATACAATTATTGTCCTTGATGAAGGTCGGATCGTCGGTCAAGGGCGGCACCAGGAGCTGATGAAAACCTGTGCGGTATACCAAGAGATTGCCGCGTCGCAGCTCAGTGAGCGCGAGTTGGCTGCGCTCGAGCGGCCTGCTCCGTTTGGTGTCGCCGCGCAAGGAGGGGCGTTATGAGCCAGCAATCGTCTGCACGGCCGCGCTCATCAGGAGTGCGCCGCGGCCCAATGGGTGGGCCAGTCGCTGGCGGCGGGACGGAGCGAGCTAAGGACTTCCGTGGGACGGTGCGTACGCTGCTGCAGTATCTGCGCGCCTTTCGTTGGCAGCTGGTCTTGGTGGTCGGCTTGACGATTGTCAGTACACTGTTTGCGATCGTTAGCCCCAAGCTGCTCGGCAACGCGACCAACCAGATTGTCGATGACTACACGCGCCTGCGTACCTATGATGCTATCCACGAGAAGCTTCCTGCTGGCGTGACGATCCCTGCGGGTATGACAGGTGAGCAATTTATGGCATCGCCCCAGGGCAAGCAGTTGGCCGAGGCGCTGCCTGTTTCGGCTCGCAACACAGTCAAGACGCTTGATCTGGGCAGGCGGCCCACCTTCCATTACGATGCAATTTTGCAGATTGTTCTCTGGCTGATTGGACTCTATGTGATCAGTGCGCTGTTTCGCTATGGGCAGGCCTGGCTGATGACGAATATTACCCAGAAGCTCACATACCAGCTGCGCCGTGATATCTCAGAGAAGATCAATCGCTTGCCGCTGCGCTACTTCGACACGCAAACCCATGGCGACGTTCTCAGCCGCATTACCAACGATGTTGATACGGTAAGTCAAACACTTACCCAAAGCCTGTCGCAAATGATGAGTGCAGTGGTGATGCTGGTCGGAATTTTGGGAATGATGCTGTCGATTAGTTGGCTGCTGACTGTGGTGGCGCTCTTGGTTGTGCCACTGTCGATGGGGTTGATCGTTATGATTACGCGGCGCTCACAGACGCAGTTTATCCGCCAGCAAGATGAGCTGGGTGAGCTCAATGGCCATATTGAAGAGATGTATGCTGGCCACCAGGTGATGCGCGCTTTTCGCGGGCAGGAGCGTTCGCTGAAGACGTTTCGGCAGATTAATCAGCGGCTTTTCTCGAGCGCGTGGCAGTCGCAGTTCCTCTCTGGTTTGATGTATCCGGTGATGAATGTGGTGGGGAATATTGGCTATGTTGGTGTGGCAGTGCTTGGTGGATGGCTGGCGATCGAGGGGAGAATTAAGATTGGCGATATTCAGGCCTTCATCCAGTATATGCAGCAGTTCAATCAGCCAATTGCCCAAACGGCGAATATTGCCAATGTGCTGCAATCGACGGCAGCCGCGGCCGAGCGAGTCTTTGAATTTCTCAAGGAGCCAGCCGAAGCGCCCGACCCGGTGCCTGCCACAACGCTGCCAGTAGTGCGCGGCGAAGTGGAGTTTCGCGATGTTGTCTTTGGCTACGACACAAAGACGC
>CALIJG010000031.1 GCA_938018005.1 uncultured Candidatus Saccharibacteria bacterium | reverse complement strand
GTAGCGCTACGCCATCGTCGACTCAGTCGCAGTCAAATCAGTCACAGAATACCACACTGCCACCGAAGGTGATGCATATCTCGCAGGCCGAGCAGTCACAGCCAAGCCAGCCGCAGCACGAGGGAGTATTGGCAGCTGCTGGTGATAATGTGCCGCTGCTCTATTATGGCGGAGCGGCGCTGGTTGTGCTGGGTGGGGTTGGTGCGGCAGTGTATGCTTGGCGTCGTCGGCATATAAAAAGGCGTTGACAATAAATAGTTTAGACAGTAAACTATTTACGATATGAAGGTAGAAGCAAAGTCAGGCACACAGCCGCAGCGCCAAGTGTACATTGAGCACCTCACGAGCTGCGTGTTTCAACTCAAGCAGCGCCTAGCCCATGCTACGCGCCAGACCGACCAGCAGTTTGGTTTGACGCCAGTCCACTGGCATGTGCTGGGCCTATTGCATAGTGGGGCGATCGAGACGATGGGTGATGTGGCGGCAAAACTGTGTGTTTCTAAGGGCGCAGCGACGCAGATTCTTGACGTCCTGGTGGCGAAACAGCTCGTTCAGCGTACGCCAGACCAGCACGATCGACGGGTGGTGCGCCTGCAATTGACTGCGCAAAGCCAGCAGATAACCGATCACTTCCAGCAGTATATGACGGAGACTGTTGCCGATCTTTTTGCAGTGCTGAGCGATGCTGAGCTGGCGCAGCTCGACCAGCTTATTGATAAAGTGGTTCAGTCACAGAAGGCGGAGCGAGCATGAAGTACATCTGGCGACTACTCTGGGGCTATTGGTGGCAGCTGGGGCTACTGGTTGCCGCAACGTATGGTTCGGTGATGGCAACGCTCAGTTTGCCAGACTTTATGGCGGCGATTATTAATAATGGTATCGTTGGCACTGATATGGCCGTTATATGGCATAATGGCTGGCAGATGATTGCCGTGACGCTGGCCGGTGCAGTGGGGACGATTGTGTCGGTCTTCTTTGCGACACGGATTGCGACTGGTCTCAGTCAGCAGCTGCGCGACCAGGTGTTTGCCCGGGTGGAGGATTATGCTGTGGCGGA
>CALIJG010000030.1 GCA_938018005.1 uncultured Candidatus Saccharibacteria bacterium | reverse complement strand
GTAGCGCTACGCCATCGTCGACTCAGTCGCAGTCAAATCAGTCACAGAATACCACGCTACCACCAAAGGTGATGCATATCTCGCAGGCCGAGCAGTCGCAGCCGAGCCAGCCGCAGCGTGACGGGGCATTGGCAGCGGCTGGTGATAATGTTCCGCTGCTCTATTATGGCGGCGCGGCGCTGGTTGTGCTGGGCGGAGTTGGCGCGGCAGTGTCTGCCAGGCGTCGCCGGCATGCCGCACGGCGTTGACAATAAATAGTTTAGGCAGTAAACTATTCATTGTATGAAGGTAGAAGCAAAGTCAGGTGCACAGCCGCAGCGCCAAGAATGGATTGAGCATATTACGAGCTGCGTGTTTCAGTTCAAGCAGCGCCTGGCCCATGCCACGCGCCAGACCGATCAGCAGTTTGGTTTGACGCCGGTCCACTGGCACGTGCTGGGCCTGCTGCATCGTGGGATTATCGAGACGATGGGTGATGTCGCAGCAAAACTGGGTGTTTCTAAGGGCGCAGCGACGCAGATTCTTGATGTGCTGGTGGCAAAAAAGCTCGTCCAGCGCACGCCAGACCAGCACGATCGACGGGTGGTGCGCCTACAGTTGACTGCGCAAAGCCAGCAGATAACCGATCACTTCCAGCAGTATATGGCGGAGACTGTTGCCGATCTTTTTGCAGTGCTGAGCGATGCCGAGCTAGCGCAGCTCGACCAGCTTATTGATAAAGTGGTTCAGTCACAGAAGGCGGAGTGAGCATGAAGTATATCTGGCGACTACTCTGGGGGTATTGGTGGCAGCTCGGGCTGCTGGTTGCTGCAACGTATGGCTCGGTGATGGCGACGCTCAGTTTGCCAGACTTTATGGCGGTGATTATTAACAATGGCATCGTTGGCTCCGACATGGCTGTTCTGTGGCATAATGGCTGGCAGATGATCGTGGTAACGCTGGCTGGTGCGGTGGGGACGATTGTGTCGGTCTTCTTTGCGACGCGGATTGCGACTGGCCTCTGTCAGCAGCTGCGCGACCAGGTGTTTGCCCGGGTGGAGGATTATGCTGTGGCGGA
>CALIJG010000029.1 GCA_938018005.1 uncultured Candidatus Saccharibacteria bacterium | reverse complement strand
GGGTAGCTAACTCGATGTTGTCTACAGGCAGCGACCTACCAGTCACCAGTGAGTGTTCAACCGTACAGGAAGTTCTGCATTCTGTAAAGGGTGTGGCGAAGTCAATGGGTGGTTGGCTCGTCGCTGGCGTATTAGTCGTGTCGGCTGTGTTGGTGCGGCTGCGGCGTAATCCATCCGATGACGCTGAAGGAGCCCATTCAATCCCGTCGCTAGAGAAGTTACGTCGCTGAAGCTAGCGTCCATCGTGATATTTTCCCTGTCGAGCGTGCGAGCGCTGTAGCTTCCAGCGGGCGACTGCTCTTGGCGAAGTGCAGGTTGCTCGTTGACCGGGCTCCGTGTGTCGACCGCGTGCATCGTTACCAGAGTGCGATGCGTAGACGGTGCGGAGACTCAGGGCTGGCACTACCTGGCACCCTACGATGATCGAGCCGCTGCACGAGGCCAGACGAACGTGATGACGCCAGGCTGGCCGGCGACGGCGACATTCCCTTATGCAGGCCACCAGTGCCACCGCTGGCCTGCACTCTCCCAAGCGGACAGGATGGTCATGCTGAATACAGTTGCCAGTTGGGCCACAATCATCAGCGCCGTCCCCGTCGCAATTGCTGCCAGCGTCTTCCTATTCCGAACGGCGCCCACCGCCGTCCGCCAGCCCAAGGGACTCCGGCTTGGCCTTGAGCCGGCCATCGGCGACCCAGGCTGCTGCATCCACATCACTAACTACGGCCCCGTTGAGCACTACATCAGCCGAGTCGGTGCCATGCCCGCACACCTGCGGCCACGCTGGTCTGTCTGCACCAGACGCATCAATCCCAAGGGCGATCTCCTAGGGCCCCTCCTCGTTGAGACAGCATCTGCCAGTATCAATAGAACCATCGAGCCGGGCCGCCATCGGTCGTTCCTCGTGCCACAACAGTCAGATGGAAAGCTCCGTGGTTCTGATCCCAAGAGTCAGCGAGTTGTCATCGAGCGGTACAACAGCTGGCTCAAGAAGGATCAGCCCGGCGGACCACTCCCCCTGGTGCCGTACGTCCTCCTCGGCGACGGGAGTGTCGTGCTTGGCAAGAAGACACGAGTCCAGCCGCCGCCACAGTGCCTAGCCCAGGTGCCATTGTGCGCCTGCGGGCACGCCATCACGCAGCATGCCCTGCGCCAGCGCACGCGACTCGCACCAAGCATGACAGTGTATGGGCGGTGTGGAGAGTGTGGGTGCAGAAGATATGCCGCGCGTGAATAGACCGGATGGACGTTGGAGGCGTTGCACCAACATCACGGTGTCGTTCTGGCTACTCACATCTGCGTCGCCAGATGCTTCTTGACGGTATCCCGCCCGAAGCCGAGTTCCAGGCCAATCTCGATGTAGGTACGCCCCTGAGCGTGGAGTTGCTGAGCACGCCGGAGATCATCAGTAGTGAAGCGTCGCCTGCGGCGGGGCGGCTGCGTGGCCTGGCGGCAGGTGGCCCGGACAGTAGTCTCTGCGACGCCGACCTCCGCAGCGATCTGGCTGACAGCCATGTCCGTGCGGGCCAGGTCGAGAATCTGCTGCTTCTTCGCCGCGCTGATCGGACGACAAGCCGCGTTGCGGATGCCGCGGGCTGTCGGGGTCTCGTTCTCCTCCGCAGCACGCGCTACGCTAGCCGTGCTCGGTTCCAGAGCCACCTCACCCGCGATGAGACGCTTGCGGAAGGCGAGTAGGGGCTTCCAGTTGTTTGTATCGAGCTTGCTGAAGCGCACCATACAAATGCGAACAAATGCACCTTTACTAGGTGCTTTTTTATTGCAAAAATGTAACTAGGTGAATAGCCTGAATTGACATGGCTAGATAGCTTACTGTGTATTATCTACCAGTTAGTAGCAAACACCCTTTAAAATTGATCCTATCAATAATGTACAATAAGGGCATACGTATTAAATCTATGGCATGCAACGAAAGCAACAACGCTCATGGAATACAGATATAAAATTGCCTACAATGTGTGCTTACTTGCAGCGCTACTGTTGATCTATAATTCCATCAACACTGCATTTGGTGATGGTATTTCTGGTAAGACACCAGACGTTGCGGTTCATATCGTCATATTCTTTATAGTAATGGCACTTATACTGGCGGCTATATACTGCCGCTATAAAGATATGGGCTTGAAGAAGTGATGTACTATGCAATATCAGTGTGTACTCACCACCGCGCTCTAGCAATCACCTCCTGATACCGCTCCACATAATTTTGCGCCATGATATTGGCAGAGAATTTTTGCTCAATGCTGGCTCGGCACGCGGCTGGGTCAATCTCGTCCACGCGGTTGGCATAGGCAAAGAACTCATCTTGGTTGCTCGCAAGGAAGCCATTAACACCATGGGTGATGATCTCGGGCATGGCACCGCGCTTCATCGCCACAACGGGCGTGCCACAAGCCAGCGCCTCGATGACTGCCATACCAAAGGGCTCATCCCACTCGATAGGGAAGAGCAGTGCCTTGGCATTAGCCACGAAGTCGAGCTTTTTCTTGCCACTGAGGTTACCTGCATAAGTGATGCGCCGATGCTTGAGAACGGCTGGGAGGATGTGGTCGCTATAGTAGCGGAATTCTTCGTTGCGTCGGTAGTTGGTGAGTGGGTTGGAGAGCTCGAGAAGCAGCTTGCGGTTGCTGCCGATCCCCGCCACAGTACCCGCCATGCGGAGACGCTTCTTGTACTGAGCAGCGTAGGCTACAGCAGTGGCTTGACCTTTGTCTTGGGTAAAGCGGGCGAGGGTGATGTAGTAATTTTGCTTGTGCGAGACGAAGGGGAATGCACTGCAATCGATGGCGTTGTGCACAGCTGGTAGCAAATGGGGACGGATCTCACGTGGGGCTTTGCGTGCCATTGCCTCTGAGATACACGTCATGTAGAGGCGGCCAAGATTCATATATTTGAGCTGTGGGCGATTATCCATTTGCCCTGCCTCAATAGTCTGCGGCGTAGAAAATGGTGGCCCATGGAAGGTGTGCAACACTGGTGGTAGTCCCGGTATACGGCTCACTGGTGAGAAAAAGGCTGGCCCAATGTAGGGGTTATGGTCGTGAATAATATCAAAATGGCCATCGGCTTCGATGGCGTGAAGGGCAAAATTGAGATGAGTCTGGAGGGCTTGAAGTGGTGCGTCATAGTAGGGATCATCGATTGTATCGAAGAGCTCGCGCTTGTAGTATGAGTGGGTTGGCGTGCCGTTGCGCATCCGCCGTGCGCCATTGGCGAAAAGCTCTACCTCGACATCATCGCGTTGCTGCAGTGCACGCACCAGGCTTTCGACAACGAGCTCGATGCCGCCATAGCCTTTAATAGGTAGAGCGAGCCATGGTGGGGCAACAACTGCCACTCGTAGTGGCCGTGGGGGGGGTACTGCGGGGCGATCACTTGACGAACATTGTGTATCATTTTGTAACATCATATAGCTAGTATAGCATAATCAAGCAAAATGTGGAGTAGTAGGGTATAATACAGATATGGAGTCATTTCATCTCTTCAAGCCGTGTGGTGATCATCTCGTGGCACACCTCTACGAGCATTTAGTGATGCAAACGCTGCATCGGCAGCTGTTTGAGGCAGGGTTGTTTCAGACGATTGACTACCAGGCTTATGGAATCGTCTATTCTGACGCTGGGGTGATGGGGATCGATGCGACGCTCTACACCATGCAGGCCGAGCGCTTTGTAGCCCAGCTGCGCCAGCCAGTGGCGGAGTATGATGATGCGATGATCGACTGTGCGCTGCGGCAGATCATTGCCGAGAAGGGTTATCCGCTCACCTATCATGACCGGCTCGCTCTCCACGAGGCGCTGCACCAGCTTGATACCGAGCCATGGTATGATGCTCAGGATATCGACGTATTGCAGTGTTTGGGCGAGACAGCGCCACGTGGCATCATTACTCAGCGCGAGGAGTGGGAAGCGGACGTCATGGAGTATACCATTGATATATCGATCGATCTCGAGCCGGGTGACCCTCAGGCAGTTGTCTTCATCGAGCTTGCTCATGCAATCCAGGCCAATACTGCTGCGCTGCTGCAGCGAACGTATGGGTATTATAACCACGGATATGATAGAGAATATACTAGCGGGCGTTATACCCAGCGGCAGTACCTGCTCGTAACTGGCCGGGAGGATCATTCGGCTCAGGTCTACAACTTGTATGAGCTTATGATCCGGATGATTCGAGCCCAGGGTGGCTGGCAGCGCCTTTTGGAGCGCTTGCAGACGGTTGATTATCGAGAACAGTCTGCGCCCTCCATCGTCAGCATGATCGACGACCTACGGATGGTTGTCGGGGCGCGTGGCTGGCGTCGAATTGCTACGGTAGAAACAGTGGATGACCTGCTCGATCGCCTGACAATAACAGTGGTCGCACGGTGATGAAATGAGGTGTAGTGAGCCTCTCCAGTATGCATCGTAATTATACACATTACCCTAGGCAAACCAGCCGCTAGTGTGATACTATAAGCAGTAAGGAAGGTCTGATATAATTCGGGCCGTTATTTTATGTTATGACAGATCCACAGTATATTCGTAATATTGCAATTATTGCCCACGTCGACCACGGCAAAACAACGCTGCTTGATGGCCTACTCAAGCAGAGCAATACATTCCGCAGCAACCAAGCCGAAATGGCTCAAACGCTCATCATGGATAGTGGCGAGCAGGAGCGTGAGCGTGGCATTACCATCACTGCCAAGCAAACGACAGTCTACTACCAGCCCACCGATGCTGAGTCAGCAGTCGACTACAAGATCAACATCATCGACACACCTGGCCATGCCGATTTTAGTGGCGAGGTGGAGCGCACACTTAACATGGCTGATGGTGTACTCCTCGTGGTCGATGCGCAGGAGGGTCCGATGCCACAGACAAAGTTTGTCCTGAGCAAAGCGCTTGAGCTTGGTCTAACGCCGGTCGTGATTATCAACAAGATCGATAAGCCTGCGCGGCGCATTGCCGAGGTGGAGGACGAGCTGGCCGATCTCTTCCTCGAGCTTGCTACCGATGAGTCGCAACTCAAATACCCGGTGTACTACGCCGTAGCACGCGAAGGCAAAGCTTGGGCGGCGCTGCCAAGTGATGCGAGCCAGCCAGCCAGCCTGGCACCGATCTTCCGGGCGATTATCTCGCACATCCCAGCGCCGCAGGTGGCAGATGGGCCTTTCCAAATGCTCGTGACGGCCCTCCAGTACGACACCTTCCTTGGCAAATATGCAATTGGCCGAATCCATCGCGGGGTAGCTCAGCGTGGCCAAGCGCTGACTCTTATCAAGACGGATGGTACGACTACCAATGCTAAGATCGATAAGCTCTTCATCAGCCGCGGCCTCGCTAAAGAAGAGGTGAGCGAGGCAGGCGCGGGTGACATTGTCTACATCGTTGGTGCAGCCGAAGCGCACATTGGCGAGACGCTCGCGAGCCGCGACCAACCAGAGGCACTACCTGTCATGGCAGTCGAGGCCCCTACTATTAGCATGTATCTTGGACCGAATACTAGCCCGATGAAGGGCTGCGAGGGTGAATTCACTACCAGCCGGCAGATTGGTGATCGCCTCCAGCGCGAACTCGAGACTAATGTGGCGCTGCGAGTGGCAGAGTCTGGTATTGGCTTTGTAGTATCGGGGCGAGGCGAGCTTCACCTCAGTGTATTGATCGAGACGATGCGCCGCGAAGGCTACGAATTTGAGGTTGGACGGCCAGAAGTTGTGACGATCACCAAGGATGGCAGCGAACAAGAGCCAGTTGAAGAGCTGCTGGTTGAGGTTGGCCCTGAGTTCGTTGGTGTTGTTAGCCAAGAGCTTGGCAAGCGCAAAGCGGAGCTCCGCAAACAAGAGCAAACCACTAGTGGTGCAGCGCGGATGACCTACATCATTACGACCCGAGCATTGATTGGCCTGCGTAACCGCCTCCTGACAGATACAAAGGGGACAGTGATTATGTATAGCCTGCCATACGGCTATCAGCCGGTTGGTGGTGCATTGCCGCGGACGCGCAATGGTGTTTTGATCGCCTTTGAGCCAGGTACGACCACGCCATATGCCTTACAAGCGGCCGAAGCACGCGGTGAGCTCTTCGTCGGAGCGGGGACTGATGTCTATGCTGGGATGATCGTTGGCCTCAATAATCGCCCAGATGATCTCGAGATCAACGTGTGCAAAGCCAAACATCTCACCAATATGCGCAGCAAATCAAGCGACGGTACCGTCCAGCTGACGCCGCACACTCAGCTGAGCCTTGAGCAATCGATCGACTTTATTGAAGATGACGAGCTGCTTGAGGTCACGCCGCACGCCCTTCGCCTCCGCAAGAAATACCTCGACGCCAACGAGCGCAAACGCGCCGCCAAACAGCAACCATAACATCATAGGGAGAACCCGCCTATCATGCACAACGTCCGCCGCGCTTTTGCTGCGAAAATCATTGCTCTTACCAAAGACACCAAAGAGAGCGCCAAAGCCGCTGCCGTGCAGACGGTTGAGTTAGTGCGTCCTACGCCAAACTCACCTGACAAGACGCTCAGTGAGCTCTTTGATGAGGTGCAAACGCAGCAGATTTATGGTGACGGCAAGGCGTTTGTCGATATGACGCCCACCAAGCCAGCTCGGACGATTATGGCGCGGTATCGTCGGCAGCGTCGCCAGCCCGGCTTCGATCTCGCGACCTTCGTTGGGCAGCATTTTTCTACCACAGTATACCCGGCCTCGAGCTACCAACCGACCGATACTACCACTGCGCGCCAGCATGTAAGCCAGCTCTGGCAACAGCTCGAGCGCCGCAATCGCAAGAATCGGGGTTCGCTCCTTGCGCTGCCATATCCATATATGACGCCAGGTGGACGCTTTGATGAGTTGTTTTATTGGGATACGTATTTCATTATGCTTGGCCTAGCGGCAGATGGGCGCTGGCGCGCTATCGAACACATGATGCGCAACTACACCTACATGCTGCGCAAGTTTGGGATGATCCCCACGGCTAACCGGACATACTTCTTGAGTCGGTCGCAACCACCCCTGTTTGCGGCGATGGTACGGCTGCTGGCGCGCCACCGGGGCAAGCGGATCTATGCAGAGTTTTTGCCAAGCCTTCTTGCTGAGTATCGCTTTTGGATGAAGGGTCGTCGCCAGATCGCTAAAGCCAAGGCTGTTGAGTACCCAGCGTATCTCCGCGTTGCTGTTATGCCTGATGGCACACCGCTCAATCGTTACTACGACAACCGCACCACACCGCGCCCTGAGTCGCATCGCGAAGATGTCCACACGGCGCATCACGCAGCCTCAGCGCATACGACGCGGACATTCCTTGATCTGCGGGCGGCAGCCGAGAGCGGGTGGGACTTTAGTAGCCGGTGGTTTGCCGACCCCTGTCAGATTCAGACCATCGAGACGACAAAATATGTGCCGGTCGACCTTAATTGCTTCCTCTACCAGCTCGAGATGACGATCGCCGAAGCTTATCGGCTCATCAAGCAACGTCGCTTGGCGCGGCGTTTTGAGGCAGCAGCTGAGCGCCGAGCTCGAGCAATTCGCCGCTACTGCTGGCAACCTACCACGCAATTCTTTGAGGATTATGCTATCACCACTGGTCAGACCACGGGGCGACTCACGCTTGCCGCGGTGACGCCATTATATGTGGGAATTGCAACCGATGAGCAAGCTGCAGCGGTAGCGCAGCGGCTCGAGCAAGACTTCTTGCAACCTGGCGGGCTTCTCTCAACGCTCATTACTAATGGTCAGCAGTGGGATGCCCCTAACGGCTGGGCGCCGCTGCAGTGGTTTGCCATTGTGGGGCTGCGCAACTACGGCTACGATACATTGGCAGCAACCATTCGCGATCGCTGGCTTGCCACTAACGAAGCTGTCTTTGCCCAGAAGCGCAAAATGGTCGAGAAGTATGATGTTGTTACCGCCAGTGCGGGCGGTGGCGGGGAGTATCCCCTGCAAGATGGCTTTGGCTGGACGAATGGGGTGTACGCAGCACTCAAGGATGAGCAGCTTGGTGTAGCGCAGCAGTAGCCTGGAGAGGTAAGACGCTACGATTTTTTGTCACTGCTTGACGCCTGTATCATTCCAAGATACGACAAATAGCTAAGTTGCCTAGGCTTTTCGCTTGGTAAAACGAGTCACAAATATTTTTCAGCCTGCTATGTATTATCCTTTGACACATGCTGAGTTACCTCATCTGGCAAAAATCCCTTCTCATGTTGGAAGTTTGCTTGCCACTGATAGCCTTTGCCATAGCCGAGATCCTTCATGAGTTTAGTGGGGGCGTTGCGCAGGTGGAGTGGCACTGGCGTATCGGCATAGCGGCGAGCAAGAGCCTCTGCCTCGTGCATAAGGTCGGTGATCTCGCGCGATTTGGCTGAGCGGGCAAGCGCTGTGGCACAGTGGTAGAGATTGTAGCGGGCCTCAGGCAAGCCAACCCGCTCCACCGCTTGGAAGGTCGCCACCGCCAGAGATAACGCACCATTACCTGCCAGCCCGATGTCCTCACTGGCGAATACCACCATGCGCCGAGCAATGAACTTTGGGTCTTCGCCAGCGTCGATCATTCGGCTTAGATAATAGAGGGTGGCGCGCACATCGCTGCCCCGCATCGACTTGATGAAGGCCGAGATCACATCATAGTGCATCTCACCCTGCTTGTCGTAGCCCGGGAGCTTCTTTTGGGCAGCAGCTGTAACGGTATCAGGCGTCACTGTCTCAGCGAGACTCAGGGCAAGCTCAAGGTTACCGAGCGCCACTCGGGCATCGCCGCCCGATAGCTCAGCAAGATAATCGAGCGCCTCTGGCGTGACGTGCTCTGTCTTACCTAGGGTAGTGATGGCACGCTGGAGAATAGCGCGAATTTCGTCTTTGCTCAGTGGTTGCAAGACGAGTACGCGCATCCGGCTCAGTAGTGGGGTAATAACCTCGAAGCTTGGATTCTCAGTCGTCGCACCAATCAACGTAATCAGCCCCGACTCGACATGAGGCAAAAAGGCATCCTGCTGCGCCTTATTAAAGCGATGAATTTCATCAACAAAGAGAACAGTACGCAGGCCAAGATTCCAATTTTGCCGGGCATGCTGGATAACTCGCTCGACGTCCTTCTTGCCACTGGTAACGGCACTGAGCTCGATAAACTCAGCCTCCACCTCGCGAGCAATAATCCGCGCCAGTGTCGTCTTGCCTGTGCCCGGTGGTCCCCAAAAGATGAGGCTCACGGGCTGCTTCTTCGTAACAATCTGGCGCAAAATCTCGGCATCGCCCAGCAAGTGTGTCTGGCCGATCACGGCATCGAGCGATTGTGGGCGTAGCCGCTCGGCCAGCGGTTGGCGTGATGACGATGACGAATCTGGCTCAGGCATAGCTACGTCTAGTATACCGGAAATAGACTGGCACGTCGAAGGGTCATTTTATACAGATGGGTCTATGTCTGATCTGAGAATAGGATAGGTACTAAAGTAGCTTATTGCAATTTGTTTTTACACTCTACCAGGCAAAAGTGGTGTGAGAAGGGGCTCTCATAATGCTATAGGATGCCAAGACTATTGCTGTCTCGCTATTTTGCCACAATGTGGTATGATAAAAGCAATAAGCTAGTCCAAAGGAGGAATATGGAATATATCATTATTGGCATCATCGTGGCGACGATTGTCTTCATGCTGAGCGGGATTCGGGTGGTGAATCAATACCAGCGCGGTGTGGTGCTAACGCTTGGACGCTTCTCGGGTCAGCGCGCGCCAGGCCTACGTGTGGTAGTGCCAATCTTTCAGACGATTATGATGGTCGATGTCCGCTCGACGCCGATCGATGTGCCAAAGCAAGAGGTTATCACCAAAGATAACGTGACGGTTGGTGTGGACGCTGTGGTGTACTTCCGTGTCATTAATGCGCCAAAGGCTGTCCTCGAGACGACGAACTACATCTATGCCACCAGCCAGTTTGCTCAGGCAGCGCTGCGTGATGTGACGGGTAACATTGACATGGACGACCTGCTCGCCAAGCGAGAAGAACTCAGCCAGCAGATCAAAGAGATCGTTGATGCTGAGACTGACAAGTGGGGGATTGACGTCGAGAACGTGAAGATTCAGAACATCGAGTTGCCAGGCGATATGAAGCGCGCTATGGCTAAGCAAGCCGAAGCCGAGCGTGAGCGCCGGGCTAACATCATCAATGCCGATGGTGAAAAAGCCGCTGCAGAGACCCTCGCAGAGGCCGCTCAGATTCTTGCTAACACCCCAGGAGCAATCAACCTGCGTACGCTCACGACACTTGAGCGCATTAGTGCCGAGCCAAGCCAGAAGACGATGATCCTCTTCCCGGCAGAATTGACAGAGGTACTGCGAGGTATTAAGCGGTCATGATCGACTTTCGTCAGAATCGAGCGCGTTGCATTGATGCGCTTGCGGGTGGGCTGGCAGTATTGACTGCGTATGACGAAGTGCAGGGCAGTGGCGATGAGCCAGCGCCGTTTCAGCAGGAGTCAAACTTTTGGTGGCTTAGTGGGATTGAGCGGCCAGGCTGGAAGCTGATTATCGATGGATTGCGTGGCCGCACAACACTCGTGCGGCCTCATCTCGATGCGGTGCAGCAGACCTTCGTTGGTGAACTAAGCAGTGAGGAAGCCAGGCGGATCAGTGGTGCTGATGCAGTGATTGATGCCCACGATTTTGAGGCGGAGCTACGCCAGCTTGCCAAGCGCCATACGGTTGTATACGAAGTAAACGACCGTACCGACTACGGTTTTATGCTCAACCCTGCCTCGCGCGACCTAAGCAAAGTACTGCAGCGGATCTTTCCCTCAGTCCAGTCGTGCCTCCGCCAGCTGCGTGAATTGCGGGCTATCAAGCAGCCAGAAGAGATTGCTGCGCTGCGCCAGGCAATTGCGCTGACGATCGAGGCGTTTGAGGTAGCCAAGCAGCGCTTGCCGGACTGCCGGCATGAGTATGAGTGTGAGGCGGAGTTTGACTATCTATTCCGGCGTCATAATGCTCGCCATGCCTATAGCCCGATTGTCGCGAGTGGTGCCAATGCCTGTACATTGCACTACAGCTATAATGCAGGGCCGCTGAATGCTGAGAATATGGTCTTGATCGACATCGGAGCGCGGGTCAATGGATATTGCGCGGATATCACTCGCACCTATGGCATTGAGCCGACGCAGCGCCAGCAGGATGTCCACGCTGCAGTGGTGCAGGTGCAGCAACACATCATTGAGTTGCTCGAGCCAAATCTACCTGTGGCTGACTACATCCAGCAGAGCGACGACATTATGCGCGATGCCTTGCAGCAGCTTGGTCTCCTACGCGATCGTCACGACCAAGCCACCTTCCGGCGTTACTATCCACATGCCACCAGTCATGGGCTTGGCGTCGATACACACGACAGCCTGGGTGCACCGCGGGTGCTGCGCGCTGGCATGGTACTTACCGTTGAGCCAGGGATTTACATTCCAGAAGAGGGCATTGGTGTCCGGATCGAAGACGATATCCTCATTACGCCCAGTGGCCACGATAATCTCAGCGCCAGCTTATCGACAAAATGGTAAAAAACCGCTATACTAGAGCAAATGAAACGACAATTTTTTGCCTTTATTATCCGCTGGGTGCTAAATTCACTTGGGTTGTGGATTGCCGTGCGTATCTTTGGTACAGGCTATATTGGTGTCCAGCCCGATATGAGCGTTGCGGTGTTTTTGCTGGCTGGGCTCATCTTCTCAGTCGTCAATGCGGTCTTTAAGCCGATTGCCATCATCCTATCGCTTCCCGCTATTCTCGTCACGCTCGGTCTCTTTACCGTCGTTGTCAACGGCTTTATGGTCTATATTTCACTGATACTGGCGCCAGGCCTCAAGATGACGTTTCTTCACTCCATCTTGACAGGCCTGATCATGAGTCTGGTAAACTATATAGTAAGCAGCGCGCTCGAGCTAAATTATGGGCGCACGCAGGAGGAACAACATGAATCTTGATAGTATTCTACAAACAATAATGATTGGCTCGGCCATCTTGATGATTCTGGCTATTTTGCTCCAGCAGCGCGGGGCGACACTTGGTGCAGGCTTTGGTGCCTCGGGTGAGCTCTATACCACGCGGCGCGGCCTCGACAAGAACCTCTTCGAGGCAACGATCTTTTTGGCTGTTACCTTTGTTGGGTCTATTTTGGCGGCACTCTTGTTGCCGTCTGCGGGGTAGGGCATGGCGAATCGGCAGGAGAAGCACCTCCAGCGCCGTGAGACCTCGTCGGCAGTTGTGCCTCAGGAGGATGAATCGCTGCGAGCAGCCAAAGCAGCTAAGTCGGTGCCATCGCGCCGCAAGAAGCCACGCCGCGACCTCAAGCAGCTCGAAGATAGCGCGACGCGCCATGTTGGCAAGTTCTTAGGGAGCCGCTTCGAGAGTTTGCGCCGAGCCCGGCGGCGGGTTGTACTATGGCTTGTCCTCATTGCAGTGATTTTGCTTGGCATTATTGCCCAGATCTTTATCCGTCGCGATGCGACAACGGCAACTGGTGGGACCGGCGGGACGTATATCGAGGGGGCGCTTGGCCCGATTGAGACGCTTAATCCACTCTTTGCAACCAGCAGTGCCGAGCTCTCAGCTAGCCAGCTTATGTTTTCCTCACTCTATCGTTACGACGCCAAGGGCTCACTCCACACAGATGTTGCAACGAGTCTTGCCTATAACGAAGCGAGCAAAACCTACACTGCTCAATTGCGTGATGATGTCCGCTGGCACGATGGGCACAAGCTTACCGCCAAGGATGTTGTCTTCACGATCAACCTTATCAAGAACCCGGCAGTGCGCTCGCCCTTGCGCGTCAACTGGGTCGACGTCCAGGCCAAGGCGGTCAACGATACCACTGTCCAGTTTGTGCTGCCTGCCACGTATGCCGCCTTCCCCCATGCATTGACTTTCCCGATTTTGCCCGAGCATATGCTAGGCTCGGCAACGCCAAGCTCAATGCGCCAGGCACCGTTTAATCATTCGCCAGTTGGTAGTGGGCCATTTAAGTTCCAGATTTTGCAATCGACCAATAATGCTCGCCGGCCAAAGACGGTGCATGTCGTTGCCTTTGATGGCTATTATGGTGGCCGACCCAAGCTCGATCGCTTCGAGCTCCAAGCGTATAGCACGCAGCAAGATATCGTCTCGGCTTTGCAAGCTGGTGAGTTGAGTGGCGCAACCGACCTCTCCGTTGTGATGCGCAAAGATATTCCACGCAACCAATACACTACAACCACTGTACCAACCGACCGCGGGGTGTATTTGCTCATGAACAATACCAACCCCATCCTCAAAGATCGCGCGGTTCGCAAAGCCCTCCAATTAGGCACCAACACCGCTGCGATTCGCACCTCGCTGGGTGAGGGTGTGCAGCGTCTTGATGGTCCGTTTATCCCCAGTCAGCTTGGCGGTATCAATACGCCATCCGCAGATAAGCATGACCAAGCGAAAGCCGCTGCGATGCTGGATGAAGCAGGCTGGAAGCTCGCTGATGGCAGTAAAGTCCGCAGCAAAGATGGCCAAAAGCTAGAGATTATGATCACCACTACGAAGGGTGCGGAGTACGAAGCAGTCCTTGCCAAGGTAATGGAGCAGTGGCAGCAGCTTGGCGTGGCGGTGACGCAGCAAGTGATCGACCGCTCGGCAACGTCATCTACCTTTGTCCAGGGGACATTGCAGGGGCGAAGCTACGATGTTTTGCTCTATGAGCTAGCGATTGGTGCCGACCCTGATGTCTATGCTTATTGGCACTCCTCGCAGACGGGCTACCAGGGCTATAACTTCGTCAATTACACGAGCCGCACCGCAGATGCCGCGCTGGCCAGTGCCCGGACGCGTCTCGAGCCCAAGCTGCGTGCTGCCAAGTACAAAGCGTTTGCCGAACAGTGGTATAGCGATGTGCCGGCGATTGGTCTCTATCGGTCGGCTAGTGTGTATGCCACGGGCCCCGGTGTACAGGCCATCCAGCAGGGCGATACGCTCGTTTCGGGCGCAGATCGCTACGCAGATATCCTTCGCTGGACAGTTACCACGCGGGATGTTTACAAAACCCCCTAACATGCGGTATAATCAACAGTGTCGCGAGATATGCGGACGTGGCGGAATTGGTAGACGCGTCAGTTTGAGGGGCTGGTGAGCATTGCGCTCGTGGAAGTTCAAGTCTTCTCGTCCGCACCAGATATGATGCCTCGTGACACATCAGCACCACCAAGATAGGTGGTGTTTTGCTTTTGTAAATAACAATAGGGGGAGATCTTGTATTAAGATACTTGTACGAGCACTTTGCTTGGATGCTTTGACGCTTGCATTAACTGGACATTTCTCCAGATGAAGCGTAAGAGCTATAGAGTGCCTGAACCATAAAAGTGCAACAATTAATCGGCGAACTGCTTGTGTTTTGCAAAGTGGTGGTGCATAATAAAGACAAGCTGGTACGCAAAAAGGGGTACCGTTGCGTCCAAACACAAACATCGTGCCAAAACAAACATTGTGCCCCAGGGTGGGCGCGTAGCAGCTACCGGCAAATCACCTCTAGTCAAAGAGGTGATTTTTTGCTATAGTCTATAGCAGACGGGGCATTAGCTCATTTGGCTAGAGCGCTTCGCTGGCAGCGAAGAGGTGACCAGTTCGAATCTGGTATGCTCCACCATGGATCTTTAGCTCAGTTGGCTAGAGCGCACGATTCACATTCGTGAGGTCGCAGGTTCGAATCCTGCAAGATCCACCATTTTGAGATTGTTGCCTTCTAGTGTTGAGCAGTAATTAGCATCAGTGAAGGCACAAGATAAGCGAGGATATATCTCGCTTATTTTTTATTATAATAAAAAAGCAGGGAGCTATCATGTCAAAACTATCAGATCTATGGGAAAATGATCCAAATGTAACACCAGATTCGCAATGGTGGGATCACCTCGTAGATGAATCGCTGAGTCCAACGACAGATGACGCGTATCATCGGTGCGTCGCTGAGCTGAACGACGCATTCATCTACTCTGCAATGTCGGTCGAAGAACAGAAAATAGGGGATCGTCTAGCAGCTCCTCATTACTTTAAGGCACTTATTCATGCAGAGATGATGACTGAAGCGTTTGAGCAAGTGGACCCCAATTGCGCTTCTAGAAACCCCAAAGCATTTGACTACGAATCACTTCGTGATGCTATAGAAAATATCACAGCGAAACTCGAATCTAGAATCGAGTCGCAATTTGCTCAAGACAAAATCTGCAAGAACATGGATTACATGTTTAGCGATTGGCTAGTCAAGTTAACTGATAACGTCTCGAAGTATTCAGCCGCCTGGTTTGATGAGGATTACGAATGGGAGTACCATAGTAACTATGCGACAAGCTTCGACGAGGGGCAAAGCGTTCTCGCATTCCTCGCAAGATCCATAGAACGTGATGCTATCCGCGACAAAGACTTCATCAGTAAAATCTCAACATATCGTGACAGAATGTCGGGATTCGAAGAACGCCTCCGCCCACTCTTGCCGAAATTACGGGATCTTGAATTTGATAGTTTTCAACAAGATAATTTGGCTCCGGAGTGGCGGTGGTGGAGGCAGTAGATACTGCCACTAACTTTATTGACAAGTTGACTTGTGTTATGAATTATAAAAATAGCGACGGGATATTGCTCGTCGCTATAAAAATATAATAACACCTGGTGGAGATAGAGGGATTCAAACCCTCGACCTCAGCAATGCGAATGCTGCGCTCTATCAACTGAGCTATATCCCCACGACTCCCTCTATTCAAGCACAAACAAGCGGGAGAATCAACCAGTAGTATTCCCGCCTGTTTCTGATAAAATAAAGATATGTTCAAAAAGTTTATCCAAAAGCGGCTCGAGACGTATGTGAGTCGGTATTTTCAAGCCCATCCAGAGGTCAAGTTAATTGTTGTGGTGGGGAGCGTGGGCAAGACGAGTACTAAGCGAGCGGTGGCTACCTTGCTATCGCAGCGCTACCGTGTGCGCATGCTCGATAACAACCATAATACCAATCTCTCGGCACCGTGTGGCATTCTCGGCGTGACCTACCCTAGCAAGGTACACAGCATTGGTGCCTGGCTTAAGGTGTTTGCAGCAGCCCGGCGACGGATCGCTCAGCCAGCTGACGTCGATGTGATTGTCCAGGAGCTTGGCACTGATCGGCCAGGGGAGATTGCCGACTTTGGCCGCTACCTCCGGCCCGACCTTGCTTTAGTGACGGCAGTAACGCCAGAGCATATGGAGTTCTTTGGCTCAATTGAAGCAGTCGCGCAAGAGGAGCTCTCCGTGACGCAGTATGCACGCCGGGTGCTGATTAACCGTGATGATATTGAGGGGCGCTTTGCTGACCTGATTGCTACTCCACACTTTAGTACATATGGCACAACTGGCCTCGCTGAGTATCGCTTCGAACAGCAGAACTTTGATGCTGAGGTAGGCTATCGTGGGGGGATTATTGCTCCACCAAACATTGCTCAGCCATTTGCGGCGGCCATTAATGTGGTGGGTGAGCACAGCCTACGGCCGATCGTTGGTGCCGTCGCAGCGGCCTTGCTTTATGGCTGCACACCAGATGAAGTAGTGAAGGGTCTTGCACTGATCAAGCCTGTCCCTGGGCGGATGAACCCACTGCTGGGCCTTGGTGATACAACAATTATCGACGATACATACAACTCTAGCCCCGCTGCTGCGCTGGCTGCTCTGCAGACGCTCTATAGCTTTGCGCAGGCACCGCAGCGGATCGCTATCCTTGGTGACATGAATGAGCTGGGTGCCTCGAGCCAGGCCGAGCACGAGAAGCTGGGCATGGCCTGTGACTCGCATTTGCTTGATTGGGTGGTGACGGTTGGTGGTGAGACAGAGAAATATCTTGCGCCCGCTGCCCGCCGGCGTGGCTGCCAGGTGAAGGTATGTCGCAATGCGATCGAGGCAGGGCAGTTCGTCCGTTCGGTGGCACGGCCTGGGGCAGTGATTCTTGCTAAGGGATCGCAAGGTGGGATATTCCTTGAGGAGGCCGTTAAAATCCTCTGTGTCTTGAGCGAAGATACGGAGCTGGTGCGTCAATCACTCGCTTGGCAGGCCATCAAAGCGCCGTATTTTTCGGAGTACGAGAACTTCTTTGACGGGCCAAGCCAGTAGCGTTAATACGCGATTTATGGTATATTCTTAGTTATGAGATTAGTCCATTAAGCGGAGAACTATTATGCCAACAGAGAAAAAACCAAAGGCAACCAAGCGCAGCACAACGCGTAAGACGTCGCCAAAAAATGAGCCAGGACAAACCCCGGCCAAGGCTAATGAGCCAGCAGCAACCCCAGCTGCAGAGCCAGCTCCAGTAGCTGAGCCTGCTACTCAACCGATATCAGAGCAGTCAGCCACTCCGGCTATGCAGCCAGCTCAGCCCCAGCCTCAATATCAACCACACATGACTCCAGGAGCTTTGAGCGCTCAGCCAGCCAAGAAATCCCATCTTGGGCTTATTCTTGGCCTCGTCGGTGGTGGTGTAGCTTTGCTGGCACTTATTGCTGGTGTGCTATTGTACTTCTTCTGGTATCAGAACCCACACAAGGTAGTCACAGATGGCGTGGCGAATCTAGTGAGCGCACGGCAAGCGTCGTATAGCATGGGCGGTGATGTTACGCCAAGCAGCACCAGCACTTCGGGTCCATCGAAGGTCACCTACAGAGTGAATCTGCAGCATGCCAACCAAGTTGCTGGCGGCAATGGTGAGGTAACGATGGACCTCCCGCAGGTTGGCCAGATTACTGTCAAGGCCGAGATCTATGCGGATCGCGAAGCAACCTACTTCCGCGTCAATGGCATCAAGAAAATATATGAAAAATATATTGATACCATGATCGACCAGTCGATGAAGCGTTATAGCAGCTCGAGCATGACCGATGAGGAGAAAGATACTGCGCGGAGTAAGATGCGCGAGCAGTATACCAAGCAAGCACTGCCTATTATCGAAAAAATCGATGGCAAATGGGTCAAGATGACGCAAGATGATATGCGCAAAATGAGCCCAAATCGTACGACGACTCAGCAATGTACGGACGCAATTAACGCTATGTACGACACTAAGGCTCGCAATGAGATCGCTGCAGTACTTCGCAAGCACGGTGATGTCTTTACAGTAGAGAAACTCAATAAGCCAGCGCTCGATAACGGTGCAGTGGGCTACAAGGTGACGGTAGCGAGCCCGTCGAGCCACGAAGCTCGTTCGCTGAGCCGCGACCTTGGCAACACCCGTGTTGGGGAGCTGCTCCGCCGCTGCAGTGATGCGACATCAACTCGTGTGACAACACGCCAAAATGGCCGGACCATCAAGACCGAGCGGCGTTCTGCTATCTCAGGGCCAGACTTGAGCCAGACGGATCTTGAGCTCTGGGTGTCGCCATTCTCGCACGATGTGAAGCGCATTGTCATGAAGCCAACTAGCCAGTCGTCTCAGCAGCCAGTGACGATCAACGTTAATGACACGAAGGTTGATTTACGTAAGCCAAGTGACAGTATTCCGTATAGTGAGCTCATGCGAGGTAGTAGCACCAGTAAAGATAACGACAGCGATACGTCATCAACAGCTACTGGTGAAGCGTAGGCAAAACGCCGCACACAAATCCAGCCCCGCTTTCGAGAAAAGAAGCGGGGTTGTCTTTGCCCTCGCCCACTATGGTAGAATATGAAAGACATGAAACGATACAATCCTGCAGAAATCGAGCCAAAATGGCAACAGCACTGGGCAGAAGACCAGCGCTACCGGGCGGATGACGCCTCTCCCAAACCAAAGTATTATGTGACCGGCATGTTCCCGTACCCAAGTGGAGCAGGGATGCACGCAGGGCACTTTATGGAGCATTCCATTGTCGATGCAGTGGCGCGCTTCCGGCGCAGCCTTGGTCACGAGGTGCTCTACCCGATGGGCTGGGATAGCTTTGGTCTCCCTGCAGAGAATTACGCCATCAAGACAGGCAAGACGCCACAAGAGACGACCGCGACCAATATTGCTAACTTTACTACTCAGCTTCGCCGCGTTGGTGCGAGTATCGATTGGAGTCGCGAGATCAACACGAGCGACCCAGAGTACTATCGCTGGACGCAGTGGATCTTTACGCAGCTCTTTGAGCGGGGCCTGGCATACCAAAAGGACTCACTCCAGTGGTGGTGTCCGAAAGACAAGACCGTGCTGGCAAATGAGCAGGTGATCAATGGCCGGTGCTGGCGCTGTGAAGAAGTGGTGGTAAAGAAGCCAATGAAGCAATGGTTCTTCAAGATTACTGAGTATGCCGACCAGCTCCTGGCCGATATCCCCGCGCTCGACTGGCCAGATAAGATTAAGCAAGCTCAGACCAACTGGATTGGCCGCAGTGAGGGAGCAGAGATCCGCTTCACTCTTGATAAGCCTGCGGTAGCTACGGAGAGTGACGCATCTGCCGATATTACCGTCTTTTCGACGCGCCCCGATACGCTCTTTGGTGCGACCTTCTTGGTGCTTGCGCCCGAACATCCGCTGGCGCAGCAGCTCGCGCGTGGTGATGCCCGCGAGACGGTCTTGGCCTATATTGCCGAGGCAGTCAAGAAATCGGAGATTGAGCGCACTAATGACACGAAGGATAAGACAGGAGTCTTTACCGGAAGTTATGCTATTAATCCAGCCACGGGTGAGCGGATGCCCATCTGGGTGGCCGATTATGTCCTTGGTGGCTATGGCACTGGTGCAGTGATGGCTGTCCCGGCTCATGATGAGCGCGATGCCGCCTTTGCCGAGAAATACGAGTTGCCCATCGTCACCGTCATTGAGCGGCCCGACGATGACCCAGACACCGACCAGTGCTACCATGGCGAAGGCGTGCTCGTTAATTCTGGAGCATTTGATGGCACGCGCAGTGAGGATGCCCGTGAGCAGATCGTGGCCTGGCTCGAACAGGAAGGTCGTGGCCATGCTAAGGTAACCTACAAGATGCGTGACTGGTTGATTAGCCGCCAACGTTACTGGGGCGCACCCATCCCGATCATCCACTGCCCCGAGCATGGCGCTGTACCTGTGCCAGCGGCAGATCTGCCGGTAGTTTTGCCAGCAGTGCAAGACTTCCAGCCGCGTGGTGATGGCAAATCCGTCCTTGCTGCTCAAGAAGAATGGGTGGAGACAACCTGCCCGACTTGTGGCGGCCCAGCTCAGCGCGAAACTGACACGATGGATGGCTATGCTTGCAGTAGCTGGTATCTTCTGCGCTACACTGATCCACACAATGCTATGCAGGCCTGGGACCCAGCGCTGGCTAACCACTGGGCACCGCTTGATATGTATGTTGGTGGTGACCACGCAACGGCCCACTTACTCTATGTACGCTTCTGGATGCACGTCTTCCGCGACCTTGGCCTCACAAGCTTTGCCGAGCCAGTGCGGAAGCTCGTCTACCATGGCCTCATCCAAGCCGAGGATGGCCGCAAGATGAGCAAGAGCCTTGGCAATGTCGTCGACCCGCTGGAGGTGATCGATGCGGGGTATGGGGCAGATGCACTGCGCACCTTTGAGCTCTTCCTTGGGCCGATCGACGAAAACTCAAGCTGGAGCAGCCGAGGAATTGCTGGCGTCTATCGCTTCTTGAATCGCCTCTGGACATTGGTGCAAGAGTTTGATGATTGGCAGCAGCAGGGCGGGGCGCCTGGGCAGGTCGACGTCGCACAGCTTGAGTCGATCATCCATGCCACAACGAAAAAGGTCACGAGTGATATCTACCGCTTGAGCTTCAATACAGCCATCGCGACGCTCATGGAGTGCGTTAATGACCTCTACAAGCTCAAGACGACTGGCTTTGCTGAGCAGTGGCAGCCAGCGCTCAAGACGCTGATCCAGCTGGTGCAGCCCTTTGCGCCGCACATGGCCGCTGAGCTATGGCAGCAACTTGGCTATGGCGACCAGCTCGATTTTGCAACCTGGCCAGAGTGGGACGAAGCAAAGATCGTCCGCGATATGATAACCATCGTTGTGCAAGTCAATGGCAAAGTCCGCGCCAAGCTCACCACCGCGCCAGATGCTAGCGAAGCCGACATCACTGCCCAAGCCCTGGCAGATGACCGTGTTGCAAAATACCTCACTGGGCCACCCAAGAAGGTTATCTACGTCAAGCGCAAGCTTGTCAGTGTTGTTGTCTAGAAATAGTCACCTTTACTAATCTTGTTGTAACAAAACAGGGCGTTAGCGCCCTGTTTTGGGTTGTGTGCCTACAGCCTCGTCGTGTCTAGTGGATGTTGATAAGCCTACAAAATAGGCAACGTAATCGCTTGAATGAGTTAAAGGGCAAAAGGTGATTGATCTAATGAATGGGGACACAGATTGTCACCATCTTCAAATGTATATCGTCATCAAATTCGAAGTGTACCCAGTTACCACCCTTTTCGTCATACTGGATCCAAGCTGAGCGTACCCATGTTGCGTTCTGTTTTGCTTCATTGTCGGGAGTTCCAAGATGGCGAATAATCTCATCGCGCGTTGCTGTATTGGAGAAGTCCGCAAATAGTGGAGTGGCATACGGTTTGTATTCTGAGACGGATGACCGTCCCGTTTGCGTATAGAGGGTAATTGCCTCAAGTGTATCATTCTTCCAGCGGAATTCTATGCCCGCATCATGCAATAGCCAAAATGATTGACTCGAATCGTAGCCAGTAAACTCCTTGTCGATTTCGCGAATGACGGGAGTGCAGCCCAACTCATCGATGATGTGTTGAACTTCAGTCTTAACTGATTCGTCGTTTTGTCCGACGAATTTGATGTACTGGTTGATATTTCCATCTATTTTTATTGCCATAGGTACTCCTTACTGAGATTAATAGTATGTACCATATCATACAATATATGACATATATCTGTCATATCAAAGCTATGATCTAGACGTCGTAGCGAGCGTATTCTTGATGGGGCAACAAGGCGTAATAGCTCGCTTGGCAAATGGCCGCAAATATATTTTTCTATACAAAACAGCACAAACACTAGAGAATTTTGTGCTTTTAGCGTATAATAGCTACAAGTTTTACGTCAGCCTAAAGAGAAGGAGATTTTTACTATGGCTCAACCAAAAAAACAGAGTAGCCCACGCAAAACTGGTCTGCGTCGCAGCCACCTACGCCTCAAGCTAGCTCGCATGGTTAATAAGACCTCACCAGTTAAGGTCAAGACAACCAAGCGCGAGACTGGCGCTGCCAAGGCGGCTCGCTAGCTTTTCGTCGATAGCAAAGAATTTTAACAAAAGAAAGAACCAACCAAATGGCTTCGAACCGTCATCTTGGGCGTATAGTTGCACTCCAAACATTGTACGAATATGAATTCCGCCAGCAGGCGAATGATCCGCAGGCCGTGCCACGAGAAATTTTGGCGCGCAATCTTGAGCGTTATGAGTCGATCATTGGCGATCGAGCCTTTGTCGATACGCTCGTTGCTGGGGTGATCGAGACGCAGGCCGCGCTTGACGCTCACTTGCAGCCAATTGCGCCAGAGTGGCCGCTCGATCAGATTGCTCGTGTCGACCGCAATATCTTGCGACTTGGCCTCTACGAATTGCTGCACTGCCGCGCAACTGTTCCACCCAAGGTGGCGATTAACGAAGCAGTGGAGCTTGCTAAAGCGTTTGGTTCGGATAATTCAAGCAAGTTTATCAACGGTGTACTCGGCACCGCCTATCGCAACTTGCCTGGGGAGACACCAGACGATGCCAACACCGTCACACTTTGACCGACACTTCAATCGGTTTAAAAAATATTTTGGCCGTCGCAAGCCGTCTATTCAGGAAATTGTTCGTGAACCGACGGCTGGCGGCATTGTATTCCGCTACAATAGCGACAACAAACTCGAAATCCTCCTAATTCAGGATGCTAAGGATCGCTGGACGATCCCCAAAGGGCACATCGAGAAAGGGGAGACTGCAGTGCAGACAGCTCGCCGTGAGATCGGTGAAGAAGCTGGGCTGCACGACCTTGATATGCTGGGCTGGCTGGGCAAAATTCACTTTCGCTACCGCCGGATGGATAAGCTTGTCTTGATGACGACACAGATCTATCTCGCCCGCGTCCGCACCAGCGGCAATGAGATTCAAAAAGAAGAATGGATGAATGGTATTAAGTGGTTTCCCTTTAGTAAGGCACTTGACCTCATCGAGTACGAAGATATTGCCAAGCTGATGCTCAAAGCTAAGAAACGCATCCGCGAGGAGCGTCTATAACGACAGAAACGAAAGGAGTTACTATGTCTGGCATGCCAACTGGTCCGTACCAAGCGTGGGCACAGCAAGCGCTCGGGTTTGAATACCGCGATATTCAGCTCTTAGTCACTGCACTTACCCACCGCAGCTATGTCAACGAGCACAAAAAATCCGTTACTGAGCACAACGAGCGCCTCGAGTTCTTGGGTGATGCTGTGCTGGAGCTTGCGGTAACCGACTATCTCTACCAGTACTACACCGAGCCAGAGGGTATCCTGACAAGCTGGCGGGCGGCGCTGGTCAATACAGAGAGCAACGCCGACTCGGGCGAAGCGCTGGGTTATGGCCCGCTCATCCGGATGAGCCGAGGTGAGAAGCATGGGAGTAAGCGAGCGCACCGGCAGATTCTGGCTAATGCGTATGAAGCCGTGATTGGCTCAATCTATTTGGAGCGAGGCTACGGGGCGGCAGCTGAGTTTATTGCCAAGCATACCATTAGTAAGCTTGATGCTATCCTGGCCGATGGCTCGTGGCGCGACCCTAAGAGCCATTTACAAGAGGTGAGTCAACGGATCGACAGTGCTACGCCAGTATATCGTGTCTTGGCGGAGGATGGCCCTGACCACGACAAAACCTTTACGCTTGGTGTCTTTGTCAATGATCGGCTGATGGGCCGCGGCACTGGCCCTAGCAAGCAGACCGCCCAACAAAAGGCCGCTCGCGCTGCTCTGGCAGCCTATCAACAGCAAGAGGCTCAGACGGAGAAGGCAGAAGAGCCAGCCAAGAGCTAAGCCAAGTTAGTTTTGAGGTTTTGACACGCAACAAATTGACATCGCCAGCCAAACAGTGTAGACTTGTACAGAACGAACTAACGCAAATATAAGTCAAGAAAAGGAAGTTTTATTTATGCTCGCAATTCGTTTGCAACGTCTTGGCCGCAAAGCCTACCCAGTGTACCGGCTCGCCGTACAAGAGGCTCAGCGCCACCCATCAAGCGGCCGTGTGGTGGCCTATGTTGGCAACTACAACCCGCATACCAAAGAGGCTCACATCAACACCGAGCTTGCCCAAAAGTATCTTGATAATGGTGCCCAGCCGACACCACGCGTGGTCAAGCTGCTGGCTGCTGCTGGTGTATCGCTGCCAAAGTGGGTCAAGCAACCTGCTGGCGACAAGCACAAGGCAGTCCGTAACCCAGAGAAGCTGCGCAAGCATCAACCTCAGGAAGAAGCAGAAGCCTAAAGCAACTCTCTTGTGACATGCATATCAACTGCTCCGCGTATCGTGGAGCAGTTTTGTATTTATTAAGTATTGTTATAATCTGAATTGCAAAAATGTCGATTTGCTTGGTCTCTACCTACCGCTACTTTTCTCAAGAATATTGCAAGAGCTGATATTCCTCACTGCCACCCCAACCAGAGACAGCAATCGGCTACCTCAATCTATTCTATCTGAATGTAGCACTGGGAAGAGTCAACGTAAGAGAAGACTCAACGCATAGCCTGCGCGCTGTATGTTGGTAGAATCCAGCCGGTATGCTACAATGAAAGCACAATCACAATAAATCTGAATGACAGCATAAGGAGGGAAAGAAGAAAGCTATGGCGACAATTGATCAACAGTTTGTCGAATATGTCGTAAAGTCGCTGGTGGAACATCCAGACGACGTGGTGGTCGATCGGGTGATCGACGAGAAGGGTGTGCTACTGACACTCACCGTCAATCCGGAGGATCTCGGCCGTGTGATTGGCCGGCGGGGCAGTACGGCGCAGAGTTTACGCACTTTGCTGCGCGCGCTTGGCACGAAAAACAGTGCTCGCTACAACCTTAAGGTGGTGAATAATGATGAGCCACATACCGCAGCACCCCAGTCTGTGGATAACTTAACCACTGATACAGTGGATAACGATGATGAGAGCGAATCGGATTTTGCAAAAAAGTCTCGCCAAGAGCTTGCGGAACTCGACGACCTTGATATATAATACAACCAGTTCAGAAACGAACTGCGAGAAAAAATAAAAGCTCTTTGCGAGCAAACCAACAAGGTTTGAGAGCCTTATTTGTGCAAGAAAACTGCTGTGGAGGCAGTTTTTTTGTTGGGTGTATTGAGTAATCTATTCATAATACTACCTCACTTCAGTTGTCGTAATAGTTGTATCTCGAAATGGCAGGATATTAATCCACAACTGAAATGAGCAAGTGTACCTAACAGGGGTATATATTAAGCGGTGTAATAGCCAACCGAAGGGAAGTATATATTTGCATAAATGTAGTTTTGTGCTACAGTGATCTATACTATGAAAGACATCGTTACTACTCAACAGGCTCAGCCATTCCGGCTCGTCGGCGTTCGCTTGGCCGCTATGGCCATCTTAGCAGCTATCACATATGCCGTACTCAAATTTACAGGTATCAGTAGTGATTTTCCACCACTTGATACGATTTATTTTCCATTTGTTAATATTATCTGTGGTATTGTCATTTGGCGTGAATTCCGGCGGTGTCGTGTCTCGGTGTGGGAGTATCTTGGGTTTGAAAAGCGGCGCCTTGGGAAAGATATTGCTTGGGGTGTACTATGGCTCTTTGTTACTTATCTCCCGATGATAATTATGCTTATGGCAGTGATGTATCTCATGTTTGGTGCGGAAATGTTTTCGCATTTCGAGCAGGTATTTACCAAGTCTGCTCCGCAGCTGCCGTCAAGTGTTTTATCGGTCATAAGTATCTTTAGCGCAGTTGTATTTCTTGTTAATGCGCCAATTGAGGAGATTATTTATCGAGGTTGGTTGCAGCGTGGTCTAGCGAAGCGCTTTGGTGTTGTAATCGCCATTCTTATCCAGGGTGTGCTCTTTGGCTTGCAACACATGATGTTTGCTGGGGACGTTCGCGGTATGATTTCGTACGCCTTTATGTTCTTGGCATGGGGTGTAACGGCAGGTATTATTGTTCATCGGCAGCAGCGTTTGGCGCCGATGGTAATTGCTCACTGGATTGTCAATATTGCACTTGGCGTGGGTCCAATGATTGCAATTGCATTCATGGCAGCCTAAGCCGAATATTTTGTAAAAGTAAAAGTGCGTATTTCGTAGGGTTGCATAATAACGGATTGGCGTATTTCATGAATGTAAACGAGTTAAAGAGACATTACCGCAACCGACTCAAAATATTTGTTAAGCCAGCAATGCCAGCAATAAGCAAAAGTAAGATGCCGATGATCACAATCAGCGCACCATAGTGAGGCTGGTATCTCGGTGGATTATAGCTCTGAGTGCGGTGCGGATCATGACGGGTGGCTTCGGTATCAATCGAAATATTGGCAATCGCTGGCTCCACAAGGTGTCGAGCTACCGCTGCCTCACCGTCGAACTGCTCGAGTGTAATATTCTCGTTGAGCGGTGTGATAGTCGTACGCCGGCTCGATAGTTCGAGGTGCTGCGCAGTAGTATTGCCTGTCTCTGATCCAAAGTCCATAGCATAACCAGTATAACAAATAAAAAACATAAGCGTAAAGACCCAAAAAATCTCTCTCGCAATATGTTAGACGGTCTTGCAGTAATTTGCTACACTGGGAGAGATGAAAAAATTCCAAGTGATTAGCCTGTTTCCGGAGATGTTTGCTGAGGTGTTTGAGACTTCGATGCTGTGGAAGGCGCAGCAGCGAGGCTTAGTGGAGCTGACGACGATTGATCTGCGTCAATTTGGGCTTGGCCCACGCCGCACGGTCGACGACACGCCATATGGCGGTGGCGATGGCATGCTACTACGCGTTGAGCCGCTCTGGGAGGCAGTGCGCTATGCCAAAGAGCGCGACCCAACCGCCAAAGTACTCATCATGACGCCGCGGGGCAAACGGTGGAATCAGGCGCTTGCGCAGCAGTATAGCCAGACCGACCATGGTTACATCTTCATCTGTGGGCGCTACGAGGGGCACGACGAGCGAATTATGCAGGTGGTAGACCAAGCGCTCCGAGTGGGGGACTATGTCCTGACTGGTGGTGAGCTGCCCGCCATGACGATTATCGACTCAATTGTGCGACTGATCCCTGGTGTCCTTGGTGGCGAGATGAGCGCAGCGATTGAGAGCTTTAGTGATGGTCAGACGCTGGAGTTTCCGCAATACACGCGTCCAGAGGTGTGGCAGGGGATGGCGGTACCCGAGGTATTGCTCAGTGGTCACCACGGCAACATTGCGGCTTGGCGTGCAGAGCATTCGCTCCCAGTAGATGACTAGCCCTGTACGCACAAAAGAAACACCCGAGTATGCCATAAACACTCGGGCGTTCTGTTGTGGTGGATATATCGGAGAGCGACTGATACAAGTATGTATATAAATGTTTATGTTTGTAACGTTCGCTCCCTCTATAGTAGCGAACATGTGGCACAAGTGCAAGGAAATACGTGTAAAACAGGGTAATATCTGATATGATAAGGCTATGAAGCAGCGTATGATTCATTTTTGGCTTGGGTTATTTCAGGCGATTTTTCCAGAGCATTTGCGGCGCGATCCTGCGTATTGGCGGCGTCTCGCGCTTGGTATTGTCGTGACGTTTTTGGTCATCACGCAGCTCTTTACCTTTGAGAAGTTTGCTGATATTACCAGCGGGTGGCGTGTGGCTGGTGGGGGAGTGGTGACTGCTCTCTTGGCTGGCTTGTTGCCGCTGCTTGAGCTGGGCGGCTTGCCATTTTTGCTCTCGATGGATATGTCGCGAGGGTCACGCCGTATTTCGCAGGCATGTTTGCTTGTAGTGAGCGCAGTGTGGTTTGGTGTGGCACTGTGGTGTTTTCTCGCTGTGCCGATGAGCGAATCGGGCCTCTTTGGGGCGACCTTGCCACTGCTCAATGGTTGGTGGACGGTAGTATTCACGGGCTTACTTGGCGTGGCAGTGGTGCTTGTGGTGCGCGAAGCAAATAGCTCAAAATCCATTCGTAATTGATGAACGATCAGCCTAGAGTGCCTCAATAGTAAAAAATCGCTATTAATTATCGCATCTCCTCCACACCCTCCGAGGAGCACCACTGTAGTCGGTGTTTTCGAGAGTATTAGACTTCAGTGCTCGGTCGAAATATCGCAGTCCGATCAACTTTGATCTGTCAGAAAAATAAAAAACTTGAAGAGCTAATATTCAAAATAGGCAAAACCCGAGTGAGGGCGTGATCGAACAGATATCCCAAATAAAGTCGCGATAAAAAATTACCAGCCGACAAAAGGCTAGTAATAATGATAGCTTGGCTGGGCCGGAGGGATTCGAACCCCCGAATGCCAGGACCAAAACCTGGTGCCTTACCACTTGGCGACGGCCCATCATCGCGTGGCGCTCCCGTATTGTACCATGCTTGCGAGAGTGGATCAATAGTGCGCAGTGTGTGGCTTACTAGGGATCTGTGCTCTGTAGTTAATCGACCAGGTGATTTGTAACGCCGGTACGCAGCTGCTGGATAAAAATAATAACAAATTACTTTTACCACTGTTTTATGCGTCACGTAACAGAGGCGGTAGCTCTATGTCCGTTGTGAATATCACGCTTGACCCACAGTATATAGAGTAGTATAGTGCATAGTAAGCGCTATATATGGTGTCTATGACAATAGTAACCGATGCTTGCACAATCATAAAAAACAAGGATAAACACTCATGCCGTGGCGCGCGTGCTGCCGTGGCAAGTAAAGGGAGGGATATGTATCACACAATTACCAAACGCGATGGGCGCATCGTGGCATTTGACGACACAAAAATTATGGCAGCAATCGAACGAGCTGGTCTGGAGACGGGTGAGTTTGCTGAGGAAGAAGCCTATCAGTTAGCTCAGGCGGCGATTGCCCAGGCGCAGCAGACTATAGCGGATGATACACTCACCGTGGAGCAAATGCAGGATGCGGTGGAGGACACCTTGCTGCGTTCGCCATATAAAAAGACCGCCAAGGCGTACATTATTTATCGCGATCAGCATCAAAAGCTGCGCGAGATTGCTGCTAGTGCACATGTTGACCTGATTGACCAATATTTGCTCAAGCTTGACTGGCGGGTTAATGAAAATTCCAACATGGGCTACAGCCTCCAGGGGCTGAATAACTACATCTCAAGTGAGGTGAGCAAAACCTACTGGCTAAATAAAATCTACAGCCCAGAGATTGGTCGCCTTCATCGGTCGGGCGATCTCCATATTCACGATCTTAACCTTGTGAGTGTGTATTGTGTGGGCTGGGACTTAATGGATCTGCTCCGGCAGGGTTTCACTGGTGTACCAAACAAGATTTCGTGTAAGCCAGCCCGGCATTTTCGCACGGCGCTGGGTCAGGTTGTGAACTATTTCTACACACTGCAGGGCGAGGCGGCTGGTGCTCAAGCCTTTAGCAATTTCGACACCTTGCTCGCACCATTTATTCGAGCAGATGGACTAGCGTACGATGAGGTGAAGCAGATACTGCAAGAATTCATCTTTAATGTGAATGTGCCAACACGTGTTGGCTTCCAAACGCCGTTTACGAACATCACGCTTGACCTCGAATGTCCTAAGCATATGGCAGGCACACCTGTGATCATTGGTGGAGAGATGCAAGAGAGCAACTACGGCGACTACCAGGATGAGATGAATACCTTCAATCGGGCACTGCTTGAGGTGATGACGGAGGGTGATGCCAACGGACGGGTCTTTACTTTTCCGATTCCGACGTATAATATTACGGCTGATTTCGACTGGGATAATCCTGTGATTGACAACCTGTGGGAAGCCAGTGCAAAATACGGCATTCCATACTTTAGCAACTTTGTGAATAGTGATATGAGCCCAGAAGATGCGCGTAGTATGTGCTGCCGCCTGAGGATTGATAATCGCCAGCTGGAGTATCGTGGTGGTGGTCTGTTTGGGAGTAACCCAATGACGGGGTCAGTTGGTGTGGTGACGATTAACCTGCCTCGCTTGGCACTGAAGTCGAGTGACGAAGCAGCGTTTCGGGCTGGTCTCGTCCACCTTATGGAGCAAGCGCGCGATAGCCTCGAAGTTAAGCGCAAAACACTCGAGCGCCTAACCGATGCCAACCTCTACCCCTATACCAAGTTTTATCTGCGCGATATCAAGCAGCGCTTTGGTGAATACTGGAAGAATCATTTCTCAACAATTGGCTTGATTGGCATGAATGAGGCGGCGCTCAATCTCCTTGGTGTGGACATTGGTCAGGCTGCGGGGCGGGAATTTGCTGAGCGGACGCTCGATCTAATGCGTGAGACGCTCGTGAAATTCCAAGAAGAAACTGGCAATAACTACAATCTTGAGGCAACGCCAGCCGAAGGCACGACCTACCGCCTGGCGCAGATCGACCAGCGAGACTACCCAGAAGCAGCGCATTTTGCCAACGGTATTGGCAAGGCGGTGCCAGCGCCGTTCTACACCAACAGCACACACCTGCCGGTCAATTACACCGACGATCTCTTTGAGTTACTTGACCTCCAAGACGAACTGCAGACAAAATATACTGGTGGCACGGTCATCCACTTCTTCCTCGGTGAGCGAATGGATGACCCTACGACGCTCAAAGGGCTGGTGCGAACGATCTGCCACAATTATCGTTTGCCATACTTTACGATCAGTCCGAGCTTTAGTGTCTGCAAGAATCATGGCTACCTGCGCGGTGAACATGAGGCGTGCCCGCAGTGCCAGGAGCCGTGTGAGATATATTCGCGAGTGGTGGGTTATTTGCGCCCAGTGCAGCAATGGAACAAGGGCAAGCAAGCAGAGTTTGCGCTGCGCTACCACTACGACAAAGCAGCCGATACAATTGATGCTTAAATAATTAGGAAGAAGGGAGGATGGTGATGGTTCAGATCGGTGGTATCCAAAAGTTCAGTACAGTCGACTATCCAGGTCACACCTGTGCGGCAGTCTTCCTGATTGGCTGCAATATGCGCTGCGGTTACTGCCATAATCCAGAGCTCGTCTTGCCTGAGCAGTATATTGGCTGTATCCCTGAGGCGGAGATTCTTGATTTTCTTGCGCGGCGGGTTGGCTTGCTAGATGGCGTCGCGATCAGTGGTGGCGAACCGACAATGAGTGAGGATTTGCCTGACTTCGTTCGGGCCATCAAGCAACTCGGTTTCCTTGTTAAGCTCGATACCAATGGGACCCACCCAGCGATGCTGCGCCAGATGCTGGATGAGCAACTGCTCGACTTTGTAGCAATGGATATTAAGGGGCCACTGGAGAAGTATGTAGAAATTGCCGCGCGGCCAATTGACACTGATGCGATTATGGAAAGCATCGACCTTATCCGAAGCCGAGTCGATCACGAGTTTCGCACGACGATTGTGCGGGGGCAGCTTGAGCCAGCAGACTTCGATGCGGTCGGACAGATGGTGCACGGCGCACAGCGCTTTGCCCTGCAGCATTTTATTGCAAGCGATACGCTGGTGAGTAGCCGCTTTTGCGATGAAACGAGTTTTACCGACGAGGAGATGGCCCAGGCTCAGCACATTATGCAACGCTATGTAACAGAATGCGTGGTGCACTGATGCAGTACTATACAGGTACAATCCAGCAAGTGATTCAGCACACGCGTGATGTGACGACGCTGGTGTTTGATGCCAAAGGCGACGCACCATTTCGCTATACCGCCGGACAATACATTACCGTTATCAAGCCAGAGTCCCGTACGCCTGAGGGCAAAGCGTATAGCCTATCGAGTTGGCCTGGCGAAACACATCTGAGCATTACCGTGAAGGATATTGGCGGTGAGTATTCCCACTACCTATGCAGCCGGCAGGTAGGTGACCAACTAACGTTTTCGGCGGCGTATGGATACTTTAACCCACTGACCGATCGCCCACTCGTGGGAATTGCAGCAGGAGTCGGTATTAGTCCGGTGTGGAGTATTATCAAGAGCGAATACGCGCGTGATCCGCATCGGAATATTCAGCTCATGTATAGCAATCGGACTGTCGACGATATTGTCTTTGCGGCCGACCTTGCTGCATACGAGGTGCGCTACCCGCAGCTGTCGCTCCATCACTTCGTGACACGCCAGGCAACAGTCCCGCCCAAGATACACCAGGGGCGAATTGACCTCGATATGTGCATCAACCCGGCGGCACACTACCTGGTGTGTGGTTCAGTTGCATTTACGCGAGCGATGTGGCGGGGGCTCACTGCGCGCGGTATTGCGAGTAAACATATTGCAACGGAGGTGTTTTTCGAATGAGTGAGCAGCTTGCCAAAGCACCAACCAAGCGCTCGCCGGAGGAAATTGCAGCCTGGCAAGAAAATGCGCGACGGATTGCGCAGGAGCGGATTGGCCAAGCGGCCTGTAATGCATGCCCACTTGCCCGCATTTGCAGTGTTAAGAATCCTGAAGCCTGCAATCCGAACCAAATTGCTCAGCAAGCTGGTGGAGAATACACTGGTGGCGACAGCGCAGAGGTGTCATACAAAAAAGTTCTTGACGACGACCGTATTAATGTTGTGATTGCCAATATCAAGAAGAAGGAGCAAACCAAGCCAAAAGCACAGCGACCTCCTGAAGTACAAAGGCCCCCAGCTCATACGATCAGCATGCCGCCAGTTGACATCGTTAAGGCCTCACCAGCACGCTCGAAGATGGAACAATCGACCAAGCCAACAGTCATCCAGCAGATCATCAATGCAGTTGGGAAGTTGCTCAATACCCCAAAGGTAAAGCAGCAGCCTGCTCGACAGGCACAAAAGTGATCTTAGATGTGGATTAAATCCATCACACAAAACCCCCGAGCAGTGGTATAATAGGGGTATGAATGCCATTGTTCGCTTGGTTGCTGATGGGCTTATGATCCCGATTGTCGCTGTAGCTCTTTTTGCACTGTTTTTTCGTGCACCTCAAGCCCAACGCTACCAACGTTACACGCGCGTATTTATGGCAGGCCTGACGTCCTATTGGTGCGCGAAGGTCATTGGTGCGCTCTGGCAGCCCGAGACGCTCCGGCCATTTGAAAAGCTCGGCACCGACCCGGGTGCGCTCTATCTCAATAATCCCGGCTTTCCGTCCGATCATGCACTCTTTGCGATGTTTCTTACCCTGGCAGTATGGTATGTGACGCGCCGGCGGCTACTCACCGTAGCACTACTTGTTATGACGGTGTTGGTGTGCCTTGGCCGCGTGGCAGCACTGGTACATACACCGCTTGATGTTGCTGGTGGGGTGGCCATTGCACTGCTGGGTGCTGTATGGTATGTGCCACATCACAAAAAATTCTGGCGCAGACTAGCAAAATCGGCAAAAACATAATATAATAGCTCCCAGTAAGGAATTGGAGCTAGATAATATGGACGAACAGATATACGCACGCACCGCTGACCCAGATGAGGTGGCGGAAGCAGCGCGCCAAGCTAAAAAAGCAAAAACTGCCAAGACGGCGACCATTACCAAGACGGTGCTTGACGATGGGCTTGACCACAGCCGAGCAATCGACAACCCCTTTGCTCAGGGTGGTGTGCTCGATACATCCGAAGACACCGAGCATTTTGTGAACTTATCGTGGCCAGATATGGGGCAGATTATGATAGGCGCGGCCATTACTGGCGTGGTGACAAGTGCAGTGCTGCTACTCGTTGCCAACCTCGGGGTGTTTGGTGCGGTTTGTGGCCTTGGTAGTGCCAATCCAGCAAGTTGTGGCACACCCACATTCTATACAGTCTTGAGCGCAATGGTTGTGGCAGTGATCGTCGGGCTTATATTTTTGGTGCAGCGCCGGGTGTATCGTCCTGCTCTTGTTATGCTTGCGACGGCAGTCGGTCTCTGGCCAGTGCTTACGTGGCTGGCAGCATCGTCATGGTATGTCGTGGTGCCGGTTATTACGATTTTGATGGCACTGAGCATTGGCGTATTTTCGTGGATCTCGCGCCTGCGCAACCTAGCAGTCACACTTGGTGCAATGGTGGCGATCATTGTATTGATGTATCTTGCGACACTGTAGATAGCTCTAAACTCCACAATGGTTTCCTTGGTGATTATTTGTCATGCTCAAATGAAGTAATTTCCATTCTCTCCTTCTTTTGCGCAGCTTCCTTGTCTAGATTTCAAGTCCTGCCAATTCTCAGGTCGCTTCCTTTGACGAAACACGATAAAGGTCAATTCCTTTTGATAATATTAGTCTTCTAGTGCTAAAGCTGAAACCTATTACGACACTGGTTTTTACACGTGAACCGAACAACATGGCGAGAGCGGCTTAGATTGTACAAGCACTATACGCACACTTCTTTTGTGCGGTATAAGTGTCAAAATTCTCGAAAATAGCAATAGTTCCTTGTGCGCTAAAAAGACACATCCACGAGATCAGCTGACACGCCCCGCTCAATAAAACAACATGAGTGGCTGTTTCTGAGGAAATGCTATACTAGAGATATGGAACTTTCTCTTGTGCTTGGAATCATTCTTGTTATTGTCCTCGTTGGCTGCGGTGCAGTGCTGAGTTTGCTGCTGGCGAAGCTCAATGAGCTGAAAGATCAGCAACCAGTGGCACTTCTCAAGAGCGACGTGACGGAGCTATCGCGCACAATAGCCGCTATGCAGCAGTCGGTTGGGGATAAGCTCGAGCGCTCGGGCGCTGCTATGCAAACGTCAGTCCAGAAGCAGCTCTCCGAGAGTGCCAAGCTGGTGGCCGATGTGACACAGCGCCTCACGAAGTTGGATGAGACTAATCGACGCGTCGTCGATGTAGCAGATGAGCTTAAGACACTGCAAAACGTTCTGCAAAACCCCAAGCAGCGCGGTGTCTTTGGTGAATATTATCTGCAGAGTGTACTTGAGAATGTGTTGCCACCGGCCCAGTATCAGATGCAATATCGCTTTGCCGATGGCGAAGCGGTCGATGCGGTGATCTTTCTTGACAAGGGACGTGTGCTGCCGATCGATAGCAAGTTTAGCCTTGAGAACTACAACCGGATGATCAATGCTACGAATAAAGATGAGCGTCAGCAGCTACTTGGCCGTGTTAAGCTTGACCTTAAGCAGCGCATCGATGAAACGAGCAAATATATTCGCCCAAATGAAGACACAATGGACTTTGCCTTTATGTTTATCCCCAGTGAGTCACTGTATTATGATCTGCTTATCAACAATGTTGGGCAGGGTGGCTCAAGCCGCGATCTTATTGAGTATGCCTTTCGCGATCGACGAGTGATTATCGTTAGTCCAACCAGTTTCTTGGCATATTTGCAGACGGTGCTGCAGGGGCTGCGTAGCCTCCAGATCGAAGAGCAGGCCAAGGATATTCAGCTGCGGGTTGGCCAGCTTGCGACGCATATCAAGAAGTTTGATGAATTACTAGGCAAAATGGGCAAGAGCCTCGCCACAACAGTTGGGCACTACAACACAACCTATCGCGAGCTCGGCAAGATGGACAAAGACGTCGTGCGCATTGCTGGCGGCGAACGCAAAAGCGAGCCGCAGCTGCTGGAGCGGCCGCAGCGTGGCGATGAGTAGCCACTAGATCAATCTGAGGAGCTTTGGCTCAACACAAGCATGGCACGGCGTGATAACATAGAGCCCTAGACACATCTCATGAGTTAGAGTTAGATCTGTGGTGATGTGAAGGCTGACTTCGAAGTGAAATTACTTGGTATCCGTAACGGTCAATCTCTTCTGGTGGCCAGAAATCGATCTCCTTAGTTCGTAACACAGTACCAACAGTATGACGAACAGCCCGACCAGTCGGCACACCGTCATGAGTGACCTCTATCTGCTCGAGAATATCACCCGGCTCAATTGTAATGTCGGCGATACGCATATCAAACGTTTTCTCGCCTGAAAGTACTTGCTCGAATAGTTCCAGGTATGATTTTTTTCTCACGACCTTCATATAGTGTCGCTATTGTAAATCTTCGTGCGGTATTTGTCAAACAGAGGTAGCGATAATCGTAGCAAAAACTACAACATATTTTTGCAAATAATGATTTTTCCATATAACATTGCTTTGAGCAAAAAATGACCCCTGGAAAATCGGTGTATATAATCAAAATAGACTATCTCGCTTGCAAAAAATATGGATAAAGTTATTGTCTTGTGTTTGGCAAAGCAGACGAGCTGTGATTAAATAAGAACAGCTAACGAACATAAGGAGGGGGATATGTTGGCAACACGAGCAACACAACAAGCAAAAGCCAGCTTGGCGCTTGGGCTCACCATGGCATGCGCCGTGATGGGTACGAGCTTTGCTATGGCGCAGCCAGCATCGGCGGCAAACCATCTGCCGCGTGATGTACAGGCGCATTATAAAAAAGTGTGGGGTGATGAGTTTGATGGCGATACGCTTGATACGACCAAATGGGCTGTACCAACGGGCTGTTTTGATCTTGCATCAGGTATGGAAGGTCGCTTCCGGACAGATATGGTGCGCCAGTACGATGGCAAACTCCATCTCCTCACGCAGTATGATAAAAATGGCAGGCCATGCCAGGCCAGTCATGCTGCCTTCTCGACGGAGATGGTCAACTCGCACTACCTCAGCGACTGGAAGGACAAAAGCGTTGCCCATGCCTGGGGCCCTGGCACCTACTATGAGGCGTCTATCAAATTGCCAGAGGGCAATAAGAACAGTGGTGCTCGAGCAAGCTGGGCGTCATTTTGGCTCACCAGCACAACATTCAATTGGCCAGCCAGTGGTGAGCTCGATGTGTTCGAGTCACGGGGCTATGATTCGGGCTGGCTGCAAGCCAATGTCCATACGCAGCCACGCCAGGGTAATAAAGAGCGTTCGCATCAGCACCAGCACGTTCTCGATCGGAATATTGTCGGCAATACACAAAATGCCTTCCATACCTATGGCGTCTTGAATAAGAAGGATGGAACGATCGAATTCTACTATGATGGGCGCATGATACATCGCGTGGCGCCAGATGATGCAAACTGGCCGTTTGCCAAGGCAGCCAATAAACTCTTTATTCGCTTGAATCACCAGGTTGGCGGCCTCAATGAGCCATACAAGAAGGCCAGCCCCAAGGATTACGAAGTCGCGAAAGATATGCAGGTCGACTACGTGCGGGTCTACCAAGAAAAGACTGCTGCTGATAAGCTACAGGATATGGTGGTGAGCGTGCCCGATTGGCGTCTCCGCAACAAGCTCAACCAAGCCATCGCTCAAGTGACCCACACAAAGCGCGGTGATGCGCAGCCCATGCTTGCCTCAGATCTCGAGAAGCTAACCACGCTCGACCTCAGCGCGCGTGATGGCGCAGAGTCGTGGGAGAAAATAAAGAATCTTGAGGGCATTCAACATGCAAAAAATCTCACCTTTGTTTCTCTCAAAAACACCGAAGTGAAGGATCTTACACCACTCAACAGCCTAAAAAAGCTGAAGAGTGTCGAGCTGAGCTGGCCGTTGATGATTAATCGCTAGATTAGCGTACTCTATAGAAAATACAGGGCAAATGCCTTGTATTTTCTATGAAAAAGGTCTATCTCTTGAATGCAATTTTTTGCGGGTATCAATGTAATAACCATCGATCGAATCTTCGCTGTTTGTCCAAGCCTCGGTGATGGGCATATTATTGCTTAATAGCTTGCTGAATTTTTGTACGCTGGTGGATATAAGCATGAGGGAGGATATGCTCTATTGTCTGCGGGCCACTCGTAGTCAAGACAGTAATACCTGGCGCATAATCGTGAAAGATCTGGCGGCATTTGCCGCACATGTCGACAATTTCGATCTTTCTCGTGTCATCATTTTTGCGTACAGCGACGATCGAATCGAAATCATAGATGCCTCGATTAATAGCGATTGCCAGTGCAGCTGTCTCGGCGCAGACGAAGCCAAGAAAATGATCGATGTTGACTGCAGAGATCACCTCGCCAGATTGGCAACGCAAAGCTGCTGCCACAGTGTGAACTGGTGGTGTGTGTCGCTGCTCGAGGAGCGCCTGGGCGATGGTAAAAAGCTCAGTATCGTTATGCATATGGTGAACCTCGGTCATAAAACGAATAGACGAGACTAAAACTGCCGCAAAAAATCCAACTTACCGCTCTCGAAATGCCGCACGTCTTCGATGCCGTATTTCATCATCACTAGGCGGTCGATGCCGCAGCCAAAAGCAAAGCCGGTGTAGGTGTCGGGGTCAATATCAGCCGCCCGTAGCACATTGGGGTGGATCAAGCCACAGCCAATCAGCTCCACCCAGCCTTCGCCACTACACACCTTGCAGCCTGGGTCTTTGCCTTCGCAGAAGGGGCAGCTGAGGGCAAATTCAAAGCTTGGCTCAGTGAAGGGAAAGTAGAAGGGATTGACCCGCACATCGAGCTGCTTGCCGTAGTAGCTTTGCAAAAATTCCTGCAAGGTCGCAATCAAATTACCGACGTTGACCCCCTTAGCTACATAGACACCCTCCACCTGGTAGAAGGTGTGCTCGTGCCGAGCATCCAGGTCCTCATTGCGGAAGACGCGGTCGGGTACGATGGCAGCAATGGCCTCGCCTGTGTCCAGCTTATGACGATAGGTGGTCAGGACGCGATTTTGCATGGTGCTGGTGTGAGCTGGCGCAATCAGGCGGTCGCCCTGCGCGTCTGTCTCAACGGTCATGAAGGTGTCATAATCATCGCGGGCGGGGTGGCCTTTGGGGAAGTTGAGGCTCTCGAACATATGGAACTGATCATCGATCTCGCGCGACTCCTCCACCACAAACCCCATGCGGTAAAAGATATCAGCAATTCGCTCAATCTCTTGCATGAGGGGGTGAATTGACCCCTGGTTTGTTGGTAGTAATGGGGGAATAGCCGTGTTGATATCCATCGGCGCCGTGACGTCAATCGGTGTGCGCTCGACGGTCTCAAGTTCCTCAAGACGGCGCTCGATGGCGGTTTGCACGGCTTGCTTGAGCTCATTAACACGCTTGCCAAATGGCCCACGCTCCGCTGGGGGGAGTGATGTGATATGTCCATACAGTGTGCGCAATTCCTCGTGGCGCAGTACTTCGCGCGGGGTGGTCGATTGGCTCACCGCCAGGAGCAGCTTTTGCTGGATAGCGTCAAGGTCTGTCATACTGCCACTCCGTTATTGTTGTCCATTGATGGTTAGCGCAACAAAAAAGCCAAAGGTAAGCAGTGCAAGAAAACCAACGACCAGCCACACCCCAGCTAGTGTCGTTGTTTGCTTGGTACCTTTGAGATATTCGGATTGCTCGACGCCGGTGTCGCCGCCCACTGGTGCGGCACCATCACCAGTGTGGCTGCTGGCAGCTGCTTTAGCGCGGAGATCGGCCGCGATACGCTCTTGCAGCTCACTGCGCGTTTGGTCTTGTTTCATATATTGTCCCATGTCTTTAGTATAGCATTATTTGGCACAATCGACATCTGATATCGCCGATGAACAGGGTGATGTGATATACTAAAGGCGTAGTATCAACTAGTGAAGGAGGGACGTATGGCTACCAAAAAAGCCGTTTCGACCAAAAAATCGGCCGCGAAAGACTCGGCCTCCCAGCCTCAGGCTGCACCAACCGTAAAGGCTGCGTCGACCACATCAGCCACCAAGACTGTTGTCCATAAGCGACGCGAGCCGGCTCTACCAAGCAACTTACTCAACATTATTTTTGCTGAGCTGCTTGGTACATTTATGCTCACCATTGCTGCAATTGGTGCGGCAACTCAATTTGCACCACTCTACCTTGGCCTCACACTGCTTGTGATTGCTGTGGCGGTGGGTGCAGTATCTGGCGCGCATATCAACCCAGCGGTCACCTTTGGCCTCTGGACAATGCGCAAGCTCAAGACGGCGTTGGTACCATTCTACTGGATCGCCCAGCTGCTTGGTGGGGCGCTCGCTGTCGTTGTACTGAATGGTTTAAGTGGGAGCGCTTTCAAGCTCAGCTTCGAGCACTTTACTACCTTTAGCTGGGCGGTCTTTGGTGTTGAGCTCGTCGGCGCAGCGGTGCTGATGTTTGGCATTGCGGCTGCCGTGTCGCGCGTGGCCGAGCTCAAGCAAACAGGCCAGGCAGTGGGGATTGGCCTATCCTTGGCTGTTGCTGCTATCGTGGCTGGTGGCTTGCTAACTCAGGTGCAGGCTTCGGTGGACACATCGTCAGTCCAAGATATCAAACACTTGCCACACGAACTGCGTGCAAAGAGTGCAACACTCAACCCAGCAGTGGCTATCGCTGCAACAGAGGCACCAGACAGTAGCTTTACTGGCGCACAAGCAAGCCGTGGCGAGACTGGCTATAGCCGTTTGAGCCTTGAGGTGATTGCTGGTACCTTGATCGGTGCTGCGCTTGGTGGTAACCTCTACCTGCTGGTAGCGGGTCGCAAAGCAGAATCATAAGCAACAGGCATCAGATTGAAACCAAGACCACTCTCTTTAGTAGAGTGGTCTTGCTATATTGGCAACTATTCGCCATACTATAGCGTATGAAAGATTCTTCCTCACCTCAAGCCGGAATTATAAAAGTAATTGCCACGCTCATCGGTGGCATCGTTGCTGTTGGTGCGATTGCCATTGCAGCTGCCTTCTTGTGGCCCGCCCAGAAGGCAGAACTACGCACAGCAGATATCAAGCGACTGGATTACGATGGCTCAATGGCGGCTATCAACCAGCAAATTACCCACGATACAGCAGAGGCTGGCCTGCGCAGCGAATGTCGCTCGTTTGCCAAGACGCATGGCAAGAAAACAGCCAAGGCTATCTTGCTTATCCATGGTATTAGCGGTTGCACTAGCGACATGGCTGATATTGCCAATGTATTCTACGAGCAGGGCTACAACGTTTATGCGCCGCGCGTGCCACAGCATGGCTATGCCGATAAGAAGCGCCATGGTCAGATCTCCTTTAGCGATATGGTCAACTATATGACCACGAGCGCTCGCCAGGTTAGTGGCCTTGGTGAGGAAGTTGGGGTGGCGGGCCACTCTGGTGGTGGCAATATGGCAACGTGGCTTGCGCAGTATGGTAATGGACTCTTCTCGCGGGTGCTCCTTATTGCGCCATTCTATGAACCATCGGCTAGCCAGGCTCCCAAGTGGCAGATCCCGCTCATGCGCAACCTCTACGGCAATAATATCCTACCAGACCGCTACAGTGGTAATGATGAGGTGAATGGCCTGTCATATCGCACCCTAGCAAAGTACGTCACGCTTAAAGAAAACTACAAAGCCAACCTCGCTGCACCAGGTCTCAAGCATGTTGGTGTGGTGGTGAGTGAGGGCGACCACGATATCGACCCAGACCTCGCACACGACATCCCACAAAAAATGGCAACCAACAACAATGCTTCCTTCCAATACAAAAAATTCCCTGCCAGCATGAATATTGGCCACGATATGACACGGCGCGCTTCGCCGGGGGTGAGCGCTCATAGCGAGGAGGCTTTCCGAACGTATCTTAATGTATACGAAGGGAGGCAATGATGGAGGCGCTAGTAGCCTTTGCTGGTTTTGGCTTGTTTATTATTCATGAGCTGGAGGAGATTGCTCGGTTTGTGCCGTGGATTCGGCGCTATGAGCATGACCCGGCATTTGCCAGGCAGATGATTATATCGAATCGCACCGCGTACCCATCAACAGAGACGGTTGCCATCATCATTCTCGAAGAGTCGATCGTTGCACTGGCTCTGCTTGGCGGTGCAATCGCCCTGCACTCACTTGCGCTGGTATGTGCAGTTATTCTTGCAAATATGCTGCACTTGGTTGGGCATCTCGTTGATGCAGCGAAGTATCGAAGCTGGACGCCTGGTAGCGTCACGGCGCTTATCACACTCCTTGGTAATGGTCTCTGCATAGCCTATAGCTTTGTTGTTGTGCCACAGGTGATTGGCATGTCGCTGATACTAACACCTGTCGTTGGCTTACTGCTGATTGGCAATCTCATGTTTATGCTGAGCTGGTCGCAAGCGATTGAGCGGTGGCGCATGAAGCATCTGTAGGAATAACGAGCGTAGCCGATAAGTAAGTTGCAAAAACCAGTAGAACACACTGCTGGTTTTTTGCATATCAAGACTATTCCGTCATATAAAAGAACATACCATTGACATTATATCGAGCTACGGTATACAATAAGACTATACGATATATCGCACTACGATACATATGACTTCGATGTACCAATCGAGAAAGGATGATTAATGGATAAAATAACGAAACGACGGGATGACGTAAAAATTCTGCTGGCATACTTTGCTGGCTACATGGTAGGTATGACAGTATTGTCGTATGCGCTAGAGCGATTTGCCGCTATATCATCGACGAGCGTGCTTGGGCTCATCATCAATGCTGTAGCAAGTGTGCTTCTGCTTGGCTATATTGTAATGAAGAAACGAGCTGAACTTGCTGCTGTATGGCGCACTGCACGGCGAGCACCGGGCAAGAATAGCTGGTTTGTCATCAAGTATTTTCTCTTTGCATATCTTGCAACAATCCCAGTAACACTCCTGCTTGTTGCGTTGCAAGTCACTAACCAAAACCAAACGGCGCTTGTTGGCCTCTTTGGTGGAGCGCTATGGTATGCGGTATTTATGGCGGTGGTATTTGGGCCGATCGTAGAGGAAGTTGTCTTTCGTGGCGTTATCTTTGCTCGCTTATTGCAAAAATCTCGTGTTCTTGCCTATGCAGCATCAATGGTGCTCTTTGCACTTGTACACGTGGCGCCATACATGCTCACAGGAGGAATCAAGAATGGTCTAGCGATTATTAGCTATTTGCCGCTGGCGTTCTTCCTGTGCCGAGCCTATGAACAAAAGAAGAGCCTCTACGCCTCAATGGGTGTACACCTCCTCCAGAATAGCCTCGCGACGATACTTCTTGTGCTCGCAACGCACAGCTAGACAGAGTATAATATATACCTGAGGGAAGCGTGCATGATCCAAGCAAAACTACGAAGAATCTACTCACCGATGACCGAGACAGGGTTCTACATCCTATTTTGTTTGCAGGCGGAGATGCATGGCTATACGATTGGTCAGCGTGTCAAACATATGACAGACGGCCAGGTGCAGATTAGCCCTGGCACAATGTATGGCACGCTCGCCAAGATGGAGAAGGACGGTATAATTCGCTTCGTACGAGAAGAGGATAAGCGCAAAATCTACCATATCACACCACTCGGCCAAGAGATATTGGCCTGTGAGCTGCAGCGGATCGAGCGGCTGTATAACAATAGCAAAGGAAGGAAATAACTGAATGTCACGAATCATGTGTCGGTACTACATGTTGCCCGAGTATGGAGAGGAGGAGGCGTTTTTTGCTGAGCAGCATCGGCAGGGGTATGCCCTCAAACGCTTTATTGTCCCGTTCTTTTATATATTCGAGCCGTGCCCGGCGGCGCACTATACGTACAAAATCGACTTTCAGAGCCTTACTCGGCACGAAGAAAACGCGCAGTACCAGCAGCTCTATGCCGATTATGGCTGGGAGTATGTTGCATCCGCCAATGGCTTTCATGTCTTTCGCCGGCCGAGTAATGAAGCTGAAGAGGATGATATCTTTAGCGACAATGAATCTCGCCTGGCAATGGTGAAGCGCATTGGCAAGCAGCGTATAGCACTGCTGATGCTGATCGTTGTGCTGCTGTTTGCCTATATTGGCTATAAGCTTGTGCAAACACCAGCTGTCTTGCGGCGGCCTGAATTTTATGGCTTAATGCTCGTTGCACTCTTTGATGGCTATCTTTGCGTGCGGTGCTGGCGGGGGCTGCGCCGGCTTAAGCATACGCTGATTGCAGAGCAGCGGTAGAGTCCAAAATACGAGATTATCTCTGCTATTTTTGGAGTGTGCTTGCTCTGGATGCTCTTGATTATAGTCTAAAAGGCTGCGTTTCTTGCCCTCCGAGGAAGCAGAGACGTCATAGCGGATGAGCTGATCAACGGTATATCGCAAATAGAAGTAAGGTGATAGGCGAGGAGATAGCTAAGCCAAATGTGAGCATCGCACTGTCGAAATATAATGAAAAACACTGCAGCTAGGCAATCTGCAGTGTTTTTATGTGTGGCTCTAGAACCAGTTAGATTTCGCTAGTTTGGCGGCCTTCGTAGAGGTTGAGGTACTGCCGATAGACTGCCTGGTGGTAGGTGGCCATGCCGCCATCGGTTGGGCTAACCATGTTGTGGCCAATGTTGAGTCTCTTTGGTAAGTTGTAGTGCTGGAACGATGCATTGCTTGCCTGAGCCATGCGCTGCGGAATGCTGACTGCTAAGCCGTTGTCGACGGCATCGTCATTCTCACTCGTCACTGTTGCAACGCGCTTGAGGCCCGGTGCAGCAAGATCTTTCTTGAAGTTTTGTTTGACGATGAGATATTTGCCGAGTGCGCGGTATGATAAACCGCTTGGGCTGAATTTATCTGGCAAAATGTTGTGCCCATACAGGGTGCGCAAGACAGGCAGCTGCCACTTGGGGGCTTGGCTGGCTGCTGGCTCGTAGAATGGGGCAAGCAGCAACACGTTCGTAAAGAAGCCATTGCCATACTGGGCAAGCCACGTCGCCATATCACCGCCACCAGAGTGGCCAACGATGCCAAGCTCATCACCGAGGCCGCTCACTTGCTGGGCGCTCGTCTTCATGAAGTCGGCAATGTCTTTGGTAGAGATCTCGCCATGGCGCTTGTTATCGGTATAGCCATGCTTGGGTACGCGTGGGACGTAGACATTGTAGCCTTGGTTGTAGAATTCATCTGCCAGCTTTTGGTAGACGTTGCTGCAGCCACTGATGCCGTGAATCATCAGGACGGCCTTTGCGGCGCGCTTGCCATGAGTCCTGGTGTATGTGCGACACTCTGGGCGAATGCTGCTGTCGCTCTCTTCTTGCTTAATTTGCTGGTCGATGCTGCTCATCGCCTCGTTGTAATTCTTGCGGCTGATGTTGGCCGAGCGTAAATCCCTACTGGCGGCCACTTGGCTTGGTGCCAAAAACGTTGTTGCTGCCACAAGCCCCGTCACGCTTAGCAGGCCAGCAACAACCCAACTCTTTAGGCTGATATAGTCTGGTTTTATCATGTCAGTCCTCCTTTAGTACTCTCCAGTATGCCGGATTGTTGCACCAATTGCAAACACTGGTTATATATCTTGAAGCGAGCGCACATCAGTGTAGCAAGAGTACCAACAGAGGTCATATTGATGTAAAAACCACAATAAAACTGCATTAAGTATACAAATGCGGTTTTTGGTATATCACCGGTAGCGAGTATTAGTCGTGATTAAACTCAAGCCGCTTTAGCCGTTCATACTCATCGAATTGGTAGCTGACGCGGATACTTGTACCAGTATCATCAGTGACGCGGGCGTGGTGGACGCCATTGTTATCGTCGTTCATCTCGATGCTCCAGCCTGGCATCAGCTCCACAAAACCCTCCAGCGACCATGCAATGTCATCCACCTGCTGCAGATAGCGTGGCAGGCGCGAGTAGAAGTAGTCGAGTGTAATGGGTGGCACAGGCTCGGAAAGGTTCTCAAGCAAAAGCACTACACGGCGACCACCACGAATCGGTGAGCTGTAATAGTAATACTCCGTACCAAAGATAGTGATGGCAGCAAAGCCGATATCGTGCGCGACACTGGCGATCACAAGCTGCTGGTCTATATCGGATGGGAAGGTATATTCAACTTCTGGGCTAACGAGATCATTCTCTTTGTGTTCTAAGCCATACTCGCGTACCTTGTGGGCAAGCTCGACCGCTTTGCCAAACTGTGCAAGCTCGTCCGCATAGCCCCACATGAGGGTTGGTGGCTCGACGGCGATAGATGCAAGCAAGTGTGCTTTGGCCGTTACCTTGCCTGTGTCTGATACCATAGCGAAGTATTGCTTGTTGAGATCGACCTCGTAGCGAGAAGAGTCGTATGACCCAACCTTGTCCTGAAACATCGTGTCCATTAATTCTTGGCGGAGCGCGCTATAAATACAGTTACGCTGGCCCATTCGTCGAATACCGGTATGCATATAAACCTCCAGATTATGTTCTTGTATGCTTTTGTAATTGTAGCATAAGCAGACGGATAATGTAGCATATTCTGGATAGTATCGCTATTTTATGTCAATATAACAGAGGTAATGCACTACACTCCCGAACAACCTTGACAATACCAATAGAAGATAGATACTATATATGTATAACTATACATATAAGGAGGAGTATGATGGCCAATAAAACAATCTATTTTTCACATAGCGACGAACGCTATATTGAAGGGACTTTGCCTGGTATTAGTATGAGTCTATCTGCAGCACTGATGGCGGGTTATCGTTTGTTAGTTGAGCGGCAGCAAGCAACACACGATGGCTTTCATGAAATACAGCTGCGCGTTGGCAAGGATGGCGTGTATCAGCATAAGATTTTTATGGGTCGTAAGATATACAGGACAATAGTAAAGGACAAAGCAGCTCTTCGCGAACAACGAGTGTATCTTACGCAAAAGGGCCGTTATGTGTACTATGAGCGCAATGACGCCGACTGGAACTATTGGCCTACAGGCACGCAGCGTAGCACGCAAACCAACGACAATCCAGCGACGGTCAAACAATGGGGGCGAATGGAGGTTGTCGATACGATTGATGAGCTCGCGGCGTATATCCCAGAGCGCGCTGTGCAAAATTTGCAACAGAGCCTGGAGCAGCCAGTAGAGCATCTGGATATTTGAGAGATAAGACGGTAGATAGTTTCATATCTTTTATATGGAGTAGTGTTGGTATACGACGAAAGAGAATACGGTTTGTAGCACAGCTTTACCCTGAGATGGTATACTATAACCCAGTATGAAAGTCAGCCTTAATGTTATAAAACAACTTATTAACTTTGAATTGCCGCCGGTGGATGAGTTGGCACAGCTCATCAATCGGCAGCTTGGTAAGGTAGACCGGGTAGAGAACCTGGCTGAGCGTTACCGCGGTGCGCGCGTGGTGCGGGTGGTGGAGTGTGCCAAGCACCCCAATGCCGACCGCCTGAGCGTGACCAAAATTGATGACGGTATGGCCGTGCCGGATGTGCCGCGCGATGAAAACGGCCTGGTGCAGGTGGTGTGCGGTGCGCCCAATGTGCAGGCTGATATGTGGGCCGTGTGGCTACCGCCTGCAAGCACGGTACCAGCTAGCATCCTCGAGGGCGAACCCTTTACGCTCGATGCGCGCAAGCTCCGTGGGGTGCTCAGCCAGGGTATGCTAGCTGCGGCTGATGAGCTGGCAATTGGTACGGACCACGAGGGGATTGTAGCGCTGACGCCGCGCGACCTGCCAGCGGGTAAGACCCTGCAACCAGGGGCTGACTTTGCCGCGCTGTTTGGCCTGGATGACTATGTGCTTGATATCGAGAACAAAATGTTTACCCACCGGCCAGATTGCTTTGGCCAGCTGGGCGTGGCGCGCGAGATTGCTGGCATTCTCCATCAACCATTTACGAGCCCTACCTGGTATAACCTGGAGCAGGTATTTGGCGATGGCGATAGTGTGCCACTCGCGGTTTCGAACGATATCCCGCAGCTTGTGCCACGCTTTATGGCGGTGGCGATCCGCGGCGTGCAGGTCACGCCGAGCCCGTTTTGGCTGCAGTGCCAACTGGTGGCGATGGGGGCAAAGCCGATTAATAACATTGTGGATGCAACGAATTACGTGATGCTCATGACGGCCCAGCCAACCCATGCGTATGATTACGATACGCTTCGCGGCGGGCAGCTTGGCGTGCGTATGGCGCGGCAGGGCGAAACGCTGGCGCTACTGAGCGGCAAGACGATTGAGCTGACACCAGATGATATTGTGATTGCCGACGGGCAAGGCCCGGTGGCTCTGGGTGGTATTATGGGTGGCAGCCGCACTGAGGTATCGGCTACAACCACGACGATTGTACTGGAGTGTGCCACCTTTGATATGTACGCAGTGCGCAAAATGGCTATGCGCCACGGCGTGTTTACCGATGCGCTGGCCCGCTTTAATAAAGGCCAGTCGCCCCTGCAAAACCCAGCTGTGCTGAACCGGCTCGTTGGTATGGTGGGTGGTGAGCAGGCGAGCCAAGTAGTCGATATCAAGCCATTTACGAGTGAACATGGCGGGATTCTTGATGAATATTTTGCAGGGAAGTACGAGCCTGCAACCATAGACATAACGAGTCGATTTATTAATCAGCGGCTTGGTTCTCACCTTGCCGAAAACGACATCTGCACTTTGCTCAATAACGTTGAAATCCACAGCCATGGCCCAGAGAAAGAGCTTGGCTATATCTGCCTGCAGGTGCCTTTCTGGCGGACAGACCTAGAAACGAAAGAGGATATTGTTGAAGAAGTTGGCCGGCTGCACGGCTTTGATACTGTGCCACGCCAGCTGCCTATGCGCCGTATTCAGCCAGCGCGCAAGAACCCCCGCCGTGAGCTCAAGCGCGTTGTGCGCGAGGCACTGGCCAAGGCAGGTGCCAACGAAGTGCTGAGCTATAGCTTTGTGCACGAGCGTGTGCTCAAGGGTGCAGGCCAAGACCTAGCCCAGGCCTTTCGGCTGTCGAACGCCCTCAGCCCCGACCTCCAGTACTACCGCCTGAGTGTGCTGCCGAGTTTGCTGGATAAAGTCCACGCTAATATCAGGGCAGGGCACAGCGAATTTATGCTGTTTGAAATCGGCAAAGGCCACACCAAAGCACGGATGGGCAAGGACGGCCTGCCGGCTGAGCAATCGCTGGTTGATCTTGTGTATAGTAGCAAAAAACCTCGGGCTGGCGCCGCCTTTTACCGGGTGCGGGCCACGCTCGACCAGCTGGCGCGTGATAGCGGCCTGATTCTCGTGTATACGCCAGTCACGGCAGCTCAAGATGATCCAATGTATGAACCTTTTGACATCAATCGCGCGGCCCACGTTTGGGCGGAGTGTAGCGAGGCGGCTGGCCAGCCCAAGCGGCAGCTCATCGGGGTGGTTGGTGAGCTGCGCCCAGCAGTAGTGAAGCATTTCAAGCTACCTGATTATACTGCAGCGGCATCACTCCGCCTTGATGTGATGGAGCAGGTATGGCGCGATACGGTGGTGTACTACCAGCCAATGAGTCGCTACCCTACCACCGCCCGCGATATCTCGATCCAAACAAGTACAGATGTTACCTATGATGAACTCATGCAAGCAGTCTCGAGCGCTATAACTCGAGCTAGCGAAACATACCCAGATGTAACGATCCGCGACCTTACGCCGCTGAGTATTTACAAAGCAACCCCTGACGCATCACATCAAACCACCACATTTCGTCTAACGCTATCGAGTAGCCAAGCAACGCTGAGTGCTGAGGGTGTCCGTTCGATCATCCGGACGGTGTTTGCACCCGAGCAGCATGTGCTGTTTCAGGGTGTGGACTTTGGTGAATGAGGTTGATGTAAGCGGCGCTGCGGTAGGCGATTGCGCAGGCGGAGGAAGCTCCGCCGCGTGGGCCGGCCAATCAGCACGCCAAATGACGCACCAGCCGCAATGGCAATAGCAATGAGGACAGCGCGCACTAGCAGACCAGCCTCGCTCGAGCCAGTCGTCACGACGCCCATGAGTCCATTGTAGAGCGTGACGCCTGGTACAAGTGGAACGATTCCGGCATTGACAATGGCAAGGCTGGGCATATGCCACAAGCGGGAAGCGGTTGTCGCAATAAAGCCAATTACCAAGCCCGCTGCCGCACTGGCTGCAATAGCAGACATACTCCAGCCGGTAATGGCAAGGTATATATCGTAGCCAAGCATACCAGTTGCACCGGCCAGAATGATACCGACTGGCTGAGTGTGGTTGCCGAGAGCAAAAGTGGCCGCAATAGCAGCTGCCCCGATATACTGATACATCGTGCCGGTCAGCTGCAACTGATCGGGCGTGGCGACAAATTCGATCCCAAAGCGCCGCGCTGTATACAGGCCAATCATCACACCAATCACTACGCCCATTGTCATCATTGCCACTTTGAGTAGTCGACCTGTCGCCGTCACGTAATATTCGTCGATCGCATCCTGGAAAGCACCAACGATCATCATCCCCGCCACCAAGAGCACGATGCCGCTCACGGTGATGATGGTTGGGTTAATGATGCCAAGGACATCGAGATAGTGGTTGGTGGCAAGCCACGTGATGATGGTTGCAACCAATGTAATAACGCTCGCCGCGATGATTTGAGTAAAGAACACAGGAAGAGCAATGCGATTTAAGCGGCCTAGCAGCCACATAATTGCCACACCCATCACAAAGGTAGCAAAAATCACTGGCAATGACGCCGTATAGAGCAGGGCCGAGCCAGCACTGAGTCCACCACCTGCCAGATAAATTACCCAAGGTGGGTAGCGTCGTGGCTTGGCAAGGATGGCATCGAGCTCGCGCTCGGCAGCATCGAGGGTGAGCGCTCCATCGGCAATAGTCGCAGCCAGGGTCTGGAGACATTGCATATGTTGGTAGTTGATCTCGCGCGGTGGGATGGTGCGTAGGAGCGTCAGTGGTTCGTAATCGTTGCCTCGATCTTGCGATAAAATAAGCTGTGACGAAATAACGTCGATGTGCACTTTGCGAGTACAGTAGGTGTCCGTAATACTGAGCGCCATATGGACGACGTTTTGGGCTGGTGTGCCCATTGAAATGAGCTGATCGGCGATGCTCATCGCGAGGCGCAGGGCGCGCATATTGGGTGTGAGAGCACCATCAAGTTTCTCAACTGGCGCTGATTGCAGCGCGGTCGTACCGCCAATAGCTAGGCGGGCAAGTAGGGGCGAAAATAGTGTATGAAGACGGTTCATCGCTTTTTAGTATACTGAGAAAAATCGCCATTGCAAGAGGTGTATTGGCTGATGGTTGTTCGCGTGGTGTTTCTGCGCAACGCAAGGTGATAGTGAGTAATAGGATTAACAAGGATTATACAGCAAAGACTAGACAGCATTTATCGTCGTGACCTCTGTTATCTAGCAGTCATACTGGCAAGTGTGCTATACTGGGCAAGATAGATTAGTCGATGAAACAAGAGGAGTTATGGCAACAACCAAGACACAACGCTGGATTATTATTGTTATTTTGGTCGCGACGGTTGTCGGGACGCTGGGGTCATTTGCGGCAATGATTCTTGCCTCAGAGAATTACAAAAATGACCAAGCCAAAGCGCAAAAGGCGCAAGAAAAATACCAGAAACTCATGAAGGACTACCAAGCTAAGACAGCTGCTCAAGCGCAAGAGTTGTCAAACAAATATTACCCAACCTTTAGCCAATATGCGAATCGGGTTGGCGAGTTTGACCGGGATAGTGTAAAGGAGCTCTCCAGCGAAGACCTGGTGGTTGGCGATGGTGAGGAAATCAAGGATAATACGGCATTTGCGGCCTACTACATTGGCTGGAACCCAAAAGGCAAGGTATTTGACCAATCTATCAAAGACGGCAAGCTTGATGCACCATTTGCCGTTGAGGGTGGGCTCAAGAGCGCGAGTGTCATCACTGGCTGGAAGGAAGGCATCAAGGGGATGCGCCTTGGTGGAGTGCGTGAGCTAACCATCCCTTCCGACAAAGCATACGGTGAGAAAGGCCAAGGCAATGACATTCCTGCCAATACACCACTCAAGTTCATCGTGATGGCAGTGTCAAAGCCAGCTACGATCGATACTTCAGAACTATTGAAGGCATACCAAGAAGGCCAAGGAGGGGGCAACTATGGACAACACTACCAATAACAATAAACCAACCCAGACACCAGTCTACGACGTTGTCATGATTGGCGCGGGGCCAAGCGCTCTGGCTGCCGCGGTATATACGACGCGTGAGAACCTGCAGACGGTATTGTATGAAAAAGCAGTGATTGGTGGCCTGGCAGCGATTACCGATAAGATCGATAACTACCCAGGTTTTGCTGATGGCGTAGCAGGCCTCGACCTCGCCGAGCAGCTGCAGCGCCAGGCAGAGCGCTTTGGGGCGCAGATTGAGCTGGGTGAGGTATCGAGCCTCCGCAAAGATGGCAATGATACGATTGTGACAGTCGACGGGCAGGATGTGCGCGCCCGTGCGGTGTTGATTGCTACTGGCAGTGCATATAACAAGCTTGGTATCCCTGGCGAAGACGCATTGTATGGTCGTGGCGTACACTACTGTGCCACCTGCGACGGTGCGTTTTATAAAGGCAAGCGGTTGGTGGTGATCGGTGGCGGCAACTCTGGCTTGCAAGAGGCGATGTTCTTGACTCGCTTTGCGGAGCATATTGACCTCCTAGTGCGAAGCACAATCAAAGCGAGTGAGATCCTGCAGACCGACCTGCAGCCCTTTATTGAGCGCGGGCAAATCAGCGTCCATCTCCACACCGAATCAACCGAAATTATAGCAGAGGATGGCAAGGTAACTGGTGTTGCAGCCATCAGTAATGGCCAGCCAACTACCTTTGCCTGTGATGGGGTGTTTGTCTTTGTCGGTCTCAAGCCAAACACGGGCTTTTTGCAGGGTACGCCCGTCCAGCTCGATGAGCGGGGGCTGATTATTACCAATGAGCACCTCGAGACGACGATGCCTGGCGTCTTTGCCAGTGGCGATGTGCGTAGTGGCGCAACGATGCAGATTGCGACAGCGGTGGGCGAAGGCGCGACAGCCGCTTTGAGCATCCGTGAGTATATCCAGCAGCACAAAGTGTAGAGTAGCAAAATAGATAGTGGTAGTGTGAGGTAGCTAAAAGCCTGGATTGCAAAATGTCAGTCCCTTAGTAGTAGCTCCTTTCTATCTGATAAAGTAAAAAATCAGTCGTAATGGCTGATTTTTTACTCGTGTGAAGACGAAGTTGATATACCTAGAGAGATTGATCGTATAGAGTAGCGAGGAGCAGTCTAAGAATGGCTATAGTTTTGAGATGTGGGCATAAAAACAATACTCCTTGTCTCGTTAATATTTTGACTTCTGAGAATTGGATAGTGGTAATATTCGTCCACAGAAAGGAACGGAGAGGTCTAGCATCACATCAGACAATATTCCTAATCTCTAAAGCGCTGTAGCTCAGCAAGAAACTTATCTGGGTAGTTGGTCACGACGCCGTCGATGCCGCGCTCGGCAAGCTGCTGCAGGGCGCCTGGGCGATTGACCGTATAGACGTAGGTAAAGAGATTCGACCGACGTGCAATCTCTATCGCTAGTGGATGTGCATACAAGCGATGAAACCCCACCGCGGTGAAGTCGAGCTTTCGCTGATAGGCCAAGAATGCAAAGGGATTATTGCGGTGAAGTAGAGCAAGATTGGCCTGAGGCGCAAGCTGCCGAAATTGCCGAAGCTCGCGTACGGAGAATGACGAGAGCAGTACATTATCCCAATCATCTGGCGATGTGATAGAGCGGGTGAGGAGTTGATGCGTCGGCTCGGCGCTACCATGCCCTTTGAGCTCAATATTGAGTAGCACAACGCCCAAAAAACGGTCTAACACTGCTGCGAGTGATGGGATAGGCTGCTCACTGGTGAGGGCCTGCAACTCGGTATACGTCAGGTGGCTGATTGATTCATTTCGGTGGTGGGTGCGCAAAAGGCGATTATCATGTGCAACCACAGGAACACCGTCGCGCGTCAATCGCACATCTAGCTCAAGCATATCAGCGCCCGCCGCGACACCCGCTGCCATAGCGTCGATAGTGTTCTCTGGTGCGAGCCCGGCCGCACCGCGATGACCAATGATTAACATGCTAGCAGTATTATACCATCAAATGGGTTGGTTATAAGAATAATGTGCCTACAGGGCAAGGTTGCATTGCCAGCGCATCTTCTTTTGCCATTACCGAGTAGATTTTGCTAAAATAAAACAGATAGCAACAGAAAGGAGCTAATACAAATGGCAGATTTTAATAAAGTACTAACGCCTGGTGACGTTGACGCTGGCATTGTCAATGTGGTGGTGGAGATTCCGCAAGGGAGCTACCACAAAATTGAGTGGGATCGCGACCTAGCAGTGATGAAGCTCGACCGGGTCGAGCCAGCAATCTTTGCCAAGCCAACCAACTATGGTTTTATTCCACAAACCCTAGATGAAGATGGCGATGAGCTCGATGCGCTCATCATCACCGATCAACCACTGACGACTGGTGTCGTTTTGGAGGGTAAAGTAATTGGCGTGCTGGAGTTTGTTGACGATGACGAAGTGGACGATAAGGTGATCGTTGTACCAGCAGATGACCGTAATACAGGTGATGCAATCAACTCGCTCGAAGATCTCCCTGCTGCAACGCTTAAGCAAATCGAGCACCACTTTAACCACTACAAAGACCTCAAAAAGCCTGGCACTACTGTCGTGAAGGGCTTTGGTGACGCCGCGCGTGCCAAGCAGATTATCCATGAATCCATTGCGCGTTGGAATGAACGCTAGATAGCATGCTTAAGTAAATACAAAATACCCCAGTGGGGTATTTTGTATTTTTACTCCAACTTCTAAAATTCTCTAGGTTACTATAAGCAGTTAGTACTTGCACAATATTGCTTTATCAAGAAAGTCAGAGGCTCGCAGGCTGGTTATCACAATAGGCTACCCACATCTGTTGGATAATAATGGTGATAGAGGGAGCAAAGTTGCGACAGATCGATAATTTTAGAGACTTAAGTCAAGATGTGCGGCAACTATCTAACGTTACCTCAGTTATTTTTCTTTGACTTCTTCGAAGCAGCGTCAGGCTTACTAATTGGCATAATTTTATCCGTCAGGCTAATCGCGCCATTAACGGCTTGGACGCGGATTTTGTTGAGCTGAAGGCGGAGCTTGTCGCGGGCGTGGCTAGTGGTGACGAGCTGCGCCCAACCTGGCTTGGGGTATGAGAGTTTGCGAGTAAGGACTTCGATGACATCACCATTCTCAAGCGGCCGCTCAAATGACTCCATCTTGCCATTGATCCGGAAGCCATAGGCGTGCTTGGCGATATCAGAGTGGATGGCATAGGCAAAGTCGAGCGGCAAAGCACCCTCGGGGAGGTTGTAGATATCGCCTTTGGGAGAAAAAACGAAGATACGGTGGCCAAAGAGATCGATCGATAACTGCTCGCGAGGGATATCCTCGCCAGCGCGCAGGCGAGCGGCGATCTCTTGTAATTGCGTAATCCACTGCAGCTGAGCCGGCAGGTTTGACACGCCGCATTTGGAGTCGCCTTTGAGGTACTCCTTGCTGTCTTTTTGCTGCTGGTAGTGGAAGCTGGCAGCAAGGCCGCGCTCGGCATACTCATGCATGTCACGGGTGCGGATCTGGAACTCGACGATCTGCTTGTTGGGTGTAATGACCGTGGTGTGGAGGCTCTGGTAGCCGTTTGGCTTGGGGATGGAAATATAGTCTTTGATACGAGCAATCATCGGTTGATACAGCGAGTGGAGAATACCCAGCACAAGGTAGCACTCTTCCTTGGTGCGGACAATGATGCGTAGTGCCATCAGGTCATAAATATTGTCAAGACTGCCGCGCTTTTGGAGTTTGCGGTGTAGGCTATAGAGGCTCTTGACCCGCCCATTAATCTCAAACTCAAGCTTCTCATCCTTGAGTGCCCGCTCGACCTCGAGGCGGACGACGCCAAGCTTGCGGGTGCTTTTGCCTAGGCGCTGCTTCATGACCTTCTCAAGCCGCTTATATTCTTTGGGGTCGAGGTAGCTAAAGGCGAGTTCTTCTAGCTCCATCCGCACGCGCCCCATACCGAGTTGGTCAGCCATGGGAGCAAAGACCTCGAGTGTTTCTCGGGCGATCTTTTGCTGCTTTTCGGGCGACTTGAATTGCAGCGTCTGCATATTGTGCAGCCGGTCGGCCAGCTTGATGATAATGACACGCACGTCCTGTCCCACAGCAATAAGCAGCTTGGTAAGGTTGTCTTTTGTCTGAGGGAGATAGTGGTCGAGGTCGCGCATACCAGCCCGAGCTTGACTCACCTTCGTCACGCCGTCAACGAGGAAGGATACGTCATGCCCGAAAAGCGACTCAATGTCATCTAGTGACGTCTCGGTATCCTCGACGGTGTCGTGGAGAATACCCGCAATGATGGTGTCGCTGTCCATCCCCCAGTCAATCAAGATAATTGCAACGCTCAGTGGATGGGTAATGTAGGGCTCACCGCTCTTGCGCTTTTGTCCGTGGTGTGCCTGGGTGGCAAAGTCGATCGCATGGTCAATTTCATACAGCTGATCTTCGCTATAGAGGCCGCGGGCTTTTGTCAGGACGTCTTGTTTGGTCACCATAAACCTAGTATATACTGCCAAGAAGAAAAGTGCTATTGCCCTTGACCATTCCACCTGCTATAGTGATGTTTAAATATGCTTATGCTAATGGAGGGAGAAATATAATGAGGCAAAGCAGGGCGGTATGGTGGATGCAGCGGAGCCAGAAGGGTTTCACGCTCATGGAACTGATGATTGTCATCGCGATCCTGGGGTTACTCGTAACGCTGTCTATGACGGCGTATTCGGGCTATCGGCGGCGCTCAGTCGATGTCGCAACGCGTGCGGCAGCCACCAGTGCACTTGAGGCGATCAAGACGCACCACGCCAACGCCAGCGCTAGTGGTGCAAGCTATAGCACTAACCTCGAGCAAGTTGGTTACCGTCCGCCAAGCGATACAGCTGTACAGGTTACGCTGAGCACCGATGCTACCAAATTCTGCGTCCAAGCCACCGACCGTCATCTCACCGACATTCGCTACTACGCCACCACTGGCATGGCACGGCCGCAGGCAGGGAGTTGCCCAGCAAATATTTGAAAATATGATATAATGTAGTTATGCACTTAACCCAATTGATACGAGACTATGCTAATAAAAACCCTTACCTAACAAGAGCTGACCGAGCAGAAGTGACGCTATATAATGATGCAGGTGAATGGGCTGTGGCTGTCGAATATATTTGTGCAAGATTGACCGATTATTTAGCAGAAAAACGCAGTGCACTATCTCAGCAAGAATTGGATGAGTTAGAGTCGTTAGTTGATGCAACGAAAAGTTTGGAAAAGTTTGATGACACTTTCTTAAATGCTGTTAAGGAAGTGTCAAATATTCACTCTTCGCGCACGTCAGTCTAACACTCCCTCCTTAGAAACGTGAAAGAACGCCGTCGCCGTCTTTACAACACACGTCAGACGCCGTATAATGTCTTGCATGGCTGTCATAGCACCAATTATTTTGAGTACAAAAACTGATGAATACAAGGCTGCGGTAGAGCATTTTATGCCGTTTGCCAAGCGGGTTCATATTGATATTTCTGATGGCGTATTTGCGCCCCGTCAAACGGTAGGGATCGGCCAACTGTGGTGGCCTCAGTCGTGGACGGTTGATATTCACGCTATGGTGGCGCGCCCTAGCGTGTACGTTGAGAAACTGATCAAGCTGCGGCCCAGTACTATTATTTTTCATGCCGAAGTCAAAGAGGATTTGATCCCTGTCTTGCAGCAGATCAAACAAGCTGGTATTCATGCTGGTGTGGCCCTGCAGCGTACGACGGTACCCGAGACAGTGGCGTCGTATATCGAAACGGCCGACTATGTGTCGATCGTCAGTGGTAAGCTGGGTGAGTTTGGTGGCAAAGCGCGAATGATGCAGCTGGAGAAAATCCGGCTAGTGCGGGCTATTCACCCTCGGGTCGAGATTGGCTGGGATGGTGGCGTGACGGTAGATAATGTCTTCCATATTGCCCAGGGTGGTGCTGACGTGATTAGCGTTGGTGGGGCGATCAACCACGCTAAAGACCCGCAAGCAATGTACAACAAACTCCTTGCTGAGATGAATCGCCAGAGTGTGATTTAAGGCCCGCGCTATGCTACACTAAGGAGCGTGACACACATACCATTTCAGCTTCGTTCTGCCTATCAACCGACCGGTGATCAGCCACAGGCGATCGCCCAGTTACTTGGTGGCTTGGAAGCTGGCCAGCGCGAGCAGACATTGCTTGGCGCAACGGGTAGTGGTAAGACCTTTACGATGGCAAATATTATCGCTCAGCGTGGCGTGCCGACGCTTGTTTTGGCGCATAACAAGACGCTCGCGGCGCAGCTCTTTAGTGAGTTCAAACAGTTCTTTCCAGACAATGAAGTACACTACTTTGTCAGTTATTTTGATTATTATCAGCCAGAAGCATATATTGCCAGCAGTGATACATATATCGAGAAGGATTCAGCCATCAATGAGGAAATCGACCGCCTCCGCCATGCAGCGACTGATGCATTACTCACGCGCCGCGATGTGATTATTATCGCCAGTGTCAGCTGTATCTATGGCCTAGGTTCGCCAGCCGATTATTATGAGCTATCCGTCACGGTGCGCCAGGGCGAGCGGCGCGTTCAGGATAAATTTTTGCGCCAGCTGATGGATATCCAATATCATCGCAATGATATCGATTTTGCACGCGGTGCCTTTCGCGTCAAGGGTGATGTGGTCGATGTCTTTCCGGCAGGGCAAGAGACGGCCTATCGGGTGGAATTTTTTGGAGATGAGGTGGATCGAATTACGCACATCAACCCGCTCACTGGCGAGATTCTCGATGAGCCAGCGGAGTTTACTATCTTTCCGAGTAGCCACTATGCAACGCCTAAGGAGAAAATTAAGCAGGCGATTGACCGGATTCGACAAGAGTACGAGGAGCGTGAACAGTGGTTTGAGACGCACGGTAAGCTGCTTGAGGCGCAGCGCTTGAGCCAGCGTACTAAGTACGACCTGGAAATGCTCGAGCAGACTGGCTTCGTGAAGGGGATCGAGAACTATAGTCGCTATCTCACCAACCGCGAAGTGGGTGAGCAGCCAGCTACCTTGCTCGATTACTTTCCTGACGATTTCTTGATGCTGATCGACGAGAGTCACGTAACCGTCCCCCAAGTGCGCGCGATGTATAATGGTGACCGCGCTCGCAAAGAAGTGCTGGTGGAGCATGGCTTTCGTCTGCCAAGCGCGCTGGACAATCGCCCACTGCGCTTTGATGAATTTGATAAGCACATCAACCAAGTGATTTACGTCTCTGCTACCCCTGGTGATTATGAGCTAGAGCGCAGCCCCGCTCCTGCTCAGCAGGTGATTCGCCCCACTGGTTTGCTCGACCCAGAAATTATAGTTCGCCCAACTGAAGGACAGGTAGACGACCTGATTGCAGAGATTCGCGAGCGTACCAATCAGCAGCAGCGCGTACTCGTGACAACGCTCACTAAGCGGATGGCTGAGGATCTCTCTACCTATCTGACCGACCTCGGTATCAAGACAGCTTATATTCACAGCGAGATCGACACGCTCGAGCGCGGCGACATTCTGCGTGATCTGCGCATGGGCCTGTATGATGTCCTGGTAGGGATCAACCTCTTGCGTGAGGGGATCGATTTGCCAGAGGTCAGCTTGGTGGCGATTATGGATGCCGATAAAGAAGGCTTCCTCCGTAGCGAGCGCAGTCTCATCCAGACAATTGGCCGGGCGGCTCGCCACGTTGAAGGTAGGGTAATTATGTATGGTGATAGTATCACCGATAGTATGCGCCGAGCGATTGACGAAACCAAACGCCGACGCGAAATTCAGCAGGCGTACAATCGCGAACATGGCATTACACCGCGTGGTATTAATAAAGCGATCGACGAAGGCCTGCGCTCCATCATCCCGCAAAAAGAGGATGACGCGCCCAAACTTGACCTACGTAAAATCCCTAAGGACGAATATAAGAGCCTTATCAAAGATCTGACTGGCCAAATGAATCTCGCTAGCGCTAATCTTGAGTTTGAGCGAGCAGCCGAATTGCGAGATCTGATTGCCGAAGTGAAGAGTAAGTTGTAGAGCAGTAGCTGAGTAAACCTACGATCGACACAGGCATAGAGTGTATAATGTGATGTAGTATGCCTATACGTGATACTCACGCCCTGCCAGAACAGGTGATATATTTCTTGGCAACGATTGATCGTCGACCGAAGTTTATCCGGTGGTCGATTCTTATTGGACTTGCTATCTGCAACGTTGTATTGCTCTGCCTGCCAGTGATATTCTTTGTCGTTTGTTATTGCATCGTGTTTTGGAGGACGCGTGGTTATTACAAAACGGCAGAGTTTCAAAGTGTCAAGCAGAGGCTTGCCAAGCAAATACAAGAATATGACGACTTCAATGCCTTTTTGCCCGAAACAAAGCGCTTTATTCGTCAGCAGCAGTCGAGGCTCTCGCATGCGCATGTGAAAAATAGCACACTTACGGTGTATAAAAATGCGCAGCTTGACCCATACCGCTATATTGTCAAATATTTTTTTGCGCAGCGCACAATAAACGAAGAGACAGTGCAAATACTCGAGCAAATCCTCCAGAAATACGACACAATCAAAAAGACCGAGGAAATACTGCGGAGCGAATACAACGAAATTATGGACTTCATTGATGCCAAAATGTACGCTGGAGCCTATATTTTCAAGAAAATGACAATGAAGCAGCTTGGATCGAATACATTACCTAAGTTTGAAAAGAATTATTTTCTCGTATATTCATTTAAGTACAGTTCGCCCGCCAAGCGCAATAACTACTCGTTCGATATTACACTCACAGAGAAAAAGCTCCAGAAATTGGCAGAATATCTCAGCCAACAGATAACCTATCGCAAATCTGCGCAGTTTCAGCGTCAGCTCATGACACCGAAGCTTAGGCGGTTTATCTTGCGCAGAGACAACTACGAATGTCAAAAATGCCATGTCTCGCGCCAGGATGAGAAGCACCTCTTGCTCGAAGTTGACCATATTGTGCCAGTGTCGAAAGGTGGTATCACGACCGAGCAAAATTTGCGAGCGCTCTGTTGGTGCTGTAATCGAGCTAAGGGTGATAAGCTGGAAGTAGCTTAACAGTAGCATTGTACCCTGTGCTACCCATACTTCTTACTGACGCATGACTCGTTGCTCATTGATATATAGCGATTCCACACGCCGAATGTGGTACAATATATCCATAATGAGTAATATTACCACTGAAGATGTGCAGCACCTTGCACAATTAAGTTCGATTAGTCTTGGTGATTCAGCCGACGTTGCCGCGCTGCGCCAAAACCTCGAGGATATCCTGCATTACATTGAGCAGTTATCCACCCTCGACACGACTGGTGTCGAGCCAACCTACCAAGTAACTGGCCTGACCAATGTGTGGCGGCCCGACACAGTAGATGCTGGCGACGTATCGCGCGAGCAGCTACTAGGGCTAGCGGCTAAGCAGGCAGATAAGTGTGTGAAAGTACCGAAGGTGTTGTGATATGAATATTGCGGAGAGAGTTGCTCAGATCAAACAAGGCCAGACATCGGCTATTGCCCAGGTGCAAGCGGCTTTACAGCGGGCGCGAGATGCTAAGGAATACCATGCTCTGCTGAGCCTGACAGAGGAGAGGGCATTGCAGCGGGCACAAGAAATTGATGAGGCGCTGGCTCGGGGTGAGGACGTTGGAGTGCTGGCTGGTGTGCCGTTCGTCGTCAAGGATAACTATCTTGCGTATGGTGCGCCGAGTACGGCAGCCAGCAAGATGCTTGAGAACTTTGATACGCCTCTCCAAGCAACAGTGGTAGATAAGCTTGAAGCAGCTGGGGCGATCTGCATTGGCAAGAGCAACCTCGATGCCTTTGCGCATGGTGGGAGCACAGAGAACTCATACTTTGGCGCTACGCGCAATGCTGTCGACAAAACGAAAGTCGCTGGCGGCAGCAGTGGTGGCTCGGCTGTGGTGACGGCGCTCGATATTGTGCCATTTGCCTTAGGAACAGATACGGGAGGCTCGATTCGTCAGCCTGCCAGTTTTAATGGAGTGTATGGTATCAAGCCAACCTACGGCACAGCGAGCCGCTATGGTGTCGTGGCAATGGCCTCGAGCACTGATACGATGGGCTGCTTTGCGCGCAGCGCTGAGGATGTTGCTGTGGTAATGAGCGTCATGGCTGGCCAAGACCCGAAGGATATGACGACGCTGCCCGACTTCTTCGCGCCTGCGGCAGAGACGCCGCAACAGCTGAAAATCGGTATTATCAACGAAGCAATGGGTGATGGTGTTGATGCGGAGGTGCGTCAGGCGGTCAGCCAGTATGCCGATACGCTGCGATCGCACGGCCATACGGTCGAGACAGTGAGTATGCCGATGCTCCAGCACGCTCTTGCGATCTACTACATCGTTGTGCCGGCTGAGATCTCAAGCAACCTGGCGCGCTACGATGGTGTACGCTATGGCCATCGCGCTGAGGGGGTCAAGACACTGGCTGAGCTCTATGGCCGGAGCCGCGACGAAGGCTTTATGCCAGAGAACAAGCGGCGCATTATGATTGGGAGTTATGTCCTGAGTAGTGGGTACTTCGATGCGTACTATCTCCAGGCGCAAAAGGCGCGGACATTGCTCATCAACGAATTCAACACTCTGTTTGGGCAATACGACATGCTTCTTTTGCCGACAGCACCAACTCCTGCCTTTGGTCTTGGTGAAAACAGCGACGATCCGCTTAAGATGTATCTCGCCGATATCATGACGGTACCAGCCAGTCTGGCGGGGCTACCAGCACTGAATGTGCCGGCTGGGGTGAGCCAAGCAGGCTTGCCAATCGGTGCGCAGTTGATCGGCCCAATGCAGAGTGATGCGACATTGCTTGCCCTGGCAGCTCAAGCTGCTACAGAAAGGAGCGCCTAATGTCTGGGGGTGTGACGATTCTTCTGGTGGGTATTATTATCATTGCTGCGATCTTGGCTGCTGTTGTTGCGCTGACGCGTCAGGGTGGCAAAGTACTCAATACCGAGAAATACCAAGCACGCTGGCTTGCCATCGAGAATAGTCTTGATAAATCTAACATTGGCACGTATCAGTTAGCTATCTTCGAGGCAGATAAGTTGCTCGATCTTGCCCTCCGCGAACGTGGCTTTGCTGGCGACACAATGGGTGAGCGCATGAAGTCGGCTCGCGAACAATGGAGCAATAGTAACCACGTATGGGGTGCTCACAAGGTGCGCAACAAGCTGGCGCATGAGGCTAATGTGCGGCTCTCGCGCGAGATTGCCTTGCGGGCATTAGCCGCATATAAACAGGGGTTAAAGGATTTGGGAGCGATATAATTATGGCAGTTTCTCACGATGTTTTGCAAAAATATGAGGTGACGATTGGCATCGAATGCCACGTCCAGTTGGCGACAGACACAAAGCTTTTCAGCCCAGCAGACAATGACGCCCGCGATGCCGAGCCTAATAGCAAAGTCCACCCGATCGACTTTGGTTTGCCAGGCATGCTGCCAGTGCTGAATCGCCACGCGGTTGATCTTGCGATTCGGGCCGGCAAGGCACTCAATGCACCCATCGCTCGTGTCTCGCGCTTCGATCGTAAACATTATTTTTATCCAGACCTACCGAAAGGCTACCAGACGAGCCAAATGTACCAGCCAATTATCTTGGCGGGCTATGTGGATGTGCCGCTTGATGATGGCAGTACCACGCGCGTCCGGATCGACCATGCTCACATGGAGGAAGATGCTGGCAAGCTAACACACCACGATGGTTACTCGCTAGTTGACCTCAACCGGGCGGGTACACCACTGATCGAGATCGTCTCGCAGCCTGATATTCACTCAGCAGCCGAGGCTCGTGCCTACGCAGCAGAGCTCCATAAGCTCATGACCTATGCTGGCGTCACACATGGTGATCTCTACCATGGTAATATGCGCTTTGATGTCAATATCTCAATCGCGCCAAAGGGTTCAGATCAGCTTGGTACACGTGCTGAAGTGAAGAATCTCAACAGCTTCCGTAGTGTAGAAAAGGCAGTGGAGTATGAATTTGCGCGTCAGGCAGCTTTGCTTGAGCGTGGTGAGCGTGTCGTGCAAGAAACCCGTGGCTGGAGCGACGACAAAGGCATCACGACGAGCCAGCGCAGCAAAGAAGATGCCCAGGACTATCGCTACATGCCCGACCCAGACATTCCGCCAATTGTCCTAACGGACGAAGAGATTGCCCGTGTCCAGCAGGATGTGCCGACGATGCCAGGCGAATACCGTGCGCAGTGGCAGAGCCTTGCGCTGGATAACTCGGTGGTTAATACTGTGCTAAGTCATCAGCCGCTGGCTATTTTGCTCAGTGATATCTACCCGCTTGAGCATAATGCTGCGTCGATTTTGCAATGGCTTGGCGTCGATGAGTCAGTGTATCAGCGGCTTGTCAAGCGGATCTTTAACTGGTTTGCCTCCACGCCAGAAGAGTTGATGGATATGAGTAAGGTTGAATCGGGTTTTGTTGGGCCGCGGCGACTCTTGCTGCTCTCGCAATTGGTGGAGGACAACAAAGTCAGCTCAACTGGCGCGAAGGAGCTCTTTCTCGACCTCTTTGACGAGCAATATACTGGCAAGATGCCTGAGGCGATTGCTGAGGCGAAGAATCTGCTCCAGGTATCGGACGAGGGGGCGATTGGCGCAATTGTCGATGAGGTGATGAATGACCCAGCCAGTACGGCGTCCATTGCTGATATCAAGGCTGGCAAGGATAAGGCAATTGGCTACCTCGTCGGGCAAGTCATGAAGCGATCCCGCGGCAAAGCCAATCCAGCCCTGGCGCAGAAACTGATTCGTGAGAGGCTGAAGTGAGCAACTAAAGGATATACAAGGAGAATCATAATGAAACGACCAACAAAAGCAATCATCGCCGCCGCGGGTTTTGGTACGCGGTTCTTGCCTCAGACCAAGGCGATGCCTAAGGAGATGATGCCACTGATCGATAAGCCGATCATTCAGTATGTGGTGGAAGAGCTCGTCCAGGCGGGGATTCGCGACATTATCATCGTGGGGAGTGCCAATAAGCGTGCGATCGAAGACCACTTTGATGTGCCAAATGAGGATCTGCTAGCTAACCTCCGAGCTGGCGGGCCGAAGAAACAGCCATTGATCGATACCGTCAAGCAGCTCTCGGAGATGGCAAACTTTATCTACATCCGCCAAAAGGGTCCATACGGCAACGCGACGCCACTAGCCTGCGCAGCGCATCTTATCAACCGCGACGAGCCCGTCATTTATACCTTTGCCGATGACTTCATTGCTGCCAGTCCAAGCCGCTTCCAGCAGATGATCGCTGCGTCGCAAGAGCTCGATGGTGCGGTACTATCGTGCAAAAAGATCGTCGATGATGCTGAGTTTGATCGCTACGGCGTTGTGGCTGGCCAGCAGCTATCGGACAGTGTTATTAAGATGAGCAACATCGTTGAAAAGCCAGGCAAGGCTAATGCGCCATCTGACCTCGCTAGTGTCAGTAGCTATATTTTGCCTGGCGAATTCTTTAGCTATCTTGAGCATGCGAAGGAGCATTTTGATGGGCATGGCGAGTTTACTGTCCAGCCTATTATGCAGCGGATGATTGATGATAATCACGCGTTCTTTGGTGTGGAGATTACCAACGGTACATATTATGACACCGGCGATAAGCTCGAGTATCTTAAGACCGTCGTTGATTTTGGCCTCAAAGACCCAGTGCTTGGCCCAGAGTTTGCAAAATACCTACGGACTCACTATACTGATACCCAGGCATAGATCATATGCTACTAACATAAAGGAGATACCGCATGGAGTGGGCACAGATATTAGTTATCATGTTATCGGTATTGCTAGCGCTGCTGCTGGTGCTTGCGATCGTCTTGACGATCATATTGATTCGCATCACGCAGCGGATTAGTGCTGTGGTCGAGTCGGCTGAACGCGTAGCAGCAAACCTTGAGGCAACGACTGATAATATCGCCCGGGCTACCTCGCCATTTTGGCTAGCCAAGACCGCTGTGTCTTCGATCAAAAAATTGTTTACCACCAAACATAATCGATAAAGGAGGGATATATGTCGAAAGGTAAATTTGTGCTTGGTGCAGCAATCGGTGCTGCCGCTGGCGTGGTGGCTGGGCTCTTGACGGCGCCAAAGTCAGGCAAAGAGACGCGAGCTGACCTCAAGAAAAAGGCACGTGAGCTCAAGCAAGACGCGACCGCAAAGGGCGACGAATTGCGTGCCAAGGGTGAGAAGGCATACTACGATGCACGTGATGCCGCTCGTGACCTGCATGACCGCAGTGGCCGCGCTTTGCGCAGTGCTCGCGATGAGTTTGCAAAGGACAAGAAGTAGCCAGTAGGCGACAAAGGGTGCGGTGAGTATTCTCCTTATAGGCAGAATGCTTACCGCATTTTCGCAATTATCATTATTATGACAGAGCAATCATCCCCACCGCAGCGCTCATCAGATGAGTCGGTAACTCGTGAGCAGCGTGACCACCCTGGGCTAGTTGCCGAGCTTGCACGGCAGATTAAGCAAGCCAACGAGACCGATGCACGCAAGGCTATCCTCGAGGATTTATTTTATGATTTTCATCGTAGCCGCGCAGAAGTCTACAAAATGAACTTCATCCGCGGGATATTTTTTGGCCTAGGGAGTGTGCTTGGCGGAACAATTCTTGTGGCGCTGTTTGTCTGGCTGCTCAATGCTATTGGTCTCTTGGTGCCAGGCTTAGCAGACTTCATTGATAGTGTTATTAAGGTGATGAACGCACGGCACTGATATGCTATACGGGGGCAAGGCTCCCATTTATTCTGCAGTAGATCATCGCACTCCACTAGATGGAGTGATGAACAACTGGCGCACACAACGCGAGAGTAGTTGAGTTTATTTTTGCTAATCATAATGATGGAGTGTTGGCCTTATCGCTCGTTCATTTGCTATACTAAGGAGGTATGACTTCTCACTCATCAGCTTTGCAACCGTCAGATTTTGTTCACCTGCACAACCACACTCATCATTCGCTACTTGATGGCTTGACGAAAATTGGCGACCTTGTCAGTACTGTTAAGGATTATGGCATGACGGCAGCGGCCATTACTGACCACGGGACGATGAGTGGGGTGCTTGACTATTACAAGACAGCCAAGGCGGCGGGCGTCAAGCCGATCCTTGGCATTGAAGCGTACGTTGCCGCTCGCTCGCGCTTCGACCGTGATCCTGCCAAGGATAAAATGCGCTACCACCTAACGATCATTGCAATGAATAATCAGGGGTACCATAACCTGATGCGGCTCAGTACGAAGGCAAACCTAGAGGGGATGTACTATAAGCCGCGGATCGACCATGACCTCCTCGAGGAGCTCAACGAAGGGCTGATTGTCCTAAGCGGCTGTGCAAGTGGTGAGATTGGTGAGGCGCTGCGTTATGACGACTACGCCAAGGCAGTCGAGATTGCTCAGTGGTATAAGCGTGTCTTTGGCGACCGCTACTATCTGGAATTGCAAGACCATGGCCACCCCGAGTCTAATACGCACTGGGATGTGCAAGCGAAGATTAACGAGGGCCTGCGCCGTATGGCTGAGGAGCTGGATATCCCTCTGGTTGTGACGTGCGATGGTCACTATCTGACGCACGACTTTCAAGACGCACATGAGATATTGCTCTGCGTGGGGACGGGCTCATTCTTGAGTGACGAAAAGCGGATGAGCCTGAAAGATTTTGAACTCCACCTGACTGACCCGCGCGATATCATTGCTCGCTGGGGAAGAGAGCTACCCGAGGCTATTACCAACACCAAGCAGATTGCCGACCGCTGCACTGTCGATATCGAGCTGGGTAAAATCCTCATCCCAAAGTACCCATTGCCTGAGGGTGAGACGAGTGAGCATAGCTACCTGCACAAGCTGGTGTATCGTGGCTTAGCCCAGCGTTACAATGGTGCAAAACCCGAAGATACTGCTGATCAGCTTCCCGAACAGATCATCCCCACTTTGGCTGATAGTGTGCGTGAGCGGGCTAAGATGGAGCTGGGTGTGATGGCAAGCATGGGGTATGAAGGGTACTTCTTGATTGTGCAGGATTTTATTAACTGGGGTAAGAGTCAGGGGATTGTCTTTGGACCAGGCCGGGGTAGTGCCGCAGGGTCGATCATTGCGTATGCGCTTAATATCACCGATCTTGACCCGCTCAAGTACGGTCTACTCTTTGAGCGGTTTCTCAACCCCGACCGCATTAGCATGCCTGATATCGATGTCGACATCCAGGATACGCGGCGCGATGAGGTGATCGACTATTGTGCAAATAAATATGGTCACGACCACGTCAGTAATATCGTCACCTTTGGTAAGATGGCGGCTCGGGCCGCGGTGCGCGATGTCGCACGTGTGTTGGAGGTGCCGTATGCTGAGAGTGACCGTCTGGCCAAGATGGTGCCACCACCTGCCCAGGGGCGGCACATTCCGCTGGCAGTTAGCACTAAAGAAGATCCTGACCTCAAGCACGAGTACGAGACGAACCCAACCGCCAAGCAAGTTTTTGATTATGCTATCCAGCTAGAGGGAACAATTCGCAGCCATGGGGTGCATGCGTGTGGTGTGGTGATTGCGCCCGACGAGCTCGTTAAATATATCCCGCTTGAGCAGGCGCAGAAAGGCGTGGTGGCGACGCAATTTCCAATGGGTGAGGTTGAGGATCTTGGTCTGCTCAAGATGGACTTCCTTGGCCTATCGAACCTGTCGATTATTAATAATGCAATGCGGATCATCCGCAAAGTCTATGGTGATACGATCGACCTCTCCACGTTACCACTTGATGACGAAGCAACGTACAAACTGTTTCAGCGGGGTGATACAACAGGAGTATTCCAGCTTGAGTCGGCTGGGATGAAACGTTATTTGCGCGCTCTCAAGCCATCGCACTTTGAGGATATCATCGCAATGGTGGCGCTGTACCGGCCAGGGCCAATGCAGTTTATCGATAGTTTTATTCGGCGCAAGCATGGTGAAGAGGAGATCACCTACCTTCACCCGGGGATGAAGAGCTCACTTGAGAACACGTATGGTATTTTGGTCTATCAAGAGCAGTTTATGCAGATCTCCAAGGAGTGGTGCGGCTTTACTGGTGGACAGGCCGATACCCTGCGCAAGGCCGTTGGTAAGAAAAAGATCGACTTGATGAAGAAGGTTAAGCCGGAGTTTGTCGAAGGAGCAGTGAAGGTCGGTGGAGCGACGCGTGAGATGGCTGAGACATTTTGGACACAGCTGGAAGAGTTTGCCAATTACTGCTTCAACAAGAGCCATGCAGCGTGTTATGGGCTCATCGCTTACTGGACGGCATATCTCAAGGCGCACTACCCCGATGCCTTTATGGCAGCCTTGATGACAAGTGACCATGATGACGTCGACCGACTAGCGATCGAGATCACCGAGTGTAAGCATATGGGCCTAACGGTCCTCAACCCTGATGTCAATGAATCGTACGAGGAATTTGCGGTGGTACCGGGCAAGAAGCAGATCCGCTTTGGTATGGCAGCAGTGAAGGGTGTTGGCGTAGGGGCAGTGGAAGAGATTGTCAAGATGCGTGACCGCGATGGGAAGTTTGCTACGGTGGAGGACTTTGCCAAGCGTGTCTCGACGAGTAAGTGCAATAAGCGAGTTTGGGAGTCGCTCATTAAATCGGGTGGCTTTGATGCGCTGGGTGATCGCTCTGATCTTCTCTTTAATCTTGAGAATGTCCTTGCTTTTGCGAGTAAATTACAGAAGGAAGCGCTGAGCGGCCAAACCGATCTCTTCGGTAGCTTAGCCGATAGCTCTACAGAAGTCATGCCGTCGATTGAGCTTAAGCCAGCACCCGTCAAACACACTGACAAAGAGCGCCTGATGTGGGAGCGCGAGCTGATTGGCCTCTACATTAGCGCGCACCCGCTCGACCACTACGACACGTTCTTTGCTGAGCAGACTGTGCCACTGCGCACTGTCTCACCACAGATCGACGGCCAGACAGTGACGATCGGTGGCCTCGTGACGCGCCTGCGGACGATTGTGACGAAGTCGGGCAGTAAGATGGCTTTTGTAGGAATTGAGGACAAATCGGGTGAGAGTGAGATTATCATCTTCCCGAACCTATATGAGAAGCTTGCTGGCCAGCTGGAGCAAGATGTGGTAATCACTGCCAGCGGCAAGGTGAGCGCGCGCGATCGTGATGGCAACCTTGGTGATGAAGCGAAGCTAATTGCCAATGAAATCACCATCGTGACTGATACCGACTTAGCCGAATATCAAGCAACTGGTCGCACGATGTCTGCACCAACCGGCCCAGCAGCTACGCCACGCCGCCGGTCATCATCGCAAAAAAATACCCAGCGCTCAGCACAAGCATCGGCACGTGCAGCCGCATCAGTGCCAGTAGGGCCGCCGCCCAAACCGCTTGATACGCTCCCAACGGTCTATGTGCGGGTCAAGAACCCCGATGATATGGCTGCTCTCACGAAGTTTAAGCAGCTGTGTACGCAAAACCCGGGCCAGCACGATATTATTATGATGCTCGGTGATGACAAAACATCGGCGATTCGCCTGCCATTCCGGGTCGACGCGCAGCAGCGGCTGCAAGACGAGCTTGCGCAAATCCTTGGTAGTGACTGCGTCGTTGTCAAATAATGCCGTGCCCGCAAGGGGGGTGACTCGCGCCACCCTGGGAGTCTGCAGATTGTGCGTGTTATAAAGAAACTTCGAACAATTGCGTCTACGACCAGGGTGGCACGAGGCCAGATACTTGCGAGGCGAGCGAAATAAGCTCAAGCACAAGCAAGTTGCATGCGGTAGCTTGGTTGTGCCACCTCCTGCTAGTATAACCCGATATTTGCCACAACGCAAACAAAATGGGTACATATCGTACTGCAATTATCCAGCAGTCGTGAGCGCATAGAGCGCAATACCGGTTGCGACCGACACATTAAACGACTCCTTATGTCCATACATCGGAATCTCGATGATATCATCCACAAGCATGAGCGTTTCGGCCGGAATACCATGGACTTCTTCGCCAAGCAAAAGGACGAGCTTATCTGGTGGCTGATACTGCGAAAGATTAACAGAGGTAGGAGCTTGCTCGAGCGCAACAATGCGATACCCAGCAAACTGCGCCAGGTCGAGCTCTGGCTGGTAATCAAATGGCACAAGAGCTTCGGCACCAAGCGCCGTCTTGTGGATCTGCTGGGTAATCTTTTCGCGGATGTGCGGCAACCGTGGGTCGCCTCGCACTGTCTCTTCAGGCTGGTAGGCACAGTGTGGTGGGGTTGGCTGAAGGGCGAGATCGGGGTAGGGGGTGTAGCCACTCAGGATGAGCTGCTGCACGCCAAATCCTTCGCAGGTACGAAAGATCGATCCGACATTGTGCGCTGAGCGAATGTTGTGCGCGATAACAATAATCTCTGGCATAATTGTATTATACCTGAAGTGCTTTGGACTTGCCCCTATATTTACCACGAGCTTTTTGTTACACTAAGAAGGATGAATGAAGATGAAGTCCAACAACGTCGTCGCCAGCAAGATGAGGCGTCGACCGAGCAACGATCGCGCATTCTTGGCCTTAAGTACCTTGATATGCGCCCCATCGAAGAGACGCTGCCACTAGCACGCGACCTAATGACGATCGAGGAGATGCACAACCTCTATATGCTGCCGCTAACTGACGGTAATGAGCAGGAATCGTATCAGTTTGCCGTTACGACACAAACACCCCAGTCGGTTATCCAGCGGACGCGGCGCACGTATCAGGACCGAGGGCTGCCTGTCGATTTCTATCTGATTAGTCTCAGCGCCTACCGCGTGCTGATGAACCGCTTCGACCCGCCAAAGAAGATCGTTTACGATGATATCAAGATTGCCAAAGCGGGCGACAGCGAGACCATTGCCGAGGTGAGCCAGACGCTTGGGCGAGTCAGTAGCGAGGAGGTTTTCGACTTTTTGATCAATCAGGCGGATATGCTTGGTGCGAGCGACATCCACATCGAGAATGAACGCCACGACATACGGATTCGTCTCCGTGTCGATGGTGCACTCCACCCGGTAGCAACGATCAGCCGCAGCCGCTACCGCGTGATCATGGGTGAGCTTGCCAGCCGAGCTGGCGTATCGAGTGCTTCGATGGAGCCGCAGTCAGGTCACATCCAAAAGGACGTAACACATGGCAACGCAACGCACTTGCTCAACATCCGTGTTGAGACTGTGCCAACCATGTATGGGCAGGATGCTGTGCTGCGTCTTTTTAATTTCGATGAAAGCTTGCTTAATCTTGATTTGCTGGGTATTCCGCCCAAGCAGCGCCAGCAGATTGATGAAATCATCAGCCATCCGCGCGGCCTTGTGCTGATGGTCGGGCCAACGGGCTCAGGTAAGTCTACCACACTTTACAGTATGCTCAATGCCCTTAACACGACTGATCGTAAGATTATTACCCTGGAGGATCCAATCGAATATGGCCTGGCTGGCATCTCGCAGATTCCAATTAATACCAATGCCGGTGGGAGCTTTGGTGAGGGTTTGCGCAGCGTGCTTCGTCTCGATCCAGATGTTGTGATGGTGGGTGAGATCCGTGATGTCGATACGGCGCGCACGGCCATTCAAGCATCGATTACCGGCCACTTGGTGATGTCAAGCTTTCACGCCAATAGTAGCAGTGCGGCCTTTAGCCGAATGATCGACCTGATTGGTGTGAACCCGATTTTTGCCAGTGCTATTCGCCTCGTGGTGGCGCAGCGTTTGGTACGGCGTCTCGTGGACGAGACCAAAGAGGCCTATGAACCAGACGACGCCACGCGCAGCTATGTCAAGCGAGTTCTGGCTGATATTCCTGAAGAGGTAGAGCATCCTGATCTCGACACCTTCAAACTCTGGCGGCCAGTACCAAGCGATGATGCACCATTTGGCTACAAGGGCCGCATGGTAATTATGGAGCAGCTTATCGTGACCCCAGGTATTCAGAAGTTCATCCGCGGTGACTTTACTGATGTCCACCCAGACGTCATCGAAAAAGCCGCCCAGCGCGAAGGTATGCTCACCCTCGAGCAAATTGGCGTCCTTGCTGCCCTGCGCGGCGAGACAACGCTTGAGGAAGTCGGGCGGGTGATATAACACCGCGGTGTACGCTTGCTGTATATTATCTCATTGATTATGCCTGCATACCAAGCAAGGTGTGCTGGCTCATAACTTTGACGCCTATCATATATTCTGCTACGATAATATCACATGTTGAAGCCGAAGCCATTATCGAGCGAACAGTACCCTTCGCAAGAGCAGCCCGTGGGGGAGTGTAGCGAACAAGAGCTAACCGAAAAAGGGGCGTGTATTTATGCAGCGTTTGATGTTATGAATAGCGTCCTAGAAAAGATGGGCGGCAAGGCAGCACACACCGGATCTTTTAAGAATGGTCTTGCTATATCTCTCGATGATGCGGTGACAAGCATTGGTAAGTATCGAATCGATCCGATCAATCTGACTGATCTCATGTCGCGTATTTATAATAATAACTCACACGATAAAGACGCGTGGAATTATACAAATCAGCGACTATACCCAGAGGCAAAAGAACGGTCAAAAGACTTGGTAGTGCACCAGTATGAAGAAGTTGTGCTGGAGCATTTAGCAACGATAGAAGCGATCTTTCTTGGTGACAGTCGAGGGGTTGATTGGAGTGGCCAGTACGATGTATCAGTACCGACTGTCAAGAGCTGGCGACGCAAAAAGCAGCTTGATCCGCATGCCGCAACAGAGGTATATCAGCAGTTTGCCCAGCAGGCTGTCGAAAGAGTAACTCAGCAATTACGCTCAACGATAGACGCAGGTCGTCACATGCTCGAGCAATACGAGCTGAGCCAGGCAGAGGTTGATGATGTATGCAATGTGCAGACCCCGTACCTCACAGCCTTTGCGAGCGCATACGAGGCACTATATACGCAGGCAAAACCAGTCGCCAACGCTCATCAGTACTTTCAGCTTGTCTATAGCAAAAGGCTATATAGGCTCAGCCAGCATATTATTGCCGAAGCACCAGTCATCAAGCAATTGCAAAGACAAATATATCAATGGTATGACCGGCCAGACCAAGAAATCGTTGATGATCTTGCCCTTGAGTGTGCTGAGCGGCTCTGGAGTGACGATCTGAAGCAGGCGATTCATCAGCAGCTTGCTACCGAGTCGGATAATGCGGTTATCAATGCATTGTGCTGGCTCGAGCAACAGCTTGATGGCTACCAATCAGAGCGCTGCCAGGCCAACCACGCGGCCGTTATGCAGCTTGATGAGCCATCAGGTGAGACAACTTCGCAAGCGGCTGAGCCAGCTCACAAAGCAATGAGCCATAGCAAACCACATGAGCAAAAACAAGCAATAACAGAGGTGCAGCTGGATGCGATAATTGCTCCGTGGCTTGGGAGAGATGGCGAGCGCTTGCTGCCAGTTGATGTGCTTGTCGATAATGGGTCTGGAGTGCTTGTGCTCGACTGCCGGACAAAAGCAGCCAAAGATATCGAGCATCAAATGGCCGGCTACGAGACAGAAGAAAAGCAGCAGGGCATCGTGAGTGAAGTGCTCGGTAGACTGACGCATTATGCTGATGCAGCGCTTAATGAGCATGGTCTTAAGCAGACGCACGCAATGAGCAGGCTCAGTGATATACGCCATAGCTCACCATATAAAGCACATACAATCTGGTATAACAAAACAGTCAGCCGAAATGTGATTCGTGTCTACGTTGCGGACGTCAATGTTGGCAAAATACCGAATCGGCGTCTGCGATCTCAGCTAAAAAAGCACGGAATCAAGCATACCCTGCTCTTTGTCGGTGCGTGTGATAAGCAGCACCAGCTTGATATGCTGCAACACATTACCCAGCAAGATCGCAAACGCATCAGAGGTAATGGCGCTGGGTCAGTCTAATGTACTACCAAAGTAAATAGCACCCAATACAAAAGGCCGGTACATGTCAGTATCGGCCTTTTGTAGTTTTTATATGATAGATAGCCTACCGAATAACCTTCGCTACAGCCTCAACCACGCGCTCATCAAATGGTGAGGGAATGACGTAGTCGGCTGTGGGCTCATCGACCAGCGCTGCCAACGCCTGGGCGGCGGCGAGCTTGTGCTCATCGGTGATTTTTTGCACGCCGTTATCGAGCGCACCACGGAAGATGCCCGGGAAGGCCAGAGCATTATTGACTTGGTTGGGGAAATCACTGCGGCCAGTGGCGATGACAGCCGCGCCGGCTGCTTTGGCGCTATCTGGCATGATTTCTGGCACTGGGTTGGCCAGGGCAAAGATAATCGGGTCTGTGGCCATCATCCCAACGAGTTCTGGGGTCAGCAATCCTGCACGCGATACACCAATGAATACATCAGCATCTGCCATGGCATCTTCAAGCGACCCCTGCTGCGAGGCATCAACGTACGCAAGCAGGGCAGTCTTCTCGGCGTTGAGGTCGGTACGGTGGCTACCCACGATACCTTTGCTATCAACCGCCACAATGTGCCGAGCGCCGTAAGTATGTAGCAGCTTAATAATAGCAGTACCAGCAGCGCCAGCACCGACCACGACGAATTTGCTATCAGCCAGGCTCCGGCCCGTCAGCTTGGCAGCGTTGATCAGCCCAGCCAGTACCACCACAGCCGTACCGTGCTGGTCGTCGTGGAAGACGGGGATATCGAGCTCGGCCTTCAGGCGCTCCTCAATCTCGAAGCACTTGGGCGCGGCGATATCCTCGAGGTTAATCGCGCCAAAGCTCGGTGCGATCGCCTTAACCGTAGCGATGATCTCCTCTGGCTGGTGTACATCCAGTACGATTGGCACGGCATCCACACCAGCGAAGTGCTTAAATAGCAGCGCCTTACCCTCCATCACCGGCATGGCGGCTTTGGGGCCGAGGTCGCCCAGGCCCAGGATGGCCGAGCCGTCACTAATGACCGCCACGAGGTTATTCGTCCAGGTGTAGGTGGGCAGAGTAGCGGGATCATCTGCAATTGCCTTGCTCACTGCACCCACACCAGGGCTGTAGTAGCTGCTGAGTTTATCGCGGTCAAGCTCACCGCTATCGCGCAGGCTGGTGGTGATTTTCCCCTTATATTTTTTGTGTAGGTCGAGTGCAAGTTTGTTATAATCCATAGACTCTAGTATACCGCACACAGGCGAGAAAGAGAAAGGAGTAGCACGAGGACAAACAGCCGTTATTGCAATACTTTCGCGCCAAATGCTATTATATGATGCATGATACAAACCGAGCGAGGAGCCCTGCATAGCCCCAGCGGCTCATAACACGGAGTGATAATGAAAAAATTTACAGACCAACAGCCATTACTACATGAGACTAGTGCTAAGGACCCGCTTGAAAAAGTAACGGTAGCGATTGCCAAAGATAATGAGCATCACAGAGAAGTCATGCTGAGCCTTTGCGACGCAAATACCTCCAAGCACGAAAAGGATACCTATAATCAGGCTCTGCCGAAGATCAAAACCGATCAGCAAAAAGCGCTCGCGAAGTTTGTGCAGACTGGCGACAAAAGCACAGTGCCACCAGGCGTTCTCCAACGCTATCAAGAGGAGCGAGCAAGCTGCGAGGCTACTCTTGCCGAAATAGCCGAAAAAGAAGAACAGCCAATGGAGAAGGGCGGCTACAAAACAGAAGGTAAGATAGCGAAGATTCTGGCCAATCTTGGTCATGCGGCATTGACGCCCGATGAATCAGCAGAGCAGGTTGATGAAATGTATCAGGCAACCCCGCTTGGCAAAGATGTGTGGGAGCAGCGCCAAATTGTCGAAGATAGGATTGGTGAGCTTAACGCTGAGCTAGCGTACTATATGGGTCTCACAGAGCCGCCTTTGGCAGCTATTTCTGAGGAAGTAGCGATTCGTATCTGGGGTGAAGAAGCGGTTAAGAAAGCGCAATCGACTGGTGATGAGAGTGAGCCCGGGTATATTTATGTCTTCCCTGGTGATGACCAAATAAAACACCGAGGAAGCAAGCGAGGATATGATAGCCGTGCTACACCAGATTTTATCAAAAAAGATGCCAGCCTGCGGATAGCAGAGGTGCTTGTGGGGTCTGCTGGCGAAGCGTGGACGATGCAAGAATTGGGCAATGAGGTCTACGACCCAGAGAAAGTGCGCACAAAACTTGGGCGATACAATCGAGTGAGTGCCCTGCTAAATATTGACCAAAAACCAGACAACCGCAGTGCGATTATCTCAGACGAATTAGCGCGCCACGACCTTGTCATCCAGCGTGGCCGGCGATACCTCATAGACGAGCATGGTCGGCGACGTGATCCAATCACTGTTTATCGTGCAGTATCAGTTGAGGTTGCCGGGCAAGAATCGGTAGAAGAGCAAAGAAGCGGTCGTTATGGCAAACAGCAGATTGCGTGGACGTCGGCTGCAGCTCGCAGCGAGGCATCACCAGCCGCTGGTAGCGCAGAACATGAATCTTCGGCCAGTAGAATGCCAGATATCGATGATGCACTGGCAAAACGAGCTCTCGAAGCCGCCCGTGTTGCCGCTGACCGTCAAGCAGCAGAAGCTAAAGAGCAGCAAGAAGCCCTCCGTGCTGCAGAGGTCGCCCTCAGCGCAGAAGTACGCGCCCAGATCGAGCAGCTCGTGGAACTTGCACAGCCACTGATAGATAGCTTGCGAGAAAATAGCGCCGACGATGATGCAGATAAGCAGGTATTTCCTATTCAAGATCTGCCCGAGATGGGGAGCCAGTACGCTTCTGAGCACGACCTAGAGATATTCCTCAACAAAGCTCGGCAGGCTGGGCTTATCAACAAAAAACAGCTGCGCACTCGTGCGCTGCCGTCTGCTGGTGAGGCGCTTGTGCTTCTCCTTTATGCATACGACCCGCAGACGATGTATGACCTAGTGCGCAATGATGCTGCCAAGCGTGTGCTCCAGCATAAATTCCAGCAAGCGTATGAGAACAGAGCTGTACAGATAGTGAATGGCCGCGAAGGTGGAGCAGACGCAGCCCAAGAAAACACCACCAGCTAAACTAGTTGCTATATATACCAAAGTGCGGTATAGTTTAGATTATAAATCCAAAATAGGCATCATCCACCAGTGATGATACAGAGAAAGAGGAGGAAAGAAAAATGGGCGAACGATTAGCTGATAATGTGAAGAAGAAGACAAAAGAGCTTATTGGGGCAGGTGCTGGCCTAGCTTTGGCATTTGGTGCGGCGGCGTGCTCTGCAGAAACACCACGAAATGAAGCACAACCAGATCAACCTGCTGTCACTGCCGAAGCAACGTCGTCAGCAACACCAAGCGCAAATCCATCCATCGAAGCGCCAGCACGCAACAAGACTTCACAGCCTAAGCAATCTCACTCTACTAACAAAGCAACGGAGATACCATCTTTCTCAGCACCTCCAACCCAATCGCCTGAGCAGCAGTCGACAGAAAAGGCTCGGCCTGGCGAAAAGAAGCTGTCTGCGGAAGCTAATGAGGCCTTTCGTACACAAGTCGATGAAGCGCTAAAAAACAGGACAAAAATCAATGTTTTGCGTGGTCTTTTGGTTGTTCCAACAGGTGAAGATGGAAAGAGTACAGTGTATTCTAACCTTTTCGTTGGAGATGAGCATGGTAATATTACAGGTGATGTGTCACCTGATAAAACCATGACCTTCTATGTGCAGGACCAACAAGGAAACTGGTCTACAGTTGATTTAAAGACTCCAGGCAGCTACAGAATAGACGAGCAAGGCAATAAAGCAGAGAAGCTACCAGTCCAAAAAGTTGAGTTCTACGATCGAGAGCAAAATGGAGCGGATAGCGAGCTCGGTGATGTATTTAAGACTCGAAATGGAAAGAGGACAGTTGAGCAGGGCAACTTCAAAAAGGGCGAGTTAGAGCTAATAGCATCATCGGTTGGTATTGATACTTCGTCTGAAGAAGAGGCAATTAAAGCCGCATTCGAGGCAACGCACCAAAAATAGGGTATAAATAGATCCTATCATAGCAAGCAAGAAACCCCTTCGTGATATTGCGAGGGGCTTTTGCTAGCTCATTATTGAGCAATGTCCCTGAGTATTGATGCAAAAGCACTTTCTCCCTCTTCTCCCTGCACACAAAATATGGTACAATCAATAACTGAATTGTCATCTAATAATTAAATAGAGAGAAAGTCATGAGTTTTGCACTGATCCAAAAAGTCAATGACCAGCAGAAGAAGCCTGCCGTCGTTGATGTGCGGAGCGGCGACACGGTCCGCGTCCACCAAAAAATCAAAGAAGGCAACAAAGAGCGCATCCAGATGTTTGAAGGTGTGGTGATCCGCACCGACAACAAGGGGCAGCACACCAGCCGCATTACTGTGCGCAAGATTACCAGTGGTGTGGGGGTAGAGAAGTCGTTCTTGCTACACAGCCCACTGGTTGAGAAGGTTGAGGTGATGCGCCGCGCCAAGGTGCGCCGCAACTTCTTGAGCTACCTGCGTGGCCGCAGTGGTAAGTCGGCTCGCCTGACCGCCGTGCAGTTCGACCGCGAGGCGGTGAACAACGTGCACGATGCTCATGCCGAGGCCGAAGCTGCCCGCCTTAAAGAAGAAAAGGCCAAAGAAGCTGCCGAGAAAAAGGCTGCCGAAGACGCTAAGCAGGCTGAGCTTGACGCTAAGGCTGCCGAGGTTGCCGCTCGCCACGAAGCTGCGTAGAATAGCCATCGCAAGAAAGCTTTTATATCCGCCTCTATATACCAGGGGCGGATTTGTATGAGGAGAGCTACGCTATTAGTCTATTTTGCCTTGAACGCTTGGCTCGTGAGGCTTTGATGAGCAACCTCTCCTGAGCACCGGAAGGGAAAGGTGTGATATATGGATAAGGTATGGAGATAATACGTACAACGTATTTGCTGCAATAGCTATATCATGATACGTTACCGGTCTGTGGCAGCTAGATTGTATCTGATGTTATACTAGATAATATGAGTATCTTTACCATTGTCTCGATTGTTATACCAATTGTCTTGGCGAGTAGTATACCACCTATCTTGCAGCATTATGGCTATGCGCATGAGCGGCGCTACCGCTGGCTCCTGTATTTGGCGTGTGGGTTGTTCTTTATCTCGTGGTATGTGCCATCACCGTTGATCGATGGGCAAGACACGGCATTTAATACCCACTTCATTGGTGGTGGGATATTTACCGGCTGCCTGTGGCTTTACCTTAAGTATGGACTGGGGTGGCGCCGCTACTGGCTGGTGGAGGCATTCTCGCTGTTTGCGCTGGTGTCGGCGCTTGGCTGTATGAATGAGCTATTTGAGCTGCTGGTGGCGAAGACTGGCGTAGCTCGCTTGCCACTGGATGATACCAACTGGGATATCGCGGCCAATACTGCTGGGGCACTGCTTGTTTGGCTGGTGTCGCTGGGCGCGATGGGGTGGCAGCGGATAGCTCGCCGTGATACGTAGACAGCTGAATAACTCGGCACAAGTATAAAAGCCACCGCTTGAGGGTGGCTTTTATACTTCGTATACGAGATGTTATTACTTTGTCTTGCGAGATTCTGCTTGCTCGGTGAGAACGGCACGAATCGCCTCGAGATTCTCGTCGATCGCAGCCACGTGCCGTCTGATCTGCTTGGTGCGTCGGCCCTGCCGGACAACCCAACAAATGCCACAGATAAACAAGATAAAATACGCGGCGTTAAGCGTGACTGCTAGTATGAGGAGTGGTGCTGGCCCGGTAATTTCCATAATAGGTACCGATAATCCTTTCGTGTTAATACTATATGGTTCGGTGTTGTATCTTTTGCGAGGGTGAGTGCTATGGTGCACACTGCCAGGTTGGCTGAGTTTGCTGGCGGTTAACCACGGCGCGTGTACCATGGTGGCGAGCTGTGCAATATGCCTGCATATTGAGGCTACCCTTGGGTGTGAATGTGAAGCCCGAGAAGAGGGAAATTGAGTAGCTGAGGCTGTAGCACGACCAGCCATATGGATTGCTCTTATCAAGCGTATACGCACCTGTATAGTGCTGATGCGTACACACCTCGTGTGGCTGTATGGTATGCACTGGCACTGCTGCAACTGGCTTAGTAGGGACGCCAGCACACCCAGCAATGGCACATGCAAACACTCCGGTAGCGAGAAGTGTATACCAAAGTGTCCTCGTCATATTCCTCCTTGCGGTAATGTGATATTTGTTGAGCCGAGGGTATGTCTTGATTGTAATGGATGAACGACGCTATCGCAACAGGAAATAGGCAAATCAGCAAGAAACACGAAACAAGAACAGAGCTAAAGGTTGTATATTATACATCACTATGTTGCTTGACAATATGGGGGAGTGGCTGTTGGTGTGGCGAAGCTAAACGAGTATGAAGATTGGCAGTGTGCGCTATGCCATAAAATATGAGACAATCATAGTATGATACTCGGGATTGATGAGGTAGGGCGTGGGCCATGGGCGGGGCCGTTGGTGGTTGGCGCAGTGGTGCTGGGTGGTGCGGCAATAGATGGGCTAGACGACAGCAAGAAATTGACGAAAAAGCGCCGTGAAGCCCTTGCTCAACTCATTCAAGAGCAGGCGGTGGCGTATGCGCTTGGCTGGGTGAGTGCGGCAGAGCTGGATGACACAGGGATGAGCCAAGCCCTCCGCCTGGCAACGCGGCGCGCGGTGAAGGCGATGCAGAAACAATGCCGTGAGAAAGCTATTACGCTCACCGAGATTGTGATCGACGGCAGGGTGAACTTTTTGGCTGGGACGGCATTAGAGCAGTACGTCACGATGCTACCCAAAGCAGATGCGTTGGTGCCGAGTGTCTCGGCGGCGTCAATCATTGCAAAGGTGGCGCGCGACCAGTATATGGCTGTGCAAGATGCACGGTACCCTAGCTATGGCTTTGCAGCGCATGCTGGCTATGGCACAGCGCAGCACCGAGCGGCGATTGCCGCCTATGGAGTGACACCGCTGCATCGGCTGAGCTTCAAACCACTCCAGCATTACCGCAATGATAGCCCTCACTCAGCAGACCAAGCACACACCACGCAGCAAGCTGATACGACAACCACACGTGGCCATGCTGGCGAAACGGCTGCGGCAGACGCCTTGCAGCAGCGCGGCCATCAGATTGTGGCGCGCAACTGGCGGACGAAATATTGTGAGATTGATATTATCTCGAAGCGTGGTAATACGCTGTATTTTGCTGAAGTGAAGCATCGCACGGATAATTATGCAGGCGATGGCCTCGCGGCAATTACGCGCAAGAAGCGCAACCAAATGCACTATGCCGCGCGGTTTTATGCGCACCACGAGCATATCACCACTATGAACCTCCAGCTTATTGCGATTGCTACCAGTGGCAGCCCACCGCGGGTAGTGCGGATTGAAGCTGTTGAGTAGTGACGGTATTGTGACTTAAGCTACATAGATCTATAGCTTTTTCTGTGCGATTACACCTTCTTACTGCTTCACTTGGTAGAGTGCAAGAATTCTCTATTTTCTGACAGATTAGCTTGCATTGGTAAAAAGCGAATGGTACTGGGAAATGCAAGTGCGCGGTTTGCGCCTCGCTACACCTTCGTGAGCGCTGCTACAACTGCTGGGCCATCGCGCTCAATGAGTTCGACGCGGGCAGTGATGTCTGTAATGCCCATATCTATCACGCGGGTAAGGGCTGGCTCCTTGCGCAGTGGTGTAAAGAAACGCTGGTATTCGCCCAGCTGCTGGCGCGAAGCGAGGATGTTGCCAGCATAGCGCGGGAAGTAGTCGAAGCTCTTGTCACTGCCGAAGTGCTCTTCGACCCATGGCCAATTATCTTGCAACCATTGCCACGTAGCGTCGCGTGCGTCGCGGTTGCGCAGCAAGTAAACAAACCAAAAGACGGTATCCTGGGTGCGAACTGTCTCGGTATCCATCATGAGAGCAAGGAGCTTGCGAATACTTGCGGCGTTGCGCGTACTCGTCACGGCACTGGCGATGTCTTGGCGCAGGTCGCTACTGGCAGTTGCCCGATAGTGTGCCAGAAGCTCATCAATCAGCTGCTGGGGCTGCTGACTGTGGCGGACAACACTACTGGCAATCAGGCTACGTAGCTCGCTATCGAGAGCCAATAGGCCGCCCGCTGCATAGCGCTGCTGCGCCTCAGCAATCACCGCAGGTCGCTCGCTGTAGAGCATGTGCGCGATGATCGTCGATCGCAGCTTGGTGTCGTTCTCAGGCTCGCTAGGGCGCGCACTCCAGCCAAGGCGATCATAACTTTGCTGAGCGAGCTGGCCCACAAACTGCCGCAGTGCCTGCTCGGCAGCACTACGTGGCTCAACGAAGAGCTTGAGGTGGGCAACCACTGACGACATTACGCTCCAGACATGCTCGTCTGTCTCATTGCGGTAAGCGTCAAGGAGGATAAGTAAGCTGGCGCTCGATACGCGACCACTCCGAGCCAGTAACAGCTGTTGAGTCAGTAAGAGTGAACGATCGACGACAGATAGCTCACCGCGCCGCACTTGGCCAAGCAAACGCTCTAACAGTGCGTCATCATACTGTGTAATGAAGTGCGAGACGTTGCCATGATTGAGAAGGACTGGCTCATCTAGACTGTGCTCCACTACCGTGCGCTGCGTGGTGAGCAGTGCTGGAATAGCTGGTGATGAGCTATGGAGGGGGATCTGCCAGGTAGTGTCGTCGGCCGCGTGTGGGCCAATAAAGAAGCGCTGCTGCTCGAGTACTAGCTGCGAGCCGCTGAGCGAAGCTGTGACAACTGGGTAGCCAGGAGTGCGGATCCAGTGGTTCATAAGTGCAGCAACATCGCGCCCGCTGGCTTGACTCAGCGCGTGCCATAGGTCATCGCCCTCGGCATTGCTATAGGCATGGGTAGCGAAGTACGCCTGCAGGCCAGCACGAAAGGCGGCTTCGCCTAGCCAATGCATGAGCATGTAGAGGAGGCGTCCACCCTTGGCATAAACAATTGCCCCGTCAAAGAGCGTACTAATTTCATCTGGATGATGGACAGCTGTTTGGACCGGTTGCACGCCATCAATCGCATCACGGCCAAAGGCCAGCGCACCCTCGTGGTTGCAAAAGTCTGTCCACACGTGCCACTCGGGATGGATGGCGTCGACCGCCAGGTATTCCATCATGTTGGCAAAGCTCTCATTGAGCCAGAGGTTGTCCCACCACTTCATCGTGACGAGATTGCCAAACCACTGGTGGCTGAGCTCGTGGCTAATGACGGTGGCAATGTATTGCTTATCGGCGATGGTCGTCGTGGTTGGATTGGCTAGCAGGGCAGACTCGCGGTAGGTAATGAGCCCCCAGTTCTCCATTGCACCGCTGCTAAAATCTGGTACTGCAACGTGGTCGGACTTAGGCAAGGGGTAGGGCGTGTCGAAGTACTCATTAAAGAACTCAATCGAGCGGATGGCATGCTCAAGGGCGAAATTGAGGCTCGCAGGAGCTTGCGCTGGCGTAGCCCAGACGGACACCTCTACACCGTCTTTCGTCTGACCAGTGATGTGCTGCAACTCACCCATCACGAGTGCCACCAGGTAGGTACTCATGCGCGGTGTCTGGGCAAAGGTAGTGGTGAGTCGGCCATCTGCTTCTTGCTGCGACTGGACGGGCATATTGCCAAGCACCGTGATGCCCGGCTCAGTTGTGACGGTTATGTCGAAGGTCGCTTTGGCGGCAGGCTCATCAATACAAGGGAATACCTCGCGCGCATGATGGCTCTCGAACTGCGTCATAAGCAATTCTTTCTTCGCACTGTCGTGCTGATAATAACAGGGGTAGAGACCATGGAGTGAGTCAGTAATTGCTGCTTCGTACGCGAGAGTAATGGTATGAGTGCTGACACTTAGCGTTGGCAGGTGTAGCGAGATCTCGTCCTTATTATGCTCCACAGAGGCTGACTGGCCGTCGATTGTTGCGCTGGTGATCGTGAGGTCTTTGGCGTGTAATTTAATTGGCGTATCGGCCTGCGTTGTCTCGCCAGTGATTGTCACTTGCCCTGTGAAGTGCCGCTGCTGGCGATCGATATCCAGTGCCAGCTGATAGTGAGTTGGTATAAAAAAGTCGATGAGATGAGTAACCTGTTGCATAAGGCTAGTATACCGGAATTAGGCACTGCTCGCTATACTGCTACTGGAGATACCTGGTGGTGGATCTCAATTTTCAACCTCGTTTCTCAGTGTCGCCCCTCTTCTAGCTCCGTCATTATGGGGCGTACAAGCTTATCAAAATTGACCCTATGCTATGATATAACTATGGAATATCGCCGTCGCCGCGTCATCACGATGTTTTTGCTCGCTGGTATTGTCATTATTGCGCTCGCGATATATGCAGCGTGGCAGTTGGCGCAGTCAAGTCACTCGCCACAAGGTAACGGCGAGGCACTAGCAGCGCTGGAGGCATTACCCGTTAAGGGCCGTGCGCCCAAGACTGGATATGCGCGTAGCCAATTTGGTGCGGGCTGGGCAACGACGGATGGCTGCGATACGCGCAATATTATCCTCGCGCGTGACCTCAAGCAGGCGGTGGTGAGCGGCAATTGCAAAGTAGCGAATGGTCAGCTCGACGACCCATACACAGGCAAGCGCATCACCTTCCAGCGTGGGAGCGGCACGAGCACTGCGGTGCAGATTGACCATGTTGTCGCTCTGAGTAATGCTTGGCAAACCGGTGCACAGCAGCTCAGTAGCGAGCAGCGGCAGCAGCTTGCTAATGACCCGCTCGAGCTCCTGGCAGTCGATGGCCCGGCCAACCAGCAAAAGGGCGATGGCGATGCTGCGACGTGGCTGCCTAGCCATAAGCCGTTTCGCTGCCAGTATATTGCTCGGCAAATTGCCGTCAAGCGTAAATATCACCTCTGGGTCACCTCGGGCGAAAAAGCCGCCATGCAGCGCGTCCTCGCTACGTGCCCTGGGCAGGGAGTGCCTGGCTAATGCAGCCGAAGCTCATCGTATTTGATCTCAACCACACCTTGATCCGCGACAACTCGTGGCGCAATCTTAATCTCGCCATGGGCATTACACCAGAAGAAGATGCTGCCTTGATGGCACGCGCCGCTCGAGGCGAGATAACTGATGCCGAAGGCCAAGCCTGGCTGTTGCAGCGGTATCGGCAACGAGGTGACTGTCGCCGCGTGGCGGTGCAACGCATCCTCAGCCAATATACCTATATGCCACACGCCCAGATGGTTGTTGCAGCGCTTCAAGCACGGGGCTACCGCGTGGCTATCAACTCTGGTGCGATGGATATCTTGGTGGGTATGGTGGCAGAGCAACTTGGCGTCGCGCTTTGGCGGGTGAGCAATCATTTTATCTTTGATGACCACGACATGCTGTGCCAGATTGATGCGCCAGATAGCGATGCAGCGGCCAAGCTACAGCAGCTCCGCGAGCTAGCTGCCGAGCAGCAGGCTTCGCTGAGCGACTGCTTGGTGGTGGGTGATGGAGCGAATGACGTGCCGCTCTTTATAGCGACAGGTAATGGGGTGACCTTTGCTGGCTCATCCGCCGCCAGGCATGCACGATGGGCCATCGCTGACCTCCGTGATGTGTTGACAATTGTTGAATAAAATTCACTACTTCATCGGATGAGTGAGGGGGTAGAAGGGGCTAATGTAGGTAGAGCGAAGGTTCTGGAGTTATATTATTGAGAATCATTTGACATCCCTCGTATGATCCGCTACACTGATACCCAGATATCCGGCCGGCAGGTCGGAGTTTTTCATAGAAAGGAGTAACATAATATGGAAGACCTTAATATCAAGCAGCTTACGTTAGCCTTGCGCACGATCGCTGACGAAAAGAATTTGCCTGAGGAAACTGTCCTGGGTGTGATCGAGCAAGCAATTGCTGCCGCGTGGCGCCGCGACAATGGTGAGCGCGACCAAAACGTCCGGGCAGAGCTCAACCTCAACGACGGTACCGCCAAGGTATTCGTCATTCGTGAGATCGTCGAGGAAGTTAACTTTCCATCGACAGAGATCAGTCTAGAAGAAGCACGGGTGGCAGACCCCGACGCCGAGCTAGGTGGCACCGTTGAGGAGGTACATAACGTGACGAGCTTTGGCCGTGTGGCGGCTCAGACCGCTAAGCAGGTGGTGCTGCAGCGCCTGCGCGAGGCTGAGCGCGAAGTGGTGCTGGCGGAGTTTGAGGACAAGATTGGTACGGTTGTGACGGGTATTGTCCAGCGGGTTGAGCCACGTGTCGTGCGCGTTGAACTGGGCAAGGCAACTGGCATTTTGCCGCAGAGCGAGCAAATCCAAGGCGAGCGCTACGTGCCAGGCAGCCGCATCAAGGTATTCATCAAGGATATCGAGCGCGACAATCGTGGCCCACAGCTCATTCTTAGCCGCGGCAACGAAGCCTTCATTGAGTATCTCTTCCGCCAAGAGGTACCAGAGCTCGAGACAGGGGCGGTTGAGATTAAGGGGATCGCTCGCGAAGCAGGTCGCCGCACTAAGCTGGCTGTCCTGAGTACCGTGCCAGGGATCGACCCGGTTGGTACCTTTGTTGGTGGGCATGGCACGCGGGTCAATGCCGTTGTGAATGAGATTGGTGACCAAGAAAAGATCGACATCATTATGTACGACGAAAACACCGACACGTACATTCGCAACGCCCTCAGCCCTGCTGAGGTAGTGCGAGTCGAGATTGACCGCGAGCACAAGCACGCCAAGGTATATGTAACGGAAGACCAGCAATCAATTGCGATTGGCCGCAGCGGGCAAAATGTTCGCCTGGCGAGCCGCCTTACCGGCTTTGAGCTTGATATCGAGACAGCAGCAAGCCAGCCAGCTGAGCGCAAGCCACGCAAGAATATCGAGGATGATCTCTTTAGCGCCATCGAAAACCAAGCGTAAAATTGCAAAGCGCTGTGACACGCAAAACCCTACTCATAATAGAGTAGGGTTTTGCGTGTTATTAGCACTCCACCTTGACGAGTGCTAATAAGCAGCGTATACTGAGTAGGGTGGCTTTTTGGCCACAGATTTTGGAGGACGACATGGAAGATGATTTTGCAGATTTTATTAGCCATTTGAGTGATGATGCTCGCCTGAGCGTCCAGTATGCTGATGCAATTGCCCGTGGGTATGGCAACCCCTATATCGGTACCGAGCACTTACTGCTTGGTATTCTGAGCCAAAGTGCCAGCCTCGGTACCAAGGTACTCGCTGATGCTGGTATTACGCTGCGCCGGGCAGAGGATTCACTTCACCTGCAGCCGCTCAAGAATATTACGGTACGGACTGGTGGGGCAACTGGTCTGTCCGAGACGGCTCTATTGACACTTCGGATGGGGTGGGAAATTGCGAAGGAATATGAGCATGATGAGCTCGGCACAGAGCATATTCTCTATAGCTTGCTCAAGCAAAACAACGCCCGCGCAACTGTATTGCTACGCGAGATGGGGGCAGATACCGAGGCGATCGTCCGCAACCTCGAAGCCCACTTTGATGATATGCGTGAAGAAGAGAGTCGCGGTGGCACAAGTACTCGCACCGATACGAAGTATCGGCCAGCGCCGCGGGGTAGCAATGCGCTGAGCAAATATAGCATTGACCTAACCGCCAAGGCAGCCGATGGTGAGCTTGACACTGTGGTGGGGCGAGCACGCGAGACCGAACGCCTTGTAACAATTCTCAGCCGTCGCACCAAGAATAACCCTGTTTTGCTAGGTGAGCCAGGGGTAGGTAAGACGGCCATCGTTGAAGGCCTCGCGCAGCGGATTGTCCGCGAGGATGTGCCAGATAATTTGCTCGACAAGCGAGTGGTTATGCTCGATATGACGGCGATTGTCGCTGGCACTAAGTACCGTGGGCAGTTCGAGGAGCGGCTAACGGCATTGATTCGCGAGATTACCAAGCAGGGCAACATCATTGCCTTTATTGATGAATTGCACATGCTTGTAGGGGCTGGCTCAGCAGAGGGCGGGGCAATGGACGCAGCTAATATCCTCAAGCCAGCGCTAGCTAGAGGTGAGTTGCACCTCATCGGTGCGACGACGCTGGAGGAATATCGCAAGCATATCGAGAAAGACAGCGCGCTCGAGCGTCGCTTTCAGACAGTACTCGTTAAGGAGCCAAATGTGAAGGATACGGTGGCAATTCTTAAGGGGCTGCGTAGCTACTATGAGAAACATCACGGGGTGAAGATCAGTGATGACGTGATCGAGTCAGCGGTGTATATGAGTGATCGCTATGTGGCCGATCGCTTTATGCCCGACAAGGCGATTGATGTGATTGATGAAGCAGCAGCTCTAGTGCGCGTCAAGAAGGGGCACAAGCCAAGCAAGCAGCGCGAGTATGTCCGTGAGCTCAAAGCACTCAATGAGAAAATGGAAGATGCCGTAGCGGCAGAAGACTATGAGCGCGCTGCTCTCTATAAGCAGCGTATTAGCCAATTGACCGACCAGCTTGAGCAAGCACGTCGCGAGCAAAGTCGCAAAACTCCACTGGTGCTCACCGAGGATAATATTGCTCATGCCATTGCTGTGATGACACACATCCCGGTTGAGAAAGTCCGCACAAGTGAGGCGAAGCTCCTGCGTAATCTTGAGAAACACCTTGGCAAATATCTGATTGGCCAGGAAGAAGCGGTTGGCAAAGTTGCTCGTGCTATCCGGCGCAGTCGTAGTGGGGTGGCGAGCAGCCAGCGGCCGATCGGTAGCTTTGTCTTTATGGGGCCAACTGGTGTCGGCAAGACCGAGCTGGCGCGCGTGCTTGCTCGTGAGGTGTTTGGCTCGGATGACGCACTGATTAAGATCGATATGAGTGAGTTCGGCGAGAAGCATACCGCGAGCCGACTTGTTGGTGCGCCTGCTGGCTATGTAGGCTACGACGATGGCGGCAAATTGACAGATAAGGTGCGGCGTCAACCCTATAGTGTGGTGTTGTTTGATGAAATTGAAAAGGCTCACCCCGATATCTTCCAGATGTTGCTGCAGCTCCTTGAAGATGGCACACTGACTGACTCGACTGGCCGTGTTGTGAGCTTCCGTAACACGATCATCATCCTTACTAGCAATCTCGGTGCAGATAAGATGCAGCACAATCGCAGCCTTGGCTTTCAGGCCAAACTGGCCGACGAGGACGATACAGCGCAGCAGCAGCGACGCAATGAGTCATATACTCGTGAGGCACTGGAGCGATTCATGCGGCCGGAGCTAATCAATCGGTTTGATGCAATCATCACCTTCCGCCCACTTACTAAGCCAGAGGTTGGGAAGATATTCGACTTGCAGATTGCCGAGCTTAATCGGCGTTTGGCTCGTCAGAGCCTTGCCGTTAAGGTGTTGCCAGCGGCAAAGCGACGGTTGATCGCTCAGGGCTACAGCCGCACCTTTGGGGCGCGGCCGCTGCGGCGTACGATTGAGGACGAGCTGGAACATCGCCTTGCAGAGGGAATTTTGGCCCGTCACTACGCCAAAGGGTCGGTCTTGACAGTTGGAGTACGAAAAGGGGAGCTGACGATTGACGCACGTAGCGAAAAGGCCTAAGCGTTTCCTCTCGACACTGGTCGGTCTGGTGATGATCGGTGGCATGGCCTGGGCTGGGCTGACCTATGGCCCGGAGCTCTACGATGCTGCAGTGGCGAGCCGGTACCAGCCCGATAGTGCGATGCAAGCGGTGATTGATCAGCTTGAGCTGACCGATAAAGGTCGGCAGCTGCTCTATGCGAGTCAGCCACAATTACAGGACAAGGCTGAGTTTAACAAAAGCTGCAAATCGACTGAGCGCACAGCCGCTATCCTTGGTTGCTACCACTTGCGCCGGATTTACGTCTACAATGTGCAGAATCAAGAACTGACTAACGCCGAACCCGTCACGACAGCACACGAGTTATTACATGCCGCATATGAGCGGCTTGGCCCAAGCGAGCGACAGCGGATCGACAAGCTTATCGAAGCAGAGTACGCCAAGATCAAGACCAATCCGGTCATTGCCTCAATGGTGAAGTATTACGATCAGGCTGAGCCAGGCGAGCGTAATAATGAGCTTCATTCTATTATTGGCACGCAGATTGGTACAATCAACAGCGAATTAGAGCAGCACTATAGTCGGTATTTTCGTAACCGTGCGGCGATTGTCGCACGCAGTGATGCTTACCAAGCTGTCTTTGACAAAGTCGATCAAGAAGCCAAAGCGCTTAGCAAGGCAATCAACCAAGAAGCTACCCAGCTTCCTACTGATCAAGCACAGTACAAAGAGATGGCTGAGCAGCTGTCGGCTGATATTAAGGTGTTTAATGCGAGAGCCCAAAATGGCGGCTTTCGCGATGATGCATCATTCCAGGCAGCACGTAAGAAGCTCTTGGCACGTCAGCGAGCGCTTGAGGCGCAGCGGCTAGCGATTAATCAGCGCGTTGAGATATATAATGCGAAGATCACTCGGCTCAATGCCTTGTCGGTACGCGCTAATGAGCTGAACCAAAGCATTAATGGCATTGAGCAACCTAAGGAGCAAGTGTAATGGCACGAGCTCGCACGGTGTTTGTTTGCCAGCAGTGTGGTGCGCGCTCACCAAAATGGACCGGTAAGTGTGAACAATGCGGCCAGTGGAATAGCCTCGTCGAGCAAGTGCCAGCTCCAATGGGTAAATCGGCCGTGGCACGCAGCGCTGGCCAGGGTACGTTGCTGCAGCCGCGGCCAATTACCGCCGCTGCAAGCCAGGATGAGCCAGCGGCACGACTTGCAACGGGTATTGCTGATCTTGATGTAGTGCTAGGTGGTGGTATTTTGCCTGGTGGCGTGCTTCTTCTGGCGGGGCAACCAGGCATGGGAAAGAGCACTCTCTTGCTCCAGGTCGCGCATGCGGTTGCTCGGCAGCAAGCAGTACTCTATATCAGTGGTGAGGAGTCGGCTGGGCAGGTGGCGCTGCGGGCGACGCGACTGGGTGCCGACCAGCACGAGGCATTGTCGTTTGCGGCGAGCACGAGTGCTGATGATATTGCGGCTACCATCCGTACCAGCCAATACCAGCTGGTAATTGTCGATTCGATTCAGACGCTGAGCCTGGCTGAGATCACTAGTGCACCAGGCACCGTAAGCCAGATTACTAACGCCAGCAACGTTATCATTCAAGCGGCCAAGCAATCAGGGACGGCGGTAGTGTTGGTGGGCCATGTGACAAAGGAAGGGTCGATCGCGGGGCCTAAGGTACTTGAGCATCTCGTGGATGTGGTGCTGCAGTTTGAGGGCGATCGCTACGGCGGCTTTAAGGTGGTGCGGGCCATCAAGAACCGCTATGGTAGCACGAATGAAGCAGCGATTTTTGCTATGGGTGAGCATGGCCTAACGGTGGTCGAGAACCCCTCGGCTGCACTGCTTGCCGAGCGCCAAAATGCCGATGGATCGGTGGTGCTGGCCACCCTTGAGGGCAACCGCCCCATCCTTGTCGAGATCCAAGCACTTGTCAATCCAACCCATTTCGGGTATCCTAAGAGGACAGCCAGCGGATTTGATCTCAACCGACTCAACCTTTTGATCGCTGTCCTCGAGCGGCGCACCAAATTGCAATTATCCGATAAAGATATCTACATCAACGTTGTCGGTGGACTCAAACTGGCTGATCGGGCGGCCGACTTAGCCGTCGTCATGGCAATTGCTAGTGCTGCTGCTGGTCGACGCCTTGATGATGGTGTAGTAGTGTTTGGCGAGGTGGGCCTTGGCGGTGAAGTACGCAGCGCCCAAGCGCCCAAGCGGCGCATTGCTGAGGCGCAAAAGCTCGGCTTCACCAAAGCAATTGCCCCGCATTCTGGTCTTAAGACGCCCTTTGTTCATGATGTGCGCGATATCCGCAGCGCACTCATTACCTATCTAAAAACATAATAAAAGGAACAACATGCAATTATCTACTCTTGTGTTGCTTATCATCACACTGATTATTCTTGGCGAAGTCAGTTATCTTCTGGCTCGGCTACCGCGTAACACACTCAAGACGAAAGGGCGAGCACTGTTAGTCGATACGTCGGTACTGATGGATGGTCGTATTACAGCCGTTGCCAAAACAGGATTCATTGGTGACACGCTGGTGATCCCCCGTAGTGTGGTGGGCGAGCTGCAATTTTTGGCAGATCACGCTGACAGCGACAAGCGAGCTCGCGCTCGTTATGGCCTTGACGTCGTGACGGAGCTGCAGGCGATGGACGAAGTTGAGGTAGAGCTCTTGCAGGATGGTAGCAAAGCACGTGAGGGAGTTGATGAGCGATTGCTAAGCCTAGCCAAGCAGCATAGCGCATGGCTGCTCACGATCGATTATAACCTCAACAAAGTCGCCGCCGTGGAAGGGATTGGCGTGCTCAACATGAATGAGCTGGCGCAGAGCATCCGGATGGCACATTTACCTGGTGAGCACTTGACACTGGCGCTCCTTCAGAAGGGGCAGGATGCTCATCAGGCGGTTGGGCATTTGCCAGATGGCACGATGGTGGTTGTGGAGCAAGCCAGCAGCCAGCTGGGTCGCACCTGTGAAGTAGAGATTATTCGCAACCTTCAGACCGCTGCAGGTAAGATGATCTTTGCCAAGCTCGTCAAAAAGCCAGTAGTTCAGCCAGCCAAAGCGCGCTCAGCTGAGGCATCATCAGGAAAAGTAGTAGCGCAAGAAGAGTCGGCTACTCAACCATCTATTCAGCCCAAACCAGCAAAGACCTCGCGTTCTCGCCAACCAGCGCGGACCCGCACTACCACAGCTCCAGCAGAAAAAACAGATAAGAAAAATGACCAGCCAGCCTCAAGTCAGCCTCAGCGAACGGCGCGTGTGACTCATGAGAAAACAAAGCCAGCAGAGCAACCACAATCAAAGCAACTAGCCAAGCGTACCTCTCGCGCGCGAGCCGCTACGGCTCCGAAGTCTCCACAGGCTGCTTCATCCCCTCAATCTAGGCATACCAAGCAATCAACAACGAGCCGCACCCCACAGGTAGCCACGCAAGCTCCCTCCAAGAAACGAACCACTCGCTCATCATCACGTCGCCGTGTTGACCACGAAGCAGCACTGCTTGATTTGGTAAAAAAGCAGACGGATTAGCGTTGTTGCGAAGCTAGCAGATAGTAAAGAGATATTGTTTAATTTTTGATACGTGATTCTCAGGGTGCTATACTGATGGTAGTAATGCCATGAAAGGGGAAGCAATTATGCATACCTATCGAGATTTTCTCACTACCACCCTCACCGCCACCGCGAAGATTGCAGCCGCGAACTTTGGCAACCTCTCTCACTCGGTTAAAGAGGGAGATCGCAATCAAGTCCTGACAGAGACAGACCTGGAGATCGGTCATTTCCTGACGGACGCAATCCGCACAGCATACCCTGATCATAATATTATCGATGAGGAGCTGGGCTGTGTCGATAACAGGTCGCGCTACACCTGGGTGGTTGACCCGATCGATGGGACGAGCAACTTTGCGGTGGGACTACCACAGTATGGCATTATGCTGGGGCTGCTCGATCACGACACACCAGTGGCTGGTGGAATAGCCCTGCCTGCTTTTGGCGAGCTCTACGTTGCGACTAAGGGTGCGGGTGCCTGGTGTAATGGCCAGAAGATCCATGTCTCGCGCGAATCCGACCTTGCCAATAGTCTTGTCGCGTATGGTATTGACGGCCACCCTGAGGATCCAGCCCGAACAAAGCGCGAGGCTGAGCTACTTGGTACCATCATCCTCTCGATCCGTAATCTCCGCTCCTCCAACAGTGCTTTCGACCAAGCAATGGTTGCGAAGGGTGCCTATGGTGCCTGCGCCAACCAAACGAGCAAGATCTGGGACAACGTCGCGCAGCAGATCATTATTGAGGAAGCAGGCGGCGTCTATACCGATATTGCTGGTAACCCTATGGATTACCACAACGCCCTGAATCGCTCTCACGAGAACTTCACCTGGCTGGCGGGAGCACCGGAGCTGCATCGACAGTTGGTGAGGGTGGTGAAGCCTTTATTGATTGCCGCATAGCCCTCACTTTCTTATGTGACTGTAAATCCTAATTTGGCTATATCTCAAATAGGCTAGAGGTATTATCTGGACCACAATATTAGACACGTCATACTCTCATCTTAGACCTCAAACCACTGTATCCTCATTGCAAAATAAGTCTTATGTCATAAGTGACTACATACTACTCGAACAAAGGCAGCGCAATTCTGAGCATAGCAACAAATCCTCCATTATGAAAAATCCTGCAGCTGTAGGTGCAGGGTATTATAACTATTCTCTGTTAAAGATGCACTAGCTCGTTCGCTGGCCGTGAGCGGTGTTTTTGTCACTGTAGTATACGCTGTCTGTCAGTGTGGCAGTCACAGTGAAGTTTTTGCCAGCAGAGGAGGGGATAGAGACGTTAGTATCGCCATCGCTGTTGACTTGGCGTGTGCCAACGAGCTGGTCACCTACCTTCACCTCTAACTGTTGGAGTGGGTGACTACCCTGCCGGTAGTATACCGTCGCCGATTGCCCACTCGAGCTTACGGCGACGGAAACACTTGGTTTAGAGTCGGTACAGCGATGAGTGTCGTCATTGCTGGTCGCATCATAGCCATCTTGAGCTGAGACAGTCTCTTTACCTGACGAGTCCTTTGACCGAGTGACAGGGATGTCAATGCGGGCTGACTCTGGTGTGCAGCTTGTGGCCTTTTTCTTAGATACCCGATCGAATGACATTGTGTTGCTACTGCGGTTGGAGTTCTTATTGTAATACGATGGGTAGACTTCATTGTTGATTCGCTGGATGCCACTAGGCGCAGAGAACCAATCACTGTACGAAGCTTTGTTTTGGCTAACGTAGTATTGCGTGGCGTCAGCCATAGTGTAGTCGAGCAACATAGCGGGGATGAGTGAGTTACCATTACGGAGTGGTGACGTGTCAGAGTTGCCTAGCCAAACCGCCATGGATAGTGTTGGTGTGTAGCCGACTGTCCAAATATCCTTTGCTACCACCTTGCCGTTGATCTCGGAGTTTGATGTACCGGTCTTGACAGCAGTCTTCGCCTTGAGGCGATTCATTTGTGGCATGTAGTCTTGCCCACCACCGAGGTTGGCCCGTGCACTGGAGTCACCGAGGATATCGTTGACGATGTAGGCAGCTTGCTGGTCGATCACCTGCTTCGTAGAGGCCGTGTACTGCTTAAGGACTTGACCAGTGCTGTTGGTTACTTTAAGAACGGTTGATTGCGGGGTGTAGGTACCCATCCGCGCCAAAGATGCGATGGCATTGACGTGGTCGACGAGGCGTGTACCACAGCTCCCGATAGCGCTTGATAAACCAGCTTGGGAGTCCGCACCTTGGGTGCAGTAAGCGTTGTCGCCCATCTCGCGGATGGTCTGCCAGGTACTGCCGCGTTTGTTACGCTCGTTCTCTTGCATGGCCTTGATGGCGGGGATATTGCGTGAGCGAGCGAGAGCTTGGCGGAGGTTAATGTTGTTTTGGAACTTACCATCGGCGTTTTGTGGTGTCCAACTGCCAAAGCTGATCTTTGAGTCGGACAGAACAGAGCCGCTCCCGTAGTTGGTCTTGCCATTGCCCTTGTTTTGGAAGAGCTGAGCGTAGACCAGTGGCTTGATGGATGAACCAGGTTGGATAAAGGCGGTGGCGGCATTATTTTGGCCAAAGACGGCATAGTTGAAATCTCGACTACCAACCAGCGCTACTACCTGACCTGTTTTGTTATCCTCAATGGCGGCTGCGCCATTGGTAAAGCCAGCATAAGTTGCGCAGTTGGTATTACCACAGTTAGAGTTCGTGAGTTTGCCATTAAACATACTTTGCATACGACCCTCAAGCTTACCTTGGAGCGTTGAGTCAAGTGTTGTCGTGACGGTGAGGCCGCCTTTGCCGACTGTTGACTTGCCCAACTCTTTTTCGAGCTGGTCGCGCACCATTAGGACAAAGTGCGGTGCTTTGATGTCAGCATATTGCTCAGCCTTTGGTTTTACAGTGTCAAGAATGGCGACTTGCTTTGCTTCCTTAGCTTGCTCTTTAGTAATGTAATTCATCTCAACCATACTATCGAGCACCTTATGCTGGCGCGCAATAAGTGCACTATTGCCTGGCACGTAATATGGGTCGTAGAGCCCAGGACTGTTAGGAATGCCGGCAAGCAGCGCTGATTCGGCTAGCGTGAGATCCTTAGCTGGTTTCTGGAAGTAGGTGCGCGCAGCCGACTCAACACCATTACGGCGGCCGCCGTATGATGCTTCGTTGAGATAGAGATTCAGGATTTGATCTTTGTTGTACATACGCTCGACCTCAATCGAGAGAATCACCTCCTTGATCTTGCGTGGTATACCATCGAGGCCGCGTTTTTCGATTTCGCTCTTCTCGAAGAAGGCTTGCTTGACGAGCTGCTGTGTCAGTGTTGAGCCACCCTGCACAGCATTACCCTGCGAGTTACTCAGGAATGCGCGAGAAATACCAGCCAGGCTAATACCGTGGTGGTTATAAAAATCACGGTCTTCCACGGCGATCGTTGCCTTCTTGACGTAGTCGCTAATCTGGTTGCCATCGACCACGAGCTTGTAGTCGCCGTTGCCTTTATCCTCCCAGAGGAGCTGGCCACTACGATCGAGGTATTTGGTAACAGTGGTCTGGACGCGTTTGTCTATCTCGCCTGGGCGAATTGCGTCGAGGTCTTTGCGGTAGTAAGTGAAAAGCCCAGCGATAATAAGGGCGAGCACGAGGAAAAACCCACCAACTACCTTGAGGATGGCATAAGCCCCACGCTTGCTAAATAAGAATTGTGCCACGCGGCGTGGATGCAAGCGATAGAGTAGCCGTTTGAGAGGCTGCTTGGGTAGGCTTGCCAAGTACTCCGCTCTGCGGCGGGCTTCGGCGTCTTTTTTGGTGCGGCGCTTGGCTGCAAGGTTGGAGTAGACGCTAACTCGATGTGATAAATTATTTTTAACCACGATCTCTTATTTCCTCTAACACGCAATATTCCTCTGCATTATAGCATTATGTAGGCGGGTAGGGCTAGTCTTTTCCTGCGGCGCAGCCCCACTACTTCACGCTGTTTCGTGCTAAAATAAATAGCAATACACGAGCATAAGAAAGAGCAAGAGTGGAGGATATATGACCTTAGCAGAAGAATTAACCTGGCGCGGATTTATCAATCAAACGACGTTCGCTAATGTTAATGACATCAATAAACCACGCACTTTCTACATCGGCGTTGACCCGAGTGCACCGAGTATGACGATTGGTAACTTGGCCGTCATGATGCTGTGCCGGCATTTCATTGACCATGGACACACACCACTGTTGCTTGTGGGCGGTGCAACCGGCATGATTGGCGACCCAGACGGCAAAAAGCAAGAACGTGACCTCCGTAATGCCGAGACCGTAGCGCGCAGCGTTGAGGGCTTAACGGCGCAGTTTCGGCAGATATTTCGCGGCCAGGATTTTGCGGTAGTCAATAATGCTGATTGGTTTGCTCACGTTAATTATATCGATTTCTTGCACCAGATCGGTAAGCACGTCAGTATGACGCAACTGCTCGACCGCGACTTTGTGCAGCAACGGATCGGCGAAGGCGGGACAGGCATTAGCTATGGTGAATTTAGTTATGCATTGATTCAAGGCTATGACTTCTTGCATCTGTACCGCGAGAAGGGTGCGACGCTGCAATTGGCTGGTGCCGACCAATGGGGTAATAGCGTGACAGGCGTGTCGCTCATTCGCAAGCTCGAGGGTGGCGAAGCCCATGTCTTGACGGCACCACTGGTGATTAATAAGCAGACAGGAGTGAAATTTGGCAAGTCGGAAGGTGGTGCAGTTTGGCTTGACCCAGCACTGACGAGTCCATACAAATTCTACCAATTTTGGCTCAACTGCGATGACGAGACGAGCGAAGACTTGATCAAGATCTACACGTTGCTTGATCAAGCAACTGTCGAAACATTAATCGACAGCCATCGCGCTAACCCTGGTGCGCGCACCCTACAAAAGACACTCGCACGAGAAGTAACCGATATCGTCCATGGCCATGAGCGCCGCGAGAGTGTGGAGCGGGTGACGAGTGTGCTCTTTGGTAATAATGACCTATCGACACTGCGCGAGGAAGATCTTGATGCGCTGGCTAACGAGATCCCAACCGTCTCGCCGCAGTCAGTGGTAGCAGCACTAGTGGAGGCTGGTGTTTGCGCTAGCAATGGCGAAGCACGTCGCCTCATCAAAAATAATGCCATTAGCCTTGACGGTGCAAAAATCACCAGTGATCAACCAGCGACGAGTCCAAGCTTGATCAAAAAAGGCAAAAATAGCTTCGTGCTCGTGCGATAGACGGGTGTTCTCGATGGCTATGCTCGGCAGAAGGGTAGCAACCGATTATTCGATTATGGATTTGCCATATTTTATGGTATGATAATGTCACATTAGTAGCTACAAGAGGAGAATTTGTCATGAAAAAACTGATTGCATTTGATCTAGACGATACGCTAGCAGTGACGAAGTCGCCCGTGAGCGACCGGATGGCGGCTCTGCTGGGGCGTTTGCTAGAGAAGTATGATGTGTGCGTCATCACCGGCGGGGACTTCAAGCAGATCCAAAAGCAGGTGACGAGCCGCCTTGATGTGTCGCCCGAGCTGCTGGGCAAGTTTCACGCTATGCCGACGTGTGGTACGCGCTATTATCGCTTCGACCCACAGGCGGGCGAGTGGCAACTGCAGTATGCCGAGGATCTGACGGATGAGCAAAAGGCGCAAATTGTGAGTGTGCTTGAGTCGACTGCACGAGAGATGGGGATCTGGTGCGAGCACCCAGCGGGTGAAATCATCGAGGATCGTCAGAGTCAGATCACTATATCTGCCTTGGGTCAGCAAGCCACTCCAGAGGAAAAATACGCCTGGGCAGAGAAGTACAAGGATGTTCGGCCAGTCTACCGCGACAAAGTAGCGGCGCAGCTGCCCGGCCTCGAAGTGCGCATTGGTGGCACTACCAGCACCGATATTACTCGTCCTGGCATCGACAAAGCCTACGGCATGAAGAAGCTCCTCGAGGCTAACGGCTTAGAGAAAAGTGAAGTCCTCTTCTTTGGCGATAAGATCGAAGAAGGAGGCAACGACTACCCAGTCCGCGCGATGGGCATCGACAGCATTGCCGTCAATGGCTGGGAGACGACTGCCTATGCTCTAGATGGGGTTTTGGGCGTAACGGAGTAAAAACCTTTACTTTCATACACTGACCAAAAGAGCGAAAACTTGCGGTATATAAAAATACTCACCTAGCAGGGTGAGTATTTTTATAGTGAATAACGAATAAACTAAAGTTACTCTTTACTGAGCTTTTTATAACAAAACCGCGCAAGCTCTGGTGCAATGGTGTCGTATGTCTTGCCGGCGAGCAGACCTCCAGCGATGAAATCCTCCTGTGTGACGTCGGCAAGGGCAATGCTTGGTGGGGTAAAATCATCCTTCTCGGCTTCTGTACTAAACTCAAAATCTATCAACACAAGCCCAGCCAGATCCTCGATAAATACGTCAATTTCGGCGAGTGTGCCATCGATCACGACGCGGTAGCGGTCCTTTGCGACGCGCTTTGCACTGCAACGTGAGAGTGCTGCGAATTCTTCCTCTGTCAAAGGGATGGTTTGCTCAATGTGCTTGGACGCATCACCTGCTGCAACAGAGGTCTTCTTGGTGATTTCATATGTTTTGCCATTTTGTCTGAGCCGAAGGTGAGAATGCGCTGGCGTGTCTGGGATATAAATATCAACAATGCGAGTTGGCTCGGTTGTTTTGATTTCTTGCGGCAGCTCTTTTGCGAGGAATGTGCGCTCCCGTTCTAACTGTTGGCTCATTGCTTCTCCTTTACTATATCAATAAGTTTAAGTTTATTATCTTGCTTGTTTCGTCTGTTGGGGGCTATCAAGTATTTATTACGCTCAATAGATTTTATTCTTGGTGTAAAATTATATTTGAGAAATAGAACACTCCTATAGAATTCTTGAGTAAGGATATGAAAAAGAAAACCCTTTGCTCTAAATCATAAAAAAGTGCCGCAAAAAACGGCATTAAAATTTACAAATAGCTGGTGCGGATGAAAGGACTTGAACCTTCACGCCACGAGGGCACATGCTCCTAAGGCATGCGTGTCTACCAATTCCACCACATCCGCATAACAAAGTTATTATACCAAATGAGCTGGTGTATCTGCAACCTTAGCTGCATCCATCAGCTCGGCGGAAAAAGGTGAGGTGTGCGTTTCCATAACTACGATTGTCCACCACAACAATGTCGTTTGCTAATTTTGGCCCCTCACCTATTCCTGTATGTGATAATACCATAAATCCGCCTGGTTTGAGAAGGGCAAAAAGTCGGCTAACTGCTGCAAGCTGGAGATCGTGGTAGGGCGGGTCGGCAAAGATGATATCGAAGGCTTCGCCATTGTAAGTGCCAAGCCATGGGCTGATGCCAGCTTTGACTGCGGTAGCCGATGAGCCAGCACCGAGCGCTGCGATATTTTTGCAGAGGATGGTGAAGGCGAGGCGGTCACGTTCGACAAACACCGCCTGGCGAGCCCCACGGCTTAACGCCTCCAGACCAACGGCGCCAGTGCCAGCAAAGGCATCGAGGATGTGTGCATCCTGCACTGCATCGCCGAGCGAATTAAACAGCGCGTTGCGCACTCGCTCGCTCATTGGGTGAGTACGGCGGTTATCTGGCGCATCGAGCCAACGCCCGCCATAGCGCCCGGCGATCACTCGGACTTTCATGATGGATAAGCCTCGCACAGCGCACTGTACCACGCGAAGGCAACGGTGCGGACGATCTCTGGGATGAGCTCGTTGCGCGTCTGCAAGGCTAAGCCCGTCGTCCAGCCATTCCGCCAAAACGTGTGATACATATCGAGTGCATACACCCGCTGCACTGCTCGCAAAAAGACTGCCTCCAGGCCAAGCTGCTGCGCCTCGGCTACCCACTCAGGTGATGGGCAGGTATCGGCAAAACGGGCAGTGCGCATCGAGGCGGCCACACCAAGCTCGAAGAGAATATGCGTCGCAAAGACACCCTTCGCTCCCCAGTATTCCCAGTTTTTGTTAATCGTATCGAGCCCCGTTGTCCCATGGATGAAATTTTTATCTAAGACGGTAAGGCGCTCCTCTTTGGGGTGGCCCCAGAGCTCCTCAATTTTATCGCTCAGCGGGTAGTGATGAGCCGGCGTGAGGCCATCGACGATAGCGTGCGACATCCACGCTGCCTCAAAGGCAGCACGCACTGTATTGTTTTGGCGTAGCGCTTGGACAAGATTGTAATGATGATCGAGAATCATAACGACGAGGTCGCGGTCGTCTGGCTTGGTAGGGTCGATGTAGTGCCAGGGTTCATCGACGCTGGGGCTTTTGCGTTTGATGCCATCGGGGCCATTATTACCCTCGAAATGGAGAATGTCGCGCGAGCTCGGGAAGTGAAGAATGGCGACATGGTGGCTACACATCTGGCCAAGGTCGCGCCGTGCGAGCTGGTCAATCCGCTGATGAACACCAACCAAGTGCCCCGACTGGTCTCGAAAGGTTGTTCCGCTGTACATATCCCATATAGTATAGCAGATTTTGACGTGGCTGAATCGTTGCTATGGATGTGTTTTGTTGAGATTATCCACGTTTCATTATTTTGATGGTATTCCATGCTACTCAGTGGGGTGTAGCGAGCCGATGCTATGCGAGCAGGAGGGGTCTGATTGATTTTGCTTGTCCACTCACTCTTACGTTTCTTCTCTGAAAATACTACGTATACCTAGTATTCTTCACACTATATAGATTTGATGACTTTATGTAACAAACAGTAGCTGTACTTCATTAGATGAAATGATGAAAATTTACTATGAGGAGAAGGTTTGGAATGTGGGCGAAATACTCTAAAATGACATTCTCAACCCTAAATGGGCGAGAATGGAGAGAATGAAAAAAGGTAGAATTAAAAATAGGTAAGATTACCTCAGCTTAGTTGAGTGTCGTGAGTCGTTGATTGCGTTGCACGGCTGCCTGGAGCTCCGGGTAGTGGTCAAGCGAATCACCGCTGGCGATAAAGGTCTGCGCTGCTTTTTGGGCGCGGGCAATTGCCTTGCTGTCGGCTAGGCTCGCAATGCGCAGATTGAGCGCGCCATGCTGAGCTTTGCCGTAAATTTCGCCCGGGCCGCGGAGCTGCATGTCGACTTCTGCTAAGTGAAAGCCATCGCTAGAAGCCTCCACCTCGCGCAGACGCTGGCTCGGCCTACTGTGGTTATTAAGCAAAAGATAGCAGTAGCTCTGGCGTGCACCACGTCCCACTCGGCCACGCAGCTGGTGGAGCTGAGCAAGACCAAATCGCTCGGCATCCTCGATCATCATCACTGTCGCATTTGGCACATCAACACCAACTTCTACTACTGTGGTACTCACGAGAATATCATACGCATGCTGGTGAAATTCTTGCATCACTCGTTCTTTGTCGGCAGGCTTCATCTTGCCGTGAAGTAGACCAATTCGCCACCGGCCTAAGATGCTACTCTTGAGATGACGTACGGTTGCTTCAACACTGCGCGCGTCATTGTCTGGGTTATCATCGATGAGGCTGCAAACAACATAGGCTTGGCTGCCGGCCTCGAGCTCCTTCGTGACGCGTTGGTATAGGGCTGGGCGCGAGGCGGGAGAGATAATTTTGGTGATGATCGGCTGCCGGCCCGCCGGGCGCTGGCTAATGATGCTAATATCGAGCTCGCCATAGACGGTCAGGGCAAGGCTGCGAGGAATTGGTGTCGCTGTCATAGCAAGTAGGTGTGGCATATGGCCGGATTTATCAAGCAGCTTCTGGCGCTGCGCTACCCCAAAGCGGTGCTGCTCATCGATGACAACAAAGCCAAGCCGCGCAAAGTTCACCGAGTCTTGGATGAGTGCGTGCGTCCCTACCACCACATCTACCTCGCCGTCTGCGATTCGCTGGGCGAGCTCAGTGCGTGCAGTACCTGTCACGCTGCCAGTTAGCAGCCCAACTTTGACGCCGAAGGGTGCAAGTAATGCATCGAGCGTGACAGCGTGCTGACGGGCAAGAATCTCCGTTGGTGCCATCAGGGCGGTTTGGTAGCCAGCACTGGCAGCCTGGCGAGCGGCCAGGCCAGCGACTACTGTTTTGCCACTGCCTACGTCACCTTGGAGGAGGCGATTCATTGGTGTACTACGCTGAAAGTCTTGCAGGATATCCCAGGCCGCTCGGCGCTGATCATCCGTGAGAGCAAAGGGCAGGGCGCTCACAAATGACTTTACGATAGCTTGCTCAAACGGTATGGCATAGCCTTGGAGCTGAGCATGCGCCTGGCGATTGAGCTGGCTAGCAAGCAGTAAGCTAAAGAGTTCCTCAAAGGCAAAGCGCTGGCGTGCTCTTGCGACATCCTCTGGTGTAGTGGGGAAATGTATCGCAAGCAGCGCCTCACTCCGGCTCATTAAGCCTTCGCGTGCAATAATCTGCGGGGGGAGTGTCTCGGGCAGCATTGTGATCAGTGGTCGTAGTTCGGTAAGTAATTTGCGTACTAGCTGGCTCTTGAGGCCGTGTACTGCGTGGTAGATGGGTAGCAGGCTAGCGCCATGATGGGCAAGCTCTTTGACACGCTCGGCACTTGGATTGGTGAGTTGGTAGCGGCCATTCTTATACTCAAATTGTCCCCGAAAGTAACATTCATCCCCACTCGCAAGCTGCTGCACTCGATACGGCTGGTTAAACCACACGGCGTTGAGCTTGCCCGAGCTATCTGCCAGTACTGCCGTAGTAATGCGGAGACCACGCCGCACCGTGCGCGTGCTGATTGATTCGCAACGCGCCGTGATCGTCACATTGCCTGGTGTCAGTGTTGCGATTGAGCTCGCTGCAGTAAAATCATCGTGCTTGCGTGGCAAAAACATGATGAGATCATTGACAGTCAAGAGCCCAGCCTGAGCCAGTTGCTCAGCTGTTTTTGGCCCAACGCCTTTGATCTGTGAGAGCGGTGTCGATACGTTCACATTTTTATTGTACCGCACCTGGTGTAAATGTGCTGCCCTGTGCTATAGTATAAGCAGTAAGCTAACGGGGGAAATGTGAGTAAAATTGCAAATTATTTACGCAGTCATATTGCCGGGTCTGTTTCGACTCGGGCCGATTGGCGTGCGTCAGTCAGTGCAGATGCCGGTATTCTAGCCGCAACGCCAGAGCTCGTGGTAGCGCCGCGCGTTGTGAGTGATATTCGCAAGATCACCCGTTTTGCCTGGCAAATGGCTGAGAAGGGTCACACGATACCAGTCGTCACACGCGGAGCTGGCTGTGGTGCGCTGGGCGGTGCTGTAGGGCAGGGTATACTGCTCGATACGACAGCTCTCGACACGATCTTTGAATATGATGGCAAATCGCAGCGGGTTCGCGTCCAGTCAGGCGCACCAGCCCACAGTGTAGCGGCAGCGCTGAGCATGCATGGTGCTGGTGTCGGACCGCTGACTGGTCAGCGAGGTACAGTTGGCGGAGTCATTGCAGCTGGTGCACGCGGGACGCTCCTCAGCCGAGCGACCGATCCAGCCGAAGCGATTGACCAGATCGAGGTTGTGCTTGCCAACGGCGACGTTATGCAGACAGAGCGTCTCTCGCGGCGCGAGCTCAGCCAGCGCAAAGGTCTGCCTGGGTTTGAAGGTGACATCTATCGTGGTATCGATGCGATTATTACTGATAATGCCGCGCTAATTGAGCAGATTAACCCCAATGACACGTCTGGTTATAGTGGTATTGCACGGGTTAAGCAGCCCGATGGGACGTTTGACCTCGGGCCACTCTTTGTAGGGAGTGAGGGAACGCTGGGGATTATTGACGAGCTGATTCTCAAGACAGAATTCTTTAGCTTTCGCAAGACAAGGGCAGCCTTGGTATTTCGGAGTAGCAGCGATGCTCAGGCAGCGATTGATGATATTGATGCACTTCAGCCAGCACAACTCAGCTATCTCGATGCAGCGATTTTTGAGCAACTCCGCCGTGATGGCAAAAAATATGCTTTTTATGAAGCGGCTGCTCAGCAGTTTACGCCACAGGCAGTTTTGCTCGTGACGCTTGATGATTTTAATAACCGGACACGTGCGCGTAAGCAGGCTAAGCTTGAGCAGCTGCAATCTGCGGGCGAGACGATCGTCACCATTGTTGAAGATGACGATGATGAAGATGTGGCGGCAGGGTTTGCTGCGCTTGATCAGTACCGCTGGCCCGATACCGCGCATATTGGGGCACCGCGCTTGTTTGAGGGGTTTTATGTGCCGCCGCAGCGCTTCGAAGAATTTGCTCGGGCGCTCATGCCGCTTGCTCGGGCGCTGCAGCTACCACTACCTCTTGCTGGCTATCCTAGCTTGAATCTCTACGGCGTCTATCCGCGCCTCTCGCTCCGCAAAGTGAGCGATAAGCAAAAGATTTTTAAGCTCTACGACGAGCTCACCAAGCTGCTTGCGCTATATGACGGCCATTTGGTGATGAGCGGTGGTGAGGGCCGGCTCAAAACGCGCTTCGTCCGTGCTACGCAAAACCCAGACCTTACAGCTCTCTATCAGCAAATCAAGCAGCTCTTCGACCCTCACGGCATTCTTAATCCTGGGACAAAAACCACTTTGCAAGCTCGCACCATTACTGCAATGCTACGCAACGAATATACAGTGGATTGGCGATAAAACTTTGTGGAGGAAATATACTTGCTATCTGTAGCAATTGATTTCTTTGTCGTGCCTCAATAAAATAGAGGAAGAAAGAGGCTAATGAGTATGAGTGTCGATCAACGAATAGTATCCCGTAACCCTGCCACCAACGAACCAATCTGGTCTGGAAGTCTTGCGGATGACGCTACAATCGTGCAGGCTGTTTATGTCGCAACGCGTGCACAGCACACATGGGAGGCGACACCGCTTGATGTGCGCAAAGACATTATCCGCGCCTTTGCCGACCAAGTGACGACACATAGCGAGGATGCAGCACGGATTATTTCGCAGGATAATGGCAAGCCACTCTGGGAAGCGCGCACTGAAGTCAAGTCACTTGGCAATAAAGTGCAGGCGGTCTTCGACGCCTATGATCAACGGGCTCAGACGGTTACGAAACAAGTCAATGGACGCCAGTCGGTGACGCGTTATCGGCCTCATGGTGTTATGGCAGTGCTGGGGCCATACAACTTCCCAATGAGCATGCCAAATAGCCATGTCATGCCTGCTCTTCTTGCTGGCAATACCGTCATTTTCAAACCAAGTGAGAAAGTGCCATATGCCGGTGAGTACTACGCGCAACTCTGGCAGCAGGCTGGACTGCCAGATGGGGTGCTTCAGGTTATTCATGGCGATGGCGATGTAGCGCAAAAGCTCATTGCACACCCTCAGGTAAATGGCGTCCTTTTCATCGGTAGTCGAGCGGCTGGCGTGTCGATCGAAAAGCAGCTTGCTGGTGCGCCAGACAAGATCTGCGCCCTCGAAATGGGTGGCAATAGCCCACTTGTCATCTGGGACTATGATGATGTACGCCTCGCGGTGCACATTGCGGTGCAGTCTGGCTATATTTCAAGCGGCCAACGCTGCTCATCGGCGCGGCGGCTTATCGTCAATAGAGCGATTGCAGGCGAATATATTCCTGCACTTCGGCAAGCGGTTGCGAGTATTGTCGTTGGCGATCAGTTTGATACCAGTCCAACGCCTTTCATGGGTCCGTTGGTTGACTATGGGGCGGTTCGTCATTTCTTTGATAAGTACCATGCTGCCGTCTCAGCTGGCGCACATGTTCTCGTTCCTGCTGAACCAATCCCGACGCTTGGTGACAACTTTGTCAGTCCTGGGTTGATCGATGTCACTGGTGTGCCCTTGCCAGATGAAGAGATCTTTGGACCACTCCTTCAGGTGTCAATAGCGCAGACTCTGGCTGAAGCAATTACCCAAGCAAACGCAACACAGTTTGGTCTTGCTGCTGGCATTGTCACTCGCGAGCGTGCACAATACGAAGCGTTTTATCAGCAAACAAAGGCAGGCATCATCAACTGGAACCAGCCACTGACTGGCGCAACGACTGCGGCACCATTTGGTGGAGCGAAGGCTAGTGGCAATTACCGATCGGCTGGCTTCCTGTCGGTTGATTACTGCTCATACCCATGCGCGTCAATTGAGGATGCGTCACCAGCAGTCCCAACAACGTTGCCGGCTGGGGTGGTGTATTAAATGACTAAAGCGAGTTGACATAGATAGTAAATGGTGTATGATAGTGCCATGAAACAATCCTACTCTGTAGCGCAATTGCGAAGTGTCCTGCTCTATCTGTCAATTGGCTTGCTAACATTGTGCGCACTTCTCGGGATTCTTGCAGTATTATCGCAAGAAATTGATTGGCGAATCCTTTTCACGACGTTTTGCGCCGCAATCGCATCATTAATTGCTATGAGCAACATATCACGACTTGCCGACAACCGAATAGTTATAAAAATTCTATCCATTATGTCGATCATCCTCAATGCTCAGTGGTTTACTGGTATGTTTGTTATCCAGTGGAATCTCTATCGGTTTCTTAGTTTTTGTCGTCCCTCTGTCAGTACAGGGAGTCGATATAATAGACATTATAGCGACTATAGCAACTATGACTACGAAGGTCATGTTCAGACACAAATATGCAGCGACTTCATCTCGATTACGACGAAGCTTACGCTCACAGCATTAATTATTGCACTGCTCATTACACTTAGCGTAAAGACCTTGTCATACGCCAACAAAAACTCTTTCATCATAGGAATGAAAATGATGACGGTTACTTGCGCCAGTCTTTTAAGTATGGCATGCTTGAGTATGGTATGGTTTAATGTGCGAGATACATCAAGTACGCTACGTTTTTTGGTAGTTTTTGGTATACTCACTGTATTTGGCTTAATAGTAACGCCTATTTTGGTACATCTAGAGAAGGTACAGCGCTACCTCCAACCTGCACAACCAAATACACTAGTACAGAATGAGCAGCAGCTTCGGTACGAGATTGAACGCCAAGTGCGAGCACAAATTGCTGCCGAACAGCAAACAGCAAAAGCGGAGGAACAAGCTCAAGTACCTCCCACAGCTTCGAATGAAGATGGTGTAATGCATGATGTGCAGCCTGATTGATGAATTAACAATGGGTGATTATGCTCCCGATAATGATGGGTGGCGTTGAATGAAAGAGGTGATGGGTGTTGCAGATCGACAGATAATCAATAATTTGAGTGATAGGGTTACCTGTGCATGCCATCAGAGTTCAATGAATGATTAGAGTATTTCTGATTTAGTGATACTCAAAAATACGACACAGCAATTAGCCATTTAATATAATAAAAAGAGGGGGTGTATATATGCCTCGCAGGCGAGGAGCTATCATCACAATAGGCGACGAGGTGCTCAATGGAAGCACACTCGATACTAATTCTCACTGGCTTTGCACACAAATTGCTGGTCGTGGTGCGCTGGTTACGACGGTAGTTACGGTACATGATGACCCAATTGCAATACAAGACGCGTTGGCATATTGCATACGTACGGATCCAGACTTGATCTTTACCATTGGAGGTCTTGGTCCGACAATTGATGACCGAACTGTCGAGTCAGTTGCTCGCGCCCTTGAGTTGCCGCTCGAGATTAATCAAACAGCAATTGAATATGTCCAGAAACGATATTCTGACTTGGAGTCACAAGGAATAGTTGATCGGGATGTGTCTGCATCAGCAAGGAATGCTCGCAAAAAGATGGCTTTACTGCCCACCGGGGCAGTACCAATCTATAATCCGGTTGGCGCTGCACCAGCGGTCGTTATTGATATAGATGATACAATGTCTGTTCTGTGTCTTCCAGGTGTTCCTGCAGAGGTTCGCGCGATAGTCGGTAGGCATGCATCCGGTATTTTGGAACGCCGCCTCGGTAGCGGATTTTTAAGAACGATGACGATCATGACGAGTACAAATGATGAGTCGGTCCTTGCAGAAGCATCTGCTGTACTGACGCGTGAATTCGTGGATGTGTATGTGAAAACTCGTCCGATTCGTCAAGAAGGTGGAAAGATTGGTGTGACACTAACGGCGTCTGGAAACAACCAAGCAAAAATTGGCGTTATGTTAGATACAGCGTTTCAAAGGATGATAACTCTCCTTGAGGAATACGGCGTCAGTATTGTTAGACGTCATGTTGATAATGCAGATTGACGGCAACTCAATAATTCCCTATGATCAGACCATGCAAACAATTCGCCATAAATACCTGACTGTCATTCTTCTATCCCTTGCGTTAGCGATACTATCGCTTGTTAGTAATATCTACTTTCCTCAAGAAATGGAAGGGCAGTGGCAGTTATACTCTTGTATCCGCAAGATATTTAGTAAGTTATTTAATGCAGGTGTTGTCTGGGCTGCGTTGCCATTCTTGGCAGGATGGAGATCTCAAAGCTTGGTAAAAGCGGCGATCAGTGGCGCTGCTATTGCAGAACTCACGCTGCTACTCCATTACGGTGTTGGCTATCTTATTGGTGTGTATGGCTCTACGATATTTATGGCGAATTCATTTTGGTTTATTGCTGCTCTTGTGCTATGTGCACCACTGGGATGTGCTCTCGGCTCAGCATCGTATCTGGCGCTTATCTTTCCTGTACTGTGCTTTGGGGTATTACAGACGGTGATCATTCCTCTGGAGGAGGCTATGTTATTGAAGCAATTCGGCACTACCTATCAATCCTACCAACGTACGGTGCGGCGTTGGCTCTGAGAAATAAATGTTGTATAATGAGAATCATGAAAGCAAAAACTATTTCATTAGCCGTCGGTAGCCTACTCTGTATACTACTGGGTGGTCTGTGGTTTTTACAAGGCATTGACGTTGTGCGAATCAAGCCGATAGCGTGCGTTGTAAATTGCCAGGAGATTACCGGAGGCTCACTACCGTGGGCAGTTGTGGGTGTTTGTGTGTTGAGTCTGGGTATTTTTTTGGGATACAAAGCGGTTCGCAAATAGATCAGCTCATGTTACTAATATTTAGTTGCTACTCGGCGTCACCAGGGTATTTATCTAAGGTGATTCGTTGCTTTCCGTTATGTCTTTCTAGTGGGGACGGGCGTTGTCGAAGAGGGTGAAGCCTTGACTGGTGACAACGTGCTGAGATACCGTACAAGCATGGCGAACACAGACGTGGCACAATTAGTTGAAAAACAAACAAAGTACTGGAAAAGTGGGGTTACTCAGAAGTTAGGGGTAACGCTGAAGAAATGCTTTCAGTCTCTGCGTCAGTCAAAGCAAGACAAGACCTCAGACTCAGGATTGTCTTTGCAATCGTAAGTGCAACCTCTTTAATCGGCGCATGGATCACCTCTGGAGGAGGCTTTAATCGTCAGTATCTTATCGCATTTGTAGGTTTAACTTTAATATCGAGCATTTACTCGTTCTTCACATACGTAGATATGGGCTCACGTGATGCGGCGTCTGCAATCTTGAATCACCGAGCCAGCACAGCATAGAATGAGCAATCTCAGTCTACCCTGTCTTCCAGAAGCAGGTGCGACAGGCCTACGCCGAGCTCGGCACGGTACAGGCACACTGCTCAACGAATGGGCATCAGCAAGGATATGGTGCAAAAGATACTACAAGTGCGTGACCTGAAACAAATGACATGCTGAGTAAGCTGTGAGCCTCAATGTCCATTACTAATGGAAAAATACGCCCTCATATTTCGGATAACCGATACAAAGAAGCACCAGTCTTCTGATTAATACAGACTACATCAAGCTCCGCATCACTCCCGCGAGAGCGCGTTATACAGCGGGCATCAGGCGCAATAGCTTGCAGAAAAAGGTCGCGAGCAGTTGGCTGCCCAAACGTTGGGAGATGAAGATAGATACCACCAACGGCATTGTCTACATCGTCAGCACGCGTCAGACCAGCATGAGCAGACTGGTCTTCTGGTGATTCCCAACGGCTGCAGCCACGTGGACAGTCTCGAAACACCCGCTCTGGCAAGGATATTGTTCCTTGGCCAGATGTGGGGCGGATGCGCCCAATTACTGTCCCATCGGGGTCAGCATGAAGGCTTAAATAATGCATTGTATTGCCTGAGTCGTAGGTGATATCAACGCGCTGCGTCACGTACCCCCTACAACAGAACTTCTGATTAATTCTGTAGTATAATGAGTCTTATGGAAGTCAACTCGCTACTGTCGGCGACGAAACAGGCAGTTGATGCGTATATCGTGGATCGTATTCACGACCGGGTGGCGCAAGCCACAGTGGTGTATCCACGCTACGAGCGGTTGTGGCGGGAGATCGCGCGCATTTACCAAGCAGGCGGCAAGCGAATGCGCCCGTATTTGACAGTGGTGGGGTACGGAGCGCTGGACGCAGCAATTATACCAGTTGCGGCGGTGCAAGAATTATTGCATGTGGCCATGTTGGTGCACGATGATATTATCGATAGGGATGTCGTGCGGCATAGTCAGCCGACGGTTAATGGTGCATACGAAGCTGATTACGCGCCGCTACTACCACCGCAGCAGACCACCCATTATGCCAATAGCGTGGCGCTGCTGGCGGGTGATGCGCTGCTGTCCGAGGCATACCATTTGGTGCAGTCAGCTCCATTTTCATCATCGGTAATTCGCCAGTTATCGGAGCGATTATCGCAGTCGGTGTTTGAGGTAATTGGTGGCGAATTGATTGACGTTGAAGCGGGTTTTATCATGACCGAGCAGTTTGATCCGATGACTATTTACCGCTACAAAACAGCTAGCTACAGCCTTGTGGGTCCGCTTGTATCTGGTGCATTGTGCGCAGAGGTTGATGAAACGACGCGGGGAATTCTACAAGAATTTGGCACGCAATGCGGCATTGCTTTTCAACTGCAGGACGATTTGATTGGTATGTTTGGTGATGAAGCGACGACAGGCAAATCGGCCGACACGGATGTGCGCGAAGGTAAGCGAACAGTGCTGATCGCCGAACATCAAACGATGATGAATGACGAACAAGCGGCTCGCTTTGCTCAGTGGTTCGGCATGCGTGATGCGCCGGGACAAGTGCTTCGCATTGAAGCATCCGGTGCGCGCCAAAAAACCGAAGCTACCGCACAGCAGTATTTTGCTCAGGCGCGGGCTACACTCGCAAAACTACAACATGGTTTTCGGCGCAACGAGTTAGAGCAATTTGTCGATCACCTGCAAGGAAGGCGTTACTGATGGAACTATATCGGCAAGTGAGCTACGAGCTGGCAGGGCGATTAACGCGGCGGTATTCGACCTCGTTTTCGATGAGCAGCCGGCTGTTTGCATCACGAATTCGGCCGCATATTTACGCAGTCTATGGCATGGTGCGGCTAGCGGATGAAATTGTCGACACGTACCGCGGCGATGATGCGCTGGCTCAGCTAGACAACTTTGAATCGGCGGTTTACCAGGCGTGTGATCAAGGCTATTCAACCAATCCAATAGTCCACGCCTTTGCCCTTACGGCCCGCAAGTACGGCATCGAACGGGAATTAATTTCCCCCTTTTTTGCAAGCATGCGGATGGATATGACGGTCATGGCATACGATGAAGCAGCATACCGACGCTATATTTACGGCTCGGCGGAGGTGGTGGGGTTGATGTGCCTCAAGGTGTTTGTTGAAGGCGATGAGGCTCAATATGGGCAGTTGCGTGATGGCGCTAGTCGTTTGGGCGCGGCCTACCAAAAAGTGAATTTTTGCGTGACATGAAGGCAGATTATGAGCTGTTGGGGCGAGTGTATTTCCCGGGCGTTGATTACCCATCGTTTAGTGAGGCCAGCAAGCGGGCCATCGAAGCGGATATCGCGGCGGATTTTGCCATAGCCAAAGCGAGTGTGCAGCAACTCCCATCAACTGCGCGTCGAGCAGTGCATACCAGTGTAATATATTATGAAGCACTGTTCCAACGGTTGCAGAATGCATCAGCCGCCGACCTCAAAGCGCGGCGCATTCGAGTGCCGAACAGTGTAAAATCTTTACTGTTCGCACGAGGATTGGTCGGATCATGAAAAAGAAAGCAGTGATCATCGGTGCGGGGTATGGCGGGCTGGCGCTGGCAAATTTGCTGGCGAAAGCAGGGTACGAGGTGGCGGTGTACGAGAAGAACCCGTCAGCCGGTGGGCGGATTCAAGTGGTCAAGCAAGATGGCTTTACCTTTGATCTTGGCCCGTCGTGGTATTTGATGCCAGAAATTTTTGAGCAGTATTATCAATTGTTTGGCCAATTGGCCGAGACAGAACTCGACTTGGTGCGATTTTCGCCTGGCTACAAAGTCTGGAGCGAAGGTCATGAGCCACTGATTATTCAGGGTGATGTTGATAAAGACATGGCAACCTTTGAGGCAATTGAATCCGGTGCAGGTGAAAAACTACAGCGCTATGTCACGCGTAGCAGCCAGGTGTATGAGGTGGCGGTGAAGCACGCGCTGTATAACAATTTCACGCGGGTTGGTGATATGTTACAGTGGCCGCTTCTGCGCCAGTTACCGACCATGTTGCCGCTAGTGTGGCGGACACTGGACGCTCATGTGAGCCGCTGGTTTCGGGATCTTCGGCTTAAACAATTGCTAGAATATCACATGGTATTTTTGGGTTCCAGCCCGTTTCAAGCACCGGCTGTCTACAGTCTGATGAGTCATCTCGATTTTCGTAGCGGTGTGTATTATCCGCGGCGTGGCATGATGGAATTGGCGGATAGCATGGAGCGGCTGGGGAGAAGCTTGGGTGTGGCATACCACTACAACTCGCCGGTAAAGCAGATTGTGCTGGATGGTCATCAGGCCACGGGTATTGAACTGATGAATGGCGAACACATTGCGGCTGACGTGGTAATTTCAGCAGCCGATATCCATCATACTGAAACCAAATTATTACCGCCAGCTGCTCGAAGCTACCCCGAAAAGTATTGGCAAAAACGCCAGCCGGGGCCAGGAGCGTTGCTGGTTTCGCTGGGTGTCAAAGGGGGGTTGTCGAATTTACAACATCATAATCTCTACTTTGTGAGAAACTGGCGTGAAAACTTTGCAGCAATTTATGAAACTGGCACTGTGCCAGAGCATGCTTCACTCTATATCTGCAATCCATCCAAGACTGATCCTAGCTTGGCGCCGCCAGAGCATGAAAATCTGTTTGTGCTATTACCACTACCAGCAGGCGTGACGCTGACGCCACAGCAAGAAGCGGCGTGTGTGAAGAAGATCGTCAAGATTCTTACCGAGATGAGCGGCGAATCAGATTTACCAAAGCGAATTGTTTCTCGGCTCATCTACGGCCCAGAGCAGTTTGGCGAGCAGTTCAACGCCTGGCAGTACAACGCCTTTGGTGGTGAATCGCATTTACTCCGCCAGAGCGTGATGTTCCGTACGCGTAATCGCAGTAAAAAAGTGCCAAATTTGTATTATGTTGGTGCGGGAACATTGCCAGGAATCGGTCTGCCGATGTGTCTTATTAGCGCCCAGCTGACCTACAAGCGCATCACGGGAAACCGCCGTCGTGGACCGCTCACCAAGGAGGATATATGAGTTGGCTGTATTTAGTGGGAATTATTGTTAGTTGGGCGGGGATGGTAGTGCTGGACTGGCGGTATAGGCTAGCCTACTGGTATGATGCTCGCCGTACAGTACTGACCGTGCTCATTATGACCAGCGCGTTCATCGTGTGGGATATGTGTGGTATCTCGCTCGGTATCTTTCTCAGTGGACATTCGCCGTATATGTCGGGCGTGTATTTATTTCCAGAATTTCCGCTGGAAGAATTGTTCTTCTTGCTGTTTTTGAGTTATTTTAGCCTGGTAGTCTACCGGGCGGGAGTAAAGCGATGGCGACATATATAGTACTCAATCTGCTGTTTTTGACGACAGTACTAGGTGTGCTGGCATGGCGCAAAGTACTAACACGTGGCCGTGCAATGTGGGCGACACTGGCGGTACTCATGATGACGACGATTGTGTTTGATTCACTGCTGATTTACTTCGGGATGTTTACGTATCCTGCGGATAAAATTTTGGGCATACATGTAGGGCTAGCACCGATTGAAGATTTATTTTATGCACTACTGGCTGGCCTAGCCGTGCCAGCGATTTGGAAGGGGTTGAATCGTGAAAGAAAAGTGTAAGGTATTATTTATGACTTCGCGACCGCTGTCGTGGGTAAACACGGCCTATCCGTTTGCAGCTGGCTATTTGGTAATGGGTGGGGCGATCGATGCGCAGCTTATTATTGGTACATTGTTTTTTCTCATTCCGTACAATCTACTGATGTATGGCATCAATGATGTGTGCGATTGCGAATCAGATATGCGTGATCCTCGCAAGGGCGGCGTGGAGGGAGCAGTGACACCACGGAAGTATCATCGGCTGATTGTGTGGTCGGCCATACTATCGTGTTTGCCATTCGTGGTGGCGCTGGTGCTTCTGGGTAATTGGCAAAGTGTGTTGGTGCTAGCGGCCGTGCTGTTTTTTGTGGTGGCATATAGTGCGAAGGGGCTGCGATTTAAGGAAGTGCCACTGCTGGATTCGGTGACCTCGAGTCTGCATTTTGTCGGTCCGCTACTGTATGCCTATTCGTTGGTCGGCACGACGCAGGCGGGGTGGTTGGTGGCTGTCGCATTTTTCTGCTGGGGTATGGCTAGTCAGGCGTTTGGCGCCGTGCAGGATATTATCCCAGATCGTGAAGCTAATATTTGCTCTATTGCCACGGTGTTTGGTGCGCGGGCGACGGTGTGGCTGGCGATAGTGCTGTACGCGGCAGCGGTCGGGTTGGTGGCGTGCCTGGGCGTGGCGGCATGGCCAGTGTTGGCTGCGGGCGGCTTATATATCATCAACCTGCTACCCTTTGTGCACATTTGTGATGAATGTTCGGCGGAGGCGCGAACCGGCTGGCGACGATTCTTATGGCTAAACTATTTTACCGGAGCGGTAGTGACAATGACTTTATTGAAGGTTGTGTGGGGCGTGTCGTGAAGATGCGTGATCGATGTGCTGGTGACCAGCTCACAGCCACGAGCCCCACAACACGAACAACGCCCACCCTGGTGGGTGAGCGTTGTTCAAC
>CALIJG010000028.1 GCA_938018005.1 uncultured Candidatus Saccharibacteria bacterium | reverse complement strand
TGGTTGATGCGGTGCGTGAGGAGTGGCACGGGGTGTGGCTGATTGGAGGGTAGAGAGGCGTCATCATTATTCCTGCTGATCGACAAGTGACCGCTGACGACAGCGGGGCGCAATCAATGTAACTTGGTGCGATAAGCCACCGAGTTGCATTGATTGTTTTATGTTAGCCAGATAATGCATCGATATTGATTTTTGTAGTTTGACTCACTGTTTTCTTGATGTGATTAGCTTTTGGTGTTGAGGGCAAAACTTTTGATTGCTGGCACTTGTGTCGGACCCATTTATTCGAGAAAACTCCATTAACTTGAAGGCAACTTTGGTTCGCTCTTCACTGTCGCATTGAGCCATCCAATAGAAGATGAGCGTTATGAGGGCTGTTACACCTATGACTGTAGCTATTAAGCCTTGAATGATGGCGCTGGTAATAACTGATTGATCTGGTTTTAAGAGTGCCGCAAGATATGCTCCAACAAAGGCCATCATAAGCGCACCAATTGGCGTAACAAACTTAAAAGTGTCGGCGCGACTGAGAAGGTTTGCTAAGTCTACACTAAGGTTTTGGCATACAGGGCAGTTTTGACTTTCTTTCCTGTCATAATTTTGCTGATACCACTGCTTGGATGCAATGAGATCTTCTGATTCAAATATCCGGCTTCTCCATACGTTGGGATCGCGAAATTCAAAGGGGTCATCCAAACTTTTTTCGCTTGAAGTTTGCTTTGAAGGTGGTTCCTGCGTAACTGATTTAGTGGCGTTACTTTCTTCATGCATAGAGGCTCCTTGGGGTGTTTGGGAGTTTTGCTGGACCAGCATCATGAAGCCTATCGCTTTGCATGTTTCGGGGTAAACTGCCCAACATAAGCGATAACCTTATCGTGACATTATCGTTAACTTGACGTACTCGCTGGATGCTGTGAGTGGGCGTCCAGAGCAGATTGTTTCCACGCTGTTATATTAACTTATAGCACCCATCTATACCTCAGTTTCTGCCTCTATTTTTCACCCCCTCATGCAGCCTCGGCACTACCTCTCTGACGCTGCTGGTGTCGTCGCGCCAGACGAGGCTGACCTCGGCGGCGCGTTGGCGGAAGGTCTGGAGGCGCACTAGATAGTGGGGGTCGACCACCCAGCCGGTGAGCTGCCAGACCGGCCAGACAGGCATGTCCCACAGCACCCGCACCGCCAGGCAGGGCAGGTACGGCCCAGGCGCCGTCTGCACAGGCAAGCCATCCAGGACAGCCCGGGCGCGGTACTGCGGCTGCCCATCAACGCCCGGTTCGCGGTGGCCAACGAAGGCCGGTAGCTGCGTTGCCTCACCATTGATGCTGACCACCGGCTCACGTACGGACTGCGCTTCCATGACGCAGTCCAGCACCACCGTGGCGCTGCCTGCCGACTGAAACAGCCAGATCAGGGCAAAGGGACGCCGCTCCGCCTCATCGCGCAGGGCAGCTGCCAGCATCGCAATGCCGCGATCACTGCGCCGTAGCGCTGTGCGCTCATTGCAGTGAAAGACCTCCGCATAGCGGGCCAGTCGCTGCTCCAGCGACACCTCCGGCTCTGTAATGCCGACGTCTCCTAGCCAGAAGAAGGCCCCTACGTCACTGAGTGGGTCTGTGCCCAGCGCTTGGCGCAGCTGCTCCAGGCGTGCCACCGCCCGCTCCACCAAGCCGAGCCCTGCGGCATCGACCAGCCAGACAAGCGGTGCCACTCGCACCGTCCACGCCCCCTGGCCACGGCGCAGCACCCGCAGCTCGGCTACGAGCCGCTGGCGCAGCGGATCGTGCAGTCCACCGTCCTTGGCCATAGGGCCCAGGGTGCCGGTTTTCTGTCAGTGACACCACCACCTAGCCAGCGCCAGGCTGGAAGCACCAAGGCCACAGCACCGCATCCGCCGCCAGAGACGGCACCAGGACGCGGCACACCAGACCTGACCGAACCGCGCTGACCGTGGCCGCACTCCGCTGGTGGCGCTGGCCGCCACCCTTTACGAAAGGACACCCCTCATGCCCACGACCGACCACTCCGACCACCTCACCGGCCCTCAGCCCGCTGCGCCCATCCTGCTGATCGCCGAGCTCTTCGCCGCCGATCTGCTCCCACCCCGGGCGCCGCAGTCGCGCAGCCTGGCCCGCACCGCCCAGCGCCGCCTGGACGAGCTGGCCGCCGACAGCCAGCTGGCCCACGCCACCGATCAAGCCCGCGCCTTCCTGGCCGCCAGCGCCATGGGCAACGTCGCCACGCTGTCCGCTCTGGCCGAGTCCTGCTACCAGACCGCCCCCGCTGGAGCGACCTACTACCACGCCATCCTGCGCGCCTACGGCGTTGGCGCCGCCCGGGGGATCGCGCAGTTCTGAGCCGGCGTGACATACCGAGGCACCCCAGCACGACCGAGCAACCACGCACACCACCAGAAAGGACATACCCACCATGAGCTGGATCATCAACGGCCTGGCCTTCGTCGGCTGCCTGACGCTCATCGCCATCGCCCTGCTGGCCTGGGCCATCTGGCACGACGACACCCCGCCCACCACAACCACCCATGCCCAGGCCGACGCCTGGCAGCAGGCCATCGCCACCAAGCAGGCCCACGACCTGGCCGCCTTCCACAGCGCTGTGGCGATGACGAGGCGGGCGCAGGAGGCGGCTGCGGAGCCTGAAGAGGCCGCCAACGGCAAGGACGAGCCAGGTGGCGCGAACAGCTTGTGCTGACAGACGCCCAGCTGATTCGCGCTCCTCATTGCCATGTGCGGGCCGATCTGGCTGCCTGTTGCAATAACTACAGCATGTATTTTCGCCGCCACTATTTGGCCTTCGTGTCCATTTTGTTCTCTGTGGTGCCACCACAGAGCG
>CALIJG010000027.1 GCA_938018005.1 uncultured Candidatus Saccharibacteria bacterium | reverse complement strand
GTGCGCAGCGTGGTGGCAGTTATCGAGCGACAGGAGGGGCGCGAGCTGACGTATAGCATCCTGAGCTACGACGAGTTCTATTATCGGCTGAGCGTGCGCGACCGCTTTATTACCACCATTCTGACCAACAAGCATACCGTATTGGTAGACGTTGATAATATATTAAAAGAAGACGAAGGAGAGAATCATGCTTGATATCGAATACAAAGGCGGCAACACAGTCATCATTGCGACGAAGAAAACCACGCTCGCAGTTGACCCCAAGCTATCGCTGCTAGGCCTGAAGGACGCTAAGACGAAGGACGCAGTAGAGCTTGCGACCGAAGAGCGCTTTGCGGTGGCTAACCCTGAGGCACGCCTTATCATTGACCAGCCTGGTGAGTATGAAGTGGGCGACTACACCATCCGCGGCATTGCAGCCACGCGCCACATCGACACGCCAGAGAGTGAGCAGCTTTCTACGGTATATCGCATTGAGTGTGGCGATATTCGCGTTGCGGTGATTGGTAATATCGCGCCAGAGCTTACTGATGCTCAGCTCGAGGCGCTGGGAGTGATCGACATTGTTATTATTCCAGTGGGTGGCTATGGTTACACGCTGGATGCGACAAGTGCCGCCGCTATTATTCGCAAGATTGAGCCACGGGTGGTGGTGCCCGTCCACTATGCCGATAGTGCGTTGCATTACGAAGTACCGCAAGACACGGTGGAGGTCTTTGAGAAGGAGCTTGGTGCGCCAGTCGAACAAAAACCTAAGCTCAAAATTAAAACAGCAAGTAACCTGCCCGAAGTGCTAACGGTGTTTGAGCTGGCTCGAAGCTAGGACTAATATACACCAAGCGTAACCAGCCTCGTAGAGAGGCTGGTTTTTATGATACATCTTTACTCCGTTTTTCTCCTCACTGTTTTATCTGGTGGGGTATGAATATTAGTTGTAGCCAGCACGAGTGTTGGTGGGTTGATGGGCAAGATGGGGCCAGTCCCTATAGTTTTCTCAAGAAATGAGTGCGAGACAGTGATGAGGATTTGTGAGATTCATAGTGAAATCATTGTTATAATGTGGTCGATTTGACACAGCGCACTAAATTCGATACACTTCGAAATACCACTATTATTTCGATTTATATCGAAGAAAGGAACGGTTTTATGGAACAACAATCAACCACGCCGTGGGGTAAGATTGCGGTGCTAGCGCTAGGAGCCTTTGTTATTGGAGCGGATGGCTTCATGCTGGCAGCGGTATTGCCACAGGTGGCACAGCAACTGGGGGTGTCGCTGGGGCAGACCGGCCTCTTGGTAACGGTGTTTGCGTGGGTGTATGCACTGGCGGCACCACTGTGTGGCATGCTGATGGGACAGCGCAATCGGCGGTCGACCTTGATACTAGCACTGACGATATTTGCAATTGGTAATGTAGTAGCAGCGCTTGCATCGTCATTTGTGTGGATGATGGCAGCCCGAGTGATGGCAGCATGGGGCTCAGCCATGATGATGCCAACGGCAATGGCCTTGGCGACTAACCTTGCTCCAGCCAAGCATCGTGGCAAGGCAATCTCCGTCGTTACAACAGGCATGACGATGGCAACGGTGCTCGCTGTGCCGCTAGGCTCGGTTATGGGGGAGCGCTATGGCTACCACGCGCTGTTTTGGGCAATGGCGGTGGCTGCCGTGCTGGTGTTGTGTGGCATTGTGCTGGGCATTCGGGCACGTGAGGCACAGCCAGCACAGCAGGTACCAACGATTCGCACATTAGTAGCGGGCCTGGCGAATCGCCACGTTGCACTGACGTTATTGATAACAGTAGTGATATTTGTCGCTGGTACCAGCGTGATTTCGTATCTGAGTGCGGTGGTGCAGCAGGCGGGTCTGCACGAATACTTTAGCTGGATTTTGCTCATCTTTGGTGTGGGCTCACTCCTGGGTGGTGTGCTAGGCGGCTGGCTGGCCGATCGTTTTGCCCACATTTGGCTGGCCCGCTGGGCAATGCTTGCCTTTGCGTTGGCGCTTGCTTTGCTTGGTGTGGCGGCTGGGACGCCAGGTGCGCTTGGTCTCGTTGGTGGCAGTGTGCTATTATGGACAGCTAGTGCTTGGATTGCCACGATTGCTCAGCAATACCGCGTCATTGCGCTTGCTCCAGAACGGGCTCAGCTGAATCTTTCACTCAATTCATCCAGTATTTACATTGGTCAAGGCTTTGGTGGTATGCTAGGCAGTATGATTATTAGTAGCCAGCCAGCGCAGGCCATTCCGCTCATAGCGTCCGGCGTAGTAGTGCTTGCCTTGGCAATGACCAGCAGGTATGAGACAATACAAAGGAAATGACATCCCAACAAGATACCCCAACTGACGCACTCGCACCAGAGCATGTCTTTGCCGCCCTGTCCGATCCGCTGCGGCTGCGGATTGTCCGTCGCTTGGCTGCGGAGGGGCGGCTGGGCTGCAGCCAGATCGATCATAATCTCTCACTCTCGACTGTCTCGCACCACTGCAAAGTCCTGCGCGAAGCAGGCATTGTCACGAGTGAAGCGGTTGGCACCCAGCGTGTCCTGGTACTGCGGCCAGAGTTTGCTCGGCAGTTCGCTGGTGTGCTCGCGACAATTGCTGAGTTAGATAAAGCGAAGTAACCACTAAAATATCCCCTATGAAAGGAAGGGGATATTTTTACAGTTATCGTTTGCTCTGGGCGATTACGCCGCAGCCTTGGCCTTTGTCTTGGCGCTGGTGAGCAGGCCTTTTTTCTTGAGGGTACGGATCGCCTTGGTCGAGAGAACCATGGTGACCTTTTGCCCATCGACAACGAAGGTCTTTTTCTGAAGGTTTGGTTTGAAGACTCGCTTGGTGCGTCGCAACGAGAAGCTCACATTGTTGCCGAATTGCTTGCCCTTGCCAGTCAGTTCACATCGTGCTGCCATATTCTTATTCCACTTATTCACTTATATTATTACAATCTGTATTAGTATACGCTGCCAAGGGGGCAATGTCAAGGTGGGTAGGCAATGTGGTACAATAAAGAAATGCATATTGATATCGCTCACCTCATTATCGTCCTTGTCGTTATTCTTATCTCAATGACGCTGCACGAGGCGATGCATGGCTTTGTGGCGTACTGGCTGGGCGATGATACGGCTAAGGAGCAGGGGCGTTTGACGCTCAACCCGGTGCATCATATTGATCCATTCTTGACCATCCTCTTGCCGCTGAGCTTGGCACTACTGGGCCTACCAGTGTTTGGTGGGGCTAAGCCAGTGCCATACAACCCCGAGCGAGTGCGCGGTGACGAATGGGGTGCAGCGCTGGTGGGGCTGGCTGGGCCACTGACGAACTTCGTCATTGCCTTCATCTGCTTCGGCCTATATGCGACGATCGCTGGGCCAGCGGTGCAGCCGTTACTTGCTACGGCAGTGAGTGTGAATCTTGGCTTCTTTGTCTTTAATATGCTGCCTATCCCACCGCTCGATGGTTCGCGTGTGCTGTATGCTTTGGCACCGGAGTTTGTGCGCCGCGGCATGGAGGTGGTGGAGCAGTATGGTGTAATGCTGGTCTTTGTGTTGGTATTGGTCGGTAGCTCAGCTATTGGCAATGTGATGATGGCGGCTATCAGAGGTATCTTGCAGCTTTTCTCGCTGGTGTTTGGCGTGTCGCTTGGTTAGGAGATAGGAGTAGGAATTGAGCCTTTTATCTGGCCTGGTACAGGGTTTAGATTGTAGGCTAGCTTGGTGGGAGATTGAATGAGGATACCTCTCGTACAAAGGTGAGTGTCTGTTATGAGCACTAGCAGATTAAACATCAATACAAGGGGTTAATATTCAGCAGATATTGACATGTTTAGCACTAAGGAAGAGGGTATGAGGATCTCACAATACCGCAAACGTGACGCCGCTTACCATTCTGTGGTATACTAAGAGTGTCCCAGACGAATATCGGGCGTGTATGATTTTCCTAACATCATATGATAGGGATTCCAACATTCACCATACCCGTGGGTATGGATGAGGAAACCCACCTTGCATCATGCAGGGGAATATCAAGCGCCTGGGGTGAGTCTGGGATTTTTGATGGTTGAGAGTATTGTGCTCACTCGTCATAAATCCCTTATGCTATAATAGGGAGGCAGTCTATTAGATGATCGCTTGCTACTTGGCAAGAGGAAAGTCCGGGCAGCACAGGATACGACAGTCGCTAACGGCGACCGGGGGCAACCCTAGGGAAAGTGCCACAGAAACGATACCGCTCCGCAACACCAATACTCGTGCGCAGTAGCGCTCTAGTAGCGGGGTAAGGGTGAAAGGAGTGAGGTAAGAGCTCACAGCGCTGCATGGTGACATGCCGCGGAGGTAAACCCTGTCGGCTGCAAGGAGATAGCCACGGATGAGTGATCCGCTTGTGGCTATCGCTAACCGCTCGATTTGCAGAGCAATTTGCAAACTAGATAGATGATCATCCACGACAGAACCCGGCTTATCGATAGGCTGCTTTATGGTATGATGTGTTAGCTCCAGCTTTGGAGCTTTGTTATTTTCTACAACCTCCTCGCTGAACAAGAAAATAACTGGAGGCTAGCGGCTGGGCAAGTAGAAATACACACCTCTGTTACAGAGGTGTGTATTATTCACAACGTCGTATAAATTGCTACACTACTTGCGAGTGACGTGCTTCACGACAGCTGCAAAAGCCTGTGGCTCGTTGACGGCTAGCTCGGCGAGGACCTTGCGGTCGAGTGCCACACCAGCAGCCTTGATATCAGCGATCAGGCGGCCATAGGTGGTACCATTTTGCCTAGCAGCAGCGTTGATGCGAGTGATCCACAACTGGCGCAGGTCGCGCTTGCGATTGCGACGGTCGCGGTAGGCATATTGCAGGGCACGGATTACCCCCTGCTTGGCAAGGCGGAAGCTCCGGGTGCGATTGTGTTGCATTCCTTTGGCAGCTCGCAGCATCTTGGCGTGGCGAGCGTGGGCGGTTGTTCCTCGTTTGACGCGCATATGTTAGACTCCTAAGGCTCGTTTAGCATTTTTGGCCATACCACCAGTGATGGTAGCAGGGGTGTTGATATTGCGCTTGCGCGACTTGCTCTTCTTGGAGAGCATGTGGTTCCCGAAGGCACGCCGACGGGTCAGTTTGCCGGTACTGGTTAGCTTAATGCGCTTAGCAGTGCCCTTGTGGGTCTTGAGTTTTGGCATTACTTACTCCTTATTACGATGCTGAGGTTGCGCCCAGCCATCAGTGGTTTTTGCTCGACAATCGCTTCGTCCTCAAGGGCGGAGACAACCTGGCTAATTAAATTATAGCCAAGCTCACGATGCGCCATCTCGCGGCCGCGGAAGAAGATCAAAACCTTGACCTTGTGCCCCTCAGCCAGGAATTTGCGAATCTTGCGTAGCTTGATTTCAAGATCATTAGCGCCAATCTTTAGGCCAAAACGCATCTGCTTGAGCTCATTGGCTTTGTTGCTTCGCCTATTGCGCTGCTGCTCCTTCATCTTTTGGTACTGATATTTGCCCCAATCGATGATCTTCACAACGGGTGGGTTAGCATTGGGCGAAAACTCCACCAAGTCCACGCCAGCTTGCCGCGCCTTGTCTAGGGCTGCTTGCCGGCTCATGATGCCAAGTTGTTCGCCGCTTTCGCCAATGACGCGCACCTCTCGTGCACGGATGGCTTCGTTGATGCGGGTGGTTGATTTGATTGTGCTCTCCTTTGCTTGAGCTTAAAACGAATTGACTCCCCAAAAGTTTACCAGATGTCGCCGCAAAAGGCAAATAAATATGCCGTGGTTTGGTGATTTTTTGCGGTGATTGCTCGTTGGGAGACGCTATGAGTGGGGTGCTATGAGCATGAGGGCTCCTTATCTTCGCGAGATTACTAATAAGGAGCTCCATGCTCCACCGGAGGGGGGAATGTAGAGAGGGTGAATGCGGAAAACGATACGTGAGATATAGAGATGAGCGGCTAATTGTCCTGCGCTTGCAGTGCCTTGGCACAGGTAATTGCCTGCGTGATTGTCTCTTCGAGTGTTGTGCCTGGCTGCCGCCCAGTGTGCTCGGTGTAGAGCGCGTCAAGGTAGCGCGTCTTGGGTGCGCTCTCTGGATGGCCGTAGACGACCTTGGCTGGGTTCTTGCCGATATGAAGGCCAAATTCTACATTGGTAGTAAAGGCGGGCATGCCTAGTGTGGGTAGCGACCGGTCGATTACGCGTGGCACCCAGAAGAGTACCACCGTTGCTGCGTCAAGCGCTTCCCACTCCCAGCGTGCTTGTTTGAGAAGGTCGAGCTCGCGCTGGGGCGAGGCATCGTGATTCTCTGGTGCATAGACGATCCCGTCGTAGCCTAGTGTTGCAAATATTCGCACCGCCTCGGGCCGCCACGACGCAGAGATAAGCTGCTGCGACGCTTCATCGAAGCGTGGTGTGGGGCCAGCGAGGAAGATCGCTGACTGGCCTGGAGTAGGGTGGTGGAGGGGTTGGTCGGAGTAGTTTGCTTGCATGGCTCTAGTATGGTTGGCTAGTGAGGAGTTTGTCAAATGTTGTTAATTTCACTTAATTGCCAAGCTCTCGCTAATGTATAGAAAATACAGAGGTAGAACACGATGTAAAATACACGACGGTATTTTTACAACGCTTTGACCGGCGCTGGTTGTCGATATTGCAACGCCTCGGAGATGTGAGCAATGGTGATGTGCGGTGCTTCGTCAAGATCGGCAATGGTCTGGGCTACCTTGATGACCTTGAAGTAACCGCGTGGGCTCAGAGCGAGCTTGGTGCTGGCGGCATCGAGGAACTGCTTGACCTCTGATGAGAGTGGGATAGAGCGCCGCACCTGGGCTGAACTGAGGCGGCTATTGCGCATAGCACTGCCACCATAGCGGGTGGCTTGGGCGCGGATGGCAGTGGAGATGGCGGCTATCGCACGGCGCTGCTCGTGATCGGTGGTGGCGCGGTGTGAGAGCAGTTGCTCGGTGGGGATACGATTGACAGGGATGATCATATCAATCCGATCCATCAGTGGCCCCGACAGGCGCTTCTGGTAGGCGATGATCTGTGTGCTGCTGCAGGTGCAGGCGTGCGTTGGGTCGCCATAATAGCCACAGGGGCAGGGGTTCATGGTGGCCACCAGCATAAAATCGGCCGGGTAGGTGGCACGCCCTCGTGCTCGGGTGACCGTCACTGTCGTGTCCTCGAGTGGCTGGCGCAATACCTCAAGCGTCGTGCGTGGATATTCGGGCAGTTCATCAAGGAAGAGCACGCCCAGGTGGGCCAAGCTCACCTCGCCAGGCTGCGGCACCGACCCACCGCCAATCAGCGATGCGCGGCTTGCTGTGTGGTGCGGTGCTCGAAATGGTCGGGCTTGGACGCTTTGGTCGAGTGAGAGACCAGCCAGGCTGTGCAGCTTCGTTACGGCCAGTTGCTCATCTGGAGTCAGGGGCGGCAAGAGGCTGGGCAGCGTCTTGGCAAGCATCGACTTGCCGGTGCCGGGTGGCCCAGTGAAGAGGATGTTGTGGTGGCCCGCTGCGGCGATGGTGAGGGCGCGCTTGGCTTGGGCCTGGCCGTAGATATCATCAAGCAGGGGCGATGGCGCGGCTGTTGTTGGTTTATCATCAGTGAGTGGTGGCTGGTAGATTGGTAGCAGTTTTTCGCCCTTGAGATGGAGAAAGAGTGTTGTAAGATCTGGTACACCATAGAGCGTCACCCCTGATACGAGGGAAGCTTGGGTGAGATTTTCTGTGGGCAAATAGACAGTGTTGTAATTATTATCACGAGCCGCTTCGGCAATGGTGATAGCACCTTTGATCGAGCGGAGCGTGCCGTCAAGCGCCAGCTCACCAGCAAAGACTGCCCCAGCCACTTGCTCGGGCCGGAGCTGGCCACTGCTGGTGAGGAGGGCAAGGGCAATCGGCAAGTCGTAGTGTGTGCCATCCTTGGGTAGCTCGGCTGGTGCGAGGTTGATGGTGATGCGCTGAGCTGGATATTCCAGCAGGGAGTTGGTGATGGCGCTGCGCACTCGTTCGCGCGCTTCGTCGATGGCTTTGTTGCCCAGGCCAACGATCTGCAGGGCGGGCAGGCCCTTCGTCATGTCGCTCTCGACGTCAATCATATGGCCAGCGAACCCTACGGGCGCAACCGACCTGATTTTTGCGACTTTGTTCATGCTGTCTATAGTTAAGCATATTGGTGGGGTCTGTGCAAATTGTTTTGGTATGAGCCCACGAATCTATGAGAATACGATGCTGCATATAGAGATAGAAAAGAGCGCTGCAATGGAGATAAAATGCTTTGGTGTTACGAGAAACGAGCCCGAGGGCCTCTCCAAGAAAGCCAACCTCAAGTTGCTCATAGTTGCAAGATCCAAGCTACGGGAGGTTATACATGAGCAAAACCGTGCTATAATATATGCAGACGTGGGGCTGATATAGCGTTCGACGTTTGGACTTTGTCATTGTATTCTGCGAATCGGATATGCACGACACGCATAGATATAACTGCAAAAAATAAAGTTGCAGCAGCACTCCGCAGTGTTGAGGAGATCTTCGCTCCCAATACCGCGGCTGCACTCGCCGCTTAGTCTGGCGATCGCTATGAGGTGCATGGCAACAGGGCACCTTGTAGTGTCATAGCTATGTTGCTTGCTCTCCTGGTGGCAGCGGCACGAGGAGAGGACATATACCGCGCAACGATAGGCTGTATTTTTGGTTTGTTTCTGATCGGCCTCGCGTTGTCAAACACATAAACAAACCTACGTTCGTAGACGAATACGAGGGCACCAAGCGGACCCGGGGGCAGTACCCGGCAGCTCCACCACGTAGAAGATGATTGTTCACCAAGCGTGGGCGATTTTTTATTGCGCAAAAACCTAGTGAGCTACATACGTACAAATCACAAACACTGCTGCGAAGTATCGCACTAGCCACTTACTAGTCAAACCCTTTTCACCAAAAAAACAACCACCTGCGAGTAGTGGTTGTTTTTGGATGTGGAGTTTTCGTATGTTTGTTTATTTTTGGCCTCTGCATAATTTTTTTATTCAGAAGCTACCCTTATGATATGGGAGAAAACTGCTTGTGTCAACGATTTTTGGCAATATTTTTGCGTAAAAAATACCACATCGAACATATGCGCAGACCGACCGCACATCGCCCAAAACTTGTGTTATAAACACAACACAAGTAATGGAATATAACAGAGGTCACATACAGTACAGAGCCAAAAACGAACAAAAAATTATTGCAATATATACAACAAAAATGCCTGTGCACAACTCCCGAAAGTACAGAGGTGCGAGAGATGGGCAAGCCGCCAATGTTCGCGTGGGTGAGAAAGAGGGTGGCGAGGCAATGTTTTGTGATAGTTCGCACGATGACGATAACGCCCATGCTTGTATATTGATGCGATGTATAGCGCTGTCGTGAGATGATGCAAGCGCTGCCGAAGTTTTGCGGCCGAGAGCCCAAACTGATTGACTTACCATACCGCTTGTGCTAACGTAGAAGTAAGCTTTGACAAACACAAATACCCAAGAAAAATAAAACGGAAAAGCTTACCCTACCATTAACCCAACATAGCGTAGCCATTGGCGCACACCAGGCAGCGGCAGAGCGCAGCATAGCGCTGAGCTTTGGCACTGCCTGCGCTCCGCCAATACTAATAGTACCCCCCAATAGAAGTACTTTTGTCATCGTTGGCGTCGACGCGTGGTGGCCTCGTTCTATATGGCGCATGCCAGAGGCGCACCACTCATGCTCCACACTGTGGAGCACCTCTAGCCCGTAGCGGCTGCCGGGCGTCCTAATTATATATCTATAGAGGACGCTGCAAGCGCGTTGCTTTGTGTAGCTGCTCGGGCTTCTCACCAGGCGGATTGCTTGGTATAGTGATAGATATGTCTCGAAGAATCCTGCTTGCCAGTATGAGCGCGGCTGCAGCGGTGCTGCTAGCGATTGTGCTGCAGACTACCACACCAGCGACGATTCACCCTCTGGGGATCGTGCTGGTCTTTGTGCTGTGCTATGTGGTAATGCTGGGGTTGCTAACGTACCTGCTGGCGGGTATTGCCGCGGCGCTGCGGCGTTGGTTGCCCGAGGCGCAGCGGCGAGCAGTGACGCTGAGCTTTCGGCGTTGTTATTATTTTGGCTCGGTACTGGCGCTGGCACCAGTGCTGCTGATTGGGGCGCGCTCGGTGGGGCGTGGCGGCTGGTACGAGCTGGCACTAGTCTTTGCATTTGAGGCAATTGCATGTTTTTATGTGGCAAAACGGTGATAGGGCGCGTATACTAGGCAGAGGAGGACGGTTCTATGCCACGAAAAAAATCAACCCCAGCAGCGCCCACCGCGCCAGAGACACAAGCGACATCATCCCCAAAGAAGCGCAGGGCGCAGCGCACCAAACAAGAATCACAACAGTCACAATCTATTGCGAAAAAAACAACAAAAGCAGATACGACCTCTGTTCCATCACCTAGCACGCAGCTAAGCAGCTCATCACAAGCTGCCGTAGATAATACATCACCAAGCCACACAGACACACCGCCATCGTCAGCTACCCCTGTTGCACACGCCACAGCCCGCCGCCGACCAGTGTTGGAGGCGTTTATTGCGACGGGAGCAGCAGGAATGCTGATGTATGCTGCAATAGTGAGCTTCTATGGTGCACTGATGGTGGGGCAGGTAGATCGCACATCATCAGAGCGGGTAGCTGGTTGGCTCATCCTCATGTGGAGCGTGAGCTTGGTGGTGCAAGGGATTAGCACGCTGATACAGCTCCACCGGACAGATCATTATATACAGCGGTTCCTTGCCGTGCTCTTAGTGGCGGGTAATCCGGCCGCACTCATCATAAGCGAATGGCTATACAATTTGTTCTTTGTGAGCCCTGGACAAAAGGCGGTTATATGGATAAACAGTACAGTCATGCAGGTAAGCACCGTCATCGCTGTGTTCGGCTCTAGCTACCTCTGGTACTTATTACTCTGTACGAAGCGGACAATCGCGCCGCGTACTGCGCCTGATGTGCCCGCCACAACATATGCTCGTTTGATGCGACGTCGGCGGGTTGGCCTCTGGCTAATTGTGACGGCATTTGTGCTTCCGGCTCTTGCGCAGTTTTCGGGGACGTTGATGCTGATGAGTAGCACAAGCCGAGGTACTACGATCTTTACGTCAATACTATCGTTTTTCGGCATGATTCACTTGATCTTTATGATCGCTGGCATGATCTTGATTGTGCCATGTATCGGCATGCTCATCATTGGTATGGTGCTTGTGGCAAACAGCCAGCGCGAATAACCAAGCACTAAAACCACCGTCTAACAGAGGAGAACCGCCCCATGCCAACGCAATCCATCGCCACAACTACCGCAAAACAGCATAGCCACACAGGCACATCTGATGTGTCTGCGCCGCCGCGCCGGGCTTGGCTCGAGGCCTGTGTGATTGCGGGTGGGGTGGGGATGATTGCCAATGCAGCCATCGTATGTCTGCAGGGCGGGGTGCTAGCGAGCCTGACAGGGGTGGAGCAGGTGCTTGGCTGGCTACTCGCCGCTTGGAGTGCGAGTATACTAGCGCAGAGCGTCATCACACTGCGGCAGTCGCACCGCACCGATCGATACTGGCAGAGGATTGGAGCGCTTGGCTTGTTGCTAGTGAATGGGGCGCTGTTTATTGTGGGTTGGCTCGGTGGTGGTGTACTGCACACACCTGTAGGATTAGTAGTTAATAATACAACTGTTCTCATGAGCAACATACCGAGCTTCGTTGGTTCGCTCTACCTCTGGTATGTATTGCTGGGTATGCAGCCAGCGATACCAGCAAAACGTAGCGATGTAGATGATACGACGCTCAATCAAATGATGAAGCGCAAGACTGGCCTCTGGCTGATGCTTGCAGCAGCTGTACCGATGATGGCGCTGTATGGTATGCTTGTGTCGATGCTTTTTGGTGTGGCTGACTTTCTTAGTGCACATTGGCATGTTTTGAAAACTCTTCTCAATGAACCGACGCTACTGGTGATGGGGATGGTGGCGTCGATCGCGATATATGGTGGCATCGCATGGTTTGTCGCATCACCAGTGATGGCTGTCGCTGGCTTCATCCTTGTTGCGACAAGTAAGTATGAGTAGCCTGAATCTTAGGGTTCTTGCTTTATCTCACACTCCATCGGATGAAGTGATGGGGGGTGGAGTTGATACAAAGAAGGTGAGTTCTTATGATTTAAATCACTCTCTCCACCCCTGTTATTTTCGCTGCCTCGGCGATTATGATACAATAAGGTGCGTGTAATGTAACCCGAATGACCTAATAGTGAGGGAAATGAATGAACAAACAAGTAGATAATGGATCGTATGACGGTTCGCAAATTCAGGTGCTCGAGGGTCTCGAGCCAGTCCGCAAGCGCCCGGGGATGTATATCGGTAGCACGGGCTACGATGGCGTGCACCATTTGATTAAGGAGATTGCTGATAACTCCATCGATGAAGCGATTGCGGGCTATGCCTCGCGCGTCGATGTGCGTATCTTGGCCGATGGTGGCTTGATGGTGACCGACAACGGGCGTGGTATCCCGGTAGACAAGCACCCCAAGACTGGTCTGAGTACACTCGAGACCGTGCTGACGGTGCTGCACGCTGGTGGTAAGTTTGGTGGCGGTGGCTACAAGGTGTCGTCTGGTTTGCACGGTGTGGGCTCGAGCGTGGTTAATGCGCTGTCCAGCCGTCTCGTGGCTGAGGTGGTGCGCAAAGGACGCCTCTATCGGATTGAATTTGAGCGTGGCCATACTACTGTACCGCTCAAGAATAAGGGCAAAACCGACCGGCCTGATGGCACGACCATTGTCTTCTATCCCGACCCAACCATCTTTAAAGAGACAGTCGACTTCGACTACAAGTGGGTGGTACACTACCTTCGCCACCAAGCCTACCTCACGAAAGGTGTCTACACCACTGTGTATGATGAGCGCACCAAGCAGCGCCAGGCCTTTTATTTCGAGGGAGGGATTCGCAGTTATGTCAAGAACCTCAACGTTGGTAAAGATGTGCTGAGCGACGATGTCTTTTATGTGGAGAAGCAGGTCGAGGACTCGATGATCGAGGTGGCAGTGCAATACAACGATACCTACGTCGAAACCGTCCGACCTTTCGCTAACAACGTGCTCACACCTGATGGTGGGACACACCTTGTGGGCTTTCGCGCAGCAATGACCCGTGTTATTAATGACTATGCGCGCAAGAATGGTCTCCTCAAGGAGAAGGATGACAACCTCTCGGGCGATGACATCCGCGAGGGGCTTACTGCCGTTATCCTCGTCAAGCTGCCCGACCCGCAGTTTGAGGGCCAGACTAAGAATAAGCTGGGCAACCCCGAGGTGCGGCGTTACGTTGACCAAGTAATGAGTGAGTATTTCTCGTACTATCTAGAAGAAAACCCGGCAGTGGCCAAGAAGATCGTTGGCAAAGCGACGCTGGCTGCCCGAGCCCGCAAGGCCGCTCGAGCGGCGCGCGATACCGTGATCCGTAAAGGGGCGCTTGATGGCGCCAGCCTGCCAGGCAAGCTGGCCGACTGCTCCAGCAAAAACCCCGAAGAGTGTGAGCTCTACATCGTGGAGGGTGACTCGGCTGGTGGCTCGGCCAAGACTGGGCGCGACAGCCGTACCCAGGCTATCTTGCCGCTGCGCGGTAAGGTGCTCAACACCGAGCGGGCACGGCTCGACAAAATGTACGCCAACCGCGAGATCCTCAGCCTCATCAAGGGTATGGGTGTGGGGATTGGCGACACCTTCGACATCAAGGGGCTGCGCTACAACCGTATTATCATCATGACTGATGCCGATGTCGACGGCAGCCACATTGCCACATTGCTCATGACCTTCTTCTTCCGTTATATGCAGCCGGTGGTGGAGGCAGGGCATATCTACTTGGCCAAGCCACCTCTGTTTAAGCTCCGTCTCTCGGGCAACAAGCAAGAATATATTTACAACGAAGAAGCTCTCGAGGCCTACTACGACGAGCAGATTGCAGCGCGCAAGGCTCGTGGGGTAGAAATAGACCCAAGCGAGCCCCGTATCAAGCAAGCTGGCCTGAGTGAGTCTGCCCTCCAGCGCTACAAGGGTCTGGGTGAGATGGATGCCGACCAGCTATGGGAGACGACGATGAACCCCGAGCACCGTGTGCTTGTGCAAGTCCAGCTGGAGGATGCCGAGCGTGCCGACGCAATCTTCACCAAGCTAATGGGCAACGAAGTGAGCGTGCGCAAGAACTTCATCCAGGCCAACGCTGCGAAGGTCAGCCTAGAGGAGCTTGATATCTAATCTATGAACGAGGAACATACAATGCAGCCAGAAGATAACCAACCAACCACCCCAGCTACCATACCCGACCAGAGCCACTCGCGCAGTGTGGAGGTACGTACCGTCGAGGACGTGATGGAGGATAACTTCCTGCGCTACTCGATGTCGGTCATCGTCGACCGCGCGCTGCCTGATGTGCGTGATGGCATGAAGCCCGTCCACCGCCGCATCGTCTATGTGATGGACAAGATGGGCATCGGCCCGACATCTAAGACGATCAAGAGCGCCCAGATCGTTGGTGAGGTGATGGGTAAGTACCACCCACACGGCGATAGCTCCATCTACGATGCCATGGTGCGTATGGCCCAAGACTGGGTTGAGCGCTACCCACTGGTGCAGGGGCAGGGGAACTTTGGCTCGATGGATGGTGATCCGCCTGCTGCAATGCGCTACACCGAGGCAAAAATGACGCGTGTGTCAGAGGCACTCCTAGCTGATATCGATAAAGAAACCGTCCCATTCCGCGACACCTACGATGCCACCCGCCAAGAGCCGACTGTCTTGCCAGCCAAGCTGCCCAATCTACTACTTAACGGCCAGGTTGGTATTGCCGTTGGTATGGCAACGAACATCCCCACCCACAACCTTGGTGAGGTGGTTGATGCCACAGTCGAGCTCATCAACAACCCCGACGCCACGCTGGATGACCTCATGCAGCACATCAAAGGCCCGGACTTTCCAACTGGCGCCGTGGTCTATGGTGGCGCGCCAATGCGTCAGGCCTACGCCACTGGTCGTGGCAGTGTGACGATGCGCGCCGTGGCAGCCATCGAGGAGACGAAGAAGCGCGGGCGCTACCGCATCGTCATTACGGAAATGCCTTATGGTGTGAATAAAGCAACACTGATTGAGAAGATTGCCGACCTCGTCCACGAGAAGAAGCTCACTTCCATCAGCGACCTGCGCGATGAGTCGGCTCGGGGTAATGTGCGTGTTGTTATCGACCTCAAAAAGGATGCCTACCCCAAGAAGGTGCTCAACCAGCTCTACAAGCTCACCGCGCTGCAGACTAACTTCCACTACAACATGCTGGCGCTTGTGCCAAGTAGCGAGAACGCGATGCGTCTCCAGCCACGGGTACTTGGCTTGCATGATATTCTCGGTGAGTTTATCACGCATCGGCGCATTGTGGTGCGCCGCCGCACCGAGTATGAGCTCAAGAAGGCGAAGGCACGAGCTCATATTCTTGAAGGGCTCAAGATTGCGCTTGATAACATCGATGAGGTCGTCAAGCTAATCCGAGCAAGTAAGAACTACAACGATGCTTTGCAGGGGCTGATGGAGCGTTTTGCGCTCAGCGAGATCCAAGGTAAGGCAATTCTTGCCATGCAGCTGCGTAAGCTGACTGGCCTTGACCGTCAAGAGATTGAAGACGAGCTGCGCTATCTGCACGAGCTCATCAAGCAGCTTGAGGCTATCCTGGCTGACGAGAATGAGATCCTGCGCCTTATCAAAGAGGAACTGCTTGAGATGAAAGAAAAGTACGGTGACGAGCGCCGCACCAAGATCATCGACCATGAGCTCGGTAAATTCAGCGACGAAGAGCTCATCCCTGAGGAAGAGACCGTTGTTATTCTCACAGCAGAGAATTACATCAAGCGTACGTTAGTGAGTGAATACCGCCGCCAAAACAGAGGTGGCAAGGGCAAGCGTGGCATGTCTACCAAGGAAGAAGATGGCATCGACCAACTCATTCCGGCCAACACTCATGACTGGCTGCTCTTCTTTACCAACAAGGGCCGGGTCTTCCGCCTTAAGGCGTACGAAGTGCCTGCTGCCAGCCTCGCAGCCAAGGGTGTTGCGGCTGTCAACTTGCTTCAGCTCCAGCCTGAAGAGAAAATTACATCAATTATCAACCACGCGAAAGATGCAAGTGATGATGGCTACCTCTTTATGGCGACAACCAAGGGAACTGTGAAAAAGACAACACTACGAGACTACGCCAATATCCGTACGAATGGTCTCATTACTATCAAACTCGACGATGGTGATGAGCTGCGCTGGATAAAGCAGACCAATGGTGACAATGATGTAATAATCTCAACATCAGCTGGTCAGGCAGTGCGCTTTAGCGAGACAGAGTGCCGACCAATGGGTCGAGTTGCTCGTGGCGTGCGTGGTGTACGCCTCCGCCCCGATGATACGGTGGTGGGGATGGACATTGTCACCAGTAGCGATCAGCAATTGCTTGTCATTAGCCAAAACGGTTACGGCAAGATTACCAAAGCGGCCAACTTCCCCTGTCATAAACGAGGTGGGGTTGGTATTAAGGCAGCGGTGGTGACTGCCAAGACGGGGCCGATTATCGCTGTGCAAACTCTCGAGCCTGACGCCACTGAGGCGCTCCTCATCAGCCAAAACGGCCAAACCATCCGTGTGGCGCTCCAAGATATCCCAACGCTTGGTCGCACCACTCAGGGTGTGCGAGTGATGCGCCTTGCTAAGGATGACACTGTCTCATCGATCGGCATTGTGCGCGAAAAAGACGAGGATAAGGAGACATAATCATGCCGTGGTACCTCTCGCCATATATTGTGGCCATCGCCATCAGCTGGGCAATTGCTCACGTCATTAAGTTTGCAATTGCCCACGCCAAAGGCAAGGTGCTTGACTTCACCCACCAGCTCTTCATCTCTGGCGGCATGCCGAGCTCGCATGCCGCCACATCGTTGTCTGTCTGGACGGTGCTGGTGCTGCAGCAGGGGTTACAGTCGCCTCTGGTTGGTGTGACGACGCTGCTCGTGCTGATTATTTGCTACGATGCCGTCAAGGTGCGGCGCTCGTCGGGCGAGCAGGGTATTGCCATCCAGCAGGTCATCAAGAAGACTGGGGTCGACGTCACATTGCCGCGGGCTGCACAGGGGCACACACCACTCGAGATCTTCGTTGGGTCGCTGCTTGGCGTGCTTGTGGGTGTAGTTGTATTTTTTGCGACAAAATAATCGTAAAAAAGTGTTGACCATCCGCAAAAAATACGCTATGATGGTTTCAGTCTGGTTGAGGGAACAAAAACAAGGGCCAACAACGAGACGTTTTGTATCTTAACAATTTAGTTGTGCAATAATCATCGTCAGTCTATTTTTGAGTTATAGACGCTTCCTAGTAGGGAAGCATCTTTTATGAAAAGTACATCTTTTCTTTTTATGGAGAGTTTGATCCTGGCTCAGGATGAACGCTGGCGGCGTGCCTAACACATGCAAG
>CALIJG010000026.1 GCA_938018005.1 uncultured Candidatus Saccharibacteria bacterium | reverse complement strand
GGACTGCTCAGCAGGCAGTCAACCAGCAGCTGTGGGAGACCATCAAAGGCAAGGTAGGCACGACCACGCCTATTACACTGAGCGAGCTAGCTGAGAGCAACTGCCGCCTTTCGCCGGATACATTGCGGGGGCGCGGCGCATTCTTTGTTGCGCCGCGGGCCGATGCTGCCTCGGGTAAGCAGGTCATCCGCCTCTTCGAGCCGACCAACGCGAGCTACCAGCCCGAGCCCGCGACCTACAGCAAGGTAGACTTTGGCAACGATCCGCGGGCGCAGGGGCTCTTCGTCCAGATTGTCAAGGCGGAGGGTGCCAACGCCAATCTCGCCTATGATGTGTACGTCTCTGCCTGCTGGCCCACCGTGGCGAGCGATAAGCCAATGACGATTGGTACCGTAACGAGGTTGTATGATGTGGCGCGCTAACAGAGGTAAAATGCAAAGAGAGAAGGCGCAGCGCCTGGCGCAGCACACTGTACGGCGCGGAGAGCCAGGCTTCACTCTCATCGAGCTGCTATTGGCGATGAGCTTCCTCTCAGTGCTGCTTATTGCCATTACGACCTCCACGCTGCAGATCATCGGTCTGTATACAAAGGGGGTGACGCTCAAATCAATCAACCTCGCGGGGCGCGATGTAGCCGATTCCTTCCGGCGCGATGCCTTGGCCTCAGCGGATGGGATCCGCTATGTGTCGCCAGACAAAGGCGGTGGGTTGGGGCGTCTATGCTTTGGTACGATGTCGTATGTGTGGAGCCCAGCCGCCAAGCTACAGCAAGGTAGTGCCATCCGCTACCAAAACGACACACGCCAGGGTGATGCGCGCGGCGATATGATTGTCCTCGCCCGTGTGGCTGATGCTGGTGCACAGTATTGCAACCCAACGGCTCGTGGCACGTACTCGACCGATGTATTTCTTAGCAAAGCAACGGAGCTGCTGGGCTCACGCGAGGGGGATTTGGCGCTGCGCGATTTACAAATCAATCCCGTTATCGACTCAACCGAAGGCACACACACTATCTACCGCCTCCGCTTCGTCATTGGCACCAACCAGCAAGATACGATCAATACTGCCAACCAGACCTGCAAACCGCCCACGAATGACAGTGCTAATTACAACTTCTGTGCCATTAATATTTTTGAGACATTGATACAGGGGTAGGATGATGAGGTGGATGCAACAGCATAGCAACAAGCAGCGGCAGGCCGGTATGGTGTCGCTCTTTGTGGTGATGTTTTCAACAGTATTGATCACGGTAGTAACAGTGAGCTTTATCCGCTTAATGGTACAGGAGCAGCAGCGCGCCAGCAACAACGACCTTTCGCAGAGTGCTTACGACTCGGCGGTCGCTGGAGTAGAGGATGGCAAGCGTGTCATTCGTGCGGCTCTCAAGGGTAATGAGCGGGCTCGCCGCGCCATTGAGCAGCAGCGGTGCAACACCGTGGCAGCAGCTGGTGTAGTGTCGTCTGTTAGTGGTGAGACCACCATCAAGACGAGTAGTGGTAGCAGCACGCTTAACCAAGCCTACACCTGCGTCAAGATCGAGGCCAAGACTGAAGACGTCAAACTCGACCTTGCAGAAGGGGAATCGACTGTTATCCCGTTGGTTGGTGCAGATGCCTTTGATAGTGTGCAGATCGAGTGGATGCGCAAGAAAAACAGCGACAACGAAGTTGCCTCCATTGAAACACCAACCTCCGGTGATCTCCGCTCGTTACCACGCAAAGACCAGTGGAGCCCCAACGCGCCAGCTCTTATCCGGGCGCAGGCTGTCTTGCCCACCAAGACAAGTGTGAGCCTGAGTGAGCTCGATAGCGCCCAGGTGTCGACCAACTTCTTGCGCCCCAGCATCATCACCGACAATGCGAACCCACTCACCATCCAAC
>CALIJG010000025.1 GCA_938018005.1 uncultured Candidatus Saccharibacteria bacterium | reverse complement strand
CCGAAATCGACTCCACCGGCCGGGCAGACACCATCTTCCGCCGCATCAAAAGCCGCGTCAATGTCGGCTTCAATACCAATGGCAGCTTCACCTTCCCGGAGCAGGGCGTCGACATCACTGGCAGTCTCTGCAAAAACTTCTATGTCACCAACGACGAAGCCGGGCCACTGGGTACATCGTGTAATCCGTAGGGATCCTTGCTGTAGCTTTTGCTACTGAATAAAAGAAGAATAGGGGCTAGTGCTAAGTGGTTAGCTATCAATCAATCAATCTTCATTCAAAATATACGAAACATCTCAGTAGAAACTCCGCTTTCTTTGCGCACGCTCCACCTCCCCACACTTCATCCGATGGAGTGTGAAAACAGATTGCAATAATCTGTTTGCAGCCTAGCGCAAGAGGTCGATATCCAGTGAATATCGACCCTTATAGTGTTCCTGAGGAGGGAGTGTGCGGAGGGTGAGCGTGAGAGAACACCCAGTTTATTCTGGTTGTGAATCTTTATCCCTGTTCTCTCCCGCTATGAAATTGCTCGAAGATGTCGCGCAGGTGTTGGTCGGTGACGTGGGTGTAGACCTGCGTGGTGCTGATATTGCTGTGGCCCAGCATGCTCTGGACGCTGCGTAGGTCGGCACCGTTCATCAATAGGTCGGTGGCAAAGCTGTGGCGCATAGTGTGGGGGCTGACGTGCTTGGTGATGCCAGCGAGGCGGGCATATTTGCCAATCATCGATTGCACACTGCGGGTCGTGAGGCGGCGAAAGTCGCCACTGGTGTTTGTGGCGCCGTGGTTGCGACTATAGCTGATGAAGAGCGGGTCGAGCGAATCATGCCGGGCGCTGAGGTAGGTCTCGATCTGCTCGGCGGCACGGCTACTGACGAAGACCGGACGGTCTTTTTGGCCCTTACCACGCACCATGAACTCGCGGCGCTTGAGGTTGATGTGGTCGCGATTGAGATTGACAAGCTCCGAAACGCGCAGACCACTGGAGAAGAGCAACTCGATGATGGCTTTGTCGCGCAAGTTGGCTTCTTTGCCATCGCTTGGCACGGCATCAATCATCCGCTCCACCTCGTCATAATGCAGGAAGGTGACTTGCCGCTTGTGCGTCTTGGGGAGCTCGATCTTGCTCGGTGAGAGGC
>CALIJG010000024.1 GCA_938018005.1 uncultured Candidatus Saccharibacteria bacterium | reverse complement strand
TCTGCACTCGCCAACTATCCCGTGATGAGCTTACAAATGGGCGGCAAAGTTGGCAGCCTCGCCCAGCCGCTTGTCGATCCAGCAACCTTAACCATTGTTGCCTACACCGTGAATGGCTCATTTGCTAACGACACAATCATGCTACTTCGCCTCGCTGATGTACGTGAGATGAGTGAACTCGGCATGATCATCGACTCCGTCGACGAACTCATCACCCCCACCGACGTTATCAAGATCCAGCGCCTCTACGAGCTCAAGTTTCACCTTTTGGGCATGACTGTCCAAGATAAGCGCGGGCGACGCCTCGGTAAGATTAGCGACTATACGATCGAGACAGGTAATTTTGTCATCCAGCAACTCATCGTCCGGCGCTCATGGCTTCACCGCCTCAATGATGCTGAGCTAGTTATCCATCGGTCACAAATTATCGAGATCAATAACGATGCTATTATCGTCCAGTCGCAGGCTGAGACCAAAAAGACCGAGCAAAAGGCCACCCAACCAGCCATGAGTAGTGGCGAATACGTCAACCCCTTCCGCAAGCCATCGCAAGCCCGAGAGTCAATCAAGAGCGACGAGCGTCGCTAACATATCAGTATTCATCACCCGCCAACGCGGCTCGGATATCATCATAGGCAAAGCCTTGGCGCAAGAGATACGCGATAAGCTTTTGCTCGTCTGGGTAGCGGGAGCGCTTTTTAGTAATCACCTTAGCTAGCTCGTCTTCATCAGTCCGCCTCGACTGCGCTAATGCTTGGTTTATCACCTCCGGTGCAACGCCCTTAGCACGTAGCTCTGCCTCCAGCTTGCGGCGTGACACACCCTTACTCTGGTGGCGATTCTCCACCCACCACTGGGCAAATGCCTCATCATCGATATGACCACGCTGCTCAAGACGCGCAAACACCCGTTGCACAACCGCTAGTGAAGCACCAGGCTTCTCAACCAACGTGCCAGTTTTGCGTTGTTTATATTTGCGTGGCAGTGTTTTGCGCTGGAGATAGTCACGGATTTCGCGCGCACTGTGCGGCCGCATCAGAGTGTATTCAAGTGCCCGCGCGTAGAGCTTACCAAACTCCCCCTCGCGGCGCAGCTCAGCCAGCTCGGATTCAGTCAACATTCGCCCCACCTTCACGCCACAATCCACCACCTGCGCCACATCAAGGCTAAAATCATACATGCCATCGATAAATACATTCACTCGATCGGCATTCCGCACCTGCGCCGTGAGCGCAGTAATGGTGTAGGTTTTTTCTGTTGGCATATATTTATTATACGCAAGTTTATTTAGTCATGTCATGTCACCCAGTTCACCTCTCTAGAAATGAGCTACTAACCCCACTACTGAAATGCTTTGAGATAGATGTTATATGCTTCATCAATGAAGACAGCTTTATTGGTACGAAAAGCTGATCGATCGCTATTTATTTCCTCAACGTTCTCGCCATTAGAAATAAAGTCAATTTTTGCTACTGGCATCATATGTCCAATTAGGACAGCTGGTCGGCGCGTGTGCTCATCTCGAGCGGGAGATACATCAACAATATAAAACGTACTACGTTGAGCACGTCCTCCATCAGCAAGCAATTTATTAGCATTATCATAGACAAGAAAAGCTCTCATACCATTAATATATGGTTTGTATACTGTGTCTACGTCTGCTAGACTGACCTTTCTCAGTTTAAAATCAGATATATCTTTGTACCAAAAGTTCTTACACTCATCAAAGAACATATAGATAACTTCATCCTGCGTGAACGCCGGGATCTTATCAGAGTTCTCTCGCAGTTTATCATCCCACGCTCTCACTCCAAGGCCACTGATTGGATCTTCCCACGCATATACACCTTCATCAAAATAACTGATGATGATATCGCTACTCTCTGTGACAATCACCCCGCCAACCGCATCGCCCAAGCACCCCAGCATGATCCCCTTACCAGTTCTATCAACAATCTCTGCGTTATTACCCATAGACGGCTCCTCAAAGTCCATCCGTGGGCAGACCAGCAGCAGCTTATCGCCAATCGGCTGAACGTAGCGAAAATTAATAAAATGCCGGCCAAGGTCAAGGTGTGTTACCTGTTTAACCGCCTCTTTCTCCCAATCAATGACGAATTCAAGAACCGAAAAGACACTATCTACCTTGATTTCTGTAAAACAAGTTATCTCGCCTCTCCTTGGGATATTACTCGAGAGCAAAACATAGAGATGATTATCATAGCCAAGCTGCATGCTACATATTTCTGTAGTCTTGTGTCCGTACTCTTTGAGAATCTCACGCAGATTCGCTACGCGCGTTATATCAATCTGCGTCGTGGGAAGCGCATCTAGCACGCTACTTTCGTCTTTCAAGTCATCATTTTCAGTAGTCATTTCTTCTCCTCTTCTAAACAAATCTCTATCAGCCCTGGAAACGCTCGCGTCTGCATCGCGCTGAAGGTAAAGTGGCCATAGTCGACAAATCGATGGTAGCGTAGCTGGGGTAGCTCACAGCGGAGCTTTGCTGTGGAGCTTTGTAAGTGTGGGTAGTCATTAGTAGAGTAGAGCACATCAATGCCGTGCACTGCTTTGCGATCAATCTGGCGGTCGAGTGCAAAGCGAAAGAAATCTCCTGCCTCTCCCTCAACATCCAGCCACGGTGCCACCAGTACGACCCGGCCAACACGGCAGTTTCCCTCACTCAACCAACGAAGCAAAAAACCTCCACCACAACTATGACCCACTAGCAATGTGCGCTCATCCACTGGCAGATGGGCAAATTCCTGACACCATGCCTCGTAGCGTGGCTCGTATGGGCGAGGCATCTCAGGTGTTTGCGTTAGTATCCCACGTATCAAGAGTTGTTGCTGAAGCCAAGGCAACCAATGTGAGTTGCTTGAGCTGTCACCCTGGATATTATAGTACTCGTCATAGTCTGGTCGTCCATGGAGGATGATTGCCCGGGTAAACGGAGTGTCGTTTCTGTAGTGGTTTTCGATATCCATGCTTTATTTTTACTCCTCTGGTGTCAACTCTAGACTCGTTGCCTTGGTCTTTTTTCTACCCCTATTTCATGACTCGCGCGATATTCGTCCTAGTTCTTCCATTAACAGTGCAAAATAGAGTGGCCGATGCGGCACAAGCATCACATCTTCTGGCTGCTCGATCATCTGACGGAATGTGTCATACGGTACCCAGCGCAGTGCTGCCGCTTCACCATCAACCATATCGAGCGGCTCATCGTGATATTCATAGATATAAACAAAGTGAAACTCACTATACGCTGATTTGCGCTTTGGCAAACTTCCAATAAACTTCACTCGAGAAGTATCAAACGTCATACCAATTTCTTCTTGAGCCTCACGCAGTGCCGCATCAAGCGGTGTTTCGCCAAGGCTCACGTGCCCTGCTGCCGAAATATCCCAATAACCTGGCCAGTTTTTGACCTGGTCAGACCGGCGCTGGAGCAATATGTCACACCCACCATCGCTACTACGCCGCCACAACCAAACATGTGCTGCCGCAACAATAGTATCCTTGGTTATGTCTTTGCGGGCAAGGCCTTCACCCTGTTTTGGCGCTCCATTTGGGCGATAACTCTGCCATAGATCATTATGCATCACTTACTCCTGTGTGTTGTTCTTTATATCAGTTACTACTTTTCGCATGTGCTGCGCTAGGCGAGTCAGCTCAGCCGTCAATTTACGCCGACTTACGCCTTTGCTGAGCTGACGATTTTCCACCTATCACCGCGCAAACGCTTCGTCATTAACATATGCTTTCTGCTGGAGCTTACTCAGCACTCGCGACGCCACCCGCTCTGAATAGACCACAGGATTATTCATACCAGTTTGCCTCTTACGAAGCGCTGGCTGGGTTTTTCGCCATAGATAATCCCTGACTTCCTTAACTGAATGTGGTCGCCGCAAGCAATATGCAAGTGCTCGCATATACAGCTTGCCAAATTGGCTCTCTTCTTGCAGCTCTTCCAACTCCCCATCACTCAATTCACGGCCGACCTTAATATTTAAGTCAGTCACCTGAGCGATATCCAAACTGAAGCTGTATACGCCATCAACACTCACATTAACGCGGTTGTTATCGCGAGCCTGAAGCGAGATATCAGTGATTTTCATAAAAATATTATAACGCGAAGACGGTGAGCTCGCTACTGGCAGAGGTTACTCGACTACCTCGACCACCTTGCCATGCACGCCGTTGTAGCAAGCAGCAGCACGCGGCTCGGTGATGACCGGTAGTTGCCCTGGAATAGCGCTCGTATTAACGTCGTCAAGCGTACCAGCCTCGACGCAACCAAGCGTGATGTGCGGGCGGAAGCCATCGACATCCAGCCCCGGATGAATACCATCCAGTGCCGCGAGTAATTGCTGGCGCGCCTCAACCATCCAGGCAGTTTTCTGCGTGCGCAGCTCCACCCAAACACAGTTGCCCGCTTTATCTGGCAGGAAATTAACTCCATCAAGCACCAACTTATCGAGGACGGGTAGCGCCGCAGCGGCTGCTTTGAGACGTGGCATATCCTGCTCAGTCACATTAATCAGTGTCACGTGTGGGATAAACTCACCAAAGTCAAGGTTCATTGTTTCTGACAACTCGCGAAGATACGCGTTTTGCTCATCATCAAAGACGAGGCTAACTGACGCCATATGTTTTTCGACTGGATATGCAGTATCTGCTGCGCGCATTAGTTTTCTCCTTCTTTTACGTTATCGCGAACTTTCTGGTCAATTTCCGCCAGAACCTCAGGATTTTCTTTCAGATACAATTTAGTTTTATCGCGACCCTGACCGATGGTCTCGCCGTTATATTTGTAAAAGGCACCAGATTTTTCAACAATGCCGTGCGTAGCTGCCAAATCCAGAATGTCGCCAGTCTTAGAAATGCCTTCATTATACATAATGTCGAACTCGGCAACGCGGAAGGGCGGCGCAATCTTGTTTTTGACCACCTTTACCTTCGTGCGGTTACCGCGAATGTCATCACCCACTTTGATCTGCCCAATCCGGCGTATATCCACCCGCTGCGAGGCATAGAACTTGAGCGCATTACCACCTGTTGTCGTCTCGGGGTTGCCAAACATCACACCGATCTTCATACGGATCTGGTTGATGAAAATAACGGTTGCTTTGCTCTTGTTGATAATCCCCGTTAACTTACGCAGTGCTTGGCTCATCAAGCGAGCCTGGAGACCCATATGCGAGTCACCCATATCACCATCAATTTCGGCTTGGGGTGTTAGTGCTGCCACCGAGTCTACGACAATAAGGTCAACGGCGTTCGACCGCACCAGCGTCTCCGTAATCTCCAACGCCTGCTCACCATTATCTGGCTGCGACACCAAAAGGTTATCTGTATCGACGCCAAGCTTCTTGGCATAGCTCGGGTCGAGCGCATGCTCAGCGTCAACAAAGGCCGCTGTGCCACCCTGCTTCTGAATCTCAGCAATAGCATGCAGCGTCAGCGTCGTCTTACCACTACTCTCTGGCCCATAAATCTCGATAATGCGCCCCTTGGGGTAGCCGCCGCCCAGCGCAAGATCGAGGCTCAGCGAGCCAGACGGAATCACCGCTACATCTGCCTGATGGAATTCACCAAGTTTCATAATGGCACCATCGCCAAATTGTTTTGTAATCTGATCCATTGCGAGGCCAAGCGCTTTGAGCTTGCCGTCGTCTGTAGTTTGTGTCGTATTCGATTGTTTGGTCATATGTCCCCTCTCCTTCAAGAATTTATTATACCAGAATCTCTTGCCGTTGTCCGCGTGGAGATTAGTTTGTATTTACGAAGAATCAATATCACCGATTTATTTATTTTTATTAGCCTCCAGCTTCCACTGCTCTATCAATGTGGAGTACGAAACAGCAACAATCTTCTAAAGAAATTTTCGTGGTAGACATGCTATAATAACACCATGAAGGCACGTAAAGGATTTACCGTTATTGAGCTCATCGTTGTGATCGCTCTCCTTGCAACGGGCAGCTGGCTCTTTTTCAGCGAGAAAATCGCGACCGAAGCGACGCAGCGCGACAACCAGCGCAAAACCGCCATTAACGCGATGTACTATAGCCTGGAAGAAGTGTATTTTGAGAAAAATAACCACTACCCCAACACGATCGATAGCAAGACACTGCGCTCGGTTGACCCATCGCTCTTTACCGATCCAAATGGCCACAAGCTTGGCAGCGCCCAGTCTAGCTACCACTACAGTGGCACCGACTGCACCACCGACAACCAGTGTAAAGGCTACAAACTCACCGCCAACTTAGAACGTGAGGCAGACTACACCAAGACCAACCGCAATAATACCTAAATCTCTATTGTATAGATATGCAAAAACACCGAGCCTTGTCTGCTCGGTGTTTTATCATCAACGCTGCTCACATTAGTCATTTGCCACTGGCCGGCCGTTCTTGAAGTCCTCTACTGCGTTATTAAGCGTCGCGATTTCTTGCTTGGGGTTGGCTACGAATGAGAAGCGATAGGTCGTCTCGTCACCCTCCGTACTAAGGCGAATTGAGCCATAATTAAACATCGCTTGGAGGACACCACGCTGGTTGTAGCTGGCATCTTCAATATTCATTAGACTAACCGTTTGCTCGGTGTGTGAAAAAATACTGGTCTGGATCTCTTGGATAACACTCTCATTTGTTAGATAAAACATATTGCGCGTATAAACCCAGACCGACACATAGCCACCAAGAATAAAGGCCAAGATGAGCGCCATACACAGCAACATAAATGACCCAGAGGCAGAAGCTGGCAGGTGGAGGAGGTCAAAAATATAATCGTAATTAAACATCAATGCCAGGACAATGCTTGTCATCAAGGTCGACATAACAATCGCTGGCAGCATACCAATCGGGTGGCGACGCACCACACTAATGATGTATTCTTGCTCGCTCAGATTGAGATTCGGGAAGGCCATAACTGATTCATCATGGCGGCGGCGCACTTCTGATGACATCCGTGGCAGGTTCGCTTCTGGGCGCGGCGCATGGTAGTGAGGAGCACCTTCTTTGCCGCTCACATCGTAGAGTGTGCTGCTCGCGCGTGGTGCTGTGGGTGGCTCGGCATAGAGTGGGTTACCATCGACATCATAGGCGACGGGCCGTGGTGGATCATTGCGTTGCAATCGTTGTGAATTCATGGGTATATTGTAGCATATCTTCGGCTCATCACCTCATGCCTCTTACTCCATTGCGCGGCTAAGATGCTGTCGTGCCCGTGGTGTCACCCGCCGGCCTCGCGGCGTTCGCTCAATAAAACCAATCTGCAGGAGATATGGCTCATAGAAGTCTTCGATTGTCGTTGTCTCATCACCTGTCAGAGCAGCAATTGTCGTCAGGCCAACCGGGCTATCGCCATAGGTATCGAGCATCGAGAGTAGCAGGTTACGATCGGCTGGGTCGAGGCCAAGCTCGTCGACTTCCAGCAGGGTTAGCGCTTGTGTTGTCGTTGCTACATCAATAATACCATCGCCGTTTACATCCGCATAGTCACGCACCCGCTTAAGCAAGCGATTAGCAATCCGCGGTGTGAGGCGCGCCCTCGTGGAGAGTAATCGCGACGCCTCTGGCTTGATGCGCGTCTCGAGGATAGTCGCTGCCCGCGTGATAATCTGCGCAATCTCCTCTGGAGTGTAAAACTCCAAACGATAGATATGCCCAAATCGGTCGCGCAGTGGCGCTGCAAGGCTCCCCGTCCGTGTCGTCGCGCCAATCACTGTAAAGCGCGGTAGGTCGAGCCGGACACTGCGGGCCGCTGGCCCTTTGCCAATGACGATATCGAGCTTAAAATCCTCCATCGCTGAGTATAAAATCTCTTCCACGGCCCGCCCCAAGCGGTGAATCTCGTCGATAAACAACACATCACCATCGTTGAGGTTGGTCAAGATCGATGCTAAGTCGCCTGCTTTCTCGATCGCCGGGCCACTGGTGACTCGCAAGCCAGCCCCCATCTCGTTGGCAATCACCGCCGCCATCGTTGTCTTGCCGAGGCCAGGTGGGCCATAGAGCAAGACATGGTCGATCGGCTCACCACGCTTCTTGGCTGCCGCAATTGCCAATTGCAAATTCTTCTTCAGTCGCTCCTGCCCCACATACTCTGCAAAGCGCTGTGGTCGCAGCGTCACCTCAATGCGCTGCTCCTCGCTATCATCCGCGTGGCTACTGGTATCAACAATTCGTTCTATCGCCATAGGTTTATTATAGCATTGGTGATGCATGATGAATTATCTAAGCAATTCTTTTACGAAGATAGATAAAGTATCTTGTATTACTTCCGCTGGTTACCTTAAGACTGTGGTAAGTTCTCTTGCACCGCAAGGACAATCTTACCAAATAGCTCCTCACTCACGCGGTGCTCACCACTCTCTAGATGCCGTGGCCACTTTGGGTCAGGAAAATCCTCTCCCGCAAAGTGTGTGCCACCAACGTAGCGTGGGTAGAGGTGCCAGTGCACATGGGTCGACTGCCCAGCCTTGACGGCATTGTTCATCAGGCATTCCCAGTTGCACACGTCTGCACCAAATGCCTGGGTAATTGCGTGCTCCATGCTGCGGATCACCTCGTGGAGTTCGCGCCAGTCAGTCTCATCGAGCTCCCCAAGCGACGATTTATGTTCACGTAGCGTCACAAACCCCTTGCCAAGATATAGTTGATTGCGATCGAGCACCACATTCCATCGATCAGTTTGCATGACCACCGCCGGGTCATCAATTGTTTGCTCTGCCACAAATGGGCAAATGTCGCAGTTTTTCATTTTTATCACCTCCTCTCGTTTTATTATAAGTGAGGAGATACTTGTTGTCATTGTTCTATTTACAAACTAAGCTGAGCTGGGCCACGGGTTGGCCTTTTTCATAATGCGCTTAAGGTGAGATTCAAGAGTATCCAATCGTTTTTGGATTTCGTCCTCAGCAATACCAAGTGATTGAAAGTCATCCCTTAATGACTTCATATATTTTGGCAAGAAATCTGCCTCAAACTGCTGGAAGTCCTCCCACGACATATCCGGATGCTCCTCATGATGGAACGCCTCGGCACCGTGCCAGAATGTCTCCCAATCAGCTGTCATATAGGCCATATCAGCGTAATGGAGCAGCTTCGCCTCGGGCGTATCACGTTGCTGGAGTGCGGGCACCATAATTGTACCCTTGATAGCTCGATCGAGAAAAGCCTTATCGCTATCGTCTAGTTCAATCCCGTTATCCTCTATGTCTTTTAGTAGGAGTGCACTTGCATATTCTTCTTTTGTCGGATATTCTTGAGCTGCCTTTTCATCAAAACCAGCATCATGCCAGGCTGCTGCTAATACAAGCAAGGATTCTTGCCATGGGTCGATAACCCGCTGATAGCCATCACCAGGCAAAAGCTCCACAAGCTCGCTAACTGCTTGCATTACATCTTTCATGTGTCCAGGGTGGTGGTAAGGTAGCTCGGGGTAGCGCTTACAGGCACGATCTGCCGACTTACAAAAAGCATCGTTATAATTCTCTGGGTCTTTCTTCGTCTTAAGCTCAGGAGTAGACCCAAGGTAGTGGTTTTTATTACACATAATTTCACCATTATACAAGCCATTCTATCTATTGTCAACAGAGGGGGCTAGTCCTCAATAGATTCACAATAGTACTCAACCAAGCTTGAAACGTAGGCAAAATATAATCTAAACTCTCGCCCATGCTTATTACAATCGACGAACTTGTTTGCCAGTCGGCTTGCCAATTCCACGTAGGTGCGGTACTGTTGTGGCTGCAACAACGCCAGCCGCTATACCGCCTGCGAAGCGCGTCCGCCTTGGATTACCATGTGCCGCTACAATGGCAAGCGTCGCCGTAGCGATATTAGCGGCTCGTTTGTAGCGCCCACCTTTGGTCACTTCACCAGTTTTTGCCAGGTGGTAAGCATTGGCTACGCCAGTTGCTGCCTGCCCGAGCGCAACAGCAGCAATCCCCGCTCGCGCCTCAGGGTAGCGCTTGCCTAGCTCATACATCACGCGTACCACAGCGGCTGTATCCACCACACCGTCAGTCACACGGCGCAGTGGCGTATCATCAAGAATTTGCCCATCAGCGACATCAGCTGCCATAAAAGCTGCAAGAGCAAGGCCAATCGGCTTACCATCACGGGCCTGCCGTGCAATATATTCTACGCCACCATAGCGCAGGGCCGTCAGCCCCACACTCGCCACTTCTCTTAGGCGAGATACATGATGCGTATCAGGCTTCTCCGATTTTTTCTGCTCAGGATTTCTCACACTATGTGCTAGTATCTCATATTTTTTGCATTGTTGCTACTGCATGCAATATTATTTTGCAGTATGAGCTACTGGCTCTGGCATACGCACAAATTGTTCCATATGCTGCTGCAGTGCCGCGCAATACTGGCTAATAACAGATGGAGCTATACCTAGTAACAAACCATCCATCTGCATCTCTGCTAAACATATTGCAAAGAAACGCTGCTGCCTCTGCAAAAACTCTACCCATGGAGTATCTGGTTGCTCCTCTACCCGATAATTCATACTCCCCCGCCAAAATGTCTGCCAATCTGCAAAGAGAAACCCAATATCGGCCAGATGAAGTAACTTAGCCTCAAGGGTGCTGCGCTGTAGTGGCGGTACGACAATCGTGCCAAGAATTGCCCGCTCCACAAAGGCATAGGCCTCGCTATCTAGCTCAAGCCCTTCTCTCTGGTTGTCTTGTGCAAATAACGCGACTGAGTATGCCTCTTTGCACCAGTATTCTTTGGCTGCGGCATGGTCGTAGCCTGCATCGTGCCAGGCCGCTGCTATAACGAGAAGCTCCTGCTGCTGAGCGGAGAAAGTATATCGAGGCACAAGATGTATCAGTTCTTTTGTCATTTGCACCACATCATCCATATGTTGCGTGTTATGGTATGGTAGCGATGGATAAGCCTGACGAGCACGCTGCACTGTAGCCGACAACAAAGAGGTACTATTCATAATAGTCACTATCGTATTCCACTGTTGTCAGTATGTCAAGTTACTGATATTATGCCAAATCCTCAGCAACTATTACACTTCTCACTATTTTCTTGATAGAGTATGATCCCTTCGTATAACAGCAAGGTTTGGTTCTAATACTCGGAGATGAGTATTTTAAGAAAATAATTGACTCTCCCTAAAAGGAATTATAAAGAAAATATTAATTCAAGCAGCTAACGCTTTGCTTGTTTAGCACAAGAAATACCTCTTCATCACTAAGAGTTTTGGCAATTTATAATGCTAATCAACACGGCTTATTGCTTCAAAGCCATTGTCACTCGCTGCGCTGTGGGTAAACTCGTATCGACATGAGCAAGTGCTTTGGTGGCATCTGCCAACGTATAGCCCAGCGCAACCAACGCTTCGAGCGCTTCGTCGTTTGTATCAAGCTCTGCCTGCACAGACGCGTCGTGAGCAGCATAGTACGTTGGCACGCCCACCTTATCTCGCAGGTCTACCACCACACGCTCAGCAGTCTTTTTGCCTACCCCACTGGCTTTTTGGATAAAGACCGCATCGGCATTGGCTAAGGCATTACGCACCTGCTCAGCCTCACCAAGGCTGAGGATAGCCAGCGCCGCCTTGGGACCTACGCCCTGCACAGTGATGAGCAGCTCAAACAGTTTCTTGGCCGCCCGTGACGAAAAGCCAAACAGCTCCTGAGCTTGCTCTCGGATATGGTGGTATGTATAGAGCTTGACTACCTCACCAAGCTGCATCGCATCATAATCATGCGCTGCGACCGCTATCTCATAGCCAACCCCCTGCACATCAATGATGACACTACCCGCAAACTTCTCATCAACTCGGCCAGCAATATGAGCAATCATCCGCGCCTCCTTGAAGTACTAGAAGTTAGTCCTAAAGAAGTTATTGTTATTGCCACCAGTATTGTTCTGATTATTCTGCCCAGAGCTATCATCGTCGCTCGTACCACCAGTACCAGAATTATCACCACTCGTGCCACCAGTGTTACCACTGTTGCCGGTATTATTGCGGCGGCGAGTATTACCGTTGATGGTCGAGCTATTATCACTGTCGTCGCTTGTACTGCCAGAGCTTCCCCTACTACTTGACGACCGGCAGCTTGCGATATTCTTTGAGTAGCGGCTACTATCAAAGTCTTTTTCGTCAATGGTAATGATGCGCTTTTGCTCAACGTCACAGACACGGATTTGTTGCTTGGTCGTGGAGCAGTCTGAGTTATTCTTCGAGTACTTCGTGCTGTCGAAGTCATCTTCGTAGATGGACTCCATCTTTTTATCACTGAGGTTACAGACTTCGATCTTGGTGCGCACAACATTACATTGCTTGGTTGGCAGGGCGCCAGTCAAGAAGTATTCTTTGTACGTCCCTTTGGCATTCTCAGTAGTAGCCAGGCCACCGTCGCTCGTACAGACCGAACGCTGCACGACACCACTTGGTACAGAGAATTGGGTATTCGACTGACCTGCTAAGAGTTTCGTCATTGTGTTGCGCCAGATTGGTCCTGCCATGTCTGAGCCACCATTTTTCATTGGTGTATTGTCATTATTACCAACCCAAACGCCAACGGCATACTCTGGGTTATAGCCAATCGTCCACGCATCTTTGTTATCATTCGTCGTCCCTGTCTTGACAGCCGCAGTATGGCCAGGCACTGTGAGGGTTGAACCAAATACGCTCGCTCGTGCCGAATTATCGGACAAAATATTTGAGATCAAGTAGGCACCACCTTCGCTAATTGCCCGCTTGCTTGTTGCGTTGGGCCAGCTAACTTTCTTGTTGTATTTGTCATTAACCTGCTCGATGAGTCCCAGCTCAAATTGCTGCCCTTGGTTGCCAAATGCTGCATAGGCATTAGTCATTTGCGTTAGCGATGCCTCACCCGAGCCAAGTGCGAGAGACAAACCATTCTTCTCACCTGTTGCTTGAGTAATCGACGAGATACCAAGATTATTAGCCGTTTGAACCGACTTACTAATACCAAACTTCTTCATAATCTCCACGCTCGGGATATTGAGCGACCAACTAATTGCTCGACGCGTCGTCACGCTCCCGTGCCAACGTTTGTCAGCGTTGAGCGGCTGGTAGCCACCGCCAAAGTCCGTTGGCTTATCTTGGAAAATTGTCGCTGGTGTAATAACCCCCTCGGCTAGTGCCCCTGCATAGTAAATCGGCTTGAAGCTACTGCCTGGCTGGCGCGGCGTTGTTGCCATATTAACATTACCCCACTGTGGGTTGTTGTAGTCGGCACTACCCACCAGTGCGCGTACGCGACCTGTCTTGACGTCTATCACAACACCACTCGCATTCGTCCCACCACGGTTATTAAGGTATGGAATCTGCTTGGAGACGTTATCGATCAGCATCTGCTGCGTATCCATATTGAGCGTTGTCTTCACCTGGTAGCCCGAGCGCATTAATTTATCATACGCATTTTTATCGTCCGCACTGTATAGTTTCTGTTTGAGTTGGTTTATAACCATCTGGGCAAAGTGTGGCGCAATCGACTTAACAGTATTTGCTGTCGATGCATACGAGAGCTGCTGCGCATATGCTGCGTCTTTTTGCTCATTAGTGATGGCACCCACATCAACCATGCGGCCGAGCACTGTCTTTTGGCGCTGCTTGGCCTTTTCTGGGCTACCGCTAATTGGTGAGTAGGCAGTTGGAGCTGGTAGCACACCAACAAGCATAGCGCTCTCAGCCAACGTAAGGTCCTTTGGTGCTTTACCAAAGTAAATCTTGGCCGCCTCTTCGATGCCAAATGAGTCTTCACCATAGTACACAGAGTTGAGATACATCTCGAGGATTTGGTCCTTCGTATAGTTCTGCTCGATCGCGAGCGCTACGAACAGCTCCTGGTACTTACGCATAAAAGTCTGCTCGCTTGTGAGAACAGTGTTCTTGGCGAGCTGCTGCGTAATGGTCGAGCCACCGCCATGGCGCTGGAAGGCTGCCCGGAAGATACCAATTAGACTGAACCCAGGGTGTTTATAGAAGTCTTTGTCCTCACTAGCCAGTAGTGCATTCTTCATACTGTCAGAGATGTCAGCCAGCTTCACCATATTGCGGTGCTGGGCTCGCCCCACACTATAGAGTGGCTTGTTGTTGACATCATTGAGGACAATACCAGTGTTGTTGCGGTTCATCAGCCGCTCTTGATCGGAGATATCACGTGCATAATATAGATATGTCAAGATCGGCACAATCAGCAAAAACAGCAAAAACGGCGTCAGGATCACCATCGCCTTCTTCTTTTTGCTCATATTCCAAAACCACAAGAAATGCTTATGCTCGCGTCTCCGGCGCGGTGGTTTCGACTGGCGAACTTCTCCAAAGTTGGCATATCTGCCCATTCGGGCTGGTTGTTGTCTTCCTCGCGGTAGTTGCATAGTTTAATTATACCATCGTTCTGGCGCAATGTACCGAAAACGCCAATCTTAGCGCTTTTCTTTTCCTCATCTCTAATAGAGCACAAGCGTAAGCTTTTTTACAATCTGGTTTCTGACTTTGTCAGTGTAGCTGCGTCCAGCAGCAGCTCACTAGCTCTGCCGTGTCATAAACGCTGCCATAATCGCTGCCGCGAGAGCATCTGCACAGTCGTCTGGCTTGGGTACAGTCTGAAGGCCTAGTTGGAGCCGCACCATCTCTTGCACTTGCTTTTTATCTGCTTTGCCATAGCCGGTGATTGTCTGCTTGATCTGGAGTGGCGTATATTCCTCAATCTGCAGTCCTGCCCGCTGGCCAGTCAGTAGCGCTACGCCACGCGCCTCAGCTACGCTCATAGCGGTAGTTATATTGCGGGCAAAGAAGAGCTTCTCGATCGCCATCATTGTCGGCTGTGTCTCTGCAATAATACTCGTAAGACCATCGAATATCTCACCAAGGCGCTCTGGTATTGGAGTATATGCTGGCGTTGTAATGACACCGGCCGTGACGAGTCGTGTTGCGCCACCATGAGCGTCAATGACGCCAAAGCCAAGGATGCCAGTGCCCGGATCTATACCAATGATTCGCATGATGCTAGTATAGCTGAATCTGAGAGCTTCTGCTATATACCGCTATGGTATAGCTAATGAGACTCTAACCTTTGCGCACCATCCGGCGTAGCCACTGGCCAATCTCACTACGCCACTCCCAGCCAGCATAGCCCACTGCCACGATAGCTACCCCACCAATCATCCACCAGATGATCTCTGTTTGCCCATTATTACTACCTGGCTCAACAGCGTAGCCTGCGGCTGGTGCTTTGCTATTCTTGCTCGTCGATTTGCGGCAGCGATTGGTCGATGGATTACGCTCCCAGCCTGGCTTGCAGGGCGTCAGCTGGCGACTATTTGCTGCACCAAGCTTTTTGCAGCGGCCAGTCGCGGGGTTGCGATAGTGTCCGGCTTTACATACAGTAGCCGACGCCTTGCCGCCAGCGAGCGCTCGGCAGCGCCCTGTGGCAGGATTGCGATACTGCCCTGCCTTACACGCAGCCAATCGCTGGCCAGTGACAGATATTGCGCGGCAACGGCCTGTTTCAGGGTTACGCTCTTGGTCTGGCTTGCAGATGGTTAGTTTTTGAGAGCGAGAGGTGCTGCGCGCTACCTTTGCATTACCGGCCGTCTGTTTTGATCGCTTCTCACCGTTGCTGATTTTCCGACAACGATTTGTTGCTGGGTTGCGTTCTTGGCCAACAGGGCACGGTTTGCCCGATGGTTGCGATGGCTGCTGAGGTGAGGCTGGCGTATCAGTGATGATATTATCGGCTTGGTCGGGGTTCGGCGTTGTCCATTGCCACGTGCCAGTTTGCGAATTGTATGCCCAAGACCTGCCCTGGTGCGCAGCCTGCCCTGCACCGCTATATGCATCAATACGCGGCGAAAAACTCACCAAGCCATGCTGATCCTCAAACCACAGTGTACCACTACGCAATATTGCAAGCTCCGCACCATTTGCCTGAGCACGAATCGTCAACACCTGGCCTGATGCAATCACCCCCGCAAGAGACGAGGTGTTTCGCACAGTACTATTGCTACCAGGTGTACCACTGCGCAAACGATAGGCAGCAAGGTCGATTGGCTGGTTGCCGGTATTTTTGATCTTGACATATTTTTGACAATTATCTGGTGCTGTGTCGCAGGCGTGTGGATGAGGCAAGACCTCAAGAATTTGCAAAGGTGGCTCGCCTGGCGTTTCGTACGGCGCAGTTACCTCAGCCTCACTAGCTCGTGCTCGAAAGTCCTTAGCAAATACCCCAGTTCGCGCCGCTGCCGTCCAGTGCGCTCGCTCCCAGACGAGTGCACCTGCAAGCTCGTCTACGGCTGCGCTTGCTTTGTCAATAGTCGCACCCGATCGCTCCAGCGTCACATCATACCGCGTGATTTGCTCATCATTTGGCACACTTGGGCAACCCTGGAGCTGTGCGCCATCTACCGGGGCTACCGCTGGATGGTAGTAACGCACCGACGACTGTGGTGGTGCATATCCTTGTAGATTAACGCGGCACGTGTAGCCGGTGTGATTTGTGTTAACACTGACAACAAGTGCGACATCACTAAGCGGTACAAACTGACGCGCAGTATTATGCAGCTCGACTGCACTCACCATGCGCCGGTCTGTTGTGTGGAGCGCCCCAATCATCAGCGCATCATGCTCAGTATGGGCGGCAAGACGCACTACAGGCTGAGCTCTTGTAGGCCCATCGCTAGCTGCATCATCACGCGCCACTATACGCCCAAATAAAAAATCGCCGATGGCGGCGACTGGGGTGGCGAAATAAGCAGTGGAAGAATCAGCACCAAGTGCAGAAGCTCCGGCTATTCCTGGTATCATCATAGTCACGGCAAGCCCACACGCAACAATTCGCCGGGCATAATTCCGCATAGTTTGCATTTTGTTTTTCCTCCTCGCCACGATTATGCGCAAAGTAACTCTCTTGGTCAAGCACAAGCACATTGTTTTGTTGATTGTGCAAATTAGTACAGTGGTCGGACTTTATTCTCTATCACACAACATAGTGAGAAATAGAAACTAGGATTTTATAATACAGGTATTCAAGCTTTCAAACAGATACAACAAAAAACAGGCCATCTCGCCTGCTAATTGATCAATGGAGGGCCCAGTGAGGCTCGAACTCACGACACCCTGCTTAAAAGGCAGGTGCTCTAACCTGCTGAGCTATGGGCCCGTAGACTCTGCGAGTATAGCACTGGTCGTGGTAGACTGTCAAGCGGAGCAACCACTGGATTCATCATCACTCTTCCAAAACTCTACTATCTATAGCAAAATTCGTCTTTTTCCTCTGTGAGAGATTATACCTTGCCACTTCACCCAGCAAGGTATAAAAATCTCTTGCTAAGCTCAAAAGATTCAATAATTTCACCACGAGAAAGCAAACACATAAAATTCTAGCTCTCTTGGTACACTCTACAGAAAAGCAGAGCAAGCAGCATGAAATTAACAGAAAGGCCACGCGATTCATATGCAATAAATTGACACACCAGCAACACAATAGTTTAATGATAACAAATGACGTGGTGGCAACGGCGAATTCACCCAACATGGCAGCTCACAATGTGCTGCGGTGGCATCGTTGGTGGAGTAGCACTAGCCCAGTGGTGGCCGTATGCTGCGTGGTGGTGGCTTGTCGTAGCTGGCGGCGGTATTGCCTGTGCACTGCGTCAAAGCCGACGGTGGTGCCTTATTGTCATATTGATTGCTGGGCTTATGATTGGCCTAGTGCGCGGTGGGAGTGACCAGCAGCAACAGCGCTCTTACACGGCATCATTTGGGCACATAGCGACTATCACTGGGCAAGTGCAGGATGATCCTGATACAAATCAACGCAATCAACTCGTCGTGAGGCTGAGCGCTATCCGCCTCGATGGCCGCTCGCTACCTAGCACAGTATGGGTGAGTTTACACGGCAACCCTGCAGTCCATCGCAGCGACTGGCTAGTTGTGCGAGGTAAGCTCAAGCCTGGCTTTGGCAACTTTGCCGCTGTCATGCAGCGTGCTCATGTGGAGCGCATTGTTCAGCCACAACCTAGTGATATCGCTCTACAGGTACGCGATTGGTTTGCCGAGCATATTCGCCATGCAATTCACGAGCCAGCGGCTAGCCTTGGCAGTGGCTACGTCCTTGGCCAAAAGCGCGCCCTGCCACATGATATCCAAGAAGCAATGCGTACTACTGGCCTCACCCACATCGTTGTGGCAAGCGGATACAACCTCACGATCCTCGTCCGCCTCGCTCGGCGCTTGTTTGCTAAGGTGTCGCGCTACCTCGCAGTGCTTACCAGTGTGAGTCTCGTCCTTGGTTTTGTCGCCATCACTGGCCTAAGCCCAAGCATGACGCGCGCTGGCCTTGTGGCTGGGCTCAGCATTTGGGCTTGGGCCTATGGCCGTGCGTTTCACCCCATTACACTACTGGCAGTAGCAAGTGCCGCTACAGTACTATGGAACCCAAGCTATGTCTGGGGAGATATTGGCTGGCAGCTAAGCTTTACGTCCTTCGCTGGAGTGATGATTCTCGCACCGCTGTTGCAGCGCTATTTCTTTGGCCCAGCAGAGCCATCGATCGGCCGCCAAGTCTTGGGTGAGACAGTCTCTGCACAGCTTGCTACATTACCGATTAGCCTCGCAGCATTTGGGCAATTATCGCTCGTGGCGCTGCCGGCCAATCTACTCATTGTGCCATGGGTGCCACTGGCGATGCTTCTCACGTGCATTGCTGGGGTTGGGGCGCTTGTGTGGCCAGCGGCAGCGACAGTGTTTGGTGCACCAGCACAATGGTTGCTTGATGCAATGCTGTGGGTTGTCCAGCAATGCGCCGCCTTCCCCTGGGCGCAGCTCGATTTCGCGTTGCCATGGTGGGGTGTGACGCTGTGGTATGGCGGGCTCATTGGCCTCTGCTGGTGGCTCTGGCGAGCAACTGGCTACTCGCTGCGCGATGCCTCGCTCGTAGAATAACAACTACCCAATATGCTACAATGAGTTGAAATATAGAACAATCAAGGAGAACCTATGTCTGGACACAGTAAATGGGCCACGACCCATCGCCAAAAGGCCGTGGTTGATGCAAAGCGCGGCGCAGCCTTTACCAAGCTTGGCAATATGATTGCCATTGCAGCCCGTGGCGGCACCGATCCAACAACCAACTCAAGCCTCGCATTGGCCATCGAGAAGGCTCGGGCAGCCAACATGCCCAACTCTAACATCCAGCGAGCAATTGATCGCATCAATGATAAAAATGCTGCCGCACTCGAAGAGGCAGTCTATGAAGGCTACGGCCCAGGTGGTGTTGGCATCATTATCGAGACAGCAACCGATAACAAGAACCGCACCTACCCAGAGGTCCGCACTGCTCTCACCAAGAATGGCGGCACTATGGCAGATAGCGGTAGTGTGATGTTTCAGTTTGCGCGCAAGGGCGTGATCCGTGTAGCAGCAAGTGGTGAAGAAGCGCTCCTTACTGTGCTTGATGCTGGGGCTGAGGATGCAACAGAAGAAGATGGCGGCCTCACCGTCTACACCGACAAAAAAGAGCTCGCCAAAGTTCGCGAAGCTTTGCTCGCAACTGGCATGACTGTTGAAGATGCAGAGCTCCAGTACGTACCCAACAACACCGTCGCCATCGAGGATGATGAAACCGCTCGCAAGCTTACCAAAATCATCGATGCACTCGAAGCACTCGATGATGTGACAAACGTTGCAACAAACGCCGCGTAATCATACTATCAAATAACGCTCAGCAAGTGTCTGCGTATATGTATAATTGTATCACGACCCTCAGATCGAGGGTCGTTTTATATAGCAGACAGGACGCATTGCAGGCCTAAGACCTACACTGAGATAACAAAGTTTTCTACTTTTTCTTGTGTGGTTTTGCGCTCTTCGTACGAGCCACAAGCGTGTCAACAAGTGCAAGTGCAAACCCTATCGTAACAACCGCTGCATGAGACCCATCCAGTGCTGCCACAACCGTCTTGCTTGTCTCATCAACTGGCACGAGGCTACTCAGCGCACCAAACAGCACATACGTCGCCACAACACCAAAGATCAGTGAGCCACCAATACGCCACCAGCGCTGGCTTATCACCGAGCCGCAACACACCAGCACCACAGCTGGTAGCACCGTCAGCACAATCGTCACCGCTGCAAGCAAAGCAGATCGGTCAATGCCTATGCCAACCCCAGCAGCATACGGCATGACATCTGCCGCCCATAGCTGTGTCACTACCATACCGACCGCCAGACCCATTACTGGTAGCCCAAAATGCCGCTTCGCTATATATACCAAACCAGCCGAAACTACAGCCGTACCAACAAGCAATCCAAGCAACATCATGCCACCATTATACCATGACATCGATTCAACATAAGCGTCATGAGAAATGCCAATACGTTTGGGTAGCTACGCCCCAACGCGATCCTTCTTGTGCTGCCGCTTCGCATTGCGCTCAATATATTCAATGATCGGTTTGGCTACATTGCGCCGCGTAATTTTCTCTATCCCAAAGCCTGGGCTCGCATTGACCTCAAGCACTAGTGGCCCACGACTCGAGCGCATAAAGTCAACACCCGCTACCGTCAGACCCATCGCCTTAGCCGCCCGCAAACACATGCGACGCTCGGTATCCGTCAAGCGAATCGGCGTTCCTTCGCCTCCCTTATGGAGGTTAGATCGAAAGTCATCATCTAGGCTCTGGCGCTTCATACTCGCCACTACACGACTCCCCACCACAAAGGCGCGAATGTCTACTCCAGCTGACTCACGAATAAATTCTTGCAACAGGATGTTTGTCCCATCCTCGTTGGTGAGGTACAACGCCTGGAGCACTGACTTTGCCGCCTTCTTCGTCTCCGCTAGCACCACACCATTGCCATGAGTACCACGAGCGAGTTTGATGATAACCGGCGTACCACCAAGTTCGTTAAGGAGATCGTCTATATCGGCTGAGTTGCGGCTAAACACTGTCTTAGGAATAGCTACTCCACCTCGGGCTAGTAGCTGTGTCGAACGCAGTTTATCGCGCGCTCGGGTAATCGCAATCGAGCGATTAACAAAAAGCGTGCGTGGGTACGCCATTTCTAATTGGCGTGCCACTGCTGTGCCGTAGCGAGTCATGTAGCTTGCAATGCGCGGAATTATTGCATCGTACTGATCAATTGCTTCACCATTATACATCACCGTTGGGTTCTTCTCGTCAATCGTCACATAGCATTTGCGGTATTTAATCACTCTCACACTATGTCCACGCTTCTCTGCCTCTTCCTTGAGACGAAGCGTTGAGTAATTCACATTGCCATTACTGAGTATCGCGATTTTCACTTTTCTGACCTCTCCTTATGGTATTTTTTATAGAATTTATGCGGATTTCTTTTGAGCTCTCTGTTGAGTTTTTGAGTGTATTTTTGCTTTACGCTATCTATTTCACCCTTACGGACGTCAACTAAGAATCTTCCTTTATGTAAGGTACGTCTCCCGATTAATACAGGGAAATTATGAAGTGACCGATCAGATAAGCCAAATAAGACACGAATCTTTCTGCCGCCAATGCGTACCGTAAAGTAAGTACAATACTTTATCACCTGGTGCCCAGAAGCACTTCGCACAGCAGCAACAGAATACTCGGTTCGTTTAATTAATTTGCCTGTGTAATATGGCGAACCTTCGCCAAACAGAGAAAAACGTAACACACCATCCTTGCCAACCCTAATGTTGCTCGCCCACACTGCTGAATTATCTGCACCAGTATCTACCTTGGCTGGCACATCCATCCGCTGGCTAAAGTGAATCCTTACATTGCGGCCAATAATAATCCTCTTTCGTTGCTTCATAGACTTTTATTACTTGATAAATATTCAGCTACCATCTCGCTATATGCGATCATCTTTTCATCATTACATACACCAGTTGCAATCTGTGGCGCTCTATTAACCTCAAGAATATAATACTCACCAGTAGTTATATCTTGTATAATATCAACACCCGCTACTTCCAGCCGTTCTATCTTTGCTGCTTGCTCTGCCTTGTCTATGATGTCTCGTGGAAAATTTTTAGCATTGATTACCTCTGCTGAACCACCTTGTGATGTATTGTTGAGATATGAGCCTTCTTTTCCTTTTCTTAGCAAAATTAACCTTACCTTGCCCCCTAATACAAGGAACCGATAATCTCCTCTATTGGGAATATATTCTTGAGCAATCATAGTAGTATTCTGAAGCCGCTGTAGTACGTCTTCCATCTCTTCAAAAGACTGGATTAAGAAATTATCTTGACCTTTCTTACCATTGTCCGCCTTAAGCACAAAAGGTGGTCGCAGTTTACTATTCTTTATCGCTGTCGCTATAAATAGTTGACTTGCATACACTGTTTTAGGTACAGGTAGGTACTTTTGTCTTGCAAATGAACATGCTAGTTTGCCCTTGCCTTGAGTCAGTAGATAACTATCTGTAAATGGCGTGCCTTTTTGGTCTAGATAATGTGCTACTGCAATACCGTGCTCAAGTTCATCACCTACTTTTCTTATTAGAACAAGATCAAAGTTAGCAATATCATAACCCTCGATAGAGTGGTAAATTTCAGAACATCCTCCACCAGACACATAAACCAGTTGATCAAAAGATGTTATCTGCACCTCAACATCACCCAACAACCGCTGTAGCCACCTACTAAGCCCATACCAATTAAAACTGTTCTCATCCTTTGGTTTTTTACTAACAATTATCAAAACCTTCTTTTTCATGGTTTTCTCCTACTCACCACGACATTTCAGACTACACGCTGTCATCTATATCGTACCAATAGTAACATACTATACGATAATTAGTGAACTTATTAAAATATATAAAACAATAAAATCTACTAAAAACTCCTGTCTCAAGGAGCTTTTAGTAGATCGCGTCATCGGCTTGCTACACTACAGCCCAAATATCCCCTTCCGCCCTAACGTGTCATTAAACTCGCGAAGGATTTCCTTCTGGCGGCGGTTTAGTTTGGTTGGGGTATCGACCACTACTGTCACGATATGGGGGCCACGCTTGTCGCTTCGCATGTGTGGCACGCCATGGCCAGATAACTTGAAGTCTGTGCCCGATTGTGTACCAGCTGGCACCTTCATTGTAATCGTCCCATCGACTGTCTTAACGTCGAGCTCGGCACCAAGCGCTGCATCTGCCATACCGATATGCTCCTCACTCAGGATTACATCACCTTCGCGGCTAAACGTCTTGTGTGGATTGACTCGCACCTGCACATAGAGGTCGCCCTTGCTGCCACCACCTACAGCTTCGCCACGACCACGGAGACGAATCGTCGAGCCATTATCGATACCAGCGGGAATCTTGACTGTAATTATCTGCTCGCGACGCTGCACACCGCTACCCCGGCAGACTGTACAGGCCTTCTCTGGTATTTGCCCACGACCCTGGCAGGTCTCGCACGTTACGGCCTGCTGAATGGGTCCAAACATTGTGTTCATCGTCCGCACACGCTGGCCAGTGCCTTTACAATCTGGACAACTCTTAAGGCTTGAGCCAGGTTCGACGGTGCTGCCGTGGCAATGCTCGCATTCGTCGTCAAGCGTTAATGCAAGAGCAACTTCTTTGCCAAAGATCGCTTCTTCAAATTCGAGCGTCACACTCGTCTCAACAGCACGACCATGTGCTGGGCCTTGATTTGCACTGCCACTAGCAGCGCCGCCAAAGAACTGGCCAAAGATATCTCCCAGGCCACCATCACCAAAATCAAAGTGGATATTCTGCCCTTGGCCAAAGTCGCCAAAACCAGCGAATGGGTTACCGCCACCACTACCGCTGGCAGCACCACCAACGCCCGCATGGCCAAATTGGTCATACCGCTGACGCTTTTGCTTGTCCTTCAGGACCTCATACGCTTCATTAATTTCTTTGAATTTCTCTTCACTCCCACCCGCTTTATCTGGGTGGTACTTCACTGCTAATTTGCGGAATGCCCGCTTGATGTCATCATCGCTGGCGCTTTTGGCAACACCAAGCACCTCATAATAATCTCGCTTCGCCATATCTGTCTTAGTATAGCCAATTGGCACTCTAATTGCAAGAGTGCTAACAGGTCATTCCTTATGTTTCAGTGATGATTGATATATAGTCGTGTTTCGTAACGATAAGGTGGTCTAGCAGCTGGATGCCAAGCAGCTTGCCTGCCTCAGTCAGACGCTGTGTTGTCTCTCGATCGGCCTGGCTTGCGATAAGCTGCCCGCTAGGATGATTATGCGCCACAATAATCCCCGCTGCTCGGTCGGCAATTGCATCCGTAAAGACTTCTCGTGGGTGCACCAAGCTCGCAGTTAGCGTGCCAATAGTAATTGTGCGTTTGGCGATCAAGCGATGCGCTCCATCAAGCGTCAGGCAGACAAAATGCTCTTGCCGTTTGTCGCGAATATCGGTGAGTTGCTCTGCTGCTTTGCTCGGCTCATCAATAATAGGCTGGTCACTTTTGAGTAGATAGCGCCGCGCAAGCTCAAAATTTGCGAGAATCACTGTCACCTTAGCCGCACCAAGGCCAGTTATCTTGGAGAGTTCCTCATGAGTTAGATCACCTCCATGCGTGCGCAAGGCTTTAAGCACACAGCGCGCAATTTTGCCAACGTCAGCTTGTGCATTACCACTGCCGATAATCGCCATAAGGAGCTCGAGGTCACTCAGGCGAGCTGCTCCATCTCGCGCAAGTTTCTCTCGCGGGCGGTCACTTGGTCGTCTGTCGCGCATTCGCATTGGCATCATCTCCCTTCACGCTATATCTTTTATAGTATACCGGAACATTGTGCAAACACCAATTACGTATTTTAGTTATATGGCATAGAGATGCAATCCCTACCCTTAAGATACAATACGGCCGCTTTAGGTTCTATCGCTTGTTTTATAGCCAAACCACCGCCTTGCCATCAAGTGTGTGCACTATATGACCAGTTTTATTATCAATAATGTGCGTTTTAGTGGAGCTATCAGCGGTGCTTTTTTGCTCAATGGCAGTGTACTGATCGTTTGGCGATACAGTGATGTTTGTTGTATATACCGGTGGTGTCGTTCGGTGAATCACTTGTTTGGCTGGGTAAGTGAGTATTGTTTGGCGCTGCAATATGTGCTGTTGATTAACACTCGTTATCTCCATACTATAGCCACTGCGGGTGTGTAAGAAGGCAGCTAATGATATGACGTCGTTTCCTTGTTGGTGAGTAATGGGTGATTTTTTGCTATTTTCTAGGTTGAGTGCAAAATACCCCTCCCCCGTTTTCATCATAATAATATTCTTGCCATCATATGATACATCACCAAGCACTGCTGCCTGGCCAAGCGGCTGCATAGCGTGCTTGCCAGTCGGGTCAATAAGCAGTACATCATCACCGCGAGTTCGCACCACAACTGCTGCACCACGTGATACTGAGCGCCAATCATACACTGGTAATGGCTGCGCGTTAAGGCCACGTATAGTGTGGTGGCGCTGCGCTGCGATATCATGCACGATGAGATTAGTGATCTTTTCTTTGCTGTCTGCCTTTGCAAAGAGATATCCCACCGTTCCATTATCCATCGCTCGCAGGCGAGACACCGTACCCTTACCAGGCAACGGTAATGGCGATACAGCACCAGTCTCTATATCAACCTGATGCAATTCACTGGTTTTCGCATCATTCATTGTGTGGACAACGATACGAGAACCCACTACTGCATAGTCGATAATTCGCGTCGCTTGGTAAAGTGTCTTCTCATGCTTTGTTGCCAGATTCATCTGCACGATAGCATCTGTCGCTTGTGCGACGTAGAACTCTGTTTTTGTCTCTGTAAGATCGCGGTGCTTGAGATAATAGAGCTGTGCTGGTGGCGTATTAAAGTGGTAACTGGCTGCTGCGAGCTGCTGTGTATAGGCGTTAGCTAGCTGATCAATCGCCACATGATACTGCGAGTTATTTTGCAAACGATGTCGGAACTGAATCGTCACAGTTGCGTTGTTTGTTATAACAGTAAAGTCTGCGCGCGGCGAGATTCGTATTGCACGAGCTTCAACCGGCTTGACTGGCTGATTAAACTGCAATTGCACTGTCTGGTAGCCTGTATTCGGATCATCTGCCAGCACTGCATGACGCAAGCGTGGGCCCTGTTGATCACTCAGGATCGTGAGTACACTCAGTGTAATTAATAATCCAATCGCAACGAGCGAAAATCGCCATCGCTGACGCACCCACCGCCAGTTTTTAGTATTCATAGGGCTCCTTTGGTTGGGTGGTTGACGTAACCGAACGCGGCATGATGACAATCGGCTGCTGACGATGTTGCTGTGGATGCGCGGCAAAGTCACCCGTCACCGTTACCCAACTATTGGGCTGGTAGCGCTCACGCCACCCAGGTGCATAGACTGGCACGCCAACCGCCTGTGCATCGACCGCACAACACGTCACGACAAACCGAGATACATAAAAAATCTGCGAATCCGCTGTATCTGGCGTGACGAACCCCGTCAAATTGACCGTCTTGCCTCGATAAAACCCACTGTCATGCGTTTGCGCGAGTAACCCTGCCCATTCTTTAATCGTGAGGTGCGAATAATCTCGCTGAGCAAAGATAGATGCTTGCGATAGCTTCTCTGTGGATAGCCGAGTTACCGCCCCTTTGTTGATACCACGTTGCGTGGCGGTTGTTGTCGTTAGTGCTGTCGGTGGGACAAGTAGCGCCATGCCTGCGACCATACACACCATCACACACGCAGCAACGCGACGCCACCAAATGAAGTGTGTCTGCTGGTGGGCGCGTGATTGCGTAATAACACTCGCACTCGCCATCACAAGAGCCACCACTGCCATACTAGTCGTAAAGACGACATACCGCTGATGAATATAGAGCGTCAAACGACCAGTCGCAGCTAGCCACAGCGTCGCCACGGCAATGATAAAAAGGAGTAGTATACCTTGTTGCTGTGCGACTCGGGACAAGACCAGCCTAAAACGCATAATTCACCACCAATCCCAATGTTATCGATGTCAGTCCAACGAGTGCACTCACCTGAAACAGCACACTTGGCCGATATGTCGTGCGCAGCAAGCTCAGCATCTTGATATCGATCATTGGGCCAAAGGTCAAGAAACTCACAAGTGCCCCGGTCATAAAGGTCTGGCGAAATGCCAAAGCAAAGAACGCATCAACATTAGAGCAAATTGAAACAATAAACGCCAGTGCCACCATTGCAATCACCGACCATACTGGCTGACTCCCCAGTGACACTAATACCTCGCGCGACACCAGCACTTGCACAAGACCCGCTAACCCTGCACCAACTACCAAGGCTGGCAGCATCGCCTGCACCTCACGTCGAAATATCGCAAGGCTTGCTACTCGCTTGCTCCGTTGCACATGATCTGCCTGGCACGAAGCAACAAACGTATTGGTCAACAACTCCTCCGCCGGGCGACGTGCATAGACCCAGCCAACAAGATTAGCAATAGCGAAGCCACCAAACACTCGCGCCCAGAGAATGGTCATATCGCCAGCGAATGCTTGCTGCGTTGTGATGATTGTCACCGGGTTGAGGATTGGTGCAGCAAGCAAAAACACGAGAGACTCACTAGGCGTGAGCCCTTTTGCTAACAGGCCACGAGCTAAGGGGACATTGCCACACTCACAGACTGGCAGTGCAATACCAAGGAGCGACAAACAGGCTCGGCGCAATAATGGCTGCTGCGGCAGATAGGTAAGCAAGCGCTCGGCCGGCAGCCACACCTGCACTATAATTGCAATGCAGATCCCCAGCATGACGAATGGCAGCGCCTCGATCATCACGCTCAAACTCAGCGTTATCCAGTCTTGCAATCGATCAGGTAGCGACCACTGCCCTGTTTGTGCCGATACAAGGCGAAGTGCAGCTAGCCCAACGAGCACCCCAGCCACTACCGCAACGCGGCGCCACCGCTTCGCCAACCAACGAATCATTTTCATGCTTCTATTATACCGTGAAGAGTAAGATTGGTAATACGGCTATACGGCTTTTTCTTGCTCTCGCTGCCAGCGGCGACGAACATCGATAATAGACATCTGAGCCAATGCGTCAATAGGAATGCCCTGCATATAGGCAATGACGCGCGCTGCGTACTCAGGGTGTGGGTAGGCAGCGACACGCTTTGGGCTGCGCCCCACCTTAAGTCCATCAAGCACACCACGCATCCGCTTCCAAAATGAATAATAATCGAGCTTGGCTTTGACCTGCCAATGCTGAGCATCCTCTATGACAAAGCCCTCGATCGGTACACCATCATACAAATAGTCAAGCCCCTGCACCTGCTCATACCACGTCACAAAATCCTCCCACGTCTGGAGCGTCGCCGCAAGCCGCTTGGTTTCCATACCAAACATAGCCGCAAATCGCTCACGCTCAACTTGGTCAACTGCGGCAAATTTCGCCTGGCGATGCACTATGTCGAGCAAAACAATCCGGTCTTGTGCATACTCGATAATGTGTGGATCCTCTGTCGGGAGTATCACCTCGCAGACCAAACAAACATTGTGCTCGGCAAGATACTGACGAATCACATCAACATGCTTGCCATAGCTCTGCAAAAACAGATGGCGAAACCACTCGGCAAATTCACTCTCCGTTGTTGTTTTCGACGCAAAAACGAGGTCACCTAGTGTCGCATCATAGCCTACCAAGCCAAGATAGCCATTCTCCTTCACCCAAGCACGCACTGGAAAAACAAGTTGATCTTTGAGCGCAGCAAATTCAGTTTCTCGTCGCTCACCAATATTGAAGAATTTATCATAGGCACGAATCACAATCTCATTTGTGAGTGTATTCATAAATAGTCCACGGGCTCGCACTGTTTGCGCTGTCCATTTTTTATCATAAAACACCTTTGGTTTAAAGTGAAATGAGCTAATGTTACCCGGTAGTGACCGCTCGCTAATCAGTTTATTGGTGCGCAGGCTATGGATGAGTGGTGCGTTTTCTGGATGGAGGAGACCTTCAGCCGATTGGTTGCTTATCTCAACGACAGACCAGCCCTTCTCGGCAAGCTGCGCAACCCGTAGTGTACCACCAAACTCCACTTTGCCCTCGAGATTAAAGCACCGCTGATTATACTGCGCTGGATAATTCTGAGCGTTGCGATGGCCATGCACTTGATAGACATTATCAGGGGTGCGGGCAACAAAAGCATCGTCAATAGCACCAACCTGCTCATAGCGCCCCACACCACGAATATACTGCTGACTGGCAAGCAGCAGAGGATTCTCTGGTAAATTGCTCACTCCTGCATGGCTCACAAATACCCGCTTATCATGCCATGTGTAGTAGAGGCAATCTTGCATAGAGTTCATCAAGCGACTAACGGCACGCTTGTCTATATTGGCACGCTCTAGCTGTGCTCGCGTTCGACCATTAAACTCTCGTGCTCTTATCGGCTGGTGAGTAAGCCACTGCCAAATATAGCCATCATGGTTACCCTCAATAAACGTCACATTTGGCTTGTCGACAAAATTATCGCACACATACTGCAATACTTCTGCATTCTCTGTGCCACGATCGAGCAGATCACCTGTAAAGATATAATAATCGTGCTCGACATAGGGGTGCTGCTCAAAATATTCGCGCAGTGGCGTATAGCATCCTTGGATATCACCAATGTGATGAATGTACTCATACTGGCTCAGGTCAATCGGCTGTTGGTATGACGTAATAAGCTTTTTTACATCTGCTGGCTGTACGACAGTGTATTGTTTTGGTATAGCACACGTTGAGAGGCGAGCGTGCATCTTCTCGAGAACTGCATCATCGACTACCTTATGTAGTGCACGCTGACGATTACGCTCCAGACAGACTCTGAGAGGCACATCCGCAAAATCTATAACGTACAGTTTGTAGCGATACTTCTGCGCAAGCTGTGCATACTGCTGAAAGTACGAGCTCGTTGTATGTGTTGCATCAACCACAATGAACTCACCACGAGCCATCCGCATATCAAGCAACTCGTGCAGCTGCCTCCACACCCGTCGATCATCCTGATATGGCATAACGATGCGCCCTGCATCATTCATCACTGGGCTACTATACGCTAAACGTAGAGTATCGGGAGATAGTGTATATGGGCCAAGCCCAGCAGATTGCAAAAAGGTACTTTTACCAGATCCAGGAATTCCACGTGTAATAAAAAGATGTCGCATATTTTCTCCTTTCTGAAGCGTTGTGGTTTTCAAGATTTTCACTTAATTGTATACGACTAAGTGATATACTTCTTTTCTATATTATATCATTATCTACTAGAAATAGCTTAAAGACCTGTTATGCGATATAACAATTCTTCTTTATTTATGAATGATATTTATTATTTGTTCATTGCAAAATACCCTAGTGGGGTATTTTGCAATTAACTTAGAGTAATATCTATTCTATTAAATTATGCCTTTTGGCTTAGACTCTCATTATTCAATTTTGTTCTTACCCCAGTTCGCGCTACAATATAGCTATGTTCCATAAGGTGGAAAAAATAGATACTCAAATTTATTCAAGTGTTGAAAATAATGTAACACCTATAAAACCCCGCAGCTTTTTTTGTACATGGCTCTGCCTTATTATTACTAGTCTACTAATCTGTTCGCTTTGGTATGGCCAACAATCACAAAAATCATCACACATCACACATATACCACCATCAACAACGCACACTTACACACTATCTTCTCGTGGTGCTGTTCGCTCACGCATCATCAAGCATCAATCGGCATCACACCAAACAATCGTCACCTACCCACAAACAGGTATTGCCAACATAGACAAAACGGTTGCCACAATCATCGATAGTGCAATTCCATCTCAACAAACACCTTCAACTAATGCAGCAGCTCGAAGCAACACCATTACCTATCGCATTATTCACCAAGATGACACGACGATTTCTCTCGCTGTGTTTATCCGTACTACTATACCTCATGCTCTGCCAACCAACACGGTTCACTACTGGACATTCGATAAAATGAGCGGCCAGCCAATTACATCGTCTGCCCTCGTTGATACATCAATCGCAGGGACAAATGAGCTTGTTATTGCTCTACGTAAACAGGTGCAGCAGCGCTACCCGCATGCAGAGCCAGTAAAAGTAGCGGGAGTCATTACTCCAGAATCTATCACAAACTTTTTAGTACACGACCGAAAAACAATTGGCTTTCTCTTCGATAAACGCTCGCTTGGTATTGGTGTAGATGGAATCATTAGCCTGAAATTGCCAATCAAGCAACTCAGCCACTTTGTCCAAAACCCAACCACTAAGAAGCTTTTTGATATTCCACCGTCAGCATTATCATCAACAACCGACTGCGTGCGTTATCGCTGTATTGCACTCACCTTCGACGATGGGCCTGGGTTATACACGCAAACACTACTCGAGCATCTTGATCGCTATCATGCTAAGGCAACCTTCTTTGTGGTGGGGCGAAATGTTGCACCATACAGTATCGCGCTCCAGCAAGCAGTTCAACGCAAACACCAAATAGGCAACCACACGTGGAATCATCCACTCCTTCCTAAGCGCGACGAAGCTGTCATCCGCCAAGAGATTGAGAGTACAAACAGTGCCGTTGCTGCAGCTACTGGCGTGACACCAACAATGGTCCGTCCACCATATGGTGGCATGAATGACAAGGTGCGTGCGCAGCTCCAGCAGCTTACTATGCCAGCCATTATGTGGTCAATCGATACACGTGATTGGGCCGATCACGATGCAGCAATTGTCTGCAGCCGTGCCGTTGCCAATGCCGCACCTGGTGCGATTATTCTCATGCACGATATCCACAAAACCAGCGTCGATGCTGTGCCGTGTATCCTCGATGCATTACAAAAGCAAGGGTACAGATTTGTCACGGTCAAGAACCTATTTGGCCATCCGCTCAGCGCTGGTGAGTCATATTCTCAATATAAGCAGTAGGGTCTTTATAAACCGCTCATGCTACCATTCCGCTGTGTAATCCTCTACACTAATGCTATGCAACAACCATTTCTTCCTAACAACACCTCTCTCTCTTCAAGTCCACTCAATCTAGAGCAGCGGCTTGACGTCCTGCAGCTTCCTGAGGCGAAGCTGCTGATCGGCGAAGATATCAAAGCCTCACCAGAGTCACAAGGGGCAGACGAAGCAGCCAATCAGCGCGCAGAATATCAACGAACTGTCTGCTCACTCAACGTTATGAACTATCTGTATTATGGCGGCGATGAAAATTATCACAAACTGACCGCTGCCCAGAACGACGCCAATCGCCTCACGCGTGAAGAATTTGAAGAATTTCATCAGTGGGTTGCGAGCAACTTGTCTGGCGAGCATAGCGCCAATGTAATGCGCTACATTATGCTTATTCATGATCTAGGCAAGAACCAAACGCTCGCGAGTGCCGTTATGGGAGAGGATGCCGCTGATTCGGTCGATCATGACGAAGTATTGCGCCGCTTGCTCAGGTCAGATTACGCTGCAAAGCGCACAGAGTTATTACCGACATTCAGCCAATTAAGCGAAGCAGACCAAACGATCATACGCGATGTCATCAATACAGAACTCAATCTTGGCCAGTTTATCCAAGCCGAAGCACCAGCGGCAGTGCTGGCAGGCTTTGCGGATAGTGCTGAGCCGGTGCGCTCGCTCTATATTATGCATACTCTGTTTGATATTGCTGGTGCAGTAGGACATGTTAATGCTGAGAGTTCTTTACTCCTCACTTCTCCTCTGTACAACCAAATGGCAGCAGCCTGCGACGTCTTAACCAACAGCACCCTCTCAACCGAAAACGCACGCTACGCTCACTATCTCGCTCGGCGAGCACAGCGCTTTGGCCTCGATAACGATGCTATTGAGCAGCTCATCGACAACCAAGCACATACTCACACTGTGCGCCTTGCTTGTATGCTACGCTACGATTCGCCAGAAGAGTATCAGCAACTGACCAATGTTCTAGATACGCTACCTGGCCCTGTACAAGCTATCCTTGCTCAAGAGCTCAGCAATGATGGTATTCATCAGCGCGCGACTCTGCCTTACTACGGCCCAGCCCTGCTGAAGGGACTTGAGAAACATCATAGCCTTAGCACAGCGCTCACTTACTTTGCTCATGTCTTGCAAGAGGCGCACATTGCCGACAAAGCAGCGCGTAAAGCAGACGAGACAGGTGTTGTCACGGCAGACCTCAGTACTATCGCCCAAGCCGCTAACCAAGACATACTTGATCCACACCACGCTGAGCTGCGCTTTCGCCACAGCGGCGAGACGCTTGTGCCAGAATATCAGGACATACCGGAGCTTGCTATCGATTCACTCCCAGCGTTTGACTCTGAGAAGCTACGCGGCAAGCGGATCATCTACCTTGGGATGGGTGGTGGCTCGGATGGTATCCAGGCTGCTATGCTAAGCAAGCTTCATCAGCAGCACCATGCCGTGCAGCCTACAGCTATTGTGTCGGTGCGCAACTTCGCTGCCGATAGCAACAAACAGCTTGCTCATACTGGCCAACAGATTGGTGACGCACTCGCAGAGATTACGAAGGAAACAACCAAAGTTGGTGACTGGCGCTTCCTCGAGGATATTATTGCTAAGGACGAGACAATCGCACCAGTTTATCTGCTTAATTCAATCGAGCCGGAGCAGATTGCTCACGATCTGCAGATTCTCATCCGCGAGACGGGAGCTGATGCAGTTTGTGGCATCGACACCGGTGGTGATGTACTCTACCGTGCCAATACTACGATCGATGCCACGACATCATCACCAGATCAAGATTATGCTGTACTTGCTGCTCTGCATATGATCAACGCCGCAGCAGAGGCAGATGGCACACCACTCGATGTCTTTACTGCTATTGTTGCACCCGGAGTGGATACACCTCCATATGCCAATGAGATACTTACTCGCAGCAGCGCCCAGCACTACCCCCTTCACCCAGACGATATCACCACGATTACTCGAACCTACGCTGCATGGCGCATGGACGGTTCTGCTAGCGAAGAAGGGCTTTATGGTAAGACACCATTGGCGTGGATTGCTGGACTGACAGGCAAGCACGGCTTGCAGCCACTCGCTCTCCCACGAGCTAACGCAACATCAGCTCATAACCCATGGCGTATCTTTATGAATATCCGCCCTTCGACCGCTCGCGTGGTAATGATGCAGGCTGAGCAGTTATACCAAGCTGTAAATCATTGATTAAATTAAATCATTTCAGCTTACATTAAGCTCATACAATGTTGTCAAAACACCACTATCAGACCGAGCGTCGGATCACTACCCAGTCGTCGTTGAGCTTACATTATAGTGTAAGCTCGCTTGTCTACTGGGGTTAGTCTCTCAGTATTTGAATTTTGCGGCTCAAGGGCGATATAAGCTTTAATAAAATAAGACCGATTTTCATCGGTCTTTATCATGCATCGTGGCTCCGGAGACTGGGCTCGAACCAGCGACCTAATCGTTAACAGCGACCCGCTCTACCACTGAGCTACTCCGGATTACTCTGTAAGTATACCGGTTGGAGGGGTGGTTCGTCAAGAGTCACGCCGCAAAATAGGTATTTTGTGCTATGGCTGGCTGCGGAATTGTTCGATCCGCTTAGTTAGCTCAGCGATATTATTCCAACTACTGCCATCTGTCATGATGGCGAGTACATATTTGCCGTTTGAGTCATAGACAATCGCTGCGTCGTGCAGGAGACCATTCAAGAACCCAACCTTATCTGCCACCGTACCATTCGTGCCAGCAGGGATACCCTTGCGATACACATTAGCCTTGAGCGCAGAGAGGAACCGATCGCGGTTGGCACTACTAAAGTTCTGCCCCGCATCAAGCATCACCATAAAGCGCGCAAGGTCATTTGCTGTGGTATATGGCCCGCCAGACTTGGCGAAGGTCGTATCTTTGAAGCCAATGTCATTGGCATCCTTTGTTACAACGTCATAGCCAATAACTTTGAGGTAATTCTCTGCACATGGGTTATCGCTTTGGCTAATCATTTTGTTGAAGCAAACTTGGTTGTCTTCCCAACGCCAGCCTGCCAACTGCTCGCGCCGAAGCACGCTATAGCCAACAAATAGTTTGTATGTACTGGCAGTAACAAATTGCTTATTGCCATTGTAGCTTGCATTGCGCTTTTTACCATCAATTTCTAAGAATGAGACACCATACGTCCCTGGGTGATCCTCGGCATAGTGTTTGAGAAGAGCGTTGAGCCCGTCTTCGGTCGAGCTATAATTGCGGTCATATTCTACCTTGGCTGGCACCGTCTTCGTCACTGCGGTTGGCTGTGGGATGGTTTGATTAATAAACTCCGAGAGCTGCTGCGCAGTTGCGTCAATATCGAGCGTGCGCCCTGGCTTACCATCTGTGCGTGACGTTTCAGTGAGGTCGTACGTGGCAACTTTCGTGGTACCTGGGTCAATATTCACCTTTGGCGTGACATGCTTTGTGAGATAGCCGGAGGCCTGTGACGCACTAATGCTTGCTACTAACGTCTTGTCCTTTGGCTGAGCAACAACCCATTGAATAACTTCATTCGCTGGCAGTGTCACTGTCTCGTCGTTTACTTTAAGGGTGACGCCTTTGCCGATAACCTTCGTGATTTTTTGCTCGAGTGCCTTCGCTGTATCGGTTGTAATAGCCGGGGCGATGCCGCGCATTGGGATCTCAACGGTCGTGCCCTGTACAAGGCGTGGGCTAATCGCACCAATACTATGCGATACCGCATCACGCTGACACTCACCACCACGCCGTGCTTGATTCACCACCAGCTTGCCATGTTCTACTTTGAGGCTCGCATCGACTGGTGCACGCTTACAGACTGGCATGATCGTCTGAGTAATATATTGCTCGGTACGCGTCGTAGTCGTTAATTTTGGTGAGCTTGGCACATCTGGCTGCCACCAGAACGATGACAACGGCATAATTCGCCACAGCAAGGGATACTGCGCCTGCACAAGCCGGTCGGTGTTGTCTACTGTAATAGCAAGCTGCTCAATCGTCGGTGACGCGATGGTTGTGCCATCACCCACTAGTTTTACAGAGTGCTCTTGGTAGGCTTGGTTAAGGGTTTCTGTGGCTTCTGACATTGTCTGCCAACCAAGCGATACACCGTCGATCCGCGCATTTGGTAGTAGTCGATCACTCGGATACACCAGCTGGAACAGCACATTGAGCCCAAGAATAATACCGATGGTGATATATGTTTTGCGCCGTGTCCAGCGAATACGCAGCACTGGCACACGCCAATCGGCAAAACGAAGTTTTTCGACAATAGTTGCCTTGCGGCGTCGGGGGTACGGACGCTGCGCGCGCGGAGGAGTGTACATCATGTAGATATTATATCATCTATGATGATTGGTCGCTTTGCAAAATTTCTAGTGCGCGCTGCAAAACCGCAATATCATCAGCGGTATTGTCCTGCTGCTCTAATGCGCTTATTTTTGCACGAATCACCTGCTCGACTGGCGCTACCACAACATCCGCAGCATTCTGAGTGGGCGGTACCACTTGCAAGCTACGCGCCGAGTTATCCTTCTTGACCAAAAATCCACGAACAATCAGGCCGTTGACATGCGCTGCTACCGTACTAACCGACTTGTAGTCGAAGGCACGCATAATTTCGCGGTAGCTTGGGCCGTAACCATTACTCTTGATAAATGTGTCTATAAATGTCAATAATTCACGTTGTTTTCGCGTTGGGCTTGTCATAATCCATCCTCCGTTATCGCTAGTGCTGCCAGCCCCCACCAGAGCATCGACACAGTGTCGTCAACAAAAACTGGTAAGAACAATCCTATCACAGTTAAGCCGATTCCGCCAGCAAAACTACCGAAAGCCAGCCAATATGACCGGCGATGCCATAATTTTACCAGCACACCAGTGGTTAATGCAACTAATAATAGTAATCCAATCCAGCCAATTTCGTGAGCAACGAACAAATAGTGGTTTTCAATGATTAAGCTCTGCCCATTACCAAGAAGCGATGCCGAGCCAGTACTTCCTACGCCAGTGCCAAGCGGTTGCTGCAGAGCGCGCGTTAGGCCAGCTTGCAACGAAGTGATTCGGTCGCTATCGGATGTTTGAGCGGGGCCATGCGTTGGGTCGTTATGCAAGATAACATTATCGATAAAGTGCGGGTCTATCGCATAGCCAATGACACCAACAATCACCCCACAGCCAAGTACTGCACCAGCACCCCACAGCACAACACGCCGAGATGCCTGTGACCGCCATGCCCTGACAATCGCAACAACGCCGACGCCAACCGCCACCGCGAGCAGCGCACTTCGTGAATAGCTCTGCCACACGGCAAGCGCCGCTAGCAGTGCCATACCACCAAGCACCCAACGCCACACATGCGAGATACGCCGCCATTGCAATGCGCTATACGCCACGATAAGTGTCAGGACAGTACTTGCATACGCCCCAAGTGGGTTTGGCCCACGCAGCGTGCTATTAATGCGGACATAGGCACTGTTGGAGTCGACTGTTTGGTAGGGTTCGATCGTCGTCGGCCCGTAGCCAAGCGGTACTAGCACATCACGCGGCAAAACAAGCTGCGCTGCTGCAAAGCCAATCACGATGACTGCACCCACACCAAGCATACGCAGCAGCCAGCGCCGATACTGCGGGTAATTACTTACAAACACATAGACTGCCGCACCAAGCGCCACAAAACGCAGGTCGATCAACAAACCCGATAGCAGTGCCAAACCAGACGTTGGCACAAGCAGCGCCACCACACCGTGCCACAGCGCAAAGGCAAGTGCTAGCTGGATGATGTGATCGCTCAGCCAACGCCGCCACTGCCGGCGCAGCGTCACGTCGACAATAAGAAGAAGCAAGACAATGAGAAGCAAAACTTCCTTCCATGCCTTGACAAAGAGTGCATAATCTGGCCAATGCGCACCCACCCATACCGTCAGCGGTGCATGGATAGCCAGCCCGAAAAATATCGTACACAAAAACCAAGCCGGTATCTTTTCTCGCAATAACCGCTTCATCTCTTTCTAGTGTAGCAAACTTTGGGTAAAAAGTGTTATAGTAACAGTTGTTATGCCGTCAAAAAATACGAAATTTTATAGTCTCATTCTCATCGGCCTCGATTTTGTTGTGCTGATGGCGGTGTTTTTCATCGCATACTACGTCCGCACGCAGATCGACCACCGCGATTTGCTCCATACTGTCTATGCCAGCGACTATCTGCTCGGCTTCGTCGTTATTGCGCCAGTGTGGATTATTCTCTATGCTTCGCTTGGGCTCTATAGCGCGAGCGTCTATAGCCGGCGGCTCGTCGAGTGGGGGCGGCTGCTGCTCGGAACATTTATGGGTATTTTGCTGGTGATTGGCTGGGAATATGGCACACGAATGTATATCTTTCCAGCTCGCTTGGTGGCGATGTATGTCTTTCTTGGTTCATTCTTGGCAATTGGCACGGTGCGTGAGGTGTTTCGCCTGACGCGGAGCTGGCTTTTCCAGTACAACCATGGCGTGAACCGTGTGATGGTGATTGGGACATCGCTAGCAACGCGAGACATCGCTGAGTCGATCTCGACCACCTACAAATCAGGTTTTCGCGTCGTGGCAATGGCTGGCCCCAAGCGCTTTGTGCCACCTGGGCTCGATGTTGTTCATTTTGCATCACTCGACCCTGCCCTTGCGCAGATCAAGGAGCTCAAGATCGACACCATTATCCAAACCAACCTCTACGAAAATGAGGAAAAGAATCAAAAAGTGCTTGGCGCCGCACAGGTCAACCATATCCAATACAACTTTATCCCTGGCGAGCCAGAATTTTATACTGGCAAAAACACCATCGATGTTTTTCTTGGCTACCCAATGATTACCGTTAGTCAAACACCACTCATTGGCTGGGGAGAAATCGCAAAGCGGATTTTCGACACGATTATTTCTGGCATATTACTCATTGCCCTTGCGCCGCTTTTTGTACTCCTTATCATTATGCAAAAGATCTTTAACCCCGGGCCAGCATTTTATATCTCAAAGCGCCTCAGTCGCTACTCCGAGCCAATCCAGCTCATCAAGTTCCGTAGTATGGGTGCACAATATGGCAAGCAAGATGCGGCTGATGAATTCCGTGCAATGGGTCGCGACGACCTGGCTGAAGAGTATGAAAAAAATCGCAAGGTCGAACACGACCCACGCATCACTCGCTTTGGCAATTTTTTGCGGGCAACATCACTCGACGAATTACCCCAGATTTTCAACGTCTTTCGTGGTGATTTGAGCTTGGTTGGGCCGCGGCCAATTCTACCCCAAGAAGTGAAGTTTAGTTCAGCCCGCACGGCACTCTTGCACAGCGTGAAGTCAGGGGTGACGGGCTTATGGCAGGTATCTGGGCGCTCAAACCTGAGCTTCGATGAGCGGATCGAGCTTGAGCTATTTTATGCCCAAAACTGGAGCTTCTGGCTAGATATCAAGATTCTATTCAAGACGATTGGTGTAGTGCTGCGCAAGACAGGTGCAAAATAGCAAGGCACTATGTCATTATGATGCCCGTGTAAGAGGGTGACCTCTATATAAGCATCCTCTAGTTAAGTCACAACTATACTACTGTATCATCTGGTCACGCACTACCTTGCGTAGCTTGGTTAGAAATAGCGTCTTATCAAAACGCTGTGCGGTGCGACGCAAGACTGTTGGATCAAAGGTTCGTTTCTCGGCCTGCTCAATTGCTTTAGCAACGCTGATACTTGTCTGCCGGTCAAATAGCACACCCACTTCGGGCGACGTCACGATATCTGTTGTTCCGCCACGCGCCAGGCCAATCACGGGCGCACCAGCCGCTAGCGCTTCAACACTGACAATCCCAAAGTCCTCCTCTGCTGGATAGATAAAACCACGCGCTGTCGTAATAGCCTTCTCATATTCGGCATCGCTCGCATCGCCGAAGCGATCGGTGCGGAACTCAACTGTTGGACCAGCCAGGTCAACGAGCCTACTGTGCGCGGGACCATTACCAAAGACGATCAGCTTCTTGCCAAGCTTCGTTGCCGCTGTGACTGCTAAGTCGTACCGCTTGTATGGCAACTGCCGGCCAATCGTCACATAATGATCACCTCGCTCGGTAGCAGGCGTAAACCGGTTTATATCTACTGGTGGATGAATAACTATACTATTTCGATTGTAATATTTTTTAATGCGCTGTTGCGTCTCGGTAGAGTTTGCCAAGAAAACATCAACTTGCCGAGCGGCTTGGAGGTCTAGCTTGCGCTGGTGTGGCACCATGAGCGGCATGAGTGTGCGGATGAGTGGATTAAGATTACCATAGCCTGGGTCGCGCCGATACTCGTTGTAGTGACTCCAGTAGTATCGTGGTGGTGTGTGACAATAGTTGATAATAACCTGATCGGGCCGCGTCTTTCTCACTTGGTGACCATGCATATATGAACTGGTGAGGATGATATCAAACTCACGCAGATCAAGCCGCCGCATCGCTTTGACAGCCAGTGTTGGAAACAGCTTATAATACGTGCGCACCTTGCGCGGAATTTTTTGCAAAAACGACGGCCGGATATCAAGCTCAGCAAAGGCCGGCATTTTGTCTTCATTGTACATTGCGGTATAGATCGGCGCATCTGGAAAGGCTTCGTGCATAGCGAGCACGACATTCTCAGCACCACCCATTGTTGTCAAGAAGTCGCAGACAATGGCAATTTTGGGTTGTTTACTCATAGTATCAGTGTAGCGCAAAGGAGAGATTTTACCTATACCCTACTCTACTGTCACACTTTTGGCAAGATTGCGCGGCTGGTCGACATCGTGCCCCCGCTCCACTGCCATATAGTAAGCAAAAAGCTGTGATATCACATTGAACAAAACTGGTGTGAGATGCTTCAGCTTAGTCGCGACGCGCACCACCGTCTCGGCAGGGACGCGTTTATCTGTGTCGGTAATGACAATCGCATGGGCACCACGCGCATTCATCTCGATCAAATTACTCTGCGATTTTTCGTACAGCCAGTTGTCCTGCAAATAACACACTTCGAAGAAATGATCATCGATCAGGGCAATTGGCCCATGCTTGAGCTCACCTGCTGCATAGGCTTCAGCATGAATATAGCTTACTTCCTTAAGCTTAAGTGCGCCCTCAAGTGCAGCTGGGTAGAGTGTGTCGCGACCAATATAGAGCGCATGATTATAGTGAGCATAATTATGTGCGATATCTTTGACGCTATCAGCTTGCTTAGCCAGCGTCTTTTCGATCTCGGCTGGTAGCATCTCAAGCTCATTGATAAACTCACCCATCAGCTGTGGGTTTGTCCCCTTGGCTGCTGCGAGCATAAGGCCAAAGATCGTCATCGCCGCCACTTGTGAGGTAAAGGCCTTGGTGCTGGCCACACTGATCTCTGCCCCCACGTGTACATATACTCCACCGTCAACTTCGCGTGCAATCGTGCTCCCCACTGCATTAACGACACCAAGGCACGTCACACCACGCCGTTTGAGTTCCGTCAGGCAAGCCAATGTATCGGCCGTCTCACCACTCTGGCTCACAATGAGCGCGACGGTATGCTCGGGGATGTTATATGCTCGGTAGCGCAGCTCACTAGCAATCTCCACACTCACTGTTACATCATCAGTCAGTTGCTCAATAAAATAACTAGCCTGCATCCCCGCAAAATACGCCGTGCCACAGCCCACAATCATCACATGCTTGATCTGTCGCAATTCAGCATCACTTAAGCCTATGCCGCCTAGCCGGGCATAGCGCTGCGCGGCAATCACTCGCCCAGCTAGCGTTGCCGCAAGGCTGGTCGGTTGCTCAAATATTTCTTTGAGGAGAAAGTGGTCATACCCCTGCTTTTGAATAGCTTGCAAATCCATCTCTAGCGTCTCTACTTGCACATCGACCACTTGCGAATCAGTCGTTTGAAGCTCGAGACCAGTGCGGGTGCAACGCCCTACTTCGCCATCGTGCAGATAGACCACTTGGTTGGTATACCCCACCAGGGCCGATGCATCACTGGCAATGTACGTTTCGCCATCACCAAGCCCAACAATAAGCGGACTACCCTTGCGTGCCACAATAATCTCATTAGGGTCATTCGCTTGAACCACTGCTAAGCCATACGTGCCTACCACCATTTTGAGCGCACCTCGCACTGCCGCCAAGAGGTCTGGTGCTTGCTTGTGCAGATAGTCAATGAGCGCCGTCAATACTTCAGTATCAGTATCACTCTTAAATTCATACTCATGCGCTGCAAGCATCGTCTTGAGCGCTTGATAGTTCTCGATAATGCCATTATGTACAGCGTAGATCTGCCCCACCTGATGCGGATGAGCGTTGCGTTTGCTGGGTGCCCCGTGGGTTGCCCAGCGAGTGTGACCAATACCAACCGTATCAGTTGTCTTGTGGCGAGCTGTAAGCTCATTCAGCGCAGCCACCTTGCCTTTTGTTCGAAGTAACGTTGGCGCAGTATCCTTGTCGAGTGTAACAATACCAGCACTATCATATCCGCGATATTCAAGCCGCTTGAGTTCCGTCAGCAGCACACCCTGCGCTGGCCGCGTTCCGATATATCCAACTATTCCACACATAGATTTTTCCTTTCCTCTTGTATTATGGCGCTTTGGTCTTTGCCTTCTAGTGTACTCTTATTTTTAAACAATTTTGCAAGAATGTAAAAATTACAATGATTTTTCTCTGTTA
>CALIJG010000023.1 GCA_938018005.1 uncultured Candidatus Saccharibacteria bacterium | reverse complement strand
GTGCGCGGCGAAGTGGAGTTTCGCGATGTTGTCTTTGGCTACGACACAAAGACGCCGGTTATTAAGCATCTCTCAGCTCATATTCGCCCTGGCCAGCGGGTGGCGATTGTTGGGCCAACGGGCGCAGGTAAGACAACGCTGGTTAATCTGTTAATGCGATTTTATGATATTGATAGTGGCCAGATCCTGATCGATGGGGTGGATATTGCCCAGATGACGCGTAGCAGTGTTCGGCAGCTCTTTGGCATGGTGCTGCAAGATACGTGGCTTTTCCATGGGACGATCCGCGACAATCTGCGCTATGGTAACCCTGAGGCGAGCGAAGCTGAGCTGTTGGCGGTGGCGCGTGATGCGCATGTTGACCATTTTGTCCGGTCGCTGCCGGGTGGCTACGACATGGTGCTCGACGAAGCGGCGACTAATATCTCGCAAGGGGAGAAGCAGCTGCTGACAATTGCCCGCGCTATGCTTGCCAAGACACCGATGCTTATCTTAGACGAAGCGACCAGCTCGGTCGATACCCGCACTGAGGTGCTGATCCAGCAGGCGATGGACAGGCTAATGCAGCACAAGACAAGCTTTGTTATTGCCCATCGCCTGAGCACGATTCGTGACGCCGATCTCATTCTTGTGATGAAGGACGGTAATGTTATTGAGCAGGGTACGCATGACGAGCTACTTGCTCAGAATGGCTTTTATGCGGAATTGTACCAGAGTCAGTTTGCAGAAGACGTCGATAAACCGACGCAGTAAGCTGTCTAGAGTTAACTGCGTCATGTGTTCATAGGTATACCTAATTTTTTCGTTTTCTCCGATGTGTTCGCTCATCCCGTGTGGGTCGCTTGATGCGGGCAAGGAGGATAGCCCAATCGCCATCATTTCTTTCGAGGGCTTCAAGGATTGTATAATGACCGGTCTTCAATTTCTCATTAAGTTTTGGCAGACCTCGACCATCTGCATCATCGCGTGTACGGTTAATTTGACGGATAACTAATTCTTCAATCTCATAAATAACGCGACTTTTATCACTGCAATTACGGCAGAAATGATTGATATAACCGGGGATAGAGGTTCAATACTATCAAGTAGAGACATTGTTTATAAGATTAATTAGTTGCTGTTACCGCAAATCAAATATATCCAACGCGCCAAATCTCCCTGTCAGCATACTGCGCTCAATGATGTGCGGGGCGATTGCTTTGGAGAATTTCTTAGGGCGTGTTTTGGCGGGGAGGTCGAGTACGGTATTCAGTGCATAGACAAAGAATTGGTAGCGGTGTGTGCCAAAGGTAGGGTGTGGGCCACCCCAGCCTGGCTTACCCCAGGTGGTGGTGCCTTCAATCGCGCCGTGAGGGAGGTAGTCGCTGCCGATTTCTGTGGTAGTGGGAGGGAGATTCCAAACAATCCAGTGGTAGAAGCCGCCAATGAAGGGTGCGTCGGGGCTATAGCACACCACGGCGAGGCTCTGCGTACCATCAGGGACGTCGCTGATGGCGAGAGGCGGCCGCTGGTTGCCGCCGAAGCGCGAATAGATCTTTGGTATTTTGGCGTTGTTTTTGAAGGCGGGGCTGGTGACTTTCATGGTTATAGTATACCGTATACTGGTCATGCTCGCCAGAATAATTTCGATCAAATGGCATACAAATGAGATTTATATATGAGAAAGCACCAAAATAAACCAAGTTATAGCATCGTAGGCAATTATTTGCTATAGTGGGCCAATAATGATCACCGACCAACTTCTCCGCACTTACCCAATCATCTCCGACCAAGTGGACAAGCGTGAGTTGCGGGTTTTGCTATGTAAGCTCGAGCGGCTCCTGAGAGCTGGCTGCCAGGGGTCGGTTGTTGAATTTGGCTGCTATGTGGGGACGACGAGTTTGTTTATTCGGCGCTTGCTCGATGCGTATCAGCATGCGGGAGCCTTTCACGTCTATGATTCGTTTGCTGGTTTGCCAGAGAAGACGGCGCAGGATGCGAGCGCAGCTGGTGAGCAGTTTGTGGCAGGGGAGCTTGCTGCGACGCGCAAGGGATTTCTCCAGCAGTTTAAGAAAGCCGGGCTGCGCCCACCAGTGGTGCATAAGGGCTGGTTTGCTGAGCTTACGCCGCAGGATGTGCCTGGGGATATTATGTTTGCCTTTCTCGATGGCGACTACTACCAGTCGATTATGGACTCGCTCCGACTCGTGACGCCGAAGCTGACTCCTGATGCAGTGCTGGTGGTGGATGATTATGCCAATGAAGCGCTGCCTGGCGCGGCTCGGGCGGCCGATGCGTGGCTGCAGGCGCACCCTGAATTTCGCTGCCGGGTGGAGGCGAGCCTGGCGGTTATGACTCGTGCGGTGTAGTAGCAGTAGCCGATAGAGTGATTGGCGATGTAAGACTGTATGTTTGTTTTTGCTATACTATACCCATGGAGCATGAACAAAAGATTCCAAAAGTATATGCCTTTATAGACAGCCAAAACCTCAATCTTGGCATTAGGTCGCAGGGTTGGGAACTTGATTTTAAGAAATTCCGCCTCTATTTAAAGAATAAATACCATGTTGAAAAAGCCTACTTATTTATCGGTTTAGTGCCAGGTAATGAGCAGCTATACACAAGCCTACTCGAGATGGGATATGTGCTCGTCTTTAAGCCGACCGTCGAATACCGTGAAGACGGCAAGAAGACATACAAGGGGAATGTTGACGCTGAGCTGGTACTATATGCATCCGCTAAATGTTTTAATGAATATGATAAGGCAGTTATCGTCTCTGGTGACGGTGATTTTGGCTGTCTCGTAGAATATTTGCACCAAAATGATAAACTTCTGGCACTAGTTTGCCCAAACAAACGATATTCCAGCTTGTTACGAAAATACCGCGGGTATATCAATATTATCGGCAATACTCGAAATAAATTAGAATACAAAAAGGCCAGAAACAGCGTTCGGTCGAGACCTTAGGCTTGTCTGGCCATGGTGATATCACCCATTATAAATCAATACAGTAGGTGGTGTCAACATAGCTTGTTTGAGCCAATGTGACATCTGTTATCCATTGCACTTACCTCATAACATGCTACAATGAAAGCATCAACTATAAGCCACACAGGGGGAAAAGGTGGACGATCCAATTCATATTACATCAGAAATTGGCCGGTTGAAGACAGTGCTCTTGCATCGGCCAGGTGAGGAGCTCGAGCATCTCACGCCAGAACATTTGCAGCGTCTATTATTTGACGATATTCCGTATCTCAAGGTTGCGCAGGAGGAGCATGATCGCTTTGCGGAGTTGCTCCGCTCGCGTGGGGTCGAAGTGTTGTACTTAGATGAACTTGCCGCCGAGGCACTCGCTGACGAAGCGGTGCGGCGGCAATTTGTTGTTGAGATGCTGGTAGCGTCAAAACAAGACAACCAACGAGCATCGCGGACACTGGCCGAGTATTTGCTGAGCATGGAGCCACGCCAGATGGTGCGCAAGCTGATGGCGGGGGTGCGCAAAGATGAGATTAGCCTGCCGCCTGAGCAGCAGCAACTCCACACAATGGTGGCGCATGAGCAATATCCCTTCTATCTCGACCCAATGCCCAACCTCTACTTCACGCGCGACCCAGCAGCGGCGATTGGCCAAGGTCTGACGATCAACAAGATGCACTGGCCAGCTCGGCGACGCGAGTCGCTCTTTATGCGCTATATTATCGATTTCCATCCACGCTTTGCTGGCAAGAACGTACCGATCTGGTATGATCGCAGCCAACCATTCTCGATTGAGGGCGGTGATGAGCTGGTGCTTAATAACCACACGATGGCCATCGGTATTAGTGAGCGCACCTCACCAGAGGCGATTGAGCTGATGGCGACAAAGCTCTTTGCTGAGTCGAATTTTGATACGGTGATTGCGCTTGAGATTCCTAAGAGTCACGCCTTTATGCATCTGGATACCGTCTTTACGATGATTGACCACGACAAATTTACCATCCACCCAGAGATTCGGGGCTTTGAGGGGCGGATGAATATCTTCGTCTTGCATAAGGCAGACGGGCAGGCCTACCCAACTATTACCAAAGAACATAATCTTGAGCAGGTGCTCAGCCAAGCCCTTGGCGTGCCGTCGATTACCTTGATCGAATGCGGTGGCGGTGATGATATCGCTGCAGCGCGCGAGCAATGGAATGACGGTAGTAATACCTTGGCGATTGCTCCTGGGGTGGTGGTCACCTACGACCGCAACTACGTCACCAACCAAAAACTGCGTGAGGCAGGCGTCGAAGTGCTGGAGATTACTGGCTCGGAGCTTGGCCGGGGCCGTGGCGGGCCACGCTGCATGAGTATGCCATTAATACGAGAGGATGTGTAAATGAATCTACCAACCAATCTAAAAAACCGCTCATTCCTAGCCCTCAAGGACTTTTCGTCAGAGGAAATCCGGCAGATGCTCGACACTGCGCACGAGCTCAAGAAGCTCAAGCGCGAGGGCGTGCCGCATCGCTTGCACGAGGGTAAGCAGGTTGCGCTCTTGTTTGAGAAGAACTCGACCCGCACGCGCTGCGCCTTTACCGTGGCGGCCAATGACCTCGGCGTTGCGCCGGAGTTTCTCGGCAAAGACGACATCCAGCTCGGCAAAAAGGAGTCGGTTGAGGACACTGCGAAGGTGCTGGGCCGGATGTTTGATGGGATTGAATTCCGCGGCTTTAAGCACTCGACGGTAGAAGACTTGGCCAAACACGCTGGTGTACCAGTGTGGAATGGCCTGACCGATCAATTCCACCCCACGCAGATTTTGGCCGACTTCATGACACTCGAGGAGCATGTTGGGCCGCTGGCTGGCACGAAGCTGGTCTTTGTCGGTGATGGGCGCAATAATATGGCCAATAGCTTGATGATTGGCTCGGCCAAGATGGGTGTTGACTTCCGCATCTTAGCGCCAGCTGAGCTGCACCCGAGCAGTGAGCTGGTTGATCTCGCCCGGGCGATTGCCGCCGAGACTGGCGCGCAGATTACCGTGACGGATGATCGCGCCGCGGCCCTTGAGGGAGCAGACGCAATCTACACCGACGTGTGGGTGTCGATGGGTGAGGAGGCGCAGTTCGCTGAGCGGATTGCTTTACTCAAACCCTACCAGGTAAATCGCGCGATGCTTGACGAGACGCACAATCCACATGTTAAGTTCTTGCACTGCTTGCCAGCCTTCCACGATCTCAACACCGAGACGGGGCTGAAGATCTACCAAGACTACGGCCTTGAGAGTATGGAGGTGACGGACGAGGTGTTCCGGAGCGAGCACAGTGTGGTCTTCGATGAAGCGGAGAACCGCATGCACACGATTAAGGCAGTGATGGCACTGACGTTATAACAAGTAACTGAGGCATAGGGGGCCTCACGTATGACAACACAACAAACACAACAAGAGAGCAAGCTGGGGTGGCGATCGCTCACCGGGCTTGTTATTGGCAGCATGATTGGGGCTGGTATCTTCAATCTTGTCCGTAATACCGCAGAGTCGGCTGGGCCACTGGCGACCATCATTGCTTGGCTTGTCACTGGGGTGGGGATGGTCTTCCTCGTCCTGAGTTTTCGCAACCTTGCCGAGAAGCGCCCTGACCTTGATGCTGGTATCTATAGCTATGCCGAGGCAGGGTTTGGCAAATATGTTGGGTTCAACTCGGCTTGGGGGTACTGGATCTCGGCCTGGATTGGCAACATCGCCTATGCTGTAACGGCCTTCTCAGCGCTTGGCTATTTCTTCCCGCAGCTGTTTGCTGATGGCCAAAACTGGGCTTC
>CALIJG010000022.1 GCA_938018005.1 uncultured Candidatus Saccharibacteria bacterium | reverse complement strand
TGACATAGAACACTAATAGCACAAGCATTATGAAATTATTACGTCCTCTATCCAAAAAACGTCTCACATTCATCATTAGTATTGGCATTGCGCTCGTCGCCGCTGGTGGCTATGGTGCCTATATCGCAACGCGCCCTGTCCCGCTGCCACCTCTGTCGGATGAGCCAACACCAACCCAAAAACAAACGCAGCACAAGACCGATGCCGCCACGAAAGAATCATTTTTAGACAATAACACAGACCATAATACGACCAATGCCAAAGATACCTCGCAGCAGCGCACCACCCAGGCTCAGCCAGCACCAGTCCCAACATCAGCGAAGTATATTGAGCTCTCTGCTGAGCAGTCAGGCGAAACGGTTGTTGTGACTACTAAGCTGAGAGAACAAGGCTTTTCCTCTGGTCAGTGCGTGCTGACGATCACTAGTAGCGAGCAGCGCTCCGAGCAGCACGCTGCTATCATCTACCAACCAGAATACTCCACCTGTGCTGGCTTCTCTGTGCCCGCCCGATCATTACCCAAAGGTGCGTGGCATATCTCTCTCGCTGTTACGCCGCTTGGTGGCAAGACACTCACGAAGACACTTGATAAGGAGATTCGCTAGATGATGGCTCAATCATACTCCACCGCTCATCTCTTCTCGACATATTGGCGATATATCCTTGCTGGTGTTTTGTGTGTGAGTATATGTGCTGCAACCATCCTCTCCCGCCCAGCCCAAGCGGTAACGGCAGCCGATTGGCGAGCAGGTAATATCGTTGATGATTTGCTTTTTACCAATAGCGACGATATGTCGGTGGCAGATATTCAGGCGTTTCTCAATAGCCTCAACCCACAATGCGACACGTATGGCCGGCAGCCTGCTACCGAGCATGGCCGGCGCGATATTAGCCGGGCGCAGTATGCCGCTGCTCGCGGTTGGCACGGGCCACCATATGTCTGCCTCAAGGACTATTACGAAGTGCCCAAATACACACCGGGCAATTACATCCCTGCCAATAACTTCGGTGGAGCGATTCCAGCTGGAGCAGTCAGTGCCGCGCAGATTATCTATGATGCTGCCAAGCAGAACAATCTCAACCCTAAAGTCCTGCTGGTAAAGATCGCTACCGAGTCAGCTGGCCCGCTCACCTCTGACACTTGGCCCCTCCAAAACCAATACACCTATGCCATGGGCTCGCACTGCCCTGATAGTGGCCCGGGTGGCAGTGCCAATTGCGATCGCAACTATGCTGGCTTCTCGATGCAAGTTGCCTCAGGAGCACAGCTCATCCGCTGGTATCTGGATAGTATGCAGCAACCGTGGTGGTCGTACAAAAAGCCGTTTGCGACCAATCGTATCCTGTGGAATGTGGTGCAACGAGGCTGCGGCGCTGGCGATGTGTATATCGAGAGCAAAGCCACAGCGGCACTCTATACCTACACACCCTACCAGCCCAATCAAGCAGCCCTGGCTAATATGTATGGTTTAGGCGATCATTGCAGCGCCTATGGCAACCGCAACTTTTGGCGAGTGTGGAACGACTGGTTTGGCTCGACCCAGCATAGCCGGCCACTTATCAGTTTCCGATCGCATAGCAGCTACATCGGCTGGACAGGGGTAATTCATAACCGTGGCATTACAGGCGTCACTGGTCAAAGCAAGGCAATGCAAGCTCTCACGATCGACGGTGAGGTAACTTATACCTCATACAGCAACGAACGTGGTTGGCAGCCCGCTGTGCAGGGTAGTATGCAATCGGGTACAACAGGGCTTGGCCGGCCAATAACCGCCGTCAAGATCCAGCCAACTGGTACTCTCGCCCAGGCGTACGACATCTACTATCGCACCCACGTGAGCTACATTGGCTGGATGGGCTGGGCTAAGAATGGTGAAGTGGCTGGTGTAACTGGTGGAGCTAATAATGCTATCGAAGCGGTCGAAATAAAGCTTGTGCGCAAAGGAACACCTGCGCCTGATTCATCTGGAGTAGCGTATAAAAATATTGCAACACATGGCGACCCATCACCCCTTAGACTTTCACTCAGCTCACATGTCGGTATGGTTGGCTGGCAGCCAGAAGTGCGCGATGAGATGATGAGTGGTACCACTGGCCAAAGCCGCCGCATCGAAGCCATCAAAGCATCGCTCCACAACACAACGGGCCTGCCAGGCAGCATTCAATATTCATCACACGTTAGCTACGTCGGCTGGCAAGATTGGAAACCAGCGGGCGACGTATCCGGCACCACAGGGCAGTTCCGCTCCATCGAGGCAGTCCGCTTTTTACTCACTGGCAAACTTGCCACTGCATACGATATCTGGTACCGAGGTTACTCGCAATACGTCGGTTGGATGGGTTGGGCTAAGAATGGCCAACCAGCTGGTTCGACCGGTGCCTACCGACAGCTCGAAGCACTCGAAGTGCGCCTTGTGCCGAAGCATACACTCAGCTTGCCTGGCGGTGCCTTTTACAACCCAACCAATACTGCTGTGCCCGATCTCTACCAACTGAGCTACGCTGCCCACGTAGGATACATCGGCTGGATGCCCGATGTGTCACACCCTATCATGGCTGGCACCACTGGCAAATCACGCTACCTCGAGGCAATCCGCCTTGGCAAAGCCGTATCGCTGCGCGATGGTTCACCCATTACCATCCAGTGCGAAGCAAAAACTGCTGGCCAGTGGCTCCCATCAGTCACTCTCTCACCATCGCAGCCCTGTGGCACGACTGGCCAGAGCAAAGCGCTCGAAGCCCTCAAGCTTAGCCTCAGTCCCACCGACGCCGCTCGCTACGATATTTACTACAACACTCACCTCTCCTGGGTGGGCTGGCAGGGCTGGAAAAAGAATGGCGAAGTAGCTGGCGACCGGCCCAGCTCACACGTCGAAGCAGTGATGATTAAGCTCATCGAGAAGAGTAACGAGTGATCAACATAGAAAACACTCCTCCCATACCTGCGGGAGGAGTGTCATACGTTATAACAAGACAACAACTTTATTCGTAAATCGCTGCCACTTTCTCCTCAATATTCTTCCATTGATAGTCGTTGGCTGTTTGGCGGCCACCAGCGATGAGTTTGTCACGCAGTGCTTTGTCTGCTACCAGGCGCTCCACGGCCGCTACACCAGCCGCTATATCACCCTGTTGGTAGAGGAGGCAGTTCTCACCATCCTTGAGGTACTCAACATTACCGCCATTAGGCACCACTACCGCAAGACCACCAGTTGCCATCATCTCGAGTGGTGGATAGGAGAAGCTCTCGAGGATGCTTGTTTTGATGAGAATGTCACAGCTGGCGTATACTTCGCCGACCTTCTCAGGCGCAATGCGATTGTAGAATGTATCGACGCGGTACCAGTCCTTGGGCTCTTTGCGGTACGATAAGTATGAAATTTCATACTTCGCAGGGTCGAGTTGGTTGATAATACGGAAGGCTTCGTCGGTGTTCTTATACTCGCTCTTACTATCGCCCTCAACGAGGATTTTTATCTTGCGACCACTGTCAAAATCACGCTCGCGGTATGGATAATACTCGATATCGATGCCGTTCGAGACATACTTCGCATCCTTGCCAAACATATCTTTGAGCCACTTCTGGCACCAGAGCGACATTGTTACATAGCGCACACCCGACTGGTCACAGTACGATGCGTTCGCCGCAAAGCGTGGGCCACCCGTGCCGGGGATATAAAAATCAGTCTCGAAGTTCTGGACGAAGTAGAGCCGATTGCGTACATTAGGGTGCTTTTTGATAATCTCTACCGTTGACCACAGCGTCGCCACTTGCGTGTCAAAGAAGGCCTCTATCTTCGTCTTGTGCGCTGTAATAACATTGAAGCCTGGCAATTCAGAGCGGTATTGGTAGGTCTTTTTGGCTTGCTTGAGGGCATGCTTACTTACTGAATCGATCAGCGTTACATCCCAGCCCGCCTTGCGGAGAATGTCAGCGTGTTTGACGGCAACGATCACTCCACCCGAGATATCCGTCGAAGGCAAGACAAAGCCAATATTGCGCGCTAAGCGTTCCCGTATAAACGATGCAAGCGTGTAGCCAGTGTAGACCGTCGAATAATCATTGGCGGCAATCTTGTGTGCATTTTCACCCAGCTTGGTGCGCAGTGTTTTGTCGGTAATGAGACGATCGAGCGCTGCATACCAATCGTTATCCGCGCCAACCAAGAGGCCTGTCTCACCGTCCTTCACTTGCTCGGCAAAGGCCCCCACCTGACTCGCCACCGTCGGCACCTTAACGAGACCAGCCTCAAGCCATTTGTTCTCAGACTTCGCACGGTTAAAGATCGTATCGACCAGTGGTGCAAGAACAATATCGCAGTCTATCATCACCTTAGGTAGCTCCCGCCAATCGACAAAGCCTGACGTCATCACCCGCTCTTTATACGGCTCAAGTGCGGCCGGTACATCGAGAATCCCGGCTATCTTGAGGTGGAGCTGTGGATACGCATCAAACAGCCGAATCAAGTCTGGAATCACTAGCTCAAAGTCCTCATTGTGCGTAATACTCCCACTAAAGTACCCGATGATCAGCTTATTCTTATCCTTCTCGATGATACCTTCCTTAAGGTCTTCCAGCGCCATGTTAGACGTCTTGATCATCTCATCAGAGGCAGCATTGCGGTTAATCAGTACATCACCGGTGGTGTACTTTTGTAGCTCATCGCGCAGTTGCGTTGTAGTCGTCACAACGTGGTCGCAGAGCTTAAGCGTTTCACGCATGCGGTTCACTCCATCGTCATAGAGCTGCTTATCGGCCTGGTTCATCTGCTGAACGTATTTGATGCCGTCGGTGTACGTTTGATCAATGACAAGATCATCGATATCAAAGAAGCAGGTCTTGTTGAAGAACTTTGCTTGCTTGATAAACTCCCGCACCGTCTCTGTCACTGGGCAACGAAAGAAGACGAAGCCACGATAATACTTGAGGTCATCCAGCGAGAGTCGATCATAAAACACACTCTCCACCGTTAGCCCCTGCGACATCAACTGTTCCACTTGGTGTGCCACGCGGTAGCGCTCGGGGTGCGGCAAGGTGCAACCATTAATAAAAAGAATATCTTTGTAATACTTCTGTTTTCGCTCGGGGAATTTACGATAATAGGCATACTTTGTAGCACGCTTACCAAAGCCAATCATTCCATCGTCTTTGATAATCTTCATGCTTTTCTTGGCGGCTTTGTGTACTTTACCGATCATACGTCCTCCTCTGGCGTTACGTGCGGGTTATATAGTGTGTTGTATCCTTTACCACAGAGTGCAGCAGTTATCTGAGCACTGGTGAGCGGTGTATCTGGCGCAAGAGCGGCAAGTTTGGTACGCGCCACCACCACTGTTGGTGCGTCGATAGTACCAATATTATAGCGGGCTGTCAAGTAGATATGTTTGGTAAATGAGCGCCGACTGAGCTGCTGAAGCAGGTCCACCACCGATGGTTGCAAAATCGACGATAAATTTGCAATCACCTGCTGCTCATCAGTAATACGCGGTACCACTGCACCGATCATTGGGCGAGCGGCATCGGCAGCGAGGTGCTGCAGCGTGGCAGTGGGCAGTGCATTATGCTGCGTCAGGCATATCATCTCAGCAGTGGTTGTCTCGAGCAGCTGACCAACAGTAGTCGACTCATCAAACAACGCGGTGTCAGTGCTATATGCTTGGCCTAAGCTATAGCTTATCTGCCACTGAGCGCCATACTGCGGGTCACGCTCCACCTGGGTCTGCACTTGACGAGCGGCGCTATCTGCCTCGAGGGCGCGACGCTGAGCATCGATGACGTAAGGCTTAGCATCAAGGTCTTTCGCTGTAGAGGCTTGGTGAACACGCCAATAGTAGAGGATCTGCGGCACATGAGCAATCTGCTCGGGCTGCAAAGCCCGCGTCAGGCGCAAGAACAACTCCCAATCCTGCGTGCCATTATACACTCCATCTTCACCGCCGACCTCTGTGAGTAACTGGCGCGACATGACGGCAAAGTGTGTAATGTAATTCACCGCGCGCAAAAAATCTTCGTTCCAGTCGGGCTTAAAGAACGGCTGATAAGGCCGGCCATGTTCATCCATCTTCGTCTCATCGGTGTAGATAAACTGCGCGCCAGTGCGGTCGATCGCGGCCGCAACCCACAGAAGTGCATCAGGGTGGAGAGTATCATCATGGTCAAGCAGCGCAATGTATTCGCCCGTAGCCTGTGCGATGCCATAGTTGGTTGCACCAGCAATGTGACGATTTTTATCCAAAAAGAATGGCTTGAGCTGCGGTATATCCTCGGCTAGGTCACAAATCGCCTGGCGAGTAGTCTCATTAGTCGAGGCATCGTCAACGAGGATAAGTTCCCAATGTGGGTACGACTGCGCCACCACCGACTGTACCATCTCTCGCAGAAATGGAATCGGCGTATTATACGTCGGTACGATGATGGAGATAAGCGACTGCTCAGTAAGTGAGGCAAGTGCCGGCGGCTGCTCAGTATGCTGACGGTGCCATACATCGTAGATGCGACGCTGGCGAGCATCAAGATAGACTCGATACGGCGCTAGGAGGTAACGTACCGCGCGATGGAGATGGCGATTGGCTTTGATAAGGTGCGTCAAACGATGTAATATATACGACATTTCTCCCTATTTCCAGGTATGCTTGAGCTTGGTAACACCACCCCACCGGCCATGATCATAATCACGTTGCACCGAGAAGTGCGGCCCCTCCTCAGTAAAGGCGATCGTCTTCGTGTCGTCCGCCCCCATCAAGCCAGCCTTGATGAAGTAACTCCCCTCGTTGAGGTTGAGCTGCACAGTGTAGGTCGCACGATTCTTGCCAGCAATCTTCACTTTTTCTTGATAGGTGTTGGGGCCATAGACATACTCACCATTCTCGCGGAAGATTGCCACGCCAACATGCTTGACCCCTGTTTGCTGCCACTCTAACTCCACCGTCATAGTTTCGTTATATTCATACACTGTCTGCTCGTTGCCATCGCTGCCGCGCAGTGTGATATCGAAGTCATCTGAGATTTGCTCGTCTAGCCCTTCCGACTCGTTGTAGCTCTTGATGTTGCTCCGGCTATAGGCGGCGGCGATGCGGTATGGCTTGCCGATCATCTTCACCTTCCCGTCCTCGATAAACACTGCCTTGTTGCAAAAGCGCTCCACCGCCGACATATCGTGCGTGACGAGGATAACGGTGCGCTTTTCGCGCTTGAGCTTATCAAAGTAAGCGTAGCATTTCTTTTGGAAGGCTTCGTCCCCTACTGCCAAAACTTCATCTAGCAGCAAGATATCGGCGTGGGCACGAATGGCGATGGAGAAGGCCAGGCGCACCTGCATCCCACTAGAATAATTCTTGAGCCGCTCCTCCATAAAGTCGCCCAGCTCGGCAAAGTCGACAATTTTATCATACATTGCCTCCATCTCGTCGTGGCTAAAGCCGAGCAGTGCACCATTGAGAAAGACATTTTCGCGGCCAGTGAGCTCTGGGTTAAAGCCAACACCCAGCTCGATAAACGGCACCAGCGAGCCACCCACCTCCACACTCCCGCTATTGGGGGTGTAGATACCGGCAATCGTCTTGAGCAGTGTGCTCTTGCCCGAGCCATTGCGCCCAACAATACCAAAGAAATCGCCTTCGTTGATGGTGAAGTCTATATCCTTAAGCGGGGTAAAAACCCGATACCCTTTGCGCCCCTTGAGGAGGTTAATGAGCTTTTGCTTGATGCCCGAGCTCGCCTCCAGCGGAATCTTGAAGGACTTCGTGAGGTTATTGATAACAACGATTGGTTGCGCCATCTAGATACTCTCCGCAAAATACTGCTGATTGCGCCGGAAATAAAACACCGCCAGCAGGATGATAATGATAATCGAAACAAATGGTATGAGCACCATAGGGTATGCCACGAGGTCGTAGAGCTGGATAGTCTGGGATGTTACCAGCACCTGGCGCACGTCTTGGATGATCTGGGCGGCTGGGTTGAGCATAAGATATGGCGCAGCAGCTGGCATGCGCTCCATTACCATCTGCAAAGGATAAATAACTGGCGTGGCATAGAAGGCAGCCTGCATAAAGATCTCCCATAGGTAGCCAATATCGCGGTATTTCACATTAATCGTCGCGAGGAAAAATGCCACCGCCAAGGAAAGTACATAGAGCTCGAGGATAAGTGGAATAACCAACAACCCCTCAAGCGACCACTGTACGCCATTAACCAAACAAAAACCTAAAATCACCACCATGTTGATGGCAAGGTTGATAAAGGCAGAGATTGTACCTGAGATAACGATAATGTACTTGGGAAAGTTGATCTTGCGGATAAGGTCGCCGCGCGAGACGATCGACTGCAGCCCTTGCACCGTCGCCTCACTAAAGAAGTTCCATAGTACAATTCCCACTAAAAGATACACCGGATAGTGCTCGACTTGCTTACCAAGGCCGAGGAATTTATCGAACACGATATACAAAATAATAAACAAAAATATCGGTTTGAGGATTGACCACAAATAGCCCAGCACTGATCCCTGGTAGCGCAGCTTGAAGTCCGTCACGACCAACTCGCGCAGCAAGATACGATTTTTTCGTTGCAAAAGATTTGTTACTTTCATAGTTTCTCTGGCCATTATATAATATGACCGTGGTAAAAAACAATCTTGCAATCATAGTTCTTAACTGGAACGGCGCCGATGATGCCTTAGAATGCATCGATTCGTTGGCGCAACAGACGCTAGTGCCAACCATTATTGTCGTCGATAACGACTCGCATGATGACTCGGTGGCACGCTTCCGCTCATATCAAGCTAAACACCCTGCGCTCAGTCTCGTCATCATTGAGAACCAGCGCAACCTCGGCTTCGCCGGTGGTATTAACACAGGCCTGCGCTACGCACAGAAGCAGCAATTTCGCTTTGTTGGCGTGCTTAATCCCGACGCAGTTGCTAACACACACTGGTGCCAAGCCTTGGTGGACGAGCTACGAGCTCATCCGCACTGTGGCATTGCCACTGGGCTACTCGCTCGTCGCGATGGAACGACCATCGACAGCTCTGGTGATTTCTACACCACCTGGGGTTTGCCTGGCCCGCGCCACCGTGATGAGCCAATTAGCCACGCGCCAACAGAGGCCGGAGTGGTGTTTGGCGCAACGGGTGGCGGAGCAGTGTATCGCACGGCACTGTTCGACACTGTTGATCTTTTTGACGAATCATTCTTCATGTACTACGAAGACGTCGATCTCAGCTTTCGCACACAGCTAGCAGGCTGGACAGTGCGCTTCACGCCGCACGCCGTCGCATACCACAAGGTTGGTGCCAGCAGTAGCAAAGTTCCAGGGCTCGCGGTATACAATACCTTTAAGAACTTGCCGCTTATTTTTATCAAGAATGTGCCAGGACGACTGTTTTGGTCGATTGGGGCGCGCTTTTGCCTCACCTACTGGCTGATATTCTTGAGTGCACTGCGCCATGGCAATGGTTGGCCAGCACTGCGTGGTATGCTCGCTTCTGTTATTCACCAGCCAGCGGCCTATCGGCAACGCTTCACTATCCAGCGGCAGCGCAACGTATCGGTCGATTATATCCGTAGTATTATCCACAACGGGCCATTACCCAACCAGACAGGCTTGCTCAAATTCCGGAAGTTTTTTACCGGCAAATAACTCAGTTTAGTTGTTCTACCGCAAAACGAACCAGGCAAAATCTCAAAATACTTGCTGATTACTCCTCTCTTCTTCAGAGATACTCTATTTTCTAGTTAACAAGAGGATAAGACTAGCGCCAAAGAGGTGAATTGTAAAAACCGGCTTTTGCATGGTAATTGTACCGAAAATATTCCGGCCAGATTCTATATAGTGCTTCTCCGCCTGCTAGGTTACTGGCCTCCAGATATTTTCTTGTACAATTATTCATACAAAAGTAGCGCACCATACTCTACTAGTGCACAATTAACCTGCGTCGTCTTACCTCTGTTACGCACGCAATCATTTTGCATATTCGCCATCTATGCGTACAATAATACCTATGCGTCTTCTTGAATACCAAGCCAAGCAATGCTTGGCTGAGGCTGGTGTGGCAGTACCGCAGAGTAATGTTGTAGAATCTGCAACGGTAACACCCACTGCCCCTATCGTCCTCAAATCACAAGTTCCGATCGGTGGCCGCGGCAAGGCAGGTGGTGTGGTGATTGTCCGCGAGCAATCCGCTGTTACGCCAACCATTCAGCGTCTCTTTGCTCTCGATATCGGTGGCTACACCCCCACGAAGCTCCTTGCCGAGGAAGTTCTCTCCATCGGCCGCGAGTGCTACATTTCGCTCACTATCAACCGCGAGCACTCATCCATCGAGCTGCTTGCCCACACCAGCGGTGGCATTGATGTGGAAGAACACGAGAGCGCAGCGTTCTTCCGCCAGGCCATTACGCCGCAAACAGTTCATACTGTAGTCGAAGCACTAGCGGAGTATCTGTCGCTGCCAGAGCAAGCCTTTGTGCTTGAGGATATGGTGGTGAATTGTTTGCGTTGCTTTATTGACAACGATTGTCTATTACTCGAGATTAACCCACTCGTTGTGACGACAGATGGCCAGCTCGTCGCTGGTGATGCTAAGATGACGATTGACGATGCGGCGCTGTTTCGCCACCCGCAGTGGCACGAAGCAGCTCTAGAGGATCATAATTTCGTCACACTCGACCACAACGGGACGGTTGCGACGATTGCCAACGGGGCAGGCCTGGCAATGGCAACCGTCGATGCGGTGACTGCCCGCGGTGTGCAGCCAGCTAATTTTCTTGACATTGGTGGCACGGCAACTCCAGAGAAGATCCTGGCTAGCTTCGAGCAGATTGCCCGCTTCCCTGCCGTGGCGCTCATCATTATTAATATCTTTGGCGGTATTGTGCGCTGCGACGACGTAGCGGCAGCCATCATCAGTGCCAAGCAGCAGCTACCTGACCTCCCGCCACTCGCTGTCCGCCTAACGGGCAACCGCGAGGTCGAAGCCAAGGCGCTCCTTGCCCGCGAGCACATTCCACTCTATAATAACCTCTCTCACATCCTGGAGGAAGCCGTATGATGACCCCTGATATCTTTCGTGGTAAGCATGTTATCGTCCAGGGCATAACGGGCAAACATGGCTCATTTCATACCGAGCGTATGTTGGCACGTGGTACACACATCATCGGTGGCACATCGCCCAACCAATCATTCGCAGAGGTACACGGCGTGCCTGTCTTCCGGACGATTCGCGAGATTCAGGCGCAGCAGCCTGTCGATATTTCCGTCATTTTTGTACCAGCAGCCTATGCCAAAGCAGCGATTATGGAAGCAATTGATGCAGAGGTGCCACTCATTATTAGTATCACCGAGGGTGTGCCTGTCCACGATATGTTGCATATAAAACAACGCCTGGTAACTAGTTCTTCAATTTTGATCGGCCCCAACTGCCCTGGCGTTCTCATCCCTGGCGTGCATAACCTTGGCATCATCCCTGCCGCGCTTGCCACGCCGGGCCACACTGCCATCGTCAGCCGCAGTGGCACCCTCACCTACGAAGCAATGAGCCTCCTCACCCAGGCAGGCATTGGCCAGCGCTATGTGATTGGGATTGGCGGCGATATGATTGGCGGCAGCAGCTTTATTGATTGCTTGCAGTTGTTTGAGCAAGATGCGGCGGTAGAGCAGATTGTGCTGATCGGTGAAATTGGTGGCACGAGCGAGGTTGCCGCAGCGGATTATATTAAGCGTCATATAAGCAAACCAGTCTATGCTTACGTTGCGGGTCACAGTGCGCCATCTGGAGTGCAGATGGGCCATGCTGGGGCAATCCTTGGCACAAATGAGCTGGAATCGGCCCAGGCCAAGACGGCACGGCTCGAGGCCAGTGGTGCAGTGGTGGCATCGTCCATCCAGTCGCTCATCGCGCTCATACCAACCAATAAGTGATACAATAAGGCTACGATGAAAACAATCACCATTCTTATTCCTGCCTACAACGAAGCAGCTGTTTTACCACAGCTGTTTGCCCGGCTCGAGGCGCTGCAGCGCAGTATCGATCGCCGGCGCTACCAGTTCGAATTCTTATTTATTAATGATGGCAGCCAGGATCACACGCTCGAGCTCATCCAGATCGAGCAGCAACACAACCCCGCCATTGCCTACCTCAATCTCTCGCGCAACTTTGGTAAAGAAGCTGCTATGCTCGCTGGCTTCGACCATGCCACGGGTGATGCTGTCGTGGTAATTGATGCCGACCTACAAGACCCACCAGAGCTGATCCCGCAGATGATTGAGCTATGGGAACAAGGGTATGATGATGTGTACGCGCGGCGCCGAAGCCGCTCAGGTGAGACTTGGCTCAAGAAAAAAACTGCCGCTTGGTACTACCGCCTCCTCCAGAGTACGACGCATATTCCTGTTCAGATCGACACGGGCGACTTCCGCTTACTGAGCAAACGCTGCGTCACTGCCATCACCCAGCTGCGCGAATCTCAGCGTAATACCAAAGCGATCTTTAGCTGGGTGGGTTACAAAAAGAAGGAGATTCTTTATGACCGCGACCCACGGGCTGCTGGCACTATCAAGCAAAGTCCGCGCACGCTCATTAACCTGGCCATTGACGGCATCACGAGCTTTACAACCGCGCCACTGCGTATCTCGGCCGTGCTGGGTTTCCTCATCGCCTTCTTAGCCTCTATCTATATCCTCTATCTGCTCATTCGACCACTGTTTGGTGTACCAACTGGTGCAGGCTATTCGTCGCTCATGGCAGTCATTCTCTTCCTTGGTGGAGTGCAGCTGCTGAGTTTGGGAGTTATTGGCGAATACATCGCCCGGATTTTTAGCGAAACGAAGCAGCGCCCACCTTATCTCGTCGAAGAACATCGTGAGGCTCGTCATCGCAAATAACAGAGGTAAGTTGCTGCGGTTTGCGCTCGTTGGCGGGATTAATACAGCGATCGATATTGGCTTGCTCTTTGGGCTCACCACACTTGGCCTACCAAAGCTCGCGGCTAATACGGTGTCAACGGGCCTAGCCTTTATTTTTAGCTTTTTTGCTAATAAGTCGTACACTTTTCGCGCTCAGGGTGATGTGCGCCGGCAACTTATCTTGTTTGTTGTCGTTACCCTGGCGGGCTTGTGGGGGCTGCAAAATGCGGTTATTTTCTGCGCTTCGTCTATCCTGTTATCTGTTATTCATGCCGAGTCACTTGTGCTGCTGCTCGCAAAAATTATTGCTACTGGTGCATCGCTGGTGTGGAATTATTGTTTGTATGATAGTGTTGTTTTTCGAACAACAGAGAGATAATGTTTCACTAAAAATACGGTTTTTAAACAGTACATTTACAAACTCACTATACACTCATACCTATTATTGACGCTGATAATCATCCGCCACCCGCACAATATCATCCTCTGTTGATGGGTGCGTTGGGTCAGTGTGTTGCCAGAGCTCAGCAATAATCGTTGGGTGCTGAGCATCACCGCAAGCACGGTGACGCTCCCCTGCCGCCAACCTTACGATATCGCCTGCCTGAGCTGGTATTGGCTGGGCTGGTATCTCGTCGCTCATGTTGCGATAGTACGCACCAGCGGTCAGAAAACACCACAGCTCCGCCCGCCGATGATGATATTGCCAGCTCAGGCGCGCCCCTGGCCGGACAAAGAGGATCTTGGGGCTGAGCGGCGCATCGACTTTATCCTTAGTTTCTACCCCCGAGGCCGCAAAGAAATCGGCCGCAAACTGCCCTGCCTGCGCCGGGTCAATACAGATAAACCCACCCCAGGGCCGCTGGCTGTCTGTCCCAGTGATATGGTAGCCCGCCTGGTGAAGAATATATTCTATCTGCGCCAGATTCGTCTGGACTGCTATGTGTTGCAGTAGTTCCGTCATATTATCTGTAATATGGGTATTATAGCACTTTTATATACAGTTTGTGTTTTTTATTATTTATTGGAATCTAGTAATTCCTAATCCCCGCTCACTACCCCTCCGATGGAGTGTGAAAACAGATTGCAATAATCTGTTTGCAGCCCAGCGCAAGAGGTCGACACCTGGGAGGTGTCGACCCTTATAGTGTTCCTGAGGAGGGGTAGTGAGCGGGGATAATATTACAGAGATGTTACTTTAAATTTAATGCCACCCGTCTTGACACACGCGTGCCCATCTGGCGCTTTTGGTGCGGGGACTGTATACTAGAAAGTATGAGTTTTCATATTGCAATCGACGCCCGCGTGATCAATTCTGGCACGGGCACATATGTCGTGAAGTTGCTTGAGCAGCTGGAGCGGCTTGATACGACCAACCGCTATAGCATCCTCGTTCCTACTAAGGACCGCGACTACTGGCAACCACACAACCCTAACTTCACCATCCGCACGGTCGACTTTGCTAACTATTCGCTAGCGGAGCAACTTGGCTTCCGGCGCTATCTAGATGAGCTAGAGCCCGACTTAGTACATTTTTGCATGCCGCAGCAACCGGTCTTTTACAGAGGTAAGCACGTCACAACAGTGCACGATATGACCCTCCTCAAGACGTATAATTCCGATAAAAATTGGCTCGTGTTTCATCTTAAGCAATTGGTGGGGCGCTGGGTGTTTCGGCGGATTGCCCGCACCAGCGAGCATATCATCACTATTTCTCAGACAACCAAGCAGGAATACCAGGACTTTACCAAGATCCCCGATAGCAAAATCTCGGTCATTTACGAAGCGGGCGAGGTACACCCTGGGCATCTCACACCATATATCGACCTTCCCTTCAAGCGGTTCATTATCTACGTTGGGCAGCAGCCTGATTATAAAAATCTGCGCCGCCTCGCGACCGCACACCAGCAGCTGCTGAGTCGCTGGCCTGACCTTGGTCTGGTGTTTGTAGGGCGAATGAACGAAGACACCAAGCGCAACCAAGCCTACTACCAGCAGCAAGGCTATCGCAATATTCACTTCACTGGGTTCATCCCCGATGGACAGCGTGATTGGCTACTTAACAAAGCTGAGGCATACGTCTTTCCATCATTAATGGAGGGATTTGGCCTGCCGCCACTAGAGACGATGGCGTATGGCACGACACCTGTTATATCGAGCAATACCTCGTGTATGCCCGAGATTTTGGGCGATGCTGCCGAGTACTTCGACCCACTCGATGTTGATGCCATTGCTAGCGCAATCGACCGCGTCCTCAGCCAGCCCGCCCGCCGTCGCGAGCTTATCGTCAAAGGTAAAGCCCAAGCTGCCCGCTACTCGTGGGAGCGCTGTGGCAAGGAAACGTTAGCGGTATATAAGCGAGCACTTAGTAAGCAGTAAGCGTGATACATAGATAACAGAGTAACCTATATACAGTAGCAGCTCCTATAGTTCGATACAGAACCTAAAGAAGCTGCTACTATGGCTACGCACGAGACACACTCGTTGCTCGTTCTGCTAGAGCTTGTACAACAGCAGCCCCTCGAGCTTGCGCCATTTGTACTTCCTTCCATGAAGGATCGAGTAGCGTATTAAGGGTCGCTATATCATCCAATGATGGGTTATTCTTTTTTCTCACACCTTCTACCGTTTGATGTATATCAAACTGACCACTATCGTCTGTTGAGAATTTTATAGACCCTATCATCGGCTCCTCTGTCATCGACCCCGATTCATGTAGCTGGTCGTTAGAGGGTATATTTGTATTTATATCACGCCTCGCTACTTCTTCACTCATTGTAATATCTATGCTTACTTCGCGGCGAATTAATGGCTCACCCTTGTTGTGTTCTTTTGCAATACTTATTGCAACGCGGACATTATCATCCGTTCCTTTATATTGTGCTACATGGGCAGCTTTTTGCCTTACATCTTGCAGAAAAGCCATAATAGTCTTGGACGCATTTTGCTCGGCAATGTTTGTAAGATCCTCCAAGGTGTAGGTTGTTATGTAGTTCTCTTGCCTACTCATGCCATTGTATAGGTCGCCATGGTACACAACTGGCTCATTATTGAGCCGCTTATCGACGAGAGTGTTAAAATCTGCTGTTGCTAGTTCTTTTGTTTTTTTCTGTTCATAATATGGGTCTTCATAACGTGACATAGGGGTTCCTCGTAGTTCTTAGTATGTAACAATGGTATAATACTTTTTTCTCTCTGCGGTGTCAAACAGTTATTCTACTAAATACGCCACCTTTTCTCAAAGATATACAGAGTAGGGAGTAAATGTTCTTTAGTATTTCACTCCCCTGTTGTGTGTAGACTTTTTTACTTTTACTCAGCCTCTTCCAGCTGGATAATCACATGGCGCTCGCGGCCTTCGCCTTCGGAGACGGTCGTGATGCCAGCTGCGTCGGCAGCAACTTGGTGGACGATGCGTCGATCGGCTGGGTTGAGGTGAGCGGTGTAGGGCTCACCAGTTGCACGCACGCGCTCGATCCAGCCCCGCGCTTTGTCGGCAATCTTTTCCTCGTGCTGCTTTTTATAGTCCGCAATATCAACACTCACCCGCACTACTGCGGCATTTTGCGCCCGCAGCGCCGATGAGACGATATATTGCAATGCTCGTAGTGTCTCTGCCCCGCGGCCAATCAAGATACTATTGATGTCCGACGACTCTACCCGAAGCGTCATTACCTCGCCATCGTCATCACCCGATACCGCAATATTTTCGCCAAAAAATGAGATGATGTTCTGGAGATATTCTCGGGCAAATGTTACTGATTGGTATCGATCCATCGGGTTCTCCTCCTCTGTTATTCTTTGGCTTTGATGCGTGTGATGTTGGCTTCTGTAGCCGCTTTGGCGCGCTTTTTCGTCGATTTTTTCTTGGCAGGCGTTGTAATATCTACTTCATCAGCAATTGCTTCAAGCTCTTGCTTGTCTTTACGGAGGAGATATGACTGCTGCGCTACCGCTACTAGGTTAGATGCCGTATAGTAGAGCGCCAACGCCCCTGGCAGACCCATCATGATCATAAACATCATCACTGGCATAAACTTCGCCATATTGCGCATCATTGCGGCGTTCATCTCGGCGGGGTCGGCTTCTTTGCCAGCGGCCGTCTCCTTCATGATGTCGCGAAAACGCTTGGCACTCTTACCGGTTGGCATAGTTTGCTTAGTCATCACATACTGAGTGAGAGCTGAGATGATTGCGAGAGCGAGGAGCGGCCAGACAATACCATCCTTGCCAAGCGCTACCTTAGTGAGGTCGATAAAGCCGAGCATGGTGTGGTTGAACTGCTCAGGGTGGTTGATAATGGTTTTGATAGCATCGATATTCTTGAGCGGCTCGTAGATGTAGCGCGCCACTTGGTCACGGTGGAGCGAGATGATCATGATCACCTGGTAGAGGCCGATAAAGATCGGAATCTGAATAAAGAGCAGGAGAATCGAGCGAAATGGCTTGATACCATACTTTTTATACAGCTCCATCTGCTGCATCGCTTCTACTTGGCGGTTGCCATTAGCCGCTTTCTTGATCTTGGCTAGCTCAGGCTGCATCTTGCGCATCTGTTTGCTCTGGTGGAGTTGCCGCTTGAGCAGTGGATAGAGCAAAAAGCGGATGATGACCGTAAAGATAATCACCGCCACGCCAAAGTCACCACCAGGGATGATACTATAGATAAGCAAAAGCGCGTTAAAAATGGGCTGTAAAATTATTATCTCAAACATATTGACTCCGATTACTGCATTTATTGTATCATAGGTGGCCACGGAAGATGAATTGTGGCGAAGTATTTTTTTGGAAATCAATAGTGATATGCCCAAGATATTATCAATAATGCTGCACATAGGCGTATTCAGAACTTTAGAAAAAATAACACTCATCTAGCTTGCAATCTATTTGAGTAGAATATCAATAAATAGAATATTATGTAGAGATTTTGAGCTTTAGTCACCACAGTTTACAGAAAAAAATTCTGTACCAATTTGACTCAAATTAATATACAGAAAATTTGGCGCAAAAAGACCCAGTCGCCACAAATTATTATTCTCGCTTATCCGCATCATTACCTGGCGTGATCCTACCAGGACAAATACCAGCTCGCACAAGCAGATTTGTCACTACCAGCACAAGCTCATCGTGCGACGTGGTAAGTACTTCGCTTGAGGTAATGATCAGTGCAACGTCGTATACTCCTGTAAAGTGCGGTACTTGCTGGCGCAGAATCTCGTAGATACGGCGACGAATGCGGTTGCGCCCTACTGCAGATTTGTGCACCTTTTTGCTCACCACGACGGCAATTCGCGGCATACGCCGGCGGCGATTAGCAACGTACTTGACGGTCAGCAAGCGCGAACGCTCGGCACTTGCATGACGATACAAATAGCGTAGTCCGCCATAGCCATGAAACCGATATCGTTGCTGTAACATAGCTGTATTATAGCAAATCCGCCCACAGACCGAGATAAAATAACCCACCAAGCAGTGGGTTATTTTCGTCATTTTACTATCAACGCACTACGAGAGTGCGAGGCGAGCGCGGCCCTTGGCGCGGCGGCGCTTGAGCACGTTGCGGCCTGCCTTGGTAGCAATCCGTGCCCGAAACCCGTGCGTCCGAGCGCGATGACGAGTGTGTGGTTGGTAAGTTCGTTTTGGCATATCATTGCTATTATACGCGATTGCCCGAGATCTTTCAACTTTTCGCCCGTTTAGTGGATTTTTTACTCCTATCAGCCTTCGCGGTAAGCATAGCCAAATTGTTTATCCACATTTGTTCGCGAGTTATCCACACTTTAACAGAGGTAATGCATTTTTGTGGAAAAACTCCACCCCTGTTGCTCTTCTTGCACTCATCCCGTTGTTGTATTTCTCACGGTTGTGGAAAAGTCGGTTTTTTCTTATACTAAAAGGAGTCATTGTATAACAAACAAGGAGTAGCAAAAGCCAGTGTACCACAGCCTGTGGAAGAGTGTTTTGGGTGAGATTGAAGTGTCGATACCAAGCGGTATTTTTTCGACGTGGTTTGCCAATACCGAGATGCTCAGCAATAAAGACGGGGTGATCACCATTGGCGTAGCGAATATTTTTGCGATTCGCCAGTTTGAGGTGCGCTATGATAGCATCGTCAAAGAAGCGCTCCAGCATAGTGGTATTGAGGTGTCGCGTATCGCTTATGTGGTAAACAAACACGGCAAAAAACGCACCGTCATTAGCCGCGAAACCACTGGCCAGCCAGCCGATCGCGTCGAGGAGCGAGCGGCAGCACTCATCAGCAAGCCAACTACTCCTTCGCACTCTAGTTCTGCGACACCAGCAACCAGCCTCAACGCGCGCTATACCTTCCAGAATTTCATCGTTGGCTCGAGCAACGACCTCGCCTACACCGCCTGCCAAGCAGTCGCACATAGCCCTGGTACAAAGTATAATCCCCTCTTCATTTATGGTGGTGTTGGCCTTGGTAAGACGCACCTCATCCAAGCGGTAGGCAACGAGATCCTCGCGCGCGACCCAAGCAAAAAGGTCGCCTATCTGAGCTCAGAGACGTTTGTCAAAGAGTTTATCGAGTCAATTCGCTTCAAAAAGGCGGGCTTTTCTGACCGGTACCGCAATGTCGATGTACTGATCGTCGACGATATGCAATTCATTGCCGGGCGCGAGAAAACTCAAGAGGAGTTCTTTCACACCTTCAATGCCCTCCACCAAGCCAATAAGCAAATTATCATTGGTAGCGACAAACCACCGCACAGTATCCCTACCCTGACGGAGCGCTTACGCAGTCGCTTTGAATGGGGAATGGCGATCGATATCCAGATGCCAGACTTCGAGACGCGCTGTGCGATCGTCGAGACCAAAGCAAGCTTCGCTGGCGTGACACTTGAGCGCGACACCGTGGAATACCTTGCTAAGAACGTCAAGACAAATATCCGCGAGCTCGAGGGCGCGCTTAATCAACTTCTTGCTTATGCCGAGATGCGCGGCGTCGCTCCTGATGTAATGACAGCAGAGGGTTTGCTTGGTAACGTCCGACGCAGTCGCCCCCAGCACCTCACTGCCAAGCAGATTATCGACAAGACTGCCCGCCATTTCCAGATCGATAGCAAAGAAATCTGTGGTGCTAAGCGGGCTAAGCATATCGTTGTGCCGCGACAAATTGCCATGTACTTACTGCGCAGCGAGCTCCACATGAGCTTTCCACAAATTGCCAATGAGCTGGGCCGCAAAGACCACACGACTGCCATCCATTCAGTCGAAAAAATCGAAAAATCCATTAAGCTCGACTATCTCATCCGTGAGCAGGTCGCTGACATCCGGGATAAGCTCTATGCCTAAGCCATGTGTTTTTTTCGCAACACCTGTGGAAAAGCCGTGCACAGCTGGTCGTATAACCCGCGGACAGCTCGTGGGTAGTCATCCACAACACCAGAAGTACACCATACGAAAGCCTTACTGGCTGGTGGATAACCCCTGCTTCTCCCCGATTTATCCACGCCAGCGATCGCAGTGTTTTGCACAAGTAGTGAGCAGGTCGTACCTCTGTTATTCATCATGGTTTCCACAGTATCCACAGCACCTATTACTAGTTCAACCAGATAAAAAGAAAGGATTGTCGATATGAAACTGTCTGTCACACAAGAAAACCTTGCCCGGGCGCTCGGGGTTGTCGGGCGAGTTGCGAGCAACCGAGCTGGTCTGCCGATCTTAAATAATATATTATTCCGAACCGAAGGTAATCGCCTTCTTCTCGCTGCGACGAACCTAGAGATTGCTGCCACCTACTATATTGGCGCAAAGGTAGAAACGCCGGGGGTGATTACCCTGCCGGCCAAGCTGGTGAGCGAATTTGTGGCGAATTTGCCGAAGGGGCCGATCGAGCTGGAGACCGACGGCACGCGTATGACATTGACGTCTGGTGGGTACACCTCGACGATTAATGGCGTGGTGGCAGATGACTTTCCGGAGCTACCGACGATTGATGAAGAACAATCGGTACGCTATAGTATTGCTGCTGCAGACTTTAAGCAGGCGGCAGCGCAAACCTTGGTGACCTGTAGTAATGATACGACTCGGCCTGTTTTGACTGGTGTGTATTGGCATACGGTGGATGGTGCGCTGTATATGGCGGCGACGGATGGCTATCGCCTGGCTGAGCGGCGTTTGATGACAAGCCAGAGCCAGATTGCAGCCATTGTGCCAGCGAGCAGTTTGCAGGAAGCGCTACGCTCGCTCAGTGACGGCACGGAAGAAGTGGAAGTGCTCTTTGATGAGACGCAGGTGCGCTTCCGGCTGGAGGAAGTGGAGATTACCAGCCGCCTAATTGATGGCACCTACCCAAATTATCGGCAGCTCATCCCTGCTCAGTCCGAGACAAACGTGACACTAGCAGCAGGCGATTTCTCGCGCGTAGTAAAGGTGGCAGGGCTCTTTGCGCGTGAGTCTGGTGGCAGTGTCACGCTCACCGCTGACCATGAGACGCAGAAATTGCGGATTCACTCCGTTGCATCCGAGCTGGGCGAAAATACCTCCGAGGCAGAGGCTGAGGTGTCGAGTGATGGGCAGATTACGCTCAATTCGCGGTACATTAGTGATGCACTGGGCGTTCTCGATGGCGAGACGATCACCTTCCGCTTTAGTGGTAAGCTCTCGCCCTGCGTCTTGACAGTCGCTCAGCCCGAGCCAAACTATATTCATATTATTATGCCACTGAAGAGCTAGCGATGAAGATAACGCGGCTAGCAGTGCAGCATGTGCGGATTCATACGCTCAAGACACTTAACCTTGAGCCAGGTACGACGCTGATTTCTGGCCCAAATGGCTCTGGCAAGACATCGCTCATTGAGGCGATCCATATTGCGCTGCGTGGTACTTCCTTTCGCGGTAGCGATGAATCAGTCTGCCAACATGAACAAAAAAGTTATACAATTGATCTCGCGACGGATAAGCAACATTACCGCGTCCAGTACGATCGTCGACATGAGACGAAGCGCAAGCGTTTTATTGTCGATGGTACAACCTATGGTCGCCTCCCTTATGGCAAAAAATATCCGATCGTCCTCTTTGAGCCAGACACATTGCGAATTATCACTGGCTCGCCGCAGCGCCGACGCGATTTTCTTGATACACTCATCCAGCAATATGATGCGCACTATAGCCACGAGCTGAGCCGCTACCACCGAGCACTGCAACAACGTAATAAATTACTCAAAGACCCTGCTCTGAGTGATGCGGCACTTTTCTCGTGGAATCTTATCTTGAGTCAGTATGGCGCGTCGATCATTACGAAGCGTCAGCGCGTGCTGCGTTATCTTAATGCAAAAAGCAGTGCTATGTACCAGAGTATTGCGGGCGTAGCGGATAGCATTGCGCTACACTACTCGGAGGAGCGTAGCGTGACCGCGCAGCAGCTCCTTGCTGAGTATGAGCAAAAAACAGCGTATGATACAGCGGTCGGCGCGACGAGTGTTGGGCCACACCGGCATGATATCACAGTATCATTTCGTGGCAATCCAGCCGCCAAGACTGCATCGCGCGGCGAAATCCGCACCATTGTGCTCGCTCTCAAATTTCTCGAAGCAGCCTACATCCAGCAGCAAACAGGCCAAGCGCCACTCATCCTGCTTGACGATGTCTTTGGCGAGCTCGACCAGCAGCGCCAGCAGCGCCTCCTTAGCGAATTCGTTGACAATCAGATCGTGATGACGAGTGCGGTGGGGTAGGCTTCTAGGCTTCGCCTTATATATCAGTGTACATATAACACCACGGTGGATTATTGCCGCCGCACGGAACAACACGCTTCTTTTCTAGCTCTTCGGCGGTGGGATATATTTTGCCATTGATTTTTATGTCGTATTTATCAATATCTTTGTCGTGTTTTTTAAGATAACTGAGCGCTTGGTCGACCTGTGATTGACTCGTTTTGTCTGTTGTGACAATGCATACACCAAGCCTATTTGACCGGTCGGTCGTGCGGTATGGGTTGCAGGTAACGATATAAAACCAACGCGAGTAGTAAGGTAGTTTATTAATAAGAGGGCTCTCTTGAGATATCTTTGCTCCTCCTTGCGTTGCTTCGTGGCCACCAATTGCTTCGCGGATGTCGTTGTATTTTTCCCTCTTCACTTCTCTCTTCGCCTCCTCAGTTAGTGGCTTCATGGCAAAGAATAGCTTCTTTTCTTCGCCTTTTTTGAGGTCTAGCTTGACCTGGTGGTCGGCAAAGCCTTTAGCTCGGAATGTGTATGTGTACGACCCACTCTTCACGGCGTGTTTTGCCCGCGTTGTTATCTTTTGGTCTTTGATTGTATCATACGAGACAGTGAGGTTATCGGGGATGGCATAGACGAGGATAGTGCTGTCGTATTTGAGATTATCAACAAAGCGGTATATCGTAAAGGCAATCATACCAACGGCAAGCAGGGCAAATAGTGCGATAATTTGGTTACGTTTTTGATTGAGCATTTCCATTGACTGTCCTCGCTAATACAACACCCGAGTTTCCAAGCATCCACTCGATTGTTCCTTGTTTGATATAAGATGGGACGTGCTGGTATTGGGAAGCTTGTGCACCGACAAACCCGTTACCAAGATCACCTAAGTAAAACAGTGTATGGCCATTAAAGACCAAAATATCACCAGGCTGCAGGTCACTCATACTCGGAGATTCTTTGGTGTAGTATTTTTCAGGGTGGCTAAGGACGTAAGGTCGCTGATTAACCGTCCCAGCTGGTGGGTAATTTGGATCTGCCCCACTCATGCGCATCACTGTTGAAACGTATTTGCCGCAGTCTGTGTAGTCACCACCCGCTTCTGGATTATGCTGCTGGCGAGCATTTCGGTATTCTTCTTTTTCGCCACCATTACCGACTCGCCGTCCGTCCTCCCAGGCAAGACTCTTGGCTGTTTCGACGATTGATCCGCCAGCAGCACTCTTGCTACCGTTTGCGGTGCAGCCTGTTGCTGACGCATTTTGGGTGTTGGCACCATTATTATTACTACCTTCGACTTGGATCTGGGATGAAGGTGGGGATAAGTTCTCTTCCTTAACGATTCGCTCGATTTTGTCGATATATTCGGTGACAGTCGAGACATACTGGCTATCGGTGGCATAGCCAGCATTTTTGATCTCCTGGAGATATTTCCGTGGGTCGCCGGGGTATTTGAGGGCTTCGCTATAGCGTGAGTTGCTAGTAATGAACTCGCCATAGCCAAGCCAGCCAGCTTCGACAGTGGGATATTTGCGAAAGCCATCGACAATCGTTGTCCGACCAGAGGAGTACTCTTCCTCGGTCTCCATATCGATCACCTCGCCCGACCAGTTCCCGCCAGCCTTGATGCCGTGGAAGTTATTTGCTTTGACAGTAAGCCCAGATTTGCCATAGCCAGACTCAATAACTCCCTGAGCGAGGACTGTCTCGTATGGTGTGCCGTATTTTTTGTTTGTTTCGACAGCCATCTTGACATATTTGCGGACGAAGTCTTTGAGGTCTTCTGCCCCAGTAGCGCTACTACCATCGCTACTGCTGGTGCTGCTGGTAGAGCAGGTTGCTGCGTCGGGGTCGAAATGCTCGATATTGTTGCCAGAAAAGAACCCTGCGTCTAGAGCTGAAGCAGGAGTTGATATGAGAGAGAATACTATTGCAAAAACAAGAGAACTTATTCGATAAATAGTGGTGCAGCGAGAAAAGAGTGTTGTCGATGGCGAAAAAAGAGACAGAAAGCTAAGTAATCGTTGGCTGATGTGTATTTGGCAGCGAGTGATAAAAACACAAAGAGAGTAGAAACACTGAGCAAAAATAGCATGAGCCAACCGCATGATCATGATGACCCTCCAACACGTCGAGCATACTCCCAGTGCCACGCCTCTGGTTTGCTACCATTTGGTTCGGCCCATTCGGGATGGACATAGCCATACTTATGAGCGTTAGCTTTGAGCCAATTGTAGGTAGAAGAACCAAAGTCTCCCACGCTAATATCTGCTGCAAGCCCCCAGCCATGGTTCGAGCTACAAGGTGGCGCTGGCTTGGCGAGGCCACCTTGGTATAGTGGGTCACCTGGTGTCGCATATGCGATTTGCCGTTGGCAGTCTCGGTATGCCTCATTGATACCGAAATCAGCACCAGTTTCTGCTTTGTATGCTTTGTTCATTTCTTCCATAGCGGCCGCAGCTTGCTTGTGCATCCTCTCGCCGGACGAAAATGACAGAGCTACTAAGTCGCCTTCTGCTAACTCGCCGTTTTTAAGGCCGTTCCATGTTGATATAGAATCGCCACCTTCTGCAGCAGGCTGAGCTTGGTTGAATTCTGGCTCACCGACTGCTGGGCCGCTGGGAGTGCTACTGCTAGATTGGCTTGCACCACCTCCACCAGAGATTGGTTCGTTGTCCATGGTGTCGACGACGCGTTGATCGATTGTGAAGAGTGCAGCATTGACTTTTTCCTCAGAGTCAAACTTGCAATAACCGGTATCGACACCGTTCTCGCCATCAGTGCCCTTACCGCACTTCTCTTGCCATTCTTTGAGTGTGCCACCCGTTGCCTCACCCGTTTCTTCGTTGTATTGCCCAGCAAGAGATTGGGCAACCTCGTCGGGGTCTTTATCAAGATTGAGCGCACCATACGATATATTACAGAATGGCCCAGCAGCGACGTCTTTGGGGATGTTTGGATCATCGCACGCTTGCCAAATCTTTTTCATGCGATCTGTTTCGGTGTTGGCGCTCACTTTGTTGCCAAAGAGGGCCGGTACGATATTCTTAGGGAGCGACACAAGATTATGAACAAAACTACTAAGATTAGAAAAGCTACCCATGTAGGGGATGAATGAACTATAGAGGCTCCCCATAAAGGTATACGGCGATGTTGCGTCAAAGGGGCTTCGCTCAACGCGTTGCTCGGCGGCATAGGCAAGATTAAGACGGGCCGTCTCTCGTTCGTAGGCGATTGTTTGGTCAACATTGAGCATGCCATTACCGCCCGCTGCTGCTGCCTCGGAGAACATATTTACCGCACCGCTCGTTAGGGCATCTCCAGCATCCTCGCCAACAGTAGCACTGCTCACAAGGGTACCCGCCATAGAATTTATGAGCTTACTGAGGATTGGCGCAAGTACAGCAGAAATAACAGGAGCAGCTAAGTTTGAGACCAACTCACCAACGACACTTGTCCATCCACCAACGACACTCATGAGAAGCTGACCACCAGTGCTGTTGATGGCTGTGCAGGATGTCTTCAGTGCGCTAATGTTAGCACCAAGAGCATTGGCAACGCCACTCATCTTCCGAGCCCAGCCACCGCCAGGGACGTATTCTGTCCAGTTGGAGGTGTCAGTTGGGGCTATTTCTTTCATGAGTCCATATTTAAGACCCATTCCGTCGGTTGCGGCTTTTTTGGTTACGTTGCCAGATTTGTTGACGAGTACGGTGGTTAGAATCGTCCCAAGCACAGCAACAGCCATATAATCTGTCGAGCCAGCCTTAATATTATCGGCCATCGTAAAGAACATCATGGCATAGCTAATGACCTGCGTCATTTGGATGAGGCGAATTGTCTTACTGATGGACTTAGCACCATCTTGCACCATACAGAGGCCGCCAGCAATCATGGCAACAATATTACCAGTTTTGCCGACACCGTTTTTGATAATATTGGCTGCTGCTTCCTTACTAACAGATTTTGTTGCCCCTTCGGCTCCTTCGCTCACCGCTTCTTTAGCGGCTTTGCCAACATCAGTATCTTCAGTAACCTTTTCTTTGCCTTCATCGTCATTTTCCTTGGCTTCGTATTTGCCTTTCATCTCTTGGCCTTTGGTATTTTTGTCGATGCTTTCGCGGACTTCTTTCTCGCTTTTGGCACCAGCGAGCTTGTTTTTCTTGGTAAGAGAGAATTTTTTTATAACGCCATTGTTAAACACTTTATCGAAGAAAGCCACCCAACGTGGTGCATATGCGCGGTGCATAATTGCTCTGAACTCTGGATTCTCGTAGTATAATTTTTTGAATTCTGGGGGACTAACCGTTTGTTTTGTACCATTGTCGTAAGTCACCCGAAGGTTTGCAAACTTTTCACCAAGAGTAGATTTCTTTAAGTCAAATTCTTCGGAGGGTTTAATGACATTCCCTTCTTTATCGAGAGCTTCAACTTGATTTTTGTCAAACTGCTTCAGTAACCGATTCGAGACACGATTATATTTACATCGCACGTTCACTACTGAGCAAATACCACTAGTTGCGGTGTTTTGAATACGCTTAAATAGCACCTTGTTAGCACGCCGCTCGAAGCTGGTATTTTGTGAATTCCAGTGGTTGGTGAGGTTTTCTTTGATATGAAGCAAAAGTAGACTTGGCCCACCAAAAAATGAGAGCATTGAGCCACCACCAAGCAAAATAGCGCCAAGGATACCCATTGGCCCACCCTTTTTAGAGAAGATAGCACTCCGCGCCTTAGCAAAGCGAGATTTGGGCTCAGAGAGTTTGCTGTCTGGTGGAACTACCTTGTTGAACCAGTTATTATCGCTCCAGTTGCTTCCTGGCGCGCCTTCTTGGCCTCGGACGGAGTTGGCATAGTCGCTGCCGGTTGCGTCAGTGCCGCTGGCGTTGCTGCGTGACGATGATCCACTCCCGCTATTCTCGCGTGACTGGAGGTCTTGGGCGGTGTTGGATTGGCTATAATCACCACTGCCAGCATGATTATTCCGGCCAGCGAAGGTGTCGTTGCTCCAATACGTATTCCCCGGATTATGCCGGTCGAGGTCGGGTTTTTGCTGGGAGGGGATGGGGGTAGGCATGGCAGGCTACGACCTCACTGGCTGCTGGTATAAGCTGTTATTGGCCACCGGGTTGGTGGTGATGAATTGCGTCTCGGTCTCGCTGGCAAAAATGCGAATGTGGACGTGGTTTTGCCCTGCAAAGAAGAGGCCATCGCCTACAGGGAAGTTAGACAGGCGCTTACGCTCCTCCTCGGTGAGCTTGAAGACCTCAGCTAGCACATCCACTGCACTGGTTGATTGCTTTAGCAAAAGCTGGAGCGAGCTATTTGCTACAATAGCCCGGCCCTTCTCGCTCCCCATAAAGTCCTCCACATCCTGCGTGATGGTCGTCAGGCCCAGAGAGTACTTACGGGCTCGCTTGGCTAGGCTATGGAGAAACTCCGCTGAATCCTCATACTTCATCAGCTGCCAGGCCTCATCAACGATGAGCATCCGCCGGCGCTGTACGGTGCGAGCGATATTCCAGATGTGGCTCAGCACAATATACATTGCCACTGGCCGTAGGTCATCCTCGAGATCGCGGATGTTAAACACGACCATGCTGTTATTAATATCAACATTGCTCTGCTGGCTAAAGATACCAGCAAAAGTGCCTGTGGTGTATTTGCGCAGACGCTGGGCCAGTGACGGCCCTGCTCCACCCATGTGAAGGAGAGTATCGTAGAGGTCGATGATCGTCGGTGGCTGAGAGTTATGCGTCAGTGGATCGCTGGTAATACCAGCTCGGGCGTAGGTATCGATGAGCGCTTGGTCGAGATCGGCCTCCTCAGCTGGGCTGAGCAAGGCAATCTGCTGCCCACCCACCAACGTGCCGCCCAGCATAAGCTTGAAGAGCCGCTGCAGGGTGATGAGGTTGGCGCGCAGGGCATCAGTTGCTTCGTCGCTGTCGATTACTCGGGGAAGGTCGAAGGGGTTAATTCGCGTATCGCTACTGAGGCTGAGGCGAATGTAACTGCCGCCGACTGCATCGGCCAGCTTTTGGTATTCGTTCTCAGGGTCGATGACGAGGATGTCGGTGCCAAGCATCATACTGCGCAGCGCCTCGAGCTTAACGGTGAAGGATTTACCAGCACCAGACTTTGCAAAGACGACCATATTCGCATTCTCAAGGCTAAAGCGGTCGAAAATAACGAGTCCTTGGTTGTGCTGGTTGACACCATAGAGAATACCCTCGCCGTCACTGAGGTCGGCACTAGTAAAGGGAAAGCTCGTGCTCACCGCGCCAGTGTTCATGTTGCGGCGGACTTGCAGCTGGTCGGTCATTTGGGGGATGGTACTGTTGAGGCCTTGCTCTTGCTGGTTGCTGGCGGTCTTGCTGTAGACCATATTTTGGCCAAAGATTGTCTCGATGACGTGCTGGACGAAGCTCAATTCCTCGAGGCTATCGGCATAAAGCGTGACGTAAAGCCCAAAGCGGAAGAAACGCTCGGCTCCAAGCTGTAGCTGGTCACGCAATTCCTCGGCGTCGGCTAGAGCGGCCTCGCGGGCTGGGTCACGCACCTTGCCTTTTTCGGAATTAAGCGCCATATCAGCCTCAAGCTGCGTCACCTTCTTGCGGAGGTTATTAAGGACGATCTCTGTCTCGACAGGGTAAATAAACATGCTAATATCGAGCACTTGGTCGATGTTGATCAATCCTGACAGCCAGCCTGTGTAGAGCTCACGTGGGTAGCCATAAATGTAGAGTGTGCGGCCATACTTGGTACCAATGCGGAAGTACGTGCTGTGGATCTCGAGACTGCTGGGAGCGATTAAGTCGCGCAGCGTCGTCATCCCCTTGATAAAGGCTTCTTCTACCTCTGCTTGCTCGCGCTCGCGCTGCTGGGCAGCAATGTCGATTGGATCGGGTCGTCGTGCCATTAAAAATCTCCTTTGTGATATGCTGTCGAGGTTGGGACGGCTCCCTCGCCTTTGCGGACGAAGGTGGAAGTCACGTTATTAAAGTCGCCCAGCGGCTCGCGCACTGCCGTGTCGGGGTTGTACATGTTGTAATAGAGAGTGCCGAGCTCTTTAGTCTTGAGCTGCACTGCCCGTACACCAATCTGCATCAAGCCGTTGAGGATGGTGTCAGCCCGGTTGCGGATCTCCTCGCGGGCTCGCTCGTAGGTTTCTTTGCTAATCTTCGTCACGGTGTTGGTGTTCTTGGGGGCGAAGAGCTTGGTGAAGAACCCTTTACTCTGGTCGAGAATCGTCCCCTCCCCTGCTGGGTAATACGGGATGACGACGTAGAAGCTCTTGTCCATGATGTTGGCGTTTTGCGAGAGGTCGTCGATGAAGTTGATATAGTCTTCCATTAGCACGCTTAGTAGCATGTTGTCTTGGGTGCGCTGGATGGCAACGAGCTTATCCAAGTAAGGGCCAATATCCACCCGCTGCGAGCGAATGCAGATCTGCACCGGGAAGTATAGCGCATTGAGAAAGTTCTGGTAGCTATACTCCACCCCCTCGCGCTCACGAGCGCTCATGAGGTCAAAGTTAATCGACTCACAGGCGATGACGGCGCGAAAGCTACCATCACCCATGATGATCATATCATCACGCAGTTCCGAGAGGAGGAGGCTATTCTGCGTGGTAGCGGGCTTGGGTGGAGCCTTTTTCTTGGTGTCTTGGGGGGGCTGATCATTCGTATTGCCCTGCACAGCTGGTGGCTGAGCCGGTGCTTGCACTGCGGGGTAGTTACTCTGCGGCGGAGCGGGATACTGCGGGTAATTAGCTGGTACCTGGCCCGTTGGCGCAGCGCCCTGGCTTTGGCTATAGCCAAACTGGCTGGGTGGCCCAGCTGGTGGTTGTTGATTGTTGGGTGAATTTGGTGACACCACTCTCCTTCTTATTTCTTAGCGCAAAGGGATGACAATCTCATCATCGTCATTATTCTGACTGGCCTGCTCTTGATGTTGAATCCGGTTGGCTTCATTGGCAATGGCAGCAACGGACAAATCAGAGTTGCTGGCTAGTCTAATTATATCAGGCGAGACGGTGTTTGTGCTAGTGTTTGGCGGCATATTGTTGCGTTGCTGGGCGAGCTGCTCCTCACGTAGGCGTTCCTCACGCGAGGGGGTCGTCTTGGCGTAATAACTGGGGTCGAGCGGCTGGATAACCGACTGATGAATACTAGGGTATGGGTTGTAGCGCACCGCCATATCGATGACATTTTTATCATCAGCCAGTGTCGAGCGCTCTCGGTAGGATACTGCGGCTGGGGTGGGTGCGAGCGTCGGTGTAGACTGAGCTGGCGCGATGGGTGGTTGCTGAGGTGGTACTGGCTGCTGGGGAGGGTGTGGCGTAGGAGTGTGTGGATAATTGGGAGTTGGCGCTGCTGGGGTCGGTTGCTCTGCAGGTGCTGGAGTGAATGGCGGCTGAGCATCGGTAGAAGGTGCTGCAGCTGGTTGATAATCAGGTGTAGCTGCAGTGCGCGCGGCTGGCTTTTGGGGTGGTACAAGCGGCACAGCATCGGTGATGGGAGTGGCGTGCTGGCGCAGGTTGGCATAGATCGCCTCAAAGGATGGTGTCTCCTCTGGCTTGGGCTCTGGCGCAGCTTCTGCTGTAGGTTCAGGCGGTGTGTAGGGCTTACTCAGGGCGTCTGGCAAGACCGAATCGTGCGGAATAACGGCGGGCAGTGCCATTGGCAGAGACTGGAGTGAGTCATGCTTTTGCGGCATGGGCTGTGGCTCAGTAACAGGCGTTTCGTCATGCGCCGCATCATCCACTGGCGAAATCTCGTATACCTCGGTAGGTTGCTGAGGTGGGTATGGGTTTGGTTGGTTTTGGTAGGCGCTAGCATCGGGCGAGGGAGCTTGCTGATGCGACGACGCCGTACGATTCTCCGGGAAGCTCGTGGACGAATACGACACCGCTGGGCGCTGAGGCTCTGGTGCTGAGTATGGCGACTCAGGCATGCGAGGCTGGGGTGGTGATACTGGTGCAAAACCAGCATCGTCAGCTGGTGGTTGGTATGGTGGTATAGTCTGTGGTGAAGTATTTGGAGCTACCTGGTATGGCTGTTGCTGAACTTGCGGCCATGCCGGCTGGTATGGCACGGGAGCTTGCTGGAGCGGTTGCCCGTCAGCTACAGCGGGCAGTGCGGCTGGTGGAGCTTGCATGCGCTCGATGGCGGCTCGGCGCCGGGCTTGGTTGGATTGCTCAATGCGCCGCGTCATCGCTCGCGCTTCGCTACTGTTATCATCAAACATATCCGAGGTCTGCTGCGCCTCGAAGTAGACATCGCTAATCATCGACCCCTGTGCATCGGGCACGCGGGTGTGGCGGATAGACCAGCCATGGCTATCAGCCAGCTGCGACAGATACGCTAGGCGGCGCTCGGCTTCGTCTTGGCTGAGGTTCTTCGTCCGCTCAATCTCTACCTTCTCGGGTACTGTAATCTCGATGAGTGAGTTGATGCCATCGGGCTGCCACATGCGCCGACGTGGCTTGGTGTAGAATGATACCACCGCCGCGAGGTAGACCTCCATTGGCTGATCCTTACGTAAGGGCAAAGCTAGCGCACCAAACAGCAGAATAATTGGCACCGGAATAACCGCCAGTGGCAAAAACACCTGTGATAGCCCCCACGCCAACGCAATCCCTGCCGCCGCAACCAGCAGATAAATAAACTGGCGAAAGCTAAACGGCCCAAGAATCTTATCCTCTGCCTCTACATCCTGCGCAACCTTATATCTCGACATAGTTTATGTATTTATTATAGCATGAGGGGGATGGGGAGGATAAGAATAGATAGTATGGATGATAGAGATTAATGCCACCCTCTTTCCTTCCAAGTTTTCATAGTGTTTACACGCAGGTTAACGCGTGGATTACCATGAATTAGTGGGGCGAGTTCTGGTGAATCAAGAGCAGCCTGAACTGCGTAGCCAGTAGCCTTTCTCGCAGCTGAAAGATCTTCAGGCTTAACACGTGGGTCATCGGACTCATTCTTACGAAGAGAGCTAAATAGATTGTCTGCTGCAGCTGCATCCATTTGTGCGATTTTAGGCGCAGTGATTTTACCAGATTTGGCTGCGTCAGTAACAGCCTTATCGAAGTTAAATCTTCCAGACTGAATATCGGCAATTGCAGCACCGGTTACCCAGGGGTTCTTACTAGCCGCACCTGAATCTCGAATACCCTCAGCGAGTGTTTGAAGATCAAAGGCATCTAGTGGCCCCATTGACGATTTTGGATCAACGGATTCTTCTGCGAGCTTCTTAATCTGATCTGAGTTTCCACCCTTGGCTGCTCGTTGAAGGACAAAACGCCTGTCATATTGAGACATTTTAGCGCCTTCAAGAACTGGGACAAGCTCACCCTTCTTGTTTCTCCCCATTATATTTTTACCCATTGCAAGATCAAAATAATCGCCCTGAGTAAGTGATTGCTTTTTGCCCTCAGCGTTTACATATTCTATGTTTTCGTATTTTGCTTCAGCGAGATCCATTTCCTCTTTCGACTGCTGTTTTATAATATTGGCAGCATTTCCTTGGGCGCGTCGAGCTGTCTCTCCAATAGCCCCTGGGACTCTCCCGGCTATATTGTTGATACCGCCCATTGTTTTGCTTCTTGCATTTCTGACCCAGTTTGTGGGGATCCAGTTAGAACCTCTGTAGGTGCCCGCTTGTATTTGTGCACGTCTACGCTCTTTGTTTCGTTTACGAGTGGCCATAAGTTGCCCATACATAGAATTATCTAGTCCAGACTGCAACTTCTTCTCAGTAGCTTTGCCAGCCAAGTTGCCCCACTTATCAGCAATATTTGCTAGCCCCATCATTGAGGTCATAAGGCTTGTTAGGCGAGAAACTAAGAGGAGTGGTGTGAAGGTAAGAGCGGCAGCAATAATCTGTAGTAATACAGGTGATTCACCCTTCATACCATTAATGACCGTTGCCCCCAGATTGCATGCACCATAGAGTAAGCCAATTGCTGGATAGAGAAAGAGGAGTGTCTTGAAGAAGCCCCACCACTTCTTAAATAACCCTTCGGTACTTGGTAATAGCAGTGCTACAAAAGCAAGCGGCGATAGAATAATAGTAAAGATAACCAACGCTTGCCGTGCACCAAGAAGGAATACTGTAATAGTTGCAGTAACAACGACAAAAACAAGACCAGAAATAAGAGTACCTAACACAAAGAAAGCTGTAGCAGTACCTAGAACGGTAGCAGCAGCACCCGTCCACCAGTTTCCTTTCGTTGCCCAGCCACCTTCTGGGCCGCTCCCGCCACCACCGAGTGAAGTAATGAAATTGAATGACGATGACCCAATAATATTAGAGATATCAACAAGAATACTACATATATAGAAAGATATATTGACGAGGACAATAGTCATAAGTAGCTTTGGTAAAAGCTTTTTAATGCCGTAGTTGCTAATACCAAGACCACTAACCTGTGAGTAGATGATGATCAAGAAAACAATGATAAAGACAATATTGGCAATGTCTCGAATGCGCGACCAATAGTGGAAGGCAGAATCGGGGCCACGATCTGTGAGTATGATGGAATTGACTTCAAGCAACTTTGCCAAAATACCTGCAGAATCGTCTGAGATATCAGCAAGGAGATTAACAACGGGGCAGATGAGCCAGCCAACACCATCGATAGCGCAGCGTGATTTGGATTCTTCCTTATCTTCGCCATCACCTTGCTGGGCAGATTCGCCTGTTCCAGCATCTACCTTGTTAGCATTCTTATCATCAGGGCTATTCTTGTTCTTGTTTGCATCATCAGATTTCTTTTTATTTTTTTCAGCTGCCTTGATCGCGGCTTGCGCATTTTTTGTAACAGTACTAGCTTTTAATCTACACGTATTTGTAGATATCGAACCAGTGGTACTATACTTAGCTATAGTCTTTTTGATAACATCGTTACCATTGGCATCTTTGCCAATTTTATCGTAAGATATAAAACCATCAGCTCCCTTGTCTGCTGCTCCCGCTTGTGAACTACTATACTGAGATCGGTCAGCTTCCCCTGTGATAGGGCAGGAATTTGTAAAATCTTTGTAACTATAGCTATATAACTCACCAGGCCCAAGATAATCCGAAGCCCTGTCATTCTTAATCCCTAACTTTTTCCTAATAGCATCATTAACAGCGCCTTGCACACCACGTGTGGCGCTCCACCATCCATTTTTGTTTACATAACCTGCCTGTGTTAGAAAATCTTCTGCGCCTTTAAAACCCCATAAAGGAATTCCTTCTGCATATATATCAGAACACTTCATCCATTTTCCATCAACTATACGATTAGTTCCATCAAGACCAGAACCGCCGATTCTATCCTTACCGACATCTACAGCCCTAATATCATCTATACCATAAAAGCAAGTATTATGCTGGTAGGTACCAGGTTCAGTTCTAGGATCATAACCAGACTGCCCTTCGTAAAGAATCCACGCTCTTATTTTTTTATCATGATCATCAGCATAAGCCTTTTGGTCTATAAACACACTAGAACTAAGTACAAGAATAATAGCTAATGGAAAGAGTGAAAAGCGCTTTAGCTTAGATACAAGAGAGTTCATCATACACTACATATAATACACAAAAATAAGTAAGAAAACCAGCCAAATAACTACAAGTTAATGTATGATATTCGGCTGGTCTTTGCTTCAACGAGATCTATTATTCTTCGACGTCGTTGAGAGGCGCAGTAATCTCTGGTTTGATAGCGTGAGCCTCATTGCTTTTGGTGTCTGTTGGATAAAAGTAAGACACTCGAGGGAATGGATATTCCGTGTACTGGCCCGTCTTTCGATCGTTTTTAGTTATTTTCCTTTTAGTCTCAATAACTGTGTAGTATGTTTTGTTCTTATCTCCTACCTCTTGCACCTCACAATATGCTGCCGAATATACCTGGGGTTGATTGGTTTCTTTGCCATCATTGATCGGGAATGGGTCTTCGTATTCTGCCATGATCGCACACTTCGTAACGCGGAGAGCAATGCGGTCTTCTTCTTTTGGTTTTTTGTCTTTCGAGTGAGCTTCATAAGCGGCTTCGACAAGGCGGCCATAATAACCGTGGGGTTTAAATTTATTTTTGTCACTGTCATCTTTATTCTCATCATTGGAATCTCTGACGATATTAGAGTGTGGGACGTCTATATAATCGGCCAAACATTGCAGCACTGGCCATGCGTTGACTTCTCTACCATCTGCATTTGTGAATAAAGCATTTGACTGAGCATCATCACAGAGATCACGGATAAAACGATCAGCATGATCGAACCATGTAATTGCTAGCTCTTTTGACTGGTCAGCATGTGACTCGGTAAGAATTGTCATGACCTCTGGTTTTAGGTTATTACCAAAGAGGGTTTTACACGCAAGCCCTTTGTCATAATCACTCATTGTTTTCCACTTTTCAGAGTCAAACTCACTAAGATTCGCGAAGTTATACGACCGGCGAGGTTCGGGCCGCTCATTGCTTGGTGCGCCAGGCTCCACAGGCTCTTGTGTAGGTGATGAAGTTTCTGTCGCTGTGGCAGATGGGGTTGCTTCTGGGCTCGAGCTTGGAGACTCTGATGGTGAGGGTGTTTCTGAAGCAATATTATTCTCAGCAGAACCACGCCCAGCCAAGAACGCTATACCTGCTGCTGCAGCTGCACCAACGCCAAGAATACCAAAAAGAGTCCGCCGGTCAACAACTCCTTCTCTGTCTTTGTTTTGTTGAGTGGCGGCACCGCTGAATATTTCGGGCTCGCTAGGCTCAGAATTTGCCGGATAGCTGTCATGCCTGTTTGTCATAAGCTTCAATCCTCCCCAATACAGGATTAGTGGTTATGTGTGCTTATTATATGCGCACTTGCGTTTCATGCTACCATTGTTTGCGCGGCAGGTCAAATATTTTTTGGCCTCTGTTGAGAAAAATGAATGGCGCATGCACACAGAGGTTGGTATAGAAATATATTCGAACGATATTTTTTGGCAAAAATGGGAGATATTTTATACATATTGCATGATGGAGAAATATGATGGCTCGAATATAGGAAGTTAATCCTCATCTATGCAGATATGATGGTACCCCGTCCCTATTATTGAAAAAATATAGCCACACAAATTAACAATATACCTAATAAATACTCTGATAAGCTACATAATTTACACGAATAAACCACTATATATCCGAATCACTCATACATATTGCCACCCCACCCCACATCCGCTATAATACAGAGGTACGGAGAGGTGCAAGAGTGGTTGAATTGGCACGCCTGGAACGCGTGTGTGGCGGCAACGTCACCCAGGGTTCGAATCCCTGTCTCTCCGCCATATCAGCGCCAGGCGGCATGCTGCCATAGAAGTGCGCTGCTGATTCGTCTTTTGGCATGATGCGTGGCTATACTGCATATTTTTGTGCAGATTGGGCTTGCAGAAATGTTTTTTGACAGTTTATACTAAAGGATAATTATGGTACGATCTTCTACACCAGTTATAGAACTCCGAGGCCTCACCAAGCAGTATGGTCTGGGCGACGCTGCCCAAAACGCCTTGGACAACGTCGACCTGCGAGTCGAAAAAGGCGAATTCATCGTCATCATGGGCCCCAGTGGCTGCGGCAAGACGACATTACTTAATATCATGGGTTTGCTCGACCGCGCCGACAGCGGCGAGTATTTTCTTGATGGAACATCGGTCGCGACACTGAGCAAGCGTCAACACGCCCGGATTCGCTCGCGGCAGATTGGCATCGTCTTCCAGAGTTTTAACCTGATTAATCGCCTAACAGTGCTCGAGAACGTTGCCCTTCCCCTGAGTTATCGTGGGGGGATGCGCCGCGTCAAGCGCCTGGAGCAAGCCAGTGCGGTGCTGAAGAACTTCCACCTCCAAGAGCGCGAATATTACATGCCGTGGCAGCTCAGTGGTGGGCAGGTGCAGCGTGTGGCAATCGCTCGTGCCCTGGTAAATCACCCGTCGATTATCCTGGCTGATGAGCCAACTGGTAACCTCGATAGCCGCTCGAGCCATATCATCATGGAAGAGCTGGCTCAGCTACACCGCCGGGGTAATACCATTATTATGGTGACGCACAACCCAAACCTTACGAGCTACGCCAGCCGTGTGATTAAGATGCTTGATGGGCAGATTGCTAGTGATGAGCAGATGCGCACCACTGCTGCCGCGCCAACGCCAGTGGCTCGCAAGCCACGGGTGCGTCGGGCGGCGCCTGCTAGCAAGACTGCGCCGACGATTGCGCACGGCACAGCATCGGCTGTTCAGCCAGCTGCGCCAGTCAAGGCAATCGCTCGCGGTCGTCCCGCCAAGGCCCCTGCACCAGCAACGACAGCACCAACAGTAGTCGACTACGAAGATCCGCATACCCAAGATGGCCCGACCATCGAGCCTATGCCAGTTGCTCCGCCAGAGGTGCCGCCAGCCTTGCCGGCTGCACAGCACGCTCCGTCGGCAGGGCAGCCCGTTCCACCACACTCCGCTGCGCCGGCTCAAGCAGCATCGGCTATTTCAGCTCAGGCTGCAACGCCTGCGTCAACACAGCCTGTAGCCGCACCACCCAAGCCGGTTGCACCACAACCCGCTAGTCAGTCGGCGCAGCCTGCAGCACCAGCAGCCCATGTTGCGGTGCAATCACCATCTGCAGCATCTGCTCAGCCAGCCAAGGCTACACCGGCCCAGCAGCCCGCTGCACCATCGTCTGCTCACCAATCTAGCACAAAGGAGCCCCAGGCATGATAATCATCGACCATTTCGAAAATGCAAGCAGTAGCTTCCGGCGCAATCGCGGCCGTAATTTGCTGGCGACGCTGGGTGTGGCAATTGGCGTGGGTAGCATCGTGGCGATCTTGGCACTGAGTGGTGGCCTGCACAATATCATCTCTCAACAGGTGTCTGAGCTCAACAACAACCTCATTGTGGTGCGCCCTGGCGTGCAAGACAAGAGCTTCTCATCGCTAGCGAGCTCGGTCGCGCAGTATAACTACAATACCAGCACCATTACCGAGTCTGACGTCGAGGTAGTGCGCAAGATGCCACATATCCGCGCTGTAGCGCCAATGATGACCTCTGAGAACAAGCTCAAGAGTAACGACCGAGAAGCCACCACTACTGTTGTGGCAACTTCGCCAGACCTTGCTATCACCAGCCAGCTCGAGTTGCGCGAGGGTGACTTTCTCGAGGGTGGCACGCACGACGCTAAGCCAGCGGTGCTTGGCCCAAAGCTGTCGGTGCAGCTGTTTGGCACCGAGCAGTCGATTGGCCAGACCTTCAAAATCCGCGGCAAGGAATTTATCGTGGTGGGGGTGATGCGTGCTACAGAAAATCCGCTGAATTATAACAACGTTGATTTTGACAACGCAGCTATCATCACCACCGAGGCAGGCAAGAAAATCCACAGTGGTCATACGCAGATTCAGCAGATCAACATCCAGGCCGATGTATCGCAGCAGGTCGGGCAGATTGCTCAGCAAGTTAAGGATAAGATCAAGCAAAATCACCAAGGCGAAGAAGACTTTACCGTGGCGACGGGCGATGCGATTAGCCAGCCAACCAACCGACTCTTCACAGCACTAACCCAGGTGTTGACGCTAATTGCGGCGATCTCGCTGGTGGTTGGCGGCATTGGCATCATGAATATCATGCTGGTGAGTGTGGTAGAGCGCACGCGCGAGGTGGGTATCCGCAAAGCGGTTGGCGCGACTGATGGTAACATCATCACCCAGTTTGTTATCGAGGCACTGGCGATAAGTTTGCTTGGTGGTGTCCTGGGCTACATCCTCGGCTACATAGTGGCGCTGAGCTTTAGCATCTGGCTGTCCTTCCCACCATCACTGGAGTGGCAGACGGCGGTGATGGCAATTGGCCTGGCATTGGCGGTTGGCCTCACCTTCGGTCTCTATCCAGCTATTCGTGCTGCGCGCAAGAACACGATTGAGTCGCTACGGCAGTACCACTAAACAAGATAAGTTATTTTGGTATAGAACCCGCCCGCATGTGGCGGGTTTTTTGTGTGGATATTATGGTATTTTTGGCTCACTCTACCCTGCTCATTTACAGAGTACGATGATAGAATTTCTGCACATATTATTCCAGATTAATCGTCACATGTAATGTTTGAGATGATGAGCGATTTCGTTGGTGAATTTATTGTAGCATCTTGTTGTTTATGTAACATTTTGCGACAGCGAGTTACCATACAAGATCATGACAAGGGCTTAAGAGTGAGAATAAAAAACAAAACACTACGATTCTCAAAAACTAAAACACGTTAGGTTAGAATTTCTAAGACATGCCGCCCTTCCCCTGCTTCACGCTATTCAACACGCCGAGGTAGCAGCTGGCGAATTCCGCTAGTATCATGCCGTGCAGTGCTTGCTCTACCTCTGTCTCGCCAGCAAGCAAGATAGACTTCGCGTGGGGGCGACGGCCACTGAGGCGGCGATCGAGCATCGCCATGCGCTGCTGGGTAGCGGTGTCATTCTCTCCTACCAGGTCGAAAAGCGCGAATGGCTTATCCACCGGATGGCTTAGCCAGCCGTGAGCGCCAGCCTGCTCGGCCTCGGCAAGGGTGGTGGCGAATGCCACATTGTGCGCCCGCTCCTGCCAGCACCACTGCCACCACTGGGCGACTGGCGCGAGCACCCCACTGCCGCAAAAAACCGCCGTCTTGCCCGCTGTCTGGCGTGCAAGCTGCTTGGCGAGATTGTGAGTGGTTGGCACGGTAGCACCCCACTGCTGTGCCACATTCGCTGCGTACGCTGCGCCATCCGCTATTGCTTCCACAAGATCATCATCCAGCAACTGATAGGCCGTCAGTAGCGCACTCAGTGTGCTGAGTATGACCTGCCCTTCCCTCTTCGCAACCGGCACGACGGTAGCTGCAGGGTATGCTGTGGTGCACTCAGCCACGGCAGCATCATGAGTGAGCAGAACGGCCGGAGCAGCATGCTGCTGTGTATAGCGCAGTATATTCTTCACCTGGTCAGGTGAGACGCCAGTCTCGATAATAACCACTAAGCTGTACGAGCCCACAAATGCGGGCACTGCCGCTGCCTTGCAGCACAGCACAGGCACAGCCAAGTGAGGCTGCACGAGCTGCTGAGCGACGTGAGCAAGCACTGCACTACCATCCGTTGCTATAATAACAACATTACGAATATCATGCTGGACTGATATATGCGAGAGCTGGCTGGCTACCTCTGTTGGCAGCATCGTTTGTTTCCATAATGTTGCAATGTGATGCAGAGTGGCCTCGGCACCGCGTTGGCGCAATATGGTCTGGTCATCAAGCATAATCGTCTCCTTCTGCTTGCAAGAGTATACCCTCCCATGATACATTAATTAGCAGAGAATCATAAGCATATTTGGAGACAGGTGGGAACCATGAATATCAGCACTACATCACAATCAATTACCGACGATCAAGAGCTTGCCAAGGTGCTCGCTGGGATTGGCCCGCAGGTGGGCACAGCAGCGTCGCAGCGGTCGCAGGCGATGATGTCGGGGCAAGGTGCTGGCCGTTCGTCACTCTCGGGTATGTCGGGCAATATGGGCTCGTCCGTGCCAATCATGTCCTCGCAACAGCAATCGTCGCAGCCTGCGCCCAGTGGTGAGGCGCTCAATGGCGTGAAGCAATCGGCCATCAAAGAGCTGCGCCCACTGGTGGATAAGCTCAACGTTAGCCCAGATGAGAAGTTCGATACCTATCTGCTTTTGATCCGCTCGACGGACGACAAGAGTTTGATCGACCCAGCCTACCAAATCGCCAAGTCGATCCGCGACGAAACCCGCCGCGCCCAAGCGCTGCTCGACATCATCAAAGAGATCGACTATTTGTCGCAGCGGTAGCGGATACTGCAATAAGAACAAGCATTATCACCACTGATGTGGTGATTTTGTTATGGTACTAAAAATGATATATAATACAAACACAACCATGGTAAAAACACGTCACTATAAGCCACATCGCCGTACACCCAAACATCATAGCATTGATGCAATGCCATCACTTATATCGCCGAGCCAGTGGTCGACGTCTTCTTCGAACATCAAAAAGCAGCTTGTTACTGTTGATGCAGCGCTGAAGAGTCAAAAGCCACATCTCACCTACCTCGTCGAGCAAGCAGGTCGTAACTGGAGTGAGAAAAAACGCCGCCAGCGACGCTCGGTTGCCCTGGGAGAGAGTGCTGTGACGCTTGTGCAGCACTATGCGAGCAAAGAACAGTGGTCGCATGTGGATATGGCGCGGCTGCTCGCAGCATATCCTGGCTGGGTGGAGGCGACCGAACAAGATGATACGGCGCTGACTCGGCAAGAAAAGAAGCAGCGGATCAAGAAGCTCACGCACTTTAACCATGCCCTGCGCGATGTGATAGACAACGCCACACACTCTTGTGAGACATGGAAATCGATACCGTCTGTGTCGGATATAGTTAACGGCTTAGAAGTAGTGTACCCAGGCAATAAGCATGCTCAAAACAAGCAAGATCGAAAAGATATGCTGTATGCGACAGTAGCGGGCGTTCGCAATGAAGTGCTTTTTATGCGGGTGCTGGATGAAGCGGGCATTGCCTATGAGCCAGGCACGGCCAACCAGGATATGCGCGGGATAGACATAATGGTGAATGGTAAGCTGATTGACCTCAAGTCGTCTGAATACTACGTGCATGAGGCCCAGGAAGATGCTGCTGAGCATGGTGATGACAGACGGATCTTTTTCTTCCCTGGTGTGGAGAGGTATGAATATCGCAATAAACTAATGCTGCCGAAGGAAAAAATTATCCGAGTTATGCCACGGGTGGTAGCCCGCATGTATAGCCATGGCATTCTAGATTAAGCCAACACAACAGTGGTAGATCTCACAACAGACACGCGACCATAATAGAGGTAAAGGAGGTGCATTGCCATATGCCACACGAAATACCACGGCAGCCGTCAAATGAGGAGCATGAGAGACACTCAGTGCTCAGGGAGGCGATTTCTCAATCGATTTTTGACGGAGAGCCATGGCTATATAGTGGTCCTGAGGGCGAGCCGTGGCTACTCTTTATCCAGTGGATATCGCTGCAGCGCACAGAGGATGGCTGGGCAGCAACTGGTCTGACCACTGATGGGTGCTATGTAAGAGTGGGTAGTAGCGATAATGTAGACGATGTGACGTTCGAAGTAGAACCCAAACAAGTTGACGGAGAGACAGACACCCCGCAGAGCAGTTAGCCGCGTACACACTAGCTCGCTGATGCCCGCTTGCTGTGGCGCGAAGTTGGCTTTTTCTTGCGCTTGGCTTTGTCTTTGGCTTTGGGCCGAGGTTTGCTAGCGTCTTTTGTGCACTTGCTCTTGCCTCGTGCTGGCTTCTTTTTCGATGCTTGTCGCTCATGGATAGCGTTTCGTACCTCTGTTATTTCGTCCCAGGGGTGGGTGCCGTCGGCGCGCTCGATGGTTTTTTCGTGGCCTTTGCCGAGGAAGATGACGGTGTCACGGGCAGTGCGGGCACGGCGGACGGCAAAGCGGATGGCCTCAGCGCGGTCGTGGATGAGAAAGAGGTCGGTATCTTGGGTTTTGCCGGCGGCTTCTGCGCCTTTGGCGATTTGGGTGAGGATGTGTTGCCCATCGATATCACGGTCGTCTTCTTCGGTGAGGATAAGCTCGTCGGCGATGCGTCCTGCGATCTTGCCTTGGATGGCTCGCTTGGACTCATCGCGCCGGCCAGCCGAGCCAAACAGGACGATCAGCCTGCCTTTCGTGCTCGCTCGCACACTACCGAGGAGCCGCTCAAAAGCGTCGGGTGTGTGGGCAAAATCAACAATAGCGGAGAATGGCTGCCCAGCATCCACGACTGTCATGCGGCCATCTACCCCAGTGAGTGCAGCCAGGCCGTGTTCGATCTGTACCCGGCTTAAGCCCACCTCGTGCCCCACTGCTACTGCGGCTAGGCTGTTGGCAATGTTGAACTCACCCGGCATATTGATGGCGATGTGGTGCATCTCCCCCATTAGCCACACATCGTAGCGGCTGCCCGAGGCGGTTTGGGTGATGTTAGTCGCCCGGATGTTACCGTCAGCGATGCCGTAGCATAGGCTACGGGGCACGGCTTGCTCGAAGACTGCTGCTGATGGGTCATCCGCATTGATAATGCCAACCCGCCGCGCCAGCTTGAAGAGACGTATCTTGGCGGCGCGGTAGCGCTCAAATGTCTTGTGATAATCTAAATGCTCGTGCGTGACGTTGGTCATGACGGCGATGTCTATTGGAATACCAAAGATGCGATGCTGCGCCAACGCGTGGCTCGTTACTTCTAGCACCACCCACTGCACATTATGCCGTCGAAACTCCGCCAGCCGCTGCTGCAACAGCGGTGCAGATACGGTGGTCATGTGCTCGGTTTGCGATGTGATGTCGTCGTTCACTCCATATGCCACCGTCGTCATCAGGCCGACATTGTAGCCTGCTTCGACCAGCATGCGGTGGATCATAAAGCACGTCGTGGTCTTGCCATTTGTCCCCGTTACGCCAATGACGTGCATGCCCTGGGCTGGGAAACCTTGGTTAGTCGTTGCTATAGTGGCTTCAAGCAGCCGATAACCTGGCTCCAGCGCTGCCAGCACGCTGGGTGGGAGCGTATTCTTGAGTGTTTGTTTTAGAGAAAATGCCATGACACATATTATACCACTTTTGATAGTATTTAAAACCATGAGAGGCATGATTTTTGGGTAGAGCACATGTGGGAGAAAAAGTGCAGAATTTCTCTTAATTTCAGCCGTATTGTTTCGTCATTTTATCTGATAAAGTGGCGAAATTTGTCGTTGTGTTAATTAATATTCTCGTAGAATGTTGACCTGAGTATCGCATGGGACGGAAAAGGAGAAGTTGAGAGTAAGCCTACTATTTAAGGCTCAAACTCATGCAATTTGATTTTTTATTATCACACTACTCTCTCATCTTCCCTGCTCTGCTATAATAACCCTATGAAGATTCTTGGGATTGAGAGCAGCTGCGATGAGACGGCGGCTGCGGTGGTGGCCGATGGGCGGCGCTTGCTGAGTAGCGTAGTGCACTCGCAGATAGATATTCATGCCCAGTATGGCGGCGTGGTGCCAGAAGTAGCAGCGCGGAGCCATATTGAGATGATTACCCCAGTGATTGACCGCGCATTGGCCGAGGCGGCATGCAGCTGGGATGATATTGATGGCATTGCTGTGACGTATGCGCCTGGGCTGGTAGGGTCGCTGCTGATTGGGACACTGGCAGCGAGGACGCTCGCAATTGTGCACAAGAAGCCGCTCTACGCAATTCATCATGTGGAGGCACACGTCTATGCCAACTTCGTGGTGGAGGACGGCCGATCGAAGCCCGAGCCAGCCCTAGCGCTCCCTACTGCGCAGCCGAGCTTCCCTATGCTGGCGCTCATCGTCTCTGGTGGGCATAGTCAGCTGGTGCTGTTTCGCGCGCATGGTGACTATACACTACTTGGTCAAACACAGGATGATGCTGTGGGCGAAGCCTTCGATAAGGTAGCGAAGATCATTGGTCTGCCCTACCCTGGCGGCCCGGCTATTGCTGCTGCCGCTACGCACGGTGACCCACAGCGTTACGCGTTGCCCAAGGCGCGGATGCATGGCCAGTATGATTTCTCTTTTTCGGGCCTTAAAACGGCCGTGCTGCGCCGAATGCAAGCTGAGGTAGGCAAAGATGCCTCTTTTCCTTCGCACGAGCTTCCAGCACTTGTTACGCCGCAGCAGCGCTATGATATGGCGGCGAGCTTCCAACGTATAGCGGTAGAGACGTTAGTCGATAAGACGGTGCTGGCCTACGAGCACTATGCGCCGCGCTCCGTCGTGATTGCTGGTGGTGTGGCGGCCAACCAAGAACTTCGCCGTCAGCTGCGCATTGCCCTGCCCTGCTCTATTAGCTACGCACCAATGGCCTTTTGCACAGACAATGCAGTGATGATCGCCGCTCTCGGCTACTACTACGCCCAGGCTGGTCACACAGTCGACCCATACCTGCTCGAAGTGCAGCCGAGTTTGTCGATGCGCGAAGCGGTGTGGGGTGGCCACGAAGCACAGTAGATATGTTTTGATGATATTCGAGATGATGATACCAGCGTGTAACTACTTGTAGTGGATTATTGTCTGCGCGTTGGCACAGAATAGTTGTTGACGTTTGGAAGTTGGTCTCTACCGACCAATCACACTACGCATCGCACGCACACAGCGAATCACTTGATGTATGAATGGACGAGCGATATATTCATAGCAGCCAGCGCGTTCCTCCAGCTGGCCACCAAAGCCTTTCTTGAAGTGATACACCCCCTCTTGCTCGGGGAAGCCATTGAAGTTTCCGCTTGTGCCGTAGAAATTATAGCGCTGAGCGCCAAGGCTGATGGCACGGCGCATTGCTGCGTATTGCAGGGCGTATGAGCCAGAGAACTTGGCATGTTGATCGTCCGACCCACTGAGAAAATACACCACCTCGTTATCGCTCGTGTGCATGAATATGGCGGCGGCTAGTGGCAGGACATCGCCATTAGCCGCTTGGCGGAGCGTTTCATAATCTGCCAGGCGCTTTGACACCGCAGCGAGCTGGTTATCGAGCTCCTTCACCTGCCCTTGCTTGTCTGGCTCGGTCGCTAGCGCATCGCGCTCGGTTTGCAGTGCATCCTGCTGAGCGCTGAGGCGGGCTTGGTAGCCAGCAAGGTCGAGCTCGGCAATCAGGAACCACGCCTGCTTGCGGTGGAAGGCGCGGAACAATTGCTGATAAAATTCTTCGTTGCGCCCTGAGAAACCACGCCGCGTGCCGGTATCGATTAGCAACTTCGCAAATGGCGCGAGGTCGTCCACCGCAGTAATCTCGCGTACCGCCACACCATACTTGGTGGCCGCCTTGACGCAGCTGCGTGTCTTGGTGTCGAAACTCTTGAGTAGTGCTGCATCATCGTGATAGGGCGAGAGATCTTTGGCGAAGAACCAGCGCACATAGCGTGCGTTGTGGTCGGTCTGCTGTGGAGGGATAGCGCGGAAGCCTGCCTTTTCTAATTGTTGCAGCGCCTTGGCTGTGCCTGCTACTTCGAGAAGTTGAGTGGGGTCACTTCCCTGCCGTAGGATGAGTGGCGGCTGAATCCGAAGTAAAATACCTTTGTGTGCTTTGGCATATTTCTTAAGTTCTGTCAATAGTGTGCTGAGTACGGCTGAGTTGTGATAGTCCACGAGCGGTCCTTGCAAACATTCAAACTCGCTATAACCTAAGGTGCGCCACTCATATAACACGGCGGTAGCCACCAAGCGCTCACCCTCGGCAAACAGCCCCAAATAATGTGGCTGCCAGCCCAGCTGTGCCACTCGCTTGGCATTGGCGGCTGATTGGACGAAGCTCCCTAGTGGATGCTGCGCAACAAATTGCTCGAGTGTGGATGGGTCGATGGGTTTGAGCTGCATAATAATAGCGCTAGTATAGCATTTTTGAGTGGTGAGAGGAAGAGAGCGATGGTGATGAGTAACACGCGATTGGCTGTAACGAAGGAATTTAGAGAGACACCACTCTGCATCAGACTCATCACTTCGTCGTGGTGTTCATGAATGTTTTTGCAACAATCATCAGTGAAAAACTGCCGCAAAGTTGCTATACTAATGTTATGAAACATTTTTTACAGACTGAGGCATGGGAGGCCTTTCAACAAGCGCAGCAGCGCCACACGGTGCGGCGGGCAGACAAAGGGTGGCAGTATTATGGCATTATTGAGCACGGTCGGCTCAACCATCGGTTGTATGTACCCTATGGGCCTGAAGCGGATAACGATGCCGCTCAGGAAGCAGCGCTCAAGGACATCATTGCCACTGGGCGGCAATATGGTGCAGACTTTGTGCGGGTCGACCCCCGAACGACGCGGCTTGAGCAGTTGCAAAATCTTGGCTTTCGCAAAGCGAAGAGTCTCCAGCCAGATCGAACGATTATTAATGATGTAACGATGGATCACGATGCGATCCTGGCTAATGCCAAGCAAGCAGTGCGTTACACGTGGCGCAAAAATCAGAAGGCAGGTGTGCGGTTCCATACCAGCTATGAACCAGCAGATATCGAGATTTTTCTTGATATGATTCACGATGTTGCCAAACGTACTGGCATGCAGCCTCATAGTGATGCCTACTTTCGTCAAATGGCAGAAGTACTCTTCCCACGTAAGGCAGCTGGCCTGATGTATGCCACGCTAGAAGATAAGCCAGTTGCTAGCCTGATATTCTTTAGTGACGGCACGACGATGGCCTATGCCCACGCTGCGTCTTACACCGCTCAGCGCAACCTCAGCCCAGCTACGGCACTAGTGGTGTCTGCCCTCTTCTATGCGCACGATACCGGGCACAAATTCTTTGACTTTTACGGCATTGCGCCAGATGATGTGCCGAAGGATCACCCCTGGGCGGGCTTTACGCACTTTAAGAAATCATTTGGGGGTGCGCCAGTGGACTATATCGGCACCTGGGAAAAACCTCTCCACCCACTGCGCTACCGGCTGTATCACCTCTACCAAGCGCTGTATCAACACATGCGCAGTCTGCGTCAGGCGTCGTATCGTCGCTCGCATAAGTAGCAGCTGGTGGGGTTACTCAGAGAAAGACGCTCTAGTGGGGCGTCTTTTTTATTTTTCCTGCCCTACTCTACAGACGTGACTTCAGATGGAAGACAATATGAGATTCATATGATGATGTGGGGCTATAGAACTTGATAAAGTTCCACGCATTATTCACGTGAAATGAGGATATGTATGATGAGTAATTGGGCTATCACTTCCCTATCGTAGTTCAATTTTGGTTGTGACTATGATAAACACGATTTATCTCTGATTTACTATTCGTACCTCCCTTTTGCATTGGATGAAGCACGTTGATGAATGCAGCATGATGGTATGTGAGCAGGCATTTGCAGTGCAAAGACTTCTGCTGTTTCTTTGGTAAGTCTGCCCATTCCCCATGCTCTACTGGATGAGATAGTAAAGTCTTAATTGCTTTAGTCACAGGCCGTCACAAGTTCCATCTTCCACGTGAAAACTACACAATGGGAAACTATCAAAACAAGTGACTACTCGATAGTGACTAATCTACAAGGCGAGACATTTATCATATCACCGCTGTCAGCTACACCTTAGCCTCATCACTAACCCCTGTCACCTCTGCCATTGAGCTGCCAAACGTGCTATACTAGGTAGCTGAAGTTGCACCAAAAAATCGGCCTGACAGATGCTGCGCACATATTTTCACGTGAAGTATCGTCCGCGCCGTTTTCGTGTGAAAAGTATCAATAATCTGTAAGGAAGCCACCGCCATGAAACTTGCCAAGACCTACAACCCTAACGAATACGAGCCAAATATCTACGCCATGTGGGAGAGCGCTGGCGTGTTTCGGCCAAAAGGGGAGGGCACACCGTATAGCATCGTGATGCCGCCGCCCAATGCTAATGGCAACCTGCACGTCGGGCATGCGCTAGGCTCGGCCTTGCAAGATATCTTAGTGCGCTACCACCGAATGAAAGGTGACGACGCGGTGTTTATCCCTGGGGCAGACCATGCTGGCTTCGAAACGTGGGTGGTGTACGAGCGCGAGCTCGAGAAGCAGGGCAAAACGCGCTTCGATTACTCTCGTGATGAGCTATATACACAGGTGTGGAACTTTGTCGACCAGAAGCGGGGCGATATGGAGCTCCAGCTGCGCGCTCTTGGTGTTGGGGCCGACTGGGAAGATATGGTCTTTACGCTTGACCCTAAGGTGGTGGAGACGGTCTATGGCACCTTCAACAAGCTGTGGCAAGATGGGCTGATATACCGTGGTGAGCGGATCGTCAACTACTGTACCAAACACCAGACCAGCTTTGCTGACATCGAGGTGGTGCACAAGACGGAGAAGTCTAAGCTGTGGCGTATTGCGTATCCACTACTCGATCATATTGGTGAAATTATCGTTGCTACGACGCGGCCCGAGACGCTACTGGGTGATACCGCCATCGCTGTCAATCCGGCAGATGAACGCTACAAGAAATTGATCGGCACCAAGGCGCTGCTCCCACTAGTAGGGCGTGAGATCCCGATTATTGCTGACGAATATGTCGATGCGTCATATGGTACTGGTGCGGTCAAGATTACGCCAGCCCACGACCCAAATGACTTCGAGATGGGGCAACGGCATGGGCTGCCAGTGGAGCAGGTGATTGGTTTTGATGGGCGAATGACGAATGTTCCCGCACCATTTGATGGTCTCACCACGACGGAGGCACGCCAACGGGTGCTGGAGGCGTTGGAGCGGGAAGAACTCCGCCGTGGCGAGGAAGAATTAGAGCACTCGGTGGGGCATTGCTACAAGTGCGACACTGTCATTGAGCCGATGGTGAAAGAGCAATGGTTTATCTCGATGCGGCCTTTGGCGGATGCAGCGATTGCTGCTATTGAGCGCGGTGATGTGACCTTCACTCCTGCCAATAAAGGCGAGGTGGTCATCAAGTACCTGCGAGAGATCAAAGACTGGAACGTCAGCCGGCAGATCCCGTGGGGGATACCCATTCCGGCCTTTCAGAGCACGACCGACCCAAGCGACTGGGTCTTCAACACAAATGTCAACGAAAAAGAAATAGTTGTAAATGGCACAACATATCGTCGGGAAGAAGATACGCTTGATACCTGGTTTAGCAGTGGCCAGTGGCCATTCATCACCACCGACTATTTGCAAGATGGGCCGCTGGCGAAATTCTACCCCAATGCAGTAATGGAGACGGCGGGGGATATCCTCTTCTTCTGGGTGGCGCGGATGATAATGCTTGGCTTGTACTGCACAGGACAGGTGCCGTTCCGTCATGTGTATCTCCATGGGCTGGTGTTGGATGAGCACGGGCAGAAGATGAGCAAGAGTAAGGGCAATGTGATCAACCCAATGGAGGCAATCAGCCAGTATGGCTCAGACGCACTGCGCATGGGGATTATCGCCAGCCGCTCAGCCGCTCAGCCACAAGCCTTTAATACTGGCAAGGTGGTGGCAGCGCGCAATTTCTGCAATAAACTGTGGAACATTGCTCGCTTCATCGAGGCGCAAGTGGGGGATACGCAACCGGTGCATGTACCAGTGCCGCAATCGATGGCTGATCATTGGATCATCCGCCAGCTGAGCAAGGCAGGGGAGACGATGGAGCAGCAGCTAGCGCAGTATCGTTTTGCTGAGGCGGCAGAGACACTTTATCATACGGTGTGGGATGACGTAGCTGATTGGTATATTGAGGCAGCTAAGGTGGAGCAGCACGCTGACATGCTAGTGTGGGTGCTTGATACGTGTCTGCGCTTGGCTCACCCATTTGCACCGTTTGTAACGGAGACAATTTGGCAAAGCCTGAGCTGGCATAACGACCTGCTGGCGGCAGCGCGCTATCCGCAGGCTGAGAAATACAACGAGTTGCAGGCGGCTGAGTTTGGCCGGCTCAAGCGACTCGTGACTGAAGCGCGCTACGTAACCAGTGAGTTGCCGGGCAATGAGCGCTACACACTGCTCTATATGGATGACGCGCTCGTAGCGGATAATGCCGAGCTGGTGCGGCGTTTGGCTGGCCTAGCGGCGGTGAAACATACTGATGTAGCACAAGGGCTGCGTCTGGCCGCCAGTGGTCGCGATGCCTGGCTCGACGTAAGCGACGAGACACTCTATGAACACCAGACAAACCTCGAGAAGCGCTTGGTTGCAGTACGCAATGACGCCGCCAAGCTGGAGGCACGCCTAGCAAACGAACGCTACACCAGCCAAGCACCCGCTCATTTGGTGGAAGAATCACGCCAGCAGCTGGCAAGTAAGCAGGCGTTGATTGAGCGGCTGGTGAAGGAATTGCAGGTGATAGAGTAGCGGCACTGCAAATTTAATAACTAGTGCTAATAGAGAGGGCTACCGTCGATGTGTGATGGTAGCCTTTTTGATGAGTAGAGATAATGAAGAATGTTGATTTAACCTCTTGCGTTCTCAATGACAAAAGGGCACTTAGTGGTAAGAAGGGAAGCGCGAACATAGATGAAGGGATTATTGTGATGACGAGCTATATTAACCTGAAACTGAAAGTCTCACCGCATCACTCTTTCTATTCGTACCGTTCTTTTTCTGAGACTTGTAGTGAGTGAGGCTTACGAAGAGTGTTCATCGCATGGATTTATAAGCATACATATGCTGTAATAAACAGCTTTCATACCTCATTTAAGCGAGATGATAGGAGAGGAGAGTTAATAAAGAAAAGAAGGGTATTCCTATATCTACACAAAACATACTTGACAGAAAAGAAACATCCTGCTACCATGAATATGAACAAAAATAGAACTAACGATAGTCACCAATACACACAATGAAACACAAATATCACACTACCTCATACAAAACTGTCCTCGCGCAGGCAGCTGTAGCGGTCTTTAGCCTGGCGACTGCACTAGGGGTGTTCTTGCACGATGGGCAATTTGATAAGATGACCACTGCGCTCCTTACGCTCGAGCCTGCTGTGCTGCGAAGCCGGGGACTGCAAGGCTCGACAGAGCCCGATAAGCTAACAACCGACCCGCACGTCCATCCGCATCATACGTCGCTTGGGCATAAGGCGGCGCATCACGGGCAACATCACACGCCGAGTGTGCCACCGCGCGATGATGAATATAGATACCTGGCACATAAGCAGCGGGGAACGCGTCATGCCTTTGATAATCAGTTCTTGCCGATTGTTGGTTAGTTATTGATGGTGATACGGATGACCAGCGGCAATCTGCTGCGCCCGGTAGAGTTGCTCGGCCAAGATGAGTCGCACCAGCTGATGTGGAAACACCAGGCGAGACAGCGACCAGACCAGGTTAGCGCGCTCCATCACTGCCTCTGTCACACCGTATGCTCCACCAATGATAAGCACGAGTGATTTGCCTTGCGCCATTGGCTGATGTAGGCTGCGTGAGAGGGTAGGCGAGTCGAGCATTGTGCCACGCTCGTCCAGTAGTACAACATATGCTTGGGGCGAAAGTGCCCGAAGAATCTGCTGCGACTCCTCACGGCGCGCCGCATCGCCGCTATGCTTGCTGGCTGGAAGGAGCTTCCACTGCAGCTGCCAAGCACGGGTCATACGCTGCTCGTAGCGTGCTATGCCATCGACTAGCCAGGGCTCGTGCCGCTTGCCGACGGCGATGATGGTGATCATGCGTTGGCGTCTCTACTACTGGACACTGCTGCAGTAAGACGCTGGGCGGTGGTAGATAGGTGAGTGTTGCTAGTGTCGGTTGGGTAGCCATGATGGAGCTGTAGTACCTCGCGGTCATATAACGGCACGAGATGAATATGAGCGTGCGGCACATCGAAGCCCTCTACCACAACGCCAACCCGTTCGGGCTGGAGCGTCACCTCCATTGCGTGAGCAATCCGCTGTGCTACCGCCCAGAGGTGTTGATATACTTCAGTTGGGAGCGCCCACAGCGAGTCAATCTGCTGCTTCGGCACGACCAGTACATGGCCATCACTTAGTGGGTTGATATCGAGGAAGGCTATTGTGTGCTCGTCTTCATACACCGTATGGCTTGGTATTTCACCTTTGATAATCTTAGTAAAAATAGAATCCTGCATGACTTTAGTATACGCGAAGGTGGGGCAAGAGCTCAAGGATATCCGCTACGCGATATTTTCGTTCGGCATCACATCTGTTATAATGAGAGCAGACCACGTGGAGAGGTGCAGGAGTGGTTGAACTGGCCGCTCTCGAAAAGCGGTAAGCCGCAAGGCTTCGAGGGTTCGAATCCCTCTCTCTCCGCCATATTTTTGATACTGGTAATCTGCAGGCTGATGATACTTGTAGATTTTTTATTACGAAAAACATGTGATTACTTTTGTACGCTGTGCTTACTCTCTTTCTGTTCTTTGCAAACTTGGTCAAGAGCAACGAAAAGCGCACACCGCGATGGTGTGCGCATATGTTTGTGTGAGAAGAGAGCCAAGTATGACTGGCTAGGTGGTCGAAGCACCAGTGTTGCTGCTATTGGTCGTCGTGTTGATGTTACCACCAGGGATGATAGTGTTGATGACAAAGTTCACCGCCGCATAGGCTAGCAGCGCCACCACGACACCGACCAGAGCGTACATGATAGTATTCTTCGCGCCTTGTACCTGTGATGAATTACCACCAGAGACAACATAACGAATACCACCGAAGATGATCATAATGACCGCGATAGCACCAACGAGAAACAGCATGATGTTGCTTACCCGTGTGAAGATACCGGCGTCACCAAAGAGATCGGCTGGCTGATCTTTGCCTCGCGAGCGGCTGGCACCATCTGACACGCCACCAATTGCAGCGCTGGGCGGTGCAGCAGCAATTATCCCACCCCCGATGAGGGCAAGAGCACTGATAGATAGTAGACATTTTTTTAGCATAATAAACTTAGCTCCTTTTACTTTGTAATTATACGATATGGCGTTTTTTTTGTCGAGAGGAAAGCGGTGAAATTTCTCAGTTTGCAGTACTGCGATGACTCGCTTCCTTTATCTCTTTTTGCTAGTAGCGTCTTGAAAACTTGCTGTTATGACGGTATCTTGAACCTCAACGTGAGGAATTGGTATATTAGTGAGACGCGCTTGTCGGCAGTCTATTTATTTATATTGCTTGATAAAGGGAAGGGAAGTGTAGGAAATATATGGCTAACGACACTGCGGTGAAGTAGGGATAAAATTACACCTCACAAATGGCTAGCGCAATTGCTTGACCTATGCTACAATAGCCAGTGCACGTTGGTGCACAATCCGACACGCTGGAGGAGTACCCAAGTGGCTGAAGGGGACGGTTTGCTAAATCGTTAGTGTGGGGAGACCTGCAGCGGGAGTTCGAATCTCCCCTCCTCCGCCAGGATTGTTAGAGCTATTGGCTATCAGCTCGGTGTGTATGACGAAAACAACCGAGTGGCGTATATAACTCAATAATGACAAGCTAAATGAGACGAATGCTGAGGTTGCTTAGCAATCTATAGTTTTAGCATAAAACCAGCACAAAGGCTAGATGAATGAATCATTGTAGATATTACAATGATATTTTTATTTGTGTGGATCTTGGTGAAATAAGTGATGTATGCAATACGTGCGAAGTATCAAATATGTCAAGAGCACTATCTGGGGTATGATCTATATATGTACGATGCTATAGTACAACTAGCGAGAGAGGCGAAGTATGTGTGTTGGGCTGGGCACACACGGTATGATAGTGCGGTCATGCGGGTTATGGTTAATTGACCAGTGCGGCCATTATGATAGAATAGTCTTTGTAACGTAAATCTAACGCCAACCGACAAGGGGAGGAAAGAGCAGTGAAGATTAGACGTCAAAAACGTGGGATCGTCATGCGCATCGCATCGGTTGTGGCTGTGAGTGGGCTCGCTATAGGCGGGCTTTTTTATGGCCTCAATTCGGTGAACGCAGCCGGTCTGAATAAAAACTATAATTATATCAAGGCAAATTACGCTGTGCCGAACGCCAACGTAGCCTGGGTGTCGCCCAACGGGGATGACAACAAAGGTAACGGAAGTGAGTCGGCACCGTACAAGAGCTTTGGTCGCGCCGTCACGAAGATCGGCGACGGCGGAACAGTGGTGGCAAAGAGTGGTATCTACCGCGAGCCACACTTTTTTGTGACAAAGAAGAGTGTCACCATGCAGGCAGCACCGAACGCTGAGGTATGGCTGAAGGGTAGCGACGTGGTGACCAACTGGTCGCGCGAAGGTAATATGTGGAAGGCCACCGGCAACTTCCAGAACTTCTGCCACGTCTGTACGACCAACATCAAGCCAGAAGTCGAAGGTATGGCTGCCTACCCAGAGCAGGTCTTTATTAACGACAAGCCACTGACGCAGGTCGGGAGCAAGGCTGAGGTCGGCCCAGGCAAATTCTATGTGGAAGACGCCACCCAGACAACGCGTAGTGGTGGGCACTTCAATCCAGGCCGACAAGACACCGTCAGTTACTACCTAGGTTCTGACCCAACGGCTGGCACGACGGAGATCTCGCAGCGCACCCGCGCCTTTACCACAACAGGTGAGAACTTCAAGCTGCAGGGTATTAACATTGCACAATATGCGCCAAACCAAACCTGGGGCTTTAAAGACCCACAGCTAGACGACAAGGCTGGGCCAATCGCCATCTCCATCAACGGGAAGAACTCGCTGGTGCAAGATGTGATCGTGGCGCAGAACTCGAACTCGGGGTTGTTCCTCGACAAAGCGTCTGGCACTGTGGTGAGGAACAGCCAATTCCTCGACAACGGGGGTAATGGTGCTGGTGCAAACCGCATTGAGAATGCTGTATTTGAAAACAACACCTTTAGTAACAACAACGCCGCTGGCTTCGAGACCAATGGTAGCTACTGTACGTCGTGGTGCGGCATGGCCGATGTGAAGGTGACTCACGCCGAGAACTTCACCTTCCGCAACAATGTGGTGGACTACTCGAAGTCTGGCTCGACCAACTCCGACATCGCTGTGGCCAAGCGTCACCAGCTGCCAGGCTTCTGGTGTGACGAAGGGTGTATCAACACCAACATCGTCAACAACTACTTTACCAACGTGCAGATGGCGATCTTCTACGAGGTATCACACACTGGTATCATCGCCTCGAACATTATTGAGGGTTCGGGCTCTGGTATCTTAGTGTCGGGCAGTAGCAAGACGAAGATCTACAACAACTCTATCTCACGCACTGCCTACCCAATCCGCGTCCGTGAGGATACCCGCAGCAAGGGTTGTAATGCCTACCAAGGTAGCACCTGTACTGCACCAGAGAGCTGGTCGCAAGCCAAGGGCCTGAGCTGGGACACGACAGGCACCGAGATGTACAACAACATCATCTCGTCGCGTGCCGCAACTGCCAAGGATGGCGATAGCCCATACTGGGCGTACGGTGTCCGCACCAAGGGTGGTGCCAACATTGGCGGGCCAAAGGTTGGTACGAATGAGATGTTTGCTGGCCTCGACTACAACGTCTACTACCGCAACGACACCAATGTCGACAAGACCGTCTTTACCTGGGACTTAGCTCAGACTGAGGCACCGATCGACGTTCTCTTTAGCAAGACATCCGACATTGCCAAGGATGGCCGGGTCAGCAAGGCGATTGACGGCCTGGAGCGCAACTCGCTCGACCAAACTGGCTCACGCAGCGCCAACCCATTCTTCACTAGCGAAGCTGCGAACAACAACGACTACAACAAGAGTAACTACACCATCAAGGCCGGAAGCCCCGCTGCCAACACTGGTAAAGAATTGCCTGCCGACGTCGCGAAGGCAATCGACCCAAGCGGCACAACCGTGAAGGCTGGCACCAAGGTGAACCGCGGTGCATTGGTCAATGCCAACATGACTGGTGGCGAGCCAAACGTCAGCAGCAAGAGTAGTAGTACCCCACAACAAAATAACGCCAACGGCGCAACCACCAACGGGCAAGCAAACCCAAAAGCACCGGGCATGGGCAGCGCCAGTAAAGCTGACACTGCTCATGCAGCCCAAACCGCTGAGGCCGACACCAAGAGCGACAACAGCGTTGTGTCGGTCCCAGACGCTCGCCTCAAGGAGGCAATCAACAAGCGCCTGTCTGAGACCCTTGGCGCACGCCGCAGTGCCTCACAGGACGTGACAGCGGGTGAGATGCAAAAGCTAACTGGCTTGTCGCTCATCCTGCCAGGCGATGCGGCGGACGACCGCAAAGCTGCCGACCTAACTGGCCTCGAGGCAGCAACGAACCTCGACTGGTTAGCAATTGATGGCAACAAAGTGAAGAGCCTTGCACCGCTCGCCAAGCTAACCAAGCTGACTTCGCTGACCGCTCATTCCAACCAGATTGAGTCGCTTGACCCAATCGCTGGCCTGGCAAACCTCAAGCTTGTAATGGTCTCGGGCAATCCAATTGCCTCCACCAAGCCACTTGCCAAGCTTGCGCACCTCAAGCGGGTCTCGCTCTCGGGCAAAGATGGCTTCGTGCTAGACGTTGCCGATGTTGCAGCTAGCAAGGGTAGCCTGGAGTCGCTCTCGCTCTACGACTACAGCCGCAAGACCACACTGGCCAACGGCAGCCAACTGGCGACATTTGGCAGCCTCAAGAAGCTTCGCCTCACAGGTGTCAAGCCAAGTGCTGCCGACAGCGCCGCCATTGGTCAGCTCAAACTCGAACAGCGCCGCATCGACTAGGTTCCTCCCCATCAGCCAAGTCTGGTAGCGTACATGAAAAGCCGAGCAGAATCGCTCGGCTTTTTGCTGTCAAAACTTTGTTGTGCCTGATTATGTAAAGATATGTATTTATGTATTGTGTTATGACGACACAGTTCTGGGTCTGAAGTGGTGAAGTATGAGGCGCGGTAAAAGGGAGCTCTTATCCTATAGCCTCTGCAGCACCTTTATATAGCCGAGAAGCACCCCAGAAGGCTAGCAGATAAGCAGAGACAACCTCTCTATATGGGAGATAGAGGTGAAATAGTGTCTGTAGCAGTGGGTGAGAGGTGCAGGGCCGTTTAATAGAGCCATGGTATAATACACTAGGCAGAACAAAGGAATACTATAGGAGCACTCGAGTATGAAAGAAAAGCATATGCAAACCCTTGGATGGGTTGCAACAGCAATGTCGGTGATGATGTACGTGTCATACATTCCACAAATCGTGGGTAATATGAATGGGCACAAAGGTGACTTTCTTCAGCCAGCAGTCGCGGCAGTGAACTGTACGTTGTGGGTCATCTATGGCCTATGTAAAGAGAAGCGCGACCTACCGCTGGCTGCAGCTAACTTGCCTGGGGTCATCTTTGGCCTGATTGCAGCGACGACGGCACTTATGTAGTGGCTACTTATGCTTTCTAGAGCAATACAATATATCAAATGAGCGTCTCTCCATGGTGTATAGAGACGCTCTTTTGTAACTAGAATGAGACGAGTGGAATACTAACTGGTTGTGCGGGGCCCGCCTCCTCGTGCAAAACACGCGCAACAGCAAAGGCGATCTCTACCCCTATTTCATCTGTGCCAGGCGCCAGCGAACCCACGACTGCGCCTTCCGCGCCGTCCTGATCGACGTCGTCGAAGAGCGAATGAGCACGCTGTACCGAACCATCCAACTCAGCAGCCAGGATCGCCAGCTGGTGGAGCAGTATGTGCGGGAGGAGCTACGGCAGCTAGAGCGCGACAAAGATCGGACAATCCGCTCCCTCACCACCAGGCGCACCAACATCGAAGACAAGCGCCGCCGCCTGATGCACGCCCACTACGAAGGAGCCGTCCCCCTGGAGCTCCTCCGGGAGGAACAGACCCAGCTCACCAGCGAGCTCGACCACATTGAGCGCCAGCTGGCCGCCTACCAGGCCGACATAGCCGAAATCCACCAGCGCCTTACCCAAGCCCTTGACCTCCTCGAAGACTGCCACCGCCTCTACCAAGCCGCCCCACCGCACCTGAAGAAGTTGCTCAACCAGGTGTTCTTCGAGCGGGTGCTGGTCAACCCGGCGGTGGATGAAGAGGGCCGAGTCGTCCTGCCGGACAATGGAACGAATGATGGCAGAGGCAGGAGCATGGCCGACGCAGCAGCTGGCGACTGCCCGATAGGGGAGAATGACGGGCCATTGCAGCGGGCCGCAGCACCGCGCCTGTTGGCCGACGCAAGCAGCGATGCCAGCCTGGCAGCCGACCTCCGGCTGCCCTTCGCCTGCCTGACCAGCCGACTGATGCACAAGGTCGCACGGCAGCACCGTGCGACCTTGTTGCAAGACAACCTGCAAGAAAACCGGGACAACCAAGTCGACTGCCCCATCAACAACACCGTCTGCAACGACGAAGCGCTCACCAGTGGTGGTGAGCGCTCCGTATCTTCATCAACCAACCCAGACCGTGTTACTCATGACCTAGGTTTGGGTAAGGCTATCGTGGTAC
>CALIJG010000021.1 GCA_938018005.1 uncultured Candidatus Saccharibacteria bacterium | reverse complement strand
CGACACCACTGGTGTATACTCATACTTTTTGTTGTGATGATGTAGCCAAGCAGCGCCACAAAAAATGCTGTATTACTATAAACATATAGATGCCGTGGCAGGACAAAACATGAGACGATGAAAATAACCTCAAGTATGACCGGTATGGCAATGCGTCGCATATAATGATACATATACTACCAGTGTACTCTTTGCTATACCTTCTGAGAAGATTATAGTAATAGTCCATGCAAAAAACTCGCCATAAACTCATGGCGAGTTTGCTTATGTTTCCTAGCTAGGATCACTTGCTTACATTAAATCGAAATTCTACCACATCGCCTGGCTGCATGACATAGGCCTTGCCTTCGGTGCGGATTTTGCCGGCTTCGCGCGCTTTAGCCTCGGAGCCTGCTGCCACGAGGTCGTCATAATCTACCACCTGCGCCGCAATGAAGCCTCGCTCGAAGTCGGTGTGGATGACCCCAGCCGCTTGTGGTGCCGTCCAGCCTTGGTGGATCGTCCACGCGTGCACTTCCTTTGGTCCCGCGGTGAGGTAGCTCTGCAGGCCAAGTGTATCGTACGCTGCTCGGATCAATTGTGTCAGGCCAGCCTCGGGCACATCATAGCTTGCCAGGAGCTCTAGCGCATCCTTTGCGTCCAGCCCCTTGAGCTCGTCCTCTAGCGTGGCACAGATGAAGAGCGCCGTGCTGCCATGAGCCAGTGCCGCCAAGCGAGCTTTGGCTTCGGCATTGGCAAGGGTGGCTTCGTCGACATTAAAGACGTAGATGACTGGCTTGGCGGTGAGGAGGTGGAGGTCGGCGATTGCTTCGTGAATAATATTTTTGTTCAGATGAACAGGGGTGCCAGCGGCAAGGTCGTCACGCAACTGCTGCAAGTACTCAAGGGTGCTGCGTGCCTTTGGATCGGCCTTGGCTTCTTTGCTGAGGCGGGTGAGGCGAGTCTCGATGGTCTGGATGTCTGCCAGCATGAGCTCGGTGTTAATGATGTCGATATCGCGCTGCGGGTCGACGGTGGTATCGACATGGACGATATCGTCATTTGCAAAGGCGCGGACAATGTGGACAATTGCATCGCACTGGCGAATATGAGCGAGGAACTTATTGCCCAACCCCTCGCCACTGGCAGCACCAGCCACCAGCCCAGCAATATCGACAAAGGTCACAGTAGCCGGCACGACCTTCTCGGCGTGGTACATATTGGCCAATACATTCAGGCGCTCATCGGGCACAGGCACAATGCCAGTGTTGGGCTCGATGGTAGCAAAGGGGTAATTGGCTGCCAAAATATCATTGTTGGTGAGGGCGTTGAAAAGGGTCGACTTGCCAACATTGGGCAGGCCAACAATACCGATAGATAAACTCATATATATAGTATAGCAGCGCAAGGGAAAAATCAGCAGGGGAGAAGAGGAAAATGCGAGGAAGGTGAGTGTGTTGTGACCTATATAATATATAAAGTAAGACTCTTTCGTCATTGGTGTGTTAATTTGCTCCATCACAAGATAAGTTCTGCGCTCGTCTCACGCTCACCCTCCCCACACTCCCTCCGACGGAACACTATAAGGGTCGACACCTCCCAGGTATCGACCTCTTGCGTTGGGCTGAAAACCGGTCATTACGACCGGTTTTCACACTCCATCGGATGAAGTGGTGAGGAGGGTGAGCTAACGATATTTATGAGCTATATAAGGATATATGGCGATGTCTCTGCCTTGTGTCATGAACACGGTGCACAATCGCCGTAACTTTGCTATAATCATAAGCATGACATTTGTACATTTTTGTCGCCAATCACTGGTGCGTGCTGGTCTGATGGGGTTACTGTGCGCTGTGGGGGTGAGTGCGGCGCTGGGCGGGCTGGTGGCAGCTCGGCCCAATAATGAGGTAGAGGCGAAGTTGCCTGAGCTCTGCCGCAGTGGCAGTCCCTGTGCAGTAGTGTGGTTTTCGCAGCCTGGCGAGCGGAATTATTATAAGTCGGGTATCTCGATCGACCACAATCAGACAGGCCTCGTCGATATTGTCATCCGTGGCTCGGGCTACTCGGGCAACCGCTCGGGTCCCTTCGACATTAGCTCGATGCACCTCGACCGCAACATGAATTGGAACTACAACCGCAATAGCCGTATCAAGAACGTCCAGTCGAGCGTGATGTACCGTGGGCGCGTCAGTGGCCAAAACCAATACACCAGCCAGGGGGGTGAAGTGCGAGCGCAACTCGACATTGGCCAGTTTGATATCCCGGTGGGGCAGTCGCGTACGGTGGGGATTGGCCTCTATAGCTGTATCTCGACTGATGGCGGGCGCACCCTGGCCGCTAGCGAGAACATTGCCTGTGGTACGAGCGATGTCAATGTGACGATCACGCGGCGCATCCCACCCTGGACGATCAATGGCCAAAGCTATGTGGGCAAGCAGTGGCCTGGCACGCAAAATATGCAAAAATCCGTTCGAGCCTTCCCTGGTGAGCAAATCTACTGGGCGCACGACCTGCGCAACAACGGCCCCAACAGCGCAACCGTATCGGTGGGGATGGATGGCACCGGCTTTGCCAATAACTACAGTGGTGGGCATAGTCTTGCGCGCAATGTGACAGGCCAGTCTGGGCAGCTCTTTTATACGGTGTATCCAAGCGGCGGCACGACCGACCGCTTCACGAGTTATCGCATCCAAACGAGCGACGTTGGCCGCACACTCTGCCAACGGATATCGTGGTCACCTGGCATTGCTGGTGACCCAGCGTGGCGGCGCAGCGACCCAGCGTGTGCTAGTGTGCACTCAGACTTCGAGCTCTATCCATCGGCCACGATCGACGGCAAAAAGCTTGCCACACTAGAGGGTGGGAATATTGCGCCTAGCCGGATTGACGAATCTATCCACAACACTGGTGCAAGCACCGACAAAGACCGCACCGAGAGCGAAGCCGCGGCCTACCAGTTCATCGTGCGAGGGCAGCACCGCCAGCAGTTCCTTGGCAGCCTGAGCAGTATCTTTGACCGTGGGGCGGCAGTGGGCTACCCTTATGCCCTGGGTAGCTACAGTGGCAGCGACACAGCCTGTACCTGGCTGCGCGGCAAGCAGCCGATCGACTGCACCAACGAGCCTACCTTCCGCGAGAACAAAAAATATCTCGACAGCCACACCCGCCTGAATGACACTAAGGATATCAACGCTGCCGATGCCAAGGTGGGGGATATGATCTGCCGCATTGTTGCTATTAAAGATTATAACTATAAACATACCGATGGCAACGAGCGCCGCATCTCATCGCCCGCCTGCGTCACAGTAACGAAGCTACCGTGGGTGCAGATCTGGGGTGGTGACTTGCGCGTCGGCAACGGTATTGGCGCGGCGAGTGGTAATGGCGATGCACAAATCGTTACCCTCAAGACGACTAAGGATGGTAACATGTATGGCAGTTGGGCTGAGTATGGTATGATGGCGCCGCAAAATGGCGGCAAAATCCTCTCTGCCACCGGTGGTGTGCTGTCTGGCCGGCGGGGGTATGGTGGTGATTATGACCGCGCTAAGGATAGCCTTGCCTTTGCCAACACCACCACGCCAGCTGGCCGCTGGGCACCACCGAGCAATGTGAAGGTGCCAAGCTTTGGCCGGGGCGCAGCGGCTGGTACGTCTATCGATGTGGGGAGCTTTGCGGGCCACAACGTGCGCACCGTTAATGGTGATGCCACCATTCACGGTACGCTGCCCGGCAGCAGCACGCTGGTGGTGGAAGCAAGCGGCACAGTGACGATCGATGGCGACCTCAAGTACGGCGCTACCACTGTTGATGACGCCACCAAGCTTTCGCAGCTCGTCATTAAGGCCAAGAATATCGTTGTTCGACATAATGTTAAAGAAGTGAACGCCTGGCTGATTGCTCAGCCAACTGGTGGCAGTGGGGGAGTTATCTCCACCTGCGACGAGATCCGTCACGTTGGTGCGTACTTTAATGGCCTCACTGCTGAGACTTGCAAAGAAAAGCTTACCATCAACGGTACCATCATGGCGCGTCAGCTCCAGCTGCGTCGCACCTTTGGTGCTGAGAAGGATAACCTCGCCGAAGCTGCTGAGGTGCTCAACCAACGCGCCGACGTCTTTATGTGGGGCTCGCGCTACAACAAAAACAACGACCTCCCCATCACCACCGCCACCACAACAGAGGCCGCACCGCGGTTTTAGCTGTGATGATTGGCTACAGGCTATAATAGGAGCAGGCTAGAAGCTGCTCCTATTATTGCGGTAGAAGATACCAGACTCAATATAGCAAAGCGTGAGTTATAGTTGCTCCAACTCTTGGCTGGGCCGGTTCTTAGCATCTTTCAGTTTTTGGCGCATCGCTGCTGGATCAAAGTTGCCAGTGAGACCCATAATCATGTCGGTTATATCGGCATAGGACTCGATGACATCTGGGTCATTTGTTGAGGCGCGAAGGCCGGTTGGTGATGATCCATCGAGCTCTAAGGTGAGCAGCGTCGAATGGCCATACTCCCATCCTGGGCGCCAATCGCCAGAAGTTGAGCGAGTGTCTAGCTTGGCAAGATCGGGTAAATACATAATAGTCAGTGCGTGAGAACCATAGCCTGTTGGAATACAGTTTCCCTCACAGCTTTTCGTTGGTACCCAGACAACACGTTGGTCGTAATATGATATCTCTTCATCCTCAAATACTGCACCACTTGGCCCAATCGAGGCAAGCGATTGCTGTGTAATAGTCTCGTCTCTCCTGAGCTGTCCGCGCGGGAAAGTATAATCTCTTGGATGAGTAATTTCGTTGCCTTGTTCTAGATAGGTATAGAGCCATAATGCATATAGATCAGGTGGTGCAGGGTATGCCCCAGAACGCTCCAGGAATTGCCTGCGCATTTCCTGAGAGTGCTGAGCCTCGCGCTCATATTTGAGCATTTCTTCCTTGTGTCTACGTTGCTCCTCTGCAAGCTGATCTGCCGCAGCTGCAAGCGCTCGCCGTGTTCGGCCGCCGGGCGACTTATCGCTCAGCTCATTGGGGGGGTGGTATTTGGTTCTTGGGAGAGTCGATCAAAGAATTTCATAATAACCTCATATATATCAGACAATGAGAGATATGTCAACTATCGATATTTTCCGCCAACCCCCTTGCCTAAACCAATGTCGCTTATGTATAATAGATGAGTATGAAGTTTCAAAAAGGGTCGGGCGATTTCTTTGCACTCGATATCGGCACCAATGCCGTGCGGGTTTTGCAGCTAGCACCAGCTGGCGACGAGTGGGAGCTCGTGGCACATGGCTATGCGCCCGTTGACCGCCGTATTACTAGCAGCGATGCACCAGAATCGCGCCGTCGCCTGGGCGAAGTTATTATGACTGCCGTGGGCCAGAGCGGCATCAAGACGAAGAATGTTGCGATTGGCCTGCCATCCAACAAAACCTTTACAACAGTGGTCGATGTGCCGCAAGTTTCCGATGCCGAGCTGCGTGCCACGATGAAATACCAGATAGACCAATATGTGCCGATGGCGGATGATGCTAAGGTAGATTGGGTGCTGCTGGGGCCATCGCTCCATGCGAGCGATCAGCAAGAGGTGCTGATTAGCAGTGTATCGAAGGGGTATAGTGAAGACCAGCTGGAGTTTATCGAGGGCCTGGGGCTGAATGTGATTGCCATCGAGCCCGACCCAATTGCGATGGTGCGGGCCTTTGCACCGCCGCAGCAAGCAGCAAATGGTGCTGCGGTGATGCTGATCGACATTGGTGAACTCTCGACCGACCTTGCCATTATCTACGGTGGAGCGCCGCGCCTCGTCCGGACTATTCCGTCTGGTGTCAGCAGCTTCGTCAAGTCGGCAGTGCAAAACCTCAGCGTTCAGGAGGACCAAGCTCGGCAATTCATTCTCAAGTTTGGTCTGGCGGAGGATAAGCTCGATGGGCAGGTGGTGCGTGCTATTGAGGGTGCGCTGGATAACTTTGCGAGCGAGCTTATCAAATCGATCAAATTCTTCCAGACGCGCTACGCCAGCGCCCAGGTGTCGAGCATTACACTGACAGGCTTTGGCGAGATGATTCCACATCTCAGCGAGTATGTTGCGGCCAAGGTAGAGGTCTCGACCGCCCCGGGTAACCCCTGGCATGGTATCCATATGCCGCAGACGAGCCAAGAGCAATTGGCCAACGTCGCACCAGAGTTTGCCACAGCAGTAGGCCTAGCAAAACGGAGGAACGACGCATGATAGAGATCAACCTCATCCCTGATGTCAAGCGCGAATACCTGCATGCCCAGCGCATGCGCAATGGTGTGATATCGCTCTCCATCTTGGTGAGTATCATCGCTGGTGCAGCAGTGGCGCTGCTGGTGGTGTATGTTGGTACGCAGAGTGCCCGTGAGTGGCTGACCGACAACGAGATCAAAGACCAATACGGCAAGATTAGTAGTGTTAAAGATGCCAACCAGATTGTCACCATCCAAAACCAACTAGCCCAGCTCTCCTCGATGCACAAAGATAAGAGTATCGACTCGCGGATCTTCGATGTGCTCAGTGCCATCAATCCTGCTGCGCCCAATGATGTGAAGATGTCGACCGTTAGCCTCGACCCGTCTGAGACGAAGCTCTCTATTGAGGGGTCGGCAGCCAACAGCTTTGAGGCAACAGACAAGCTCAAGAAAATGATCCTCAACACCAAGCTGAGCTACACTGATGGCGATAACCGCGTCCAGACCGTTAAGCTGGCCGATGATGTGACCGTGAGCGACACCAGCTATGGCGAGGACGCCAGTGGGGCTAAGGTGCTGCGCTTCAAGCTGACCTTTACCTACCCCAAGGAGCTTCTCTCTAATAGCTCTAAGAATTTGCGCATCGAAGCCCCAACCGGCAGCACCAATGTGACCGACTCGCGCTTGCATGTGCCCGATAGCCTCTTTACGCCCAAGGTGACCAACAAGGAGAAGAACTAGATGAGTAAGAAAGACGCCGCCATTCACAAGCGCCAACAGATCGAGCAATCCAGCCGGGTGATGTTCCTCTGGGTGGCTGGAGCCTCAGTAATTGTGGGTTTCGCACTGGTGATATCGTGGTTTTTGGTGCAGCAAATTATCTTCAAGGAGCGGGTGCTTGGCGAGAAAAACAACACCGCTGCCGTGCTCAAGAACAACAACGACGCCGTGGAGAAGCTACGCGGTGAGCTAAAGGTGCTCGAGACCAACTCACACCTCAATGCCAGCCGCATCAACAACGATGAGAAGGCGCTCCAGGTGGTGCTTGATGCTCTGCCAGCGGAGGATAATGCTCTCGCGTTGGGTGCTTCGCTCCAGTCCAAGCTGGTCAATGGCGTGGCAGGAGTGTCACTCGATTCGCTTAATATCGACCAAACGGACGACAGCGAGTCGTCTGGCAGCACTGGTGCAGCCGCCAGCAATGGCAACTTGCAGTCCATTCACTTCACCATGGAGGTATCGGCCAGTAACCCCAACGCTCTGCGCGAGCTTTTGCAGCGCTTCGAGCGCTCCATCCGCGTGATTGAGATCGACCGCATGACCATCGAGCGGACTGATAGCAAAGTCGCCATGAAGATCTCGGCCCATGCCTACTACTCACCAGCCAAAACCATCGAGCTAAAGAAAAAGGACATCAAACCATGAAGAAGACCGACATCGCAATGATCATCTTGATCGCTAGTATATCAGTGGTGGTGGCGTTTTTTGTGGCCAGTAGTATCCCATTCTTGCAAATGCCGCAGCGTGGCACTAAGGTAGAGACGGTCGAGAAGCTCTCGGATACGATTGATGAGCCAGACAGCGCAGTATTTAACAAGGAGGCGATCAACCCAGCGGTCGAAACGATCATTGGGCAATCGCAGCAGAAATAACAGAGGTAGCGTGTGGCACTGATGACAAGTGATATGCAAGAAAAACTCACTACACTCCTTGTTGACGAAGGGCTGATCACGCGCCAACGCCTTGATGATGCTACTAAGCTGGCGCGCGAAAGTGGCCGACCACTATTGACTGTGCTAACTGATGAGTCAGCGATCGATAACGAGTTGCTTACCCGGGCGATTGCCCATGTGTCTGGTGTGCCATATGTCAATCTCACTAATACAATTGTCGACCAAGACATCCTCACGCTTTTGCCGTCGGACATTGCCGAGCGTTTCATGGCAGTACCACTAGCCGAGGTGCAGAACCGCTTGGCGGTGGCGATGATTGACGCCAACAACGTCCAGGCGGTCGATTACCTTGCCAACCGCGTCCAGCGCCCACTCAAGGTCTTTATGGCGTCGGAGGCTGGGGTGCGTCATGTGCTCGAGCAGTACCGCACCGATCTCAGTAGTGTCAATGTGGCCGCTCAAGTATCGCAGGCCGAGGCAGCCGCTGAAGCTCGGGGTGATATCAAGACAATCGTCCAAGACTCACCAATTAGCCGAGCCCTGAGTACTATTCTCGAATACGCCGTAAAGAGCCGTGCGAGCGATATCCACATTGAGCCGCTTGAGAAGTCGCTCAAGATCCGCTGCCGCGTCGATGGTGTGCTGCGCGAAGTTATGCAATTACCTAAGAGTATCGAGCCAGCACTGGTAAGCCGGATCAAGATCCTGTCTGAGTTGAAGATCGATGAGCACCGTATCCCGCAGGATGGGCAGTTTGCCGTTAAGGTGGCAGATAAGGAAGTTGATCTCCGTATTGCCATTAGTCCAGTGGTGTGGGGCGAGCAGGTGGTGATCCGTTTGCTGGATAAGACTGGCACATCCTTCGAGCTCGAACAGATGGGCTATGCTGGGCGCGCCCTCCGGCTCATTCGCCAGGGGATCCACCGCCCCAATGGAATGATCCTCACTAGCGGCCCGACCGGTAGCGGTAAGTCGACCAGTCTCTATGCACTGATTAAAGAAATCAAGGACGATACCATTAACATCGTCACATTGGAAGACCCCGTTGAATACAAAATGGAGGGGGTTAATCAAATCCAGGTCAATAGTGACGTTGGTCTTACCTTTGCGAATGGTCTGCGCAGTATTCTCCGCCAAGACCCTGATGTGGTGATGGTGGGGGAAATCCGCGACAACGAGACGGCCAACCTCGCCGTTCAGGCAGCACTGACGGGTCACCTTGTCTTTAGTACGCTCCATACCAACTCAGCAGCGGGAGTGTTGCCGCGCTTGCTCGATATGCATATCGAGCCATTCCTCATTGCTAGCACCGTTAATACCATCATTGGCCAGCGCTTGGTACGCCGGATTGGGCCCCAGCACGAGAATTATTGGTCTAATCCGCTTGAGACAGAGATGATCCTCAGCACCGTAGGGCATCTCTTACCCAAGACCAAGGCAGAGGCAGCCAAAATCTCGGCCGACCTTGGCTATAGTGACTTGCCGCTAGCTGGCCAAAAATCCTACCGCTTAGTGCGTGGACGCGACACGGCCAACACACCACGGGGCTACAGTGGCCGAGCCGGACTCTTTGAGGTGATGGAAGTGACAGAGGAGATCCAGCAGCTCATTACCGCCCGAGCGTCGAGTACCGAGATCCAGAAGAAAGCCATCGAGCAAGGGATGATCACGATGCGCCAAGATGGCTACCTCAAGGCGCTGCAAGGGATTACCACCCTGGAGGAAGTCAACCGTGTCACATCAGACATAGCATAAGAAAGGAACCAACAACTACCATGGAAAATAGAGAATTACGCATAGAAGTCCTGCTCGAGGATGTGGTGCGCCGCCGCGCCTCAGACTTGCACATTCAGGTGGGGCTACCCCCCATGCTGCGCATTGATGGTGCGCTGACCCCTGTGGCGGGCTTTGGCCCACTGGACGAAGCGCAGGTGGAGCGGCTTGTTTTTGCCATTCTCGACCAAGACCAGCAGCAGGTGCTGATGAAGGATAAAGAGTTTGACTTTAGCTTTGCCTTTGGTAATCTTGGGCGCTTCCGGGTTAATGCCTTTCATGAGCGGGGCAACTTAGCGGCTGCGCTGCGCTTGATCCCGAATGAGATAAAATCTGTGACCGAGCTCGGCATGCCGCCCGTCGTCATGACCTTTGCTGACTTCCCGCGCGGCCTGGTGCTGGTGACGGGCCCGACCGGTAGTGGTAAGTCGACCACGCTAGCTGCTTTGATTGATAAAATCAACACTGAGAAGTCGCACCACATCATCACCATCGAAGACCCGATTGAGTTCACTCACAAGAGTAAGCGCTCGGTGGTCGTGCAGCGTGAGGTGCACTATGACACCTACTCCTTTAGCGCCGCGCTGCGCTCCAGCCTGCGCCAAGACCCAGATGTCGTGCTGATTGGTGAGATGCGCGATCTCGAGACGATTAGTGCTGCCATCACCATTGCCGAGACAGGCCACTTGGTGTTTGCTACCCTGCACACCAACAGTGCAGCGCAGAGTATCGACCGCATGATCGACGTCTTCCCGCCGCACCAGCAGCCGCAGATTCGGGCTCAGCTGGCCAATATCTTGATGGCAATCTGTAGCCAGCGCCTCGTGCCAGCCATCGGTGGTGGGCGAGTGGTGGCCGCTGAGGTCTTGGTAGCCAACCCAGCGGTGCGCAACGTCATCCGCGAGGGTAAGAGTCACCAGCTTGATGCCATCATCCAGACTGGGGCCGACCAAGGTATGCAGACGATGGATCGAACACTGGTGAGTCTGGTCCAGAGTGGCACCGTGACATATGATAGCGCCCGCGAGTTTGCGGTTGACCTCACCGAATTCGAGCGCTTAATGAGAGGATAATCGATGCGAAAGTTCAACTACGAAGCACGCGACAAAGCGACCGACACCATCATCAAATCTATCGTCCAGGCCGAGTCTGAGATGGCAGCGGCGCGCGTTTTGACTGAGCAAGGCTTCGTTCCTCTCGATATCAAAGAAGTCGATGAGAGTGGTGGGCTCTTTGGTAGCCTGACGCGTCGTGTGACAACCAAAGACAAAGTGGTCTTTACTCGTCAGCTCGCAACACTAATCGGTGCGGGGCTACCTCTGTCGCAGAGCCTCCGTACGGTGCTTGAGCAGACGGAGAACAAGAAGCTGCAAGAGATTATCCAAGAAATCATTGCCGATGTTGAGGGTGGTCGGCAGCTATCGGACTCCTTTGGCAAACACCCCGAGATCTTCGACAAAATCTACCTCTCACTCGTGACCGCTGGTGAGGCCTCTGGTACGCTCGACCAAGCGCTCAAGCGGGTTGCCTCCCAGCAGGAAAAGGATGCCGCCATGGTGAGCAAGATTCGCGGTGCTATGACGTATCCAGCCATCGTCTTGGCGGTGATTATGGGCGTGATGCTCTTTATGCTGCTTGTGGTGGTGCCACAGGTGGAGAAGCTATATAGCGACATGCACAAGACGCTGCCATTCCTCACTGCGGCGCTGATCGCCGTGGCGAAGTTTACTGCAAGCTTCTGGTGGGCGGAGCTGATTTTGCTGGTGGGTGCTATCTACTTCACCCGCCAATACGCCAAGACAGGCCCCGGCACGCGCACCTTCGACACGCTCAAGCTCAACATGCCCTTCGTTGGCAGTATGTTTCGCAAGCTCTATATGGCGCGCTTTACTCGCACCGGCCAGACACTGCTTGCCACTGGTGTGCCGATGCTCGACATGCTCGACATTACCGCGACAGGGGTCAATAATACGATTATCGAGGCTTCCATCCGCCGGACTGCCGAGAAGGTCAAGGGTGGGCGAGCGCTGTCTGTCTCACTGAGTCGTGAGGATTACATCTTGCCAATGGTGCCGCAGATGATCAAGATTGGTGAGCAATCGGGCAAGATCGACGAAATGATGGGCAAGACCGCCCAGGTCTACGAAGACGAGCTAGACGAAGAGATCCGCAACATCTCCACTGCCATCGAGCCCGTGCTGATGGTCGTCCTCGCCATCGTGGCTGGCGGCATGGTGGCGGCCATTCTCTTCCCGATATATAGCTTGGTGGGGCAGCTGACGTAGTGCTTGCAGCCAGAATATCGAAATTTTGCCTCCTCCACGTTAGCTAGCTCTCCCCACACTTCATCCGATGGAGTGTGAAAACCGGTCGTAATGACCGGTTTTCAGCCCTGGCGTCAAGAGGTCGACATCCAGCGAATGTCGACCCTTATAGTGTTCCGGAGGAGGGAGTTGGGAGGGTGAGCGTGAGAGGTAGTGAAGCTGCATTGACTATTGAATTATGCTTGATTCTTGATTCTTGAATCTTGTGACGATCCCATAAGAGAAAGTCTGATTCTCTATAGCCATTTATGATAGTATAAGAGTGCACCATAGTCGGGGTTGGATACGTGTCCATGCCTCGGCTTTTCATTGCCTAGCACAGTTCACTTCAGCGTAACGAGCATGCTATACTATACTATACCCATGCCCTGGTAGCTCAACTGGATAGAGCGGCTCCGTCCTAAGGAGAAGGTTGTAGGTTCGACTCCTATCCGGGGTACCAAGATTTATATAAATTAGTCGTGCAATATTATGGCGTGCTAGAGTGTGCTAGTTTGTTATAGCAAAAACTCGCCAAGGTAACGGCGAGTTTTTTGTTTTGCTTGGGTATCTTGTGATGGTAAGCGTAGAAGCGACGAAGCGAAGAAACGTGGGGCTTTTTATTGTCTCCCAAACCCGCCAACTGCCTCAGCTGCCCATCGCACCCAGTCGGACATATCTTCCCAGCGGCTGCAGGCAGCGCCGACGAACATGATGGCGGAGGAGAAGAGGGCGAATGAGACGACCCAAGCCATAAAGTCGGCTGGCATGGTGCGCGTGCCACCACTCGTCCAACAGAGGTAGCAGAGCCAACCAAGCGCTCCCGCCGCAAGCATGCAGAGCGCTCGCACGATGCCATGGCCAAGGCGGCGCTGCCAGTCGGGTGGTGCGATTGGCTCGGTGGGGCTCACGGCCGGTGGTGCTGGCATTTTTGGCACCGGTGGCGCAGCTGGTGGGTGGTGCGGCGGTGGCACTGGTGGCGCTCCGGCACCAGCAGTGGTGCGGCGCTTGTGGATAAATCGCCCTGCCGTCACCATAGGCAAATACTCCGTAGTATTGTCATGGTTTTTATTATACGCGGGGATTGTGGGGTAGTGTCAAGGGGGGTGAATAATTGAAGCTTTTGCTTCTTTTGCGTTTGCTCTACTCCCATCACTTCATCCGATGGAGTGTGGGGAGGGTGAGCGTGATATGTAGCAAGGATACTGCTGCTATAGGGCGCTCACTAGACCGAAAATGTTCCGGCCAGAATATATCCAGAGCTTGTCCGCTTGCTTAGTCGCTGGCCTCCAGATATTTTCTTGTCCAGCGAGCGCCCTATAGCAGCCGGCAGCTAGGTTTGGCACCCAAGTGGAGGTGAGTTCGTGCTACAATAGACAGCAAGAAAAGCATAACAATCATTACACAAAAAGGCAGGGCATAATGGCACAGACCAAGGCATTTAATGGGCAGCGCGAGGGCGAGGAGCTGCTGTTTGTCTTTCGGCGGCATATTATTGCCATGCGTAAGGGGTTTTATATGCTGCTGCTGCCGCTGGTGGTGGGGGCGATTCCACCACTGATTTGGCAAGACACATTGGAGCTATTTCTCTTGCCAGTGGTGGGGCTCGTCTTGGGGTCTATTGGCTTTTGCTATCATTTTTTAATGTGGCGCTACACCTACTATATTGTGACCGACCAGCGCATCCGCCAGGTGACGCAAAAAGGATTTTTTGGTACCGATGTGGTGGAGCTGAGCTTGGCAAAAATTCAAAATATCAGCTATAATATACCAGGATTCTCGGGTGAGGTGTTTCATTTTGGTACGATTGTGATCCAAACATTTGTGGGCGATCTCATCATCCGCAATGTCGATCATCCCGAGCAGATCTACAATCAGCTGCAAGATGCCGTCAGCGAGGCGGAGCGTGCAGCACAAGCAGCAGGAGTATCACCATGAAATTACCAAGCAAAAAACCCAAACGTAGCCGTTATGGCACCCAGGCCGCATCAACCGCCTCAGCCACTGGCCTGAAAGATCGCCTCACAGCGCTCAAGCCGAAGCAGGGGAGTAAGAAGGAGGGTAAGTCTGCGAAAGCCAAGCCCACCAAAACAGAGGCCAGTGCAGCAAATCCCAATACTCCCAAGAAGTTCGAGCGTATCACCAATGAGACGGTGGCAGCACACCGTGAAGAGATATTGGCTGGTGGGCGCAAGTTCAAGTACCCTATCCAGACGTCACGCCGACGGGTGATTATCAACACAATCATTGTGGCGCTGGTAGCAGCCTTACTGCTGGCGGCAGTGGCGTGGCAGCAGCTCTACATTGCCCAGAGTTCCAACAACCTCCTCTACCGTATGACGCAGATCTTTCCTGTGCCAGTAGCCAGTATTGATGGTGAGCTCGTGCGCTATAGCGACTACCTCGTGCAGTATCGGGGATCTAAGTATTATCTAGGCAAGTACGATGAGATCCGCATCGACAGTGATGATGGCCGCGAGCAGCTCAAACACATCAAGCGCGAGTCGCTCAACCGAGCGCTGGTTGATACCTACGCCGCCAAGCTGGCACGCCAGTACAACATCACGGTGAGCGATCAAGACATTGATACCGTTATCGAGCAGCAGCGCAACACCGCTAATGGCAAGATTAGCCAAGAAACGTATGATGCATCGTCGCGCATGATGTATAACTGGTCGCCATCGGATTATCGCCAAGCGGTACGGCGTAGCATTGTGCGGGCCCGAGTAGCCTTTGCGATTGATAAAACGGCCGATGAGTTGCAGCGCAAAGCTGCGGGGCTAGTGGCGAGCAGCAATGGTGAGTTTGCCAAAATAGCGACCCAGCTTGGTGGCAGTGGCCGCAGCAAACCGCAGGTGGGGGATTCTGGCCTGATCAATCTCGCCAGTAGTTACAACGGTCTCGCGGTAAGTGAGATCGCCAAGCTCGAGCCTGGCAAACCCTCTAGTGCTATCAAGAGCACGACCGACAGTGGCTACTACTTCGTCAAAGTAAACGAGAAGAACGATAGCAAAATCCGTTTCACCTACCTCTATATCCCCCTCACTGAGCTTACCAAGCAAGTCGCGCAGCTAAAAAGCGACGGCAAAGTGCAAGAATACATTGATGTCCCACAGAAATAGGGGATAGCAATCATACCCAAAATATCGGCAACATAGCGCAGCTTTGCACCTCTCTATATAGGTTCATCATCTCGTGCGAACAAAACCTAGACAACGTTGCTATTCTACGCTATGATAGCAGTAACGTAAGCATATTCGTACATTGGTACAAAGGAGAAGTATGAAACAACACCAAGCGAAGCAAGAAGGGTTTACCATCATCGAGGTGATGCTGGTGCTGGCGATTGCCGCCTTGATATTCTTGATGGTCTTTGTAGCACTGCCTGCCCTGCAGCGGGGTCAGCGCGACACAGCACGCAAGAATGATGTGCAAAACATCGCTGCTGCCGTGACGCAATATACATCAAACAACCGTGGGAAGTTCCCCGACAGCAAGGGCCTCAAGGGTTATCTGGGCGATCTCTCGAACCTTGACAAAGAGAGTATCACCGTCCAAGACAATGCGGGCAATGGTACCGTAACACCTACTACCGAGAGCGCGATCGTCGTCAAGGGTGTGCGCTGCGACGCCACCAACTCTGACGGTGCTACTCTCAAGAAGGGCACATCGAAGCAATTCGTCGTGGTCACTAAGCTCGAAGCAGGCGGCAACGGCGTGGCATACTGCCTCGAGTCGTAGTAGGGGCAAAAGACACACAAGAAGATGGCTGGTACCAAAGGGTGCCAGCCTCTTTTTATGTATGGAGTACACGAATTACTGAGCTGTGCTTGTGTAAGAAAATATTCTAGAAGGTCAGCAACCAAACAGGCGGAAAAGCTCTTGGTTTTATCTGGCCGGAACATTTTCGTCACAAGTATGGCTCAGTAATTCACTACATAGTGAGGAAGGTTTGGCTTGTATCTGCACTGGCCTTCGATAGAGCATGATGATGTAGCACGTTCTTGCATATCTTTGCTATACTAGTGAGGTATGACGATCTTGATAGCAGGCGCACTGCTCCTTCTGGGTGTAGTGCTGGGTAGCTTTGCGGGCGCGCAAGTGTGGCGGGTGCGTGCGCGGCAACTGCGGACTGATAAGCAAACCGGCCACCCCTACGACAAATACGAATGGCGTCAACTACGCGTCCTCTTGCAAGGCACACTGCGAGACGACCGCTCGCGCTGCCTGCAGTGTGGGCATGTGCTGGCGTGGTATGATCTACTCCCCGTAGTGAGCTGGCTGTCGACTGGTGGGCGCTGCCGCTATTGTCAGCGCTTCATTGGCTGGTTCGAGCTGGTGATGGAGCTGGTGTTGGGAGTTGGCTTGGCATTGTCGTATCTGGTATGGCCATGGGCATTGCCAGCCAGTAGCTTACTCTTTGCTGTGTGGGTGGTGGTGGCCTTGGTGCTGATGATCCTCGCGGCGTATGACGCCAAGTGGCAGCTCCTGCCTGACCCGCTTAACTATGGCTTGATGGCACTGGGCGCACTCTTCGTGCTGGTGCGGATGACGACGCTGCATGATGTTGATCTTGTATCGCTCACGGGGGCGGTGGCGCTACTGGCGGGGTTGTATGGTGGGCTGTATGCTATCTCGCGCGGAGCGTGGATTGGCTTTGGTGATGTGAAGCTCTGCGTGGGCTTGGCACTGCTATTGGGTGATTGGCGATTGGCCTTTATGACACTGTTTTTCTCCAACATGCTGGGTTGTATCATCGTCCTACCGGGCCTGGTGCGTGGCCAGCTCAATACGCGCTCGCAGGTGCCATTTGGGCCGCTGCTTATCATTGGCTGCGTTATTTCACTCTTGTTTGGTGGGCATATCTTGCGCGCGCTGGTGGCATTGCCGCTGGGGCTGTAGAATCGCCCCATCGCCCTGTGCTGCTAATGCTGCTTGTGCTATACTAGAGAGGTTATGAGTATGCCAGTGAAGCCAGGGTTCACCATTATTGAGATGATGCTGTTTTTGGCGGTGAGTGGGGCAATGGCAGCCGGGATTATGGTGGGTGTGGGCGCGACGGTCAATGCCCAGCGCTACCGCGATGCCACCCATTCGCTGGTGAGTTTCTTCCAGGGGGAGTATGACCGGGTGGTGAATGTCCAGAATGATCACGACCGCAACCTTGGCTGTAGCACCAGCGGCATTAGCCAGAGTATTACTCCGCAGGTGCCGGGCACGAGCGAGTGCACTATTATTGGGCGGTTCATTACCACTGGCCGTGATGGCCGAAGCCTCATCGCGCGAACAATCTATGCCACGCGCGATGGCTCAGCTGCAGCAACGGATTATGAGGCGCTAACTCACTCGGGGCTTGTCCTGTCAGACACCGCCAGCCAGACAACTACCTACGAACTAGCGTGGGAGACGGCGCTGCGGCAGGGTGCACGCCACTCGTATTTGATCGTGCGCTCGCCCTCCAGTGGTGCCATCAAGACCTACATTGGCAACACAGACAATCCCATGACCGTTCTCTCGCCTGATAATGACGCCCAAAAAGGCGACACCAACCTCTGTATCGACCCCGATGGATTGGTCTTTACTGGCATTAGTGGAGCGGTGATCGCCCGAGGTGGCAGCTCGGCCAGTAGTGTGAAGCTGATCGGTGGAGGAATAGGCCAATGCTAGGGCGTCGCCACGAGCGGGGTGATACGATCATTGAGGTGATGTTTGCCTTCGTGCTGTTTAGTATGGTGATTGTGGGGGCTTTTATGATTATGAACCAAGGTATGGCGCTGGCGCAGCGCTCGCTGGAGGTAACGCAGGTGCGGCAGCAGATCGACTCGCAGGTGCTGCTGATTCGGACTGCTCAGCAGGCAGTCAACCAGCAGCTGTGGGAGACCATCAAAGGCAAGGT
>CALIJG010000020.1 GCA_938018005.1 uncultured Candidatus Saccharibacteria bacterium | reverse complement strand
AAGTGGTACGCGAGCTGGGTTCAGAACGTCGTGAGACAGTTCGGTTTATATCCGGTATGGACGTTAGGAAATTTGAGAGGATCTGCCCCTAGTACGAGAGGACCGGGGTGGACGCACCTCTGGTGTACGGATTGTGGCCACCTGCTGCATTGTCCGGTAGCTATGTGCGGACCAGATAAGCGCTGAAAGCATATTAAGCGCGAAACTGACCTCAAGATTAGATTTCCCTATGAGGGCCGTGAAAGACGATCACGTTGATAGGTGCAAGGTGGAAGTGCAGTAATGCATGGAGCCGAAGCATACTAATCGCCCCATTGCCTTTTTATGTCCTTGTCTACGACGCTAATGCTTGCATTAGTAGCGTGGATGAGGTAGACTTAACTAGTGATTGGTGTATATCACCACTGTCAATCGTTGACACGTACATTACTATACCGTGCAGATGGACATCGAAGCAGGGGTTTGGCCCACCGAGGAAATATATCGGAACCAAGCGTCTAAACCCCCACTTCGGTGCCCATGGCGAGGAGGAAACACCTGTTCCCATTCCGAACACAGAAGTTAAGCTCCCCAGCGGCGATTATACTGCTTTTAGTGGGAAACTAGCACGGTGCCGAATTATATAAGAGCCATCCGAATAGGGTGGCTTTTATCTTTGGAGATGATTTTTATTAATAGCTTGATCCTTGCCAGTATGACTCGCTGAAATGTGATACTGATATACCTCAGGCGAGGCTTTGGCTACGTGTCACCACTTTCATCAACATGCTGGTGTCTTTTGTCGGTGATATGTAACAGAGGTTGGGAAGTAACGGATTCGACAGTAGTTATAGGTGCGAAGTTTGCTACTTGCTTGCAAAATCCAGAGAGAGAGAGAGTATTATATGGAGTGTCTAAGTAACAAAAAACAAGGAGAAGCAACATGCCAGTCAAACACGCCGAATCATACCCACGAACGCCAGAAGCTCTTCGCGAATACAATGCGAAGCGTGACCCGGAATACTTGATGGAGCAAGCCAGTCAGAGCTATGAGGGTGGCAAGACAGAAGAAGCGGCACGAACGCTTGGTTACATTGGCTGGACGCTAGAAGGGCTTGAGGCACTGAAGTTAGCAGAAGAAGTCGAGCAGGAATAGCGTTATTTTAATTGAAATGAGCACAAACCAGCCTATCACAGAGATGAGGCTGGTTTTTTGCTGTACAAATTGCTAAAGTAGGTGCATTTTCTATAAAATTCAGAACGTTTTTCGTACAAATGTACCATTCTATTGTATAATCGCTAGAGAGGGGTGCTTGCTCTGCGATTTGGAGTTGCTTGGGCGAGTGGAGTGCCGCCGCGGGTGGGTAATTCGTATCTTGATAGCAATGCAGTGACGATGTGATAACCATAACCAAAAAGGAGTGTTCTTATGACAGAGCAACGACCACCATCAATCAACTACCGCTATGGTGAGCCACCAATTCATTCGGCGGGCGATCTATTGTATTACGACAAGAAGATCACTCGGCAGCAAAGAACATTTGCTGTGCCGGCTGGTAGTAACCCATATGGCCAAGAGGCGCTTGTTACTGGCCCAGATGGAATGCAAATTGATATAGAGCGAGAAGCCCGACTGTTGCCACAAGATGGCAGTGATGTGCTCTACACGCTCTACGCACCAGAGACTGGAGCGGCGCTGACGATTAGCCATGAGCGCGGTATTGGCTTGCTTTACCCCTGTACTTCAGATGAGAATGGCCAGCCAGTTGCTCAGAGGATGGTGAGCAATGCGATAAAAACCCATATAGTTGATATGACTCATCTGCCCGATGCACAGTTTATTACGCTTGGAGAGCCGTATATCTCTCTCGCAGACCCACAGCACCACCATGCTGCGCTGAGCATTGTGCCAGAGAAAGTAGGTGTCTTTGGTGTTGGTACGGAAGGAGGTGTTGGGAGTAAGATGGGTATGATTCAAGATGATGCGTCACCTGGTGCGAAGAACGTCATGAATGTACTATACCCACAACTTGTAAAAGGGCATGAGGCCCTCCAACAGCGCCATAGCGGCGAACGACCGCACCCTCGAAATGGTATTGGTCGTCGAGCAGTCCAAAGCGGCGGGTATAGTTGGTTCTAAACCCCAACAAATAGCAAAGCGTTTTCAATATCAAAAATAACCCTGTATGCGCAGGGTTATTTTTTCATTCTCGAATCTCGCAGCAAACGAGAATTGTTGTGGTGGACCTTGGTGGAAACGACCCAAACCAAAGCTAGTACTTAGTATATAGCATAGGCGTCTTAAATGCAATACCAATAATGCAATCTGAAAATGCTCATGTAAACGTTGACAAAACATATACAGTATGCTATATTTAAATCATGATACATATCATATATGGTATGTAGCGAGGATTTGCTAGCCTATACTGGCAACGTACCTCTGGTAAATATATAAATAAGGAGTAACCCTATGGCGGGAACAAAAGCTGGCGGCCTGAAGGCTGCGCAAAAAAACATCTCTAAAGACCCTAACTTCTACGCCAAGATTGGCGCCAAGGGCGGTAAGAATGGTCGCACCGGCGGCTTTGCGGCCAACCCACAACTCGCTCGTGTGGCTGGCGCCAAGGGCGGCCGGATCTCTCGCCGCACCAAAAAGGCCGACGATGCTGCCGCGGCTGCTCCACAAGCGGACGTTGCGCTCGCTGCCTAAGGGTACGCGTGAGCCTTATACAACAACACCTCCCATGCATGCGGGAGGTGTTTTGATGTGGTAGGTTTGGCGTGTGAGGTTTGAAGCTTTTTGTGGTTTGGGGCAATCTACTGTGGAGCTGCTCTGCCTGCTGGCGCGGAGGTGATGATTAGGAGGGTCTTTTTTTGGAATGGGGAGAATTATTGCGATAATCAAGCGTGAGGCGAAGCCATAGTGCTTTTTACAACATAACGTCGAAGTTGGCAAGTAGTGGCGCTGTTGGCGTGCCAGTGGGTGAAGCAGGCGAGGCAGGTGTATGTGCCGTCGCTGCGCTGCAGGCCAGTTGCGCTGCAGTGCGGGCAGCGCGAGCGGGCATGGAGCCAGTCGCGGTAGGTGTCGAGGGAGGACTCAATAAGATCATCATCGACCGTCAGCTGCCAGCCAGCGCCAACACGGCAGCCAGTGCTCCATGCAGCACGCTCCATTGCAACGAGCTGCACATCGCGCGCATAGCCGCAGTGCCCAAGGAGCGCATGGCCATACTCGTGGAGGAGGTAGGCAGTGGCCTGGGCGTCGTGTGGATCGTAATAAACCGTGCGGCTTGGGTAGTGCCAATGAAAATGGCTACCTGGGCGAAAGGTGAGTGGCGCAATGCCTGATGTGCGAGCGTGCTGGGTGAGGTGAGAGATAAGCTGATCGAGTGGCATGTGTGGTTGGTATAGCCACGTCTATCGGCATGCGAATCAGCTAGCGAAACAATAGATACTTCGCATGATTTGACAGAGGTGGAGATTATGATTTGTTTGTGTATTGTACGTGTCAAGATCAGTGTAGCACAGCCTGCTTACAATGCCTAGTGGGCGGTGCGAAGTATCGATGTATGGTGAGCTCCAGAGAGGCAGAGCGAGACGTATGATTAGTAGAGCGCGTGCGTTGCGTTTTGCGATCGATTACGGTATAATAGAAAGAGTAACGTAAACGAAGGTTTGGCAATGAAGCAGCAAGGATCAATTATCGGATACGTCGTCGTCGGGACAGTGCTGACACTCGCACTGGTTGGCGGGGTATTAATCGTCAAGAATAGTCACAATAGCAGTGCTCGACAAGTGGCAAGCACCACTGCTACCGACGCCAAGAAAAAGGAATCAACGCAGAGCAGCAAGAGCGCCAACGACAAGCTGGTCGATAGCCTTAACAGCAAATCAACAGAGACCAGCAAGAGCAAAGAGACGAAAGAAACTCAGTCACAAGACAAGAAAAACACCACGTCGACTGCAACCAGCGGCGCATCGAGCACCACTGCGCAAAGCCAATCTACTCAGTCTACTCAGTCTCAAAGCTCAAGCACGCCTGCTGCAACGCCTTCGACTAGCTCCAGCACTCCTTCGCAAACTCAATCTACCCAGCAGGTGAGCGCCTTGCCGCAAACTGGCCCGGCCGAGAGCCTGGCAGCCGTTGTGGCGGTGAGTAGCCTAGCTGGCGTAGCACTGGCCTATCGCAAATCACGCACACCTGCGCTGTAAAACATACAACATATCCATTGTTTCATTGACAATGCTATGCCTACCCCTGTGTGATGCAGGGGTAGTTGCTTTGTAAAGGGGCAATATACCTGTTGTGATTATGTCATCGTTGTGTATATGACGGTGTAATAGTTTTGAGTACCATCTCACAAGAAAATATCTGAAGGTCAGCGATTGTGAGAGCGAGTAGGCTCTGTGATTCATCGGGCCAGAACATTTTTTAGAGTGATGGATTGGCTGTGCCAATTATCCGCTTAAGCCAACTATTCATAGAGATGAGACCTCAATGCATGGGTTTTGACGCTCGAAGCGACTTTGTGTATAATACAGAGGAATGGTGCGTCGCGATATGGCGACGTGTCTCATAATATAATTAATAAGAGGAGTCTGTACCAAGACTTATGGCAACACAAGCCTTAACAATGGATGATTTGCTCGCTGGCGACGGCGTCAAGCAACTAGTAACCGGCGAGGTCGTAACTGGCCGCGTATTATCGGTGCGCAAACGAGATGTATTAGTAGACCTAGGCCCACAGGGGGTTGGCTATGTGCCACGGCGCGAGATTGGCCCGGCTAAGACGCTAGCAGTTGGTGATGAAGTAACAGCCAGTGTGGTAGATAGCGAGCTGGAGAATGGCTATAGCCTGCTGAGCCTGCGCAAAGCAGCCAAGGACCGTGGCTGGGAAGAAGCAATGGCTAAGCTGGATGCTGGCGAGATCATCGAGGTAGCGCCATACGACGCTAACCGCGGTGGTATGCTGGTTGAGTACGAAGGCGTGCGAGGCTTTTTGCCAGTGTCGCAACTGTCGGCCGAGCACTACCCACGGGTGGGTGGTGCCGATAAGGATGAGATCTTGGCACGGCTCAACACTCTGGTGGGCCAGACGCTCAAGGTGCGCATCCTCGACTGTGACCGCAAGGCCAACAAGCTGATCTTTAGCGAGAAGGAAGCCATCAAGGATGGCCTGGCGGCTCACTTTGAGAAGCTCAAGGTTGGCGACACCGTCAAGGGTGTCGTGACTGGTGTGGTGGACTTTGGTGTCTTTGTGAATGTCGAAGGGATTGAGGGGCTCATCCACATCTCAGAGATTAGTTGGGAGCGCGTCAACAACCCAGCCGACTATGTGAAGGTGGGCCAGAGCGTTGAGGCGAAGATTATCAGCATCGACAAAGATCGCCTAAGCCTAAGTATGAAGCAGCTCACCAAGGATCCATGGCTTGATGAGGTGGATCAATTCACCAAGGGCCAGACCATCGAGGGTACAGTCACGCGCATTACCCCATATGGTGCCTTTGTCCAGATTAGCCCAGCAGTTGAAGCGCTGGTGCACGTGAGCGAGCTGGGTAGCGGTGGTGCCGACCCAGAGAAGGTCTTTACCCTCAATGAGCGCAAGAGCTTTGTCATTCTCGACATCGACAAAGATGCGCACAAAGTGAGCCTAAGCCTCGCTGAAAAGAAAAAATAACCAGTAAATTACAAGAGATGACCGGCTGTGGCCGGCAGAAAGGAGTGTGTATATGAGTCAGTCTGAAAAAGTGTTGGTCATTGCCGATTCGATCACTGTTGGTGAGCTGGCCCAAACCCTGAATCTGCCGGTCACAAAGCTGATTGGCGAGCTCTTCAAGAATGGCTTTACCGTGACGATCAATCAGCGGATTGATTTTGAGATCGCTGAGATTATTGTAGAGGAGCTTGGCCTGGCAGTGACGCTGCAGCGCAAAGCCGCCGAGCAGCATACTGTGCAGCATCTGCATAAACCGTCGAGCAATGCTGTACCACGCCCGCCAATTGTGGCGGTGATGGGGCATGTTGACCACGGCAAGACAACGCTGCTCGACACCATCCTCAAGATGAAGACAGTTGCTGGTGAGGCTGGTGGTATTACCCAGCACATTAGTGCCTACCAAGCCCAAAAGGGTGGCCGCACGATGACGTTACTCGACACTCCTGGCCACGAGGCCTTTGCGGCGCTACGCCAGCACGGTGCAGCACTGACCGATGTGGTGGTGATCGTTGTGGCGGCCGACGACGGCGTCAAGCCGCAGACGGTGGAGGCAATCCGTTTTGCGCGCGATGCCAATGCCAAGATTATCGTTGCCATCAACAAGATCGACAAAGACACCGCCAACCCTGATATGGTCAAAGCTCAGCTTGCGAGCGAGCACCACCTCAACCCTGAGGAGTGGGGTGGCGATACCATTATGGTGCCGATTAGCGCTAAGACTGGCCAGAATATTGATAAATTACTCGATACCATCCTGCTCGTGGCCGATATGGAAGAACTCCGCGCCGATACGGATGTGCCAGCCGAGGGGCTCGTTATTGAGGCGCATATGGAGAAGGGTCGCGGCTCGGTGGTGAACTTGCTCATCGAGCAGGGCCGCTTGGCGCCAGGGCATTTCCTCGTGGCAGGGCAGGCCTATGGCAAGGTGCGTACTTTGCTCGATTACACTGGCGCGGCTATCAAGGCAGCCACGCCCGCTACGCCAGTGACGGTGACGGGCTTTAAGGAATTGCCACAGTTTGGTGATATCTTCACAGTAGTCAAAAACGAGAAAGAAGCTCGCCTGGCAGTGCAGAAGGCTAAGCTCGACCAAGCACGTAATGCCGCCACCACCAATGTGACTGGTGCTGACTTACTCAAGCTTATGACGCAGAAACACGATGCTCAGGAATTCGACGTCATCGTCAAGGCCGATGTACAGGGGTCACTTACCTCAGTGATGGATAGCTTGCGCCTGGTGGAGACGGGTGGGGCGATCACGCTGCGAATTATTGGCCATGGCGTGGGCAACATTACTGAGAGTGATGTGCGCCTGGCTGGTAGTAGTAATGCAATTATCTATGGCTTTAACGTCGACCTGCCGCCAGCTGTCAAGCGCCTGGCAATGCGTGACAAAGTGACGGTGCGCCGCTACCAAGTGATCTATGAGCTACTTGATGACGCACGTCACAGCATGGAAGCAATGCTCGCACCAGAGGTGGTGGAGACGGAAATTGGCCAGCTAGAGATTAAGGGTGTTTTCCGGACGATGCGCGATGCGGTCATCGCCGGTGGGCAAGTGACAAAGGGTAAGGTGACGGCAGGGCTACTGGCCCGTGTGATGCGCGGCGAGGAGCAAATTGCCGAAGTCACAGTAGCCAGCGTGCAGCGCCAGCAGCAAGAAGCCAAGGAAGTCTTTGAGGGTGAGCTCTGTGGCCTTAACCTCACGACCAGCAAGAAGCTCCAGCTCGAGATTGGCGACACCCTCGAGTTCTTCACTCGCGAGTTGGTGAAGCGCACGCTGCAGTAGTGGGCTTGGCGGTGCTTTGTCCTGTAGAATCTTAGTATATTTATATTGAGTGGTAACTCTGTTTTGTCGGTTTTTGCCAATGGTATACAAAACTCGCCGTGGTGATGGCGAGTTTTTGGGATTGGGGTGCTTCGCTTATTGACACATTACCTCTGTTGTGGTAGGATGTGGGCAGAATATATAAGGAAAGAAATTAGGACGGGTAGTATGATAAAAGGACGTGAAGTACCAGGAACAAGCACAGTAACCTCGAATGAGTCACAAACATATCCTGGGTCAAGACGATTGGCGGGCCTGAAGGGTGCTTTTGAGGCATTGAAGGAAGTTCCTCGTGCGTATAAAGAAGCAGTGGAGGCTCAGGATAAGATCAATGTGAATGATGGACGATCGTTCCCGGAGCGTCAGATCGATCGACTAGGCAAAACACTTGCAGCACGTCAAGAAGTGACAAAGACGAAAAGACAAGAATTGGCGCAAGGTACAGGCAAGGAGGCGGGTCCACGCGCTACAGCAAGGTTGCTTGGTAGGCAGATTGTTGATTCTGTGATGCGTGGTGCATACGAAAAGGCAGTTGAGTATAATGCCGCTGTGGTCGAGGCTCGAGTAGAGCACTTGCCAGAAGGTACAGAAAAGACGCAGCAAGTTATTGGAGAAGCTGCCCCTGTTGAGACCCAGGACAACGGTGCTAGTCACATAGTAAGTATGCCAAATGGAGAGGCGCCAAAAGGTGCTGTCTATAATATTGTTCCACCAGCACCTGCACCAACAGAAGCTGATTTGCGCACTGCTGCAGAGGATACTGCACGTAAAGAGCAAAAAGCAGCACTTATCGAGGCGAGAAACAGTGCGCTGCGCAACATTGTCCACGCCGAGACTGATGATGATGCGAAGGCGATTAGAGACCAAGCTTACGACGGTATTGTTGCGATGGCTGGTGATGACGAAACACGCATTAGCATGCTCGATGCGATCGAGGCAACATATGCGAAGCGCGTCGCTCATCCCGAGGTGTATGAGTTTGCGCGGCGAAGTGCGCGTGGGGACTTTGCGCAAAGTGAACCTGTTCCAGCAGCAGTGCCAAAAGTGGAGTCTGCAGAGTCACAGAATAGCAATTCCTCTCACGAACAAAGTGACAGTGCTGCGAACCGTACAGCCGCTGTTGAGGCGGCCCAAGCCGTGGAAGAGAAAAAAACAGGCTGGAAGGAGCGTATGCAAAAGATCAAGCAGGCTATCGGTGAGAAAGCTACGCGAACTAAGGAGCGTATGATAGCCTGGCTAGATTCGGAAGATTGGGGATCTGGAGAGTTAGAGTCGCCCAAGACATCCTCAGAAAATCACTCCGAAAGCATGTCAAACACACCATCGCACGAGCAGTCACAAACTCAAGCAGCCACACCACAAGAAACTCAACCTGCACCTGACTCTAAAGTAGCTGAAGTAATTGACCTTAAGCGTGCTGCAGGCATTCCAGACAGAGAGAAGCCAAAACCATCAGAGTTCGATTTATTTAGCGTCGATTTTCGTAACCATATAGCAGAGCTTGGTATGAATATTACACAGGCGCAAACGCAAGAAGAAGCGACGAATAAAAAAGCTGATGCCTGGAAAGAAGTTAAGCATTTTGTAGAAGAAGCGAATAAGAAGTTCCCCGATAGACACCTTCAAATCTATCAAATAGCAATAGCGACAAAACAGAACCTACTAATAGCAGTGAAGCATAATGACGAGCTTCGCCGTCGGTTAGAGCATCGTGCAGCCTAAGCATACAGTAGTGCTTAAAAGTATAAAAAGTTAACACATAAAGATCGGTACGCTATCGAGCGTACGGTATACAAGAAAAGGATTCTATGCCGACCACTCACCCCCAAGCTGCCCCTCTCATCACCCAACACGACCTCGATCGCCTTGGGATTACAACGCGCGACTCGGCAGCGCTGCTGCAGGAGGTGAATAACACGCTCTATGAGCGGGTGGGGCTGGAGGTTATTGGCCGCTTGTCGGATAATGACCTCGATGAGCTGGTGCGCCGCCAAGAGACGGACGATAGCGCAGCGCTATTTGCCTGGCTGTCGCAGCGGGTTGCCCACCTCGACGAGATCCTGAGCGACGAGCGCACACTCATCCTTGGCGACCTAGCCAAGAAGGCTGATGAGCTGAGCGATGCAGTGTGAGTATTGATGAGGGTTGCAGTCGTATTGGTGCGAATGTGCTGATTGACGACCACGCAAAGCATCTCAATACCATTCTCGCGATGAATAACGAATGCCCAGCCCCTGCGATGCGCCGCATTGTGCATACCATTCTCTTTGGTGAGTATCCGCGGCAGCCACGCCCGGACGAGCGTGATAGCCGTATCATCAGCTGCCTCACCTGGCCAGCTGTTGAGTGCACGATAGCGCAGATCGCCCAGGACGAGGAGGTGTAACAGAGGCAGACAACACTACTAAGGGAAATTACACCATATTTTGCCATTTTTATTGTATGAGGGGTGGATTGTTTGGTATACTAGGGGCAGGAGGAATTGAAAAACATGTTTCAGTTAGACGATGCTTTTTTGCAAAAAATCGGTATAGCAGACTGGCCGCCAGAGGCGCGGCAGCGCTTTGTCGACAACTTTCGCCAGGTGCTGGAGCTGCGTGTTGGCACGGTGCTGAGCGATGGCTTGAGCGAGGTGCAGCTGAATGAGTTTGAGTCGTTTATGAATCAAGACGCTGCGGTCATTACGGCGTGGATCGACGAGCACGAGCCTGACTACGAGAATGATAGAATATACCAGAGCCAGCGCGAAGCCTACGAGAAAGCGGCAGAGCAGCGTGGTGTGGAGGTAGACCAGCTGGCACTCTTTGCGGAGTATGCGCAGCTTAAGTGGCTCACTCACAACCGCCCAGACTACACAACTGTCGTGCGCGAGACCTTTGAGGGCCTCGTGGATCTCGCCAAGGCGGACCCGCAGAAGTTTCTTACCCAAGAGGGCTTGGCTAGCATCTTCCAGAGCAGCGATGCAGCAGACGGCGATACGCCAGACGAGCTTGAGGGTGGCCACCCCGACCCTGACGTAGCGCTTGCTGCGTAGTGATAATGACGAAGTAAAAACACGTATGACCCCTGTGGATGCAGGGGTTATATTATGCAGAATCTGAATTATGAAACCTTGACCTTTTTCTCACGCTCATCCTCCCCACACTCCCTCCTCAGGAACACTATAAGGGTCGACATTCGCTGGATGTCGACCTCTTGCGCTGGGCTGAAAACCGGTCATTACGACCGGTTTTCACACTCCATCGGATGAAGTGATGGGGAGGGTGAGCTAACGCAAAGAGAGTATAAGACCTTGAGGGTTGAAAGCTTGGTGATTCGAGGCTACTATCTACGCCATTCACACCCGATACCCGCGCAAAAATGCTGCGGCGCTGAGTTCTTTGCCGCTGGGGGCGATGAGCTGGTCGATGACGAGATAGGTGCCGTCGCTGCAGCGTGGATCGAGCGTGGTGGCAGGCGCCAGCGCGGTGTGTGCCTGAGTGATGATATAGTGCCGCTCGCCCAGCTGGAGGCGAGCCCGTGGGTAGTGATGGTAGGCGCGCACCATTGCTTCGGCCGCTGCAGCAGTGTGCTGAGCGGGGTTGATAATGCCGCTGGCTTTGGTGAGGAGCTGGCAGTAACTTGCGTTGGACTCATCTTGTGGTGTGGGCTGGAGGCTACCACTCACGATGCGTGGCAGGAGTTGCACTAGTGCCTTGCTGCCAAGCTGGCCTAGTGTGCTGTAGAGCTCGAGCTGCTGCTCGTCACCGCGTAAGGGGTGGGTGAGCTGCGCATAGACCGGTCCGGCGTCCATAGCGGCGCTGAGCTGCATAATGCTGACGCCAGTGGTGGTATCGCGATTGGCAATGGCGCTCTCAATCGGTGAAGGGCCGCGATAGCGTGGCAGAAGCGATGGGTGAAGATTGATAATCCCTGGGGAAAAGCAGTCGATCACCACTTGGGGGATAATCTTACCAAAGCTCACCAGTACGCCAACAGGCTGGTCGAGCGCTTGGATATCGGGGATAATATCGCGCAGTTTGGTGGGCTGTAACACTGGAATGTCGTGCGTCAGAGCAAGCTGTTTGACTGCTGGTTGGCACAGTTGCTTGCCGCGCCCACGCCGGCTGTCTGGCTTAGTGATAACCAGCCGGACGGGGAAGCCATGTTCCAATAGCTGCACGAGGCTGATAGCGCTGAAGTCTTCAGTCCCAAAGAATACGATTGGTCTTGATATGCTCGTCATAATCAACTGGTTGGAGCTCGCCCTTCTCATCGAGCTGATAAAATGCGCTGGTATCATCGCGAATGCGGTCAATAAATACAATGCCATTACAGTGGTCAATCTCGTGCTGTAGCACTCGCGCCAAGAAGCCGTCGGCCTTGAGGCGGATGGTGTTGCCATTGATATCAAGCGCCTTGACCCGGACGCGGCTGTAGCGTGGCACCTTGCCATAAATCCGACCCGACACGCTGAGGCAGCCCTCGTAATCACTGATTAGCTCGCCCTCATATTTGACGATCTCTGGGTTGATGAGGGGGATGAAGGTGCGGTTGTCTTTGTCGTCGAAATCTTCGCGTACAATAACGACTCGCTCTAGCTGATCGATCTGCACTGCCGCCAGTGCTGCACTGATCTCGTGTGGGCGGGAATTTTCCCAGTCGATGCTGGCGCTGGTCATATCGGCCACCAGCTGGCGTGTCTCGTCGGTAATAACATGCACCCGCTGCGACTTCTGGCGCAAGTGCGAGTTGGGTAGGGTGATAATAGCGTCTTTTTTCATTAGCTTTATTATAGCAGATGGTGGATGGGGTGAGCGAATAGGGTGGCTGCTTGGTAGATCAGCCGTATTATCAGACAAGAAAATATCTGGAGGCCAGCGACCAACTAAGCGGTAGAACTCTGTATATTATCTGGCCGGAACATTTTCGGTATGATGATACGACTGATCTACTACGAAGAATATTTGATCAAAACACCACTCTCTATCAGTCCATTGCATATTCCACCAGAATGAAATAGAGATGAGGTGCTATCACTAAGAAAGAGGAGTTCTTGCGCCTCTATCATAGCAGCGACTGTGGGTCGATATCCACTTGCCAATGTTTGGTGGGTACGTCGGCAATAACAGCGAGGAGGTCGCGGCGTTGGGTGGCTTTGATGATGAGTTGCCAGCGGTAGGTGTTGCGCAGCCGCTCGTGGAAGGCGGGCGTGGGGCCAAGGATGCTGACTGCGGGGTGGTGCTGGCGAATCTGTTGAGCGAGTGCTTGACTATTGCGGATGGCGGCTGCCTCCGTCTTGTATATGCAAGTGAGTTTAAGCAGGTGGACGAAGGGCGGGAACTGCCCACGGCGGCGCTCGGCCAAGGCTTGGTGATAAAACGCGGTATAATCTTGAGCCAGGCCAGCCTGAATCACTGGGTGCTGCGGCTGATACGCTTGTACGATAACTGTAGTGGCGTGAGCAGAGCGCCCCACTCGTCCCACCACTTGAGCAAGCAGCTCGAAGATGCGCTCGTTGGTGGTGTAATCGGGCAAAGCCAGGCCAGCATCAGCCTGCACTACCCCAACGGTGCGTAGCTGCGGCAGGTCGAGCCCCTTGGCTACCACCTGCGTGCCAATGATAATATTGGCGCTGCCATCATAGAGGGCTTGATATTGCTGCTCGAGGCTGCTTGCGGGGCTGCTGTCGCCATCGAAGCGAACAATGCGCGCCTGGGGCCAGCGCGCTGCTACCTCTGCCTCGATGAGTTTCGTCCCAATCCCACGGTGGACAATATCTGTGCTATGGCAGGTGGGGCACATCGTTGGCACTGTGGTGTGGTAGCCACAGATATGGCACTGCAGCTGGTGGCGGTCGGCGTGGAGGGTGAGGGGAACAAAGCAGTGTGGGCACTCGGCTGCCCAGCCGCAGTTGGTGCAGAGCGATACATTGGCGCTGCCACGGCGGTTATGAAAAAGTAGGATCTGCTGGCCCGCCGCGAGCGTGGTATCGATGGCGGTGATAAGCTGGTTTGACAAAAAGCGGTGTTGGGTGAGGTTGTGCCGCTGGGTGAGGTCGACTAGTTGAATGGTGGGAGCGATAGCCTCAGGCCGAGCTTTGCTCGGTAGGGTAGCGATCGGCCGCTGGGCTTTTTGCGCCAGATAATACTCGCTGATCAGCGGTGTGGCTGACCCCTGCACCACGGTCGCACCATGTTGCTGAGCTAGCACACTCGCGGCCCGCAGCGCCGAGTAGCGGGGGGATTTATCTTGTTTGTAGCTAGCCTCGTGTGCTTCGTCAATGATGATATACCCCAGTTGCTGCAGCGGTAAGAAGAGGGCAGAACGTGGGCCAATTGCCACCCGAGGCTGTGTACTTGTCAGAGCGGTTAGCCAGGCACGGTGGCGCTCGGCCTCTGTCTGGCGCGAATGGGTGAGGATGATATCGGCAAAGTGTTGTCGAAACTCCGCCACCAGCTGGGGTGTGAGGGCGATCTCTGGCACGAGGACAATCACCGACCGGCCTGCAGCCAAAGCGTGGCGTGCAAGCTCGATATACACTGCTGTTTTGCCGCTACCTGTCACACCGTGAAGGAGTACTGTGCCAGGGCTGGCTTGGCGAATGGTGCGAACGGCCTCTTCTTGCTGTAGATTGAGTGAGAAGGTGGGCGTGTGGCGCTGTGGCGGTGGGCTGGCAGGGCGGCGCGGCGTGCGGCGCTGCTTGGCAATGCCAGCTGGTAGCACTGTCTGTAGCACAGTGGCGAGGTGTGTGGCATAATAATCGCTCAGCCACTGGCTCGTTGCTAATAGGGGAGCAGGCAGCGGTGGCAGCGGCACGACGGCATCAAGCGGCTTAGTAGTATATGTCGGCTTTCTGGTGCGCGTCATGATGACACCCACCACCTGCTGCGTACCAACGCTCACCTGCACCACCTGGCCCAGCGGTAATGCTTCTGGCCAGTGATAGGTGAAGCTCTTGCTGGTGGCGCGGATAATCTTGAGTGGCGCAACTTCGTAATAGTGCATAGGATTTATTATACCCGACAGCAAGCGAGAGTGCAGAGGGGCTCGTCTCTCCGTCGCTACTTCATCTGGGTGGCGTGCAAAACGTGCACATCAATCTTGCTCGCTTCACCCAAAGCTGGTATGATAAAAAGCAGACACGTGTGTCGTGTGGATGGTTGATGAGTCGCAGTTGCGAGAGACGAAACGCACAATCAATTGGTGGGTGGTCTTGCCAAATTACCATCAAAAAGTGTAGAATAAAAAGCAACAGTTGAGTAGAGGTAACGGAAGCGAGAATTCGCTAAGGGAAGCATGTTAGAAACGTTTATTACATCACGGGTGCGGCGCAAAATCATTGTGGTCTATGCTAAGTATCCGGAGTTCCACACCCATGTCCGCGGCTTGGCGAAGTTGATCAAAGAAGACCCGGGCAATATCCAGCGCGAGCTTAAGAATCTCGAGAAAGCTGGTTTTTTGATGGCCGAAAAACAGGGTAATACTAAAATGTATTACACGAACAAACAATATATCTTCTTCAAAGAATTGCAGAGCATGGTGATCAAATCCTCGCAGCAGCAAAAGGGCCAGCAAGCGGCGGATACTGTGCAGCTCTGATGAGTTTATTCGCACAGATATTAGCGGCGCGGGGCTTGCATGGAGTAGCTGCTGAGGAGTTTTTACACCCCGATTATGACGCGAAGCCCGATCCATTCCTGCTCTCCCAGATGCAGACGGCGGTGGATCGCTTGGTGCAGGCGCACCAACGGCGCGAAACAATCGTGATTTATGGCGATTATGATATCGACGGCCTTAGTGCGACGGCACTGCTGCTTGATGCCTTTGCGAGCTTTGGCTTTGCTGCGGTGGAAGCCTTTATTCCTAATCGCTTCGTAGAGGGTTATGGCATGACTAAAGGTGCGGTAGATAAGGTGGCGGCGATGGGGGCGCAGCTCATCGTCACGGTGGACTGCGGCAGCCTCTGTCATGAGGAAATTGCCTATGCCAAGGAACGCTATGGCATCGATACCGTAGTGACCGACCACCACAACATTGCACCGACTCGCCCACCCGCCATCGCCACGGTTAATCCGAAATATGACGACCACCACTATCCCTTCCGTGACCTCTGTGGGGCAGGCGTGGCTTTCAAGCTTGTCCAGGCGCTGCAGACGGTGTTGCCGGGCTTGCCAGCTGGCTGTGAGAAGTGGCTGCTGGACTTGGTAGCGCTGGGTACAGTATGCGACATAGTATCGCTACAGCATGAGAACCGCGCCAATGTGTACTGGGGGCTCGAGGTGCTGAAGAAGCAGCGCCGTCCTGGCCTCAAGGCACTGCTGGCGGTGGCTGGTGTGCAGCCAACCCAGATTACCGCTCGGACGCTCGGTTTTGGTCTTGGCCCGCGTATGAATGCGGCAGGACGATTGGCATCGGCTGAGTATGCCCTTGATATGCTGCGGGCGCGCGATGGTTTGGCGGCGCTTGAGGCGGCTCAGCAATTGGATCGCTTCAATACCGAGCGCAAAGCCATCCAACAGGCCATCTACGACGAAGCTTGCCAGCAGGCCGAGCGTTATGCTACCGACCCTGTCCTCGTTGTGAGCCAGCAGGGATGGAACCATGGCGTGATTGGGATTGTAGCATCCAAGCTGGTAGAGACGTATCACAAGCCAGTTTTTATCATTGGCGAGCGAGGTGAGACGGCAACGGGCAGTGCGCGCAGCTTTGGCGATTTTTCGGCTGAGCGGGCAGTGCGCGCTGCCGATGATGTCATTCTGCGTGGCGGTGGTCATGCGGCAGCGGCTGGTGTGACACTCGAGACACGGCAGATTGCCGCCTTTCGCCAGCGAGTGAACGACTACTACCGCTCGCTCCATCTCTCCGACCAAACGCACTACCTCTTGCCGCAGGCTGATGTGGTGATTGATGATTTATCAGAGGTAACGGAGCAGCTGGTGGCCGACATTGCCCGCCTTGAGCCCTTTGGCAATGGCAACCCAGAGCCTGTTTTGCAGCTGCGCCGCGGCACTGTCTCACAGGTGCGCCACATGGGTAGCGACGGGCAGCACATTAAGCTCACCGTGCAGGATGAGCTAGGCACAGCGCTGCGACTATTAGCCTTCAACGCGCCACCGAACTTCGTACGTCAGCTGGGCGATGTTATTTCGGTTTGGTTCCAGCCAACTATCAACGACTGGCGTGGCATGCGCAGCGTAGAGGGGCGGCTACTCCATGTAGAGCTGGTGAATGAGTAGTGTTGCACCGCAGCATCGACACACGATGCCAAACCAGCTATACTACCACCAGAACTAACCCAGGAGACCGACGCAGTGCCACCCCTCTACCTCGATACCAGCGCGCTCGACTTTCGCGCCATTACCGACACTTACACCAAAATTGCCGACCCAACCGCAGCGGTGCGGCCGGAGTTTGCTACCGAGCGGCAGGCCCTGACTACCAGCTTCGCGCGGGCGGATGGCCAGCAGTATGTAGAGACAGAGAACATTGCCGAGGTGGGCGATGCCATTATCACTGGGCCAGAAGGTGAACGCTATAGCATCCCGGCAGCGGATTTTGCCGCCCTGTATGAACCGCTGCGTGGTGAGGATGGTGCAGTGGTATCTGGCGCGTATCTGCCAAAGAATCAGATCAAGGCCATGCCCAACCCAACTGGCCGCGAGATCGTCATTGATGCGCCGTGGGGCGGGCAGCAATACGGCGAAGCAGATTGCTGGCTGGCGGAGAGCCAGGTCAATGGCGACCGCTACATCATTGAGGCAGCTGCCTTTGCTCAGACATATCGGCTGAGTGAGCGGTAGAGAAGGTGCGCTCATTTATCGCTAGGTGAGCTTATTATTAACAGGGGTTAATAGCGATTAACTCCTTTGCCCTGTTTGCCTATTATTAGCACAATTTGCGCCAACCCGATCATCTGTGCTATAGTAGGAGGCAAACAAACCATACCAACAGAACATCCACCACATAACCACGGGAGGTCCCATGGAAAGATCTGTTCGTCCGACAAGCACACTAGAATCGCGAGAATTAGAAGAAGCGCTGCAGCCACTTGCTGCTGCATTGCTAGAGAGTGCTCAGTGGTGGCAGCTGAATAAAGCCGAGGAAATGACTGCTAAGGACGCCCAAAAGCTGGCGAGCGCCCAGGCTGCCCGGGCAGAGGAATTGGTACCATTCTTACAAGGGTATGGTGATGATGCGGATAATAAACTACAGCCAGCCAGCGAGCAACTGGCCGACCGAGAGAGTGCACTCTACCGCGACGCGCTTGCGGCGAGCTATATCCAAGAGCTTAGGGCTCGGGGTGTTAAGCCAAACGATGATGAATTGATTGCAAACGATGTACCTCTGTCGGATGAACTCTCTGAGGGTGAGCAGCGCCGCTTGCTGCTGCCTATTGAGCACGCTTTGCGGGCAGCGGAGCACGAGCAGCAAAAGGATGAGAAAAACGAAGAGCCTGAAGTGTCTGAAGAGAATGATATACCCGCACCAGTGGTGGAAATCGGCCGAACAGCTGTCGGGCAGGGTAATCGGTATGAAGTCGGTGTAACGAGCTCGTCAGACAAGAGCGCATGGGAGGGTGCTAAGGCTGCGGCAGCATAAAACCCTATAAAAGCAAAGAACAAAACCAGCTACAAAGGCTGGTTTTTTACTACTTGTATTATTTGCAGATGGTGTGGCGTTGTACCAAAATTGTGAAAGATAGGAGATGAGAGGTGTAGTTTCACTCCATGTAGCACATGAATCTCAAAACGATACACAACGAGAGGTCGGCACCAATATACGCTAAACAAGAAAATATTCTAGAAGGCCAGCGACCAAGCAAGCGGACAAACTCTGTGATATATTCTGGCCGGAACATTTTCGGTTTGGTGTGTATTGGTGCTAGCGTATTCGTGGGATTATGGGGTCAAATTTCGCGTACACAAGAGGATATAGACGGGAAAAATTTAAGCCAGCAGGCACGTTGTGCTGTGCTGGTGATGCCGCTCTCGGCCAGAATACACCCATACTTCGCACCCTTGTATCACATCTTCACCTCTGTAATTATGCGCACAAATGTACTATGTTCCAAAATTAGACAAAATGGTTGTATAACTTTGGCAAGTACGCTACAATGGAGGCATGATGCAACAGGAAGGACCAAATCGCAATGAGTTTTGAGGCAAGTATTAGGCAACTGCGTGGCAATGCGGGGCTTTCGCAGCAGGCGGTGGCCGATGCAGTTGGGATTGCCCGCGCGACGTATATTAAGCTAGAGAATGGTGGCCGCGAGCCAAAGCTTGGCGAGCTGACGAAGATTAGCCAATACTACGAAGTTGGCGTGCAGGAATTGATTAGCGGCATTGCCATGACGGACACTGTTGCACAGCAGGCTCAGCGCAGTCCGTGGCGGGTGGCGGACGATGCAGCACTGCATGTGAGCGATGCACCAGCCGAATACCACCACGATGATGCGCAGCGTGCACAGCCCACAGCTGCTCAGTCGCGCGATGCTATCCCGCGGCTCCACACCACCAAGCTGCGCCAGGTGCTGCTCTATACGCTGGGGAAGATTGGTGCCCGGCCCAATGTAGGCGAGGCAGTGCTGCATCGGCTGCTGTACTTCATCGATTTTGATTATTACGAGCGCACAGGCAAGAGCATTACTGGCCTGGCGTATCTGCACGAGACCTATGGGCCCGCGCCGGCTGCAGATTTGCAAGCTTTGGTCGATGAGATGCGGGCGCATGATGAGCTGGATGTCATTGAGACGAAGCACTTTAGCCACAAGCAGCGCAAGTTCCTTCCGCTCAAGAACGCCGAGCTGAGCGAGCTCAGTGCCAACGAGATCAAGCATATCGATGCCGAGCTAGAGCGCCTGGGGAGCAAGAGCGCTGCCGAGCTAAGTAACCTTGCCTACAAAGATGCGCCATGGGTGATTGCGAAATATGGACAGACGATTGATTACCGCGATACGTTTTATCGGACGGACGTTACCTCTGTAATCGAGTCAGATGATGATCTATAGGCAGGCAACAGAATTTTCGAGTGACCTCCAAGCGCTGGCACAGCGTATTCCCACATTGCCGGCTGACATCGAGCGCGTTAAGCCGCGGCTGGTGCGTATCTTTGCTGAGCCAAGTGAGACGACGGTGGCGGATTTTCGCCAGCAGCTCTTTGCGTGCGGCAAGGCAGCCGTTATACAGCAAACTGCTCAGTATACAGTAGTGCAGCTCTGCCTCGATACCGACACAGCAGCCTATCGACGGGCGGTGTGGTTGGTGTTTGCGGTAGTGCGAGCACTGCCTCGTAGTGCACCGCCGTCGCGGGCTGCTCGGGCTGCCAGCACGATTATCCTTATCGAGGTCTACGCCACCCCTGATAAAGCGCATGGGGATGAGCGGCGTATCAAGCGAATTATGAACAAGTTGGAGGAAGCATAATGTAGAGTAACAGGGTACTAACACTGGTCGAAAATAAGCTGCGTAGAAGAGAAGAGAGCCACGCATGGCTGATGGGGTTGACAAACAAGACGTAATTTGCTAGAGTAGTGTCCTTGGGTCTGGGGTATAGACAATACTACTCTTGTCCGGTCTACTGTCTTGTGACTGTGTGATACCACTGTTTTTTGCGCTCCGCTTTCTACCGCTTATGCTTCCTCCGACCAAATACTCGCTCTAGGCTCCCAATAATTAGAGCGAGTATTTGGGCTGAGGCATCCATACCTTTCGAGATGCGAGAGAAGCCACAACAATACTGTGCGCCACGTAGCTACAAACAGTACCCATCACAAGCTATTCATAACAGTGTAGCATGTTTGTTGCAATTTTGTGCAAAAATTATACTATTTTTTCGTAGGGTTCTTGGGGTTTGACTTTTTGATGTGGAGGCTTAAGCTTAGTCATGCGCGTGCAATTTTTTTCGCTTTGTTAGATAAAATGGTGAAGAGGAGAAAGGCTTTCTATTGAGAGTATGTGCCGTGCTGCGATAACATCTCTACGAAAGGCACCAAACAACGCTTTGCAGAAATAATTGCAAAAATTGTCGCATCTGCTATAATGAGGAGCGATATGGTACAAGTAACACGAAAAGACGAGCGCGAGGCGAATGAGAACATCATCCGTCGGTTTAACAGCCGAGTGTTGAAGAGCGGTGTGCTAGCAAAGGCACGGGCATCGATGCGGTTTGCCAAGCCGATCAGCAAGACCGATCGCCGCAAGAAGGCGATTACCCGTCGTCAGCGCAAGGCTGACAAGATGGCCAAAGTTCGCCTGGGGATCCGCTAGGTGACGACGCTCAAGCAGCGTATCAAAGACGAAATGAAAGCCGCTTTGCTTAGCGGCGATCGTTTTGTTGGTGACACCTTGCGCAACCTTGGTGCTGCTATCCTCGATGAAGAGGTGAAGCAGGGCGTGCGCGAGACTGGCCTGGACGATGCTGCCGTCGAGCAGGTGATCGTTCGTGAGGTGAAGAAGCGGCGTGATGCCGCAGCAATCTATCGCACCAATGGCCGCCCTGAACTTGCTGAGCCTGAGGAGCGCGAGATGGCAGTGCTCCAGCACTACCTGCCACAGCCACTGAGTGATGAGGAGTTGCAAGCCGTGGTGACCCAGACGATTGCCGAGCTTGGGGCAGATAATCCGCGGATGACGGGCCAGGTGATTGGCGCTGTCAAGGCCAAGGTGGGTAACCGAGCTGACGGTGGGGCGATCGCTCAACTGGTGCAACGTGCCCTTGCCCCGTAGTTTTATGACAAGAGCAATAATTTTTCTTAATAATAACTATAACCACATAATAACAAGGAGGCACAGATGATTCTTTTGTTTGGCCCAACTGGTGCCGGTAAGAGTATGCAAGGGCAGATGCTGGCAGTACGCCAGGGGTGGAAGTGGCTCTCGACGGGTGAGATGCTGCGCCAGAGCACCGATTCAGCGGTGATTGCTACCCTCAAAGCTGGTGAGCTCGTGAGTGACAAGCTTACCTACCAAGTCTTTGATCATGCGGTGCAAGAGGCGTATCGCAAGCATTACCAAAATATTATTGTTGATGGATTTCCGCGCACGAAAGAGCAAGCTGCGTGGCTCGATGACCATCTCGCACGCACTGGTGATAACATTGACCTCGTCGTGGTGCTGGAAGTGCCTGAGCAGGAAATTATGCGCCGCTTAGCCAAGCGAGGCCGAATGGAGGATACACCCGAGACGATTGCGCGTCGCATGGCCATCTACCGCCAAAAGATGTACCCAGTACTTGGTATCTTTGCTGAGGCTGGGGTGAAGATCATCCACCTCGACGGGACTGGCACCGCGGGCGAAGTGCATGACCGGATTTATGACGAGGTAATGCACGCATGGCCCAACTAATTACTGGCATCAAGACACCCGAGCAGCTCGAGGCGATGCGCGAAGGGGGCAAGCGCTTGGCGCAGATCTTTGCTGATATCCGTCAATTTGTCCATGTCGGGATAAGTGAGAAGCAGATCGATGCCTTTACGGCAGAACGGATTGCTGCCTACGGTGCTGAGCCAACCTACAAAACCCCAGAGGTGAACTTCCCTGGGGTGATTTGCATTAGCACGAACGAAGCGATCGTCCACGGCGTACCAAGCGATTATATCTTGCAGCGGGGCGATGTCGTTAGTTTTGATCTTGTCATTACCTACCAGGGAATGAAGACAGATAGCGCCTTTACTATGGTGGTGGATGACGCACCCACCGGGGCTATTAAGCACCTACTCCACACTACCGAGCGCAGTCTCTATGCTGGCATTGACGCGATCAAAGGGCCAGTCCGGACGGGCGACATTGGTGCAGCGGTGGAAGCTGTGCTGCAAAAGGGCCGCCTGGGGATTATTCGTGAGCTGGTGGGGCACGGTGTGGGCCTCGAGATGCACATGCCGCCCGACGTGCCCAACTATGGCCGCAAAGGCACCGGCCCGCTGCTCCAGCCTGGCGATACCATTGCCATCGAGCCCATGGCTACCCTCGGTGGTAGCGCTATCTACAGTGACACTGCTGGCGATGGCTGGACAATTTACAGCCGCGACGGCAGCCTCGCCGCCCACTTCGAACACACTGTCCTCATCACTGAGACAGGAGCGGAGATTATGACGAAGCTGTAGTGCCTCGCCCTGGTAGCTACCCTTGCTGCCACCATTACTGCAGCATACACAAAACTCGCCGAGATAATGAACGGCGAGTTTTGTATTGCGCCCATATTGTACAAGACACAGCATAACCTGTATAATGGTACTATGCATGAAAATTCTCAATACGCAGTAGGAATAGATGTCGGGACGACGACGATTCGATGCGTGGTGGGGCATATGAATCCAGAGACAGGCACGCCGACGATTGTGGGCGTAGGGCAAGCACCGAACAGTGGTATGCGCAAGGGTATGGTGGTTAATCTTAGTGGCCCGGCCCGCACGATCGACGAAGCACTGGGCGAGGCCGAGCGGATGAGTGGCTACGAAGTCAACAGCGCAACGGTGAGCGTCAATGGTGCGCACATTACCAGCACTCGTGCCACGGGGATGATTGCCGTGGGCACGATCGATCACGAGATTAACGATGATGATGTAGCGCGCATTGAAGAAGTTGCCACAACAGGCAAAATACAGGCCAACCGTGAGATCCTCGAGGTCGTGCCGCATAGCTATACACTTGATGGCCAAGCGGGCATCAAAGACCCGCTGGGCATGACAGGCACGCGGCTGGAGATCGATGCCAATGTCGTCTCGGCTCTAGCGCCCTATGTGGCGAATTTGCAAAAAGCGGTGGAGATGGCAACCGTCCACCCTCACGCCATTACACCAGCGGTATTGGGGGCGGCTAAGGCAGTGCTGAATGAGCGGCAGATCGAAAGCGGCGTGGCAGTGGTCGACCTTGGTGGAGCAACGACCAGTGTGGCAGTCTTCGAAGAGGGGGACTTGCAGTACGTTGGCGTCATCCCAATGGGTAGTGTGAATGTAACGAACGACCTCGCCATTGGCCTCAAAACTGACCCTGATGTTGCAGAATTGGTCAAAGTCAAGCACGCTGCGGCTGGCATCAAAGCAAGTGACGCGGTAGCCAAGGTGCGGCGTGATAAGGAATCGTACGAGTTTGCGACGGAGGAGATTGACGAGATTGTTGACGCCCGGCTGGAGGAGATCTTCGAGGCGGTGCAGAAAGAGCTCAAGAAGGCAGGCCGGGCTGGCAAACTACCCAGTGGTGTTGTGCTGACTGGTGGCATGGCTCAGATGCGTGGCATGGCGAGCTATGCCAGGGAGCAGCTGGGCGTGGCCGCTCGGGTGGGCCGACCAACTGGCTTTACGAGCGGGGTGGCCGACCAGATAGAAAAGCCGCAGTTCGCCACCGCGGTGGGCCTGATGCTCGCTGATAGCGAAGGTGGTCACCAGCCTGCCCAGGCCTATACCAACAGTGGTACAGCGCACGCCAAGGGTGCGATCAGCTGGCTACGTCGGCTGCTGGGAGGGCTCAAGGCCTAGAATCAGACCGATGAGGATGATATACTAAATGGTAATGGTAAAGTTGATAGTTGCACAAGGGGAGAAACGTGAATGCCGGAAGTAAAACCAAGCGAGATCCAAACCTTTGCTAGTATCAAAGTCGTTGGCGTCGGGGGCGCTGGTGGATCTGCCGTCAATCGAATGAAAGACGCCGGCCTGGCTGGTGTGCAGTTCATTGCAATGAACACCGATGCGCAGGCACTACATAATTCGCAAGCTGACATTAAGATTCATCTTGGGCACAACACCACCAATGGTCTTGGCGCTGGTGCTGACCCCAGTGTGGGTGAGGCTGCGGCCCGTGAGTCGCTCGACGAGATCCGTCAGGCACTTGAGGGGGCAGATATGATCTTCGTGACGATTGGTGCTGGTGGTGGTACAGGCTCGGGGGCTGGCCACGTGGTAGCAGAAGTGGCGCGCGACCTTGGCATTCTTTGTGTGGGTGTGGCCACCAAGCCCTTTACCTTTGAGGGCGAGAAGCGGCGCATCAATGCCGAGTGGGCTATCAAGCAGTTGGGGCGGCAAGTCGATACGCTCATCACTATCCCCAACGATCGCTTACTTGACACAATTGACCGCCGGACGCCACTACTTGAGACCTTCAAGATTGCCGATGATGTGCTGCGCCAGGGTGTGCAGGGGATATCGGAGTTGATTACTGAGCATGGATTGATTAACCTCGACTTTGCGGACGTCAAGGCAATTATGAGCAGTGCTGGTAGTGCATTGATGGGGATCGGCCGGGCTAGTGGCGAAGACCGAGCTCAGATGGCAGCCCAGCAGGCAATTGATTCGCCACTGATTGAGGTGTCGATCAACGGTGCCAAGGGTGTACTCTTCAATGTGACGGGTGGCTACGATATGAGTATGGCCGAGATTCAAGAGGCAGCTGAAATTATCACTGGTGCGGTGTCGTCCGATGCCAACATTATCTTTGGTGCAACGCTCAAGCCCGAGCTGGAGGATGAGCTGATTATTACCGTTATCGCGACTGGCTTTGACAGTGACTCGTTCTTTGATGACGACGAACCAAGCGATGCCGAAGATGACGAAGAGTCGGCCGAGACGGTAGATGAAGCGGTCGATAGTGTCGATATGGCGATCGACCCCGAGGCGGCTGCTCACTTTGCCCAGGAGAATGAGACGAATATTTGGGATCAATCGATGGATGACGACGAGGATGATACCCCGGCCTTCTTGCGCCGCCGCCGCAAAAAGGAGGCGGACGCGTGACAACCCATCGCGACAAGATTGGCAACAGCCGCGTGTTAGAATCGCGTGAGTCGGCTGATGGCGTGACGATTCGCCGCCGCCGCGAGACTCCTGATGGACACCGCTTTACTACCTATGAGCGGATCGAATACCCAACGATTGCAGTGCTCAAGCGAACAGGCTCGCGTGAGCTCTTTGATCGAGCGAAGCTCCGCGCCTCGGTGCGTCGCTCGGTCGGTAAGTTCTTCAAATCCGAGCTAGAACTGGAAGCAATTATTGATGCAGTGGAGGACCGTATCCACGATGCGGGCGAGAATGAGATTGAGTCACGCGTGATTGGCGGCTTTGTGCTCGATGAGCTTGCAGCGCGTAATGAGGTGGCGTATGTGCGCTTTGCGAGCGTGTTTTACAAATTTAAGACGCTGGACGATTTCGTTAAGATATTAGAGCAGCGTCGGAGTGCTAAACAGCAAGAAAAACAGAGGTAGAACTTATGCGCGTCCTTATCATCTACCGGACAGAAAGCGACTACGCGCGCCGCGTCTTCGATTATCTGCGTGACTTTAGTCGGCGCACGAGCCATGCCATCGAGGAGTTTGACCCAGATACGCGTGAAGGGCAATCACTCTGCCGCACGTACGACATTGTGGAGTACCCCACTATCCTTGCCTTGGCGGATAACGGCCAGGTGCTGGGCATGTGGCGCGGCTTGCCGCTGCCAACTATCGACGAAGTGGGGTACTATGCTCGCTAAAACGCCCAAAGCACATACCATGACCACTACTATAGCGGACGATGCGAGCCATACACCATGGCTCCGTCGCCCTGGCATAGTGGCGTTGCTGGCGGCAGCTTTGGGCAGTGGCCTGGGGCTCGTGGCATCCTTTGTTCTCTCGCTTGAGACACTGCATTTAGCGCAGCACCCTGGTGGAGCGCTCAATTGCGACGTCAATGCCGTGCTGAGCTGCTCCACAGTAGCACGGCATTGGTCGGCGACGGTGTTTGGCTTCCCCAACAGTTTCGTTGGTATGATGACCATGCCAGTGATGATAACGGTGGTGGTAGCACTACTGGCTGGGGCACGCCTGCCGCGCTGGTTTGTGCGGAGTGCCTGGGGTGGCGCTGTGCTCGGGATGATTTTTGCACTGTGGATGTTTTATATGAGCTTTGTCGTTATTCGCGTGCTGTGCCCGTGGTGCCTAACACTCGATGTGGGTATGCTGCTGATCTTCTTTGGGATGACGCGCTACTGCATTGAGGCTGGGGTGATTGGTGGGGAGCACACCAAGCGCTTTGCTCGCCATGGCTACGATGTGCTGTGTGGTGTAAGTGTGCTGGTGCTGGCGGTGGCGTTGATTATTGTGAAATTTGGCGCGGAGCTGCTGTAGGTAGAGTCGTTTTTTGTACAGTGAGATTGTCGGGCTTGTCAGGATTGGCAAGCTTTTTAAAATGAACGGCATCTTGTATTATTTATAGTGCGCTTTTGTCTATTCATTGGTGCAAGTCATTATTTTCTCGCGCTAGTGATGCTGCAGTATGGTGCTAGCTACCCGCTCTATCGACGCAAGTGAGGCGCTCATTAGCTTGTGCTGTGTGCTTGGTGTTATAGAAAAATAATGTGCAAAATAGTGTATGCTGTGAATTTTAACATAGCTATGAAGCTCCCCGCTGTGATACTTAAGAAAGACATGCTATATACAGGTCTTTACCATGCAATGCAGCTCAAATAGATAATACGGTAGAAGAATAGGTGTCGTTTAGCAGCGAGCCTGCGTGTATGAATATAATAGCCATTTCATTCATGATGTACTACTGGCAGTAGATGTATTGGCAGGCGTATGTGCATCATAAATTTGCTAGCGCATATGAGGATAGTATGCTAATGCTGCTGTGCTGTAGTAGATGTATTTTGTCTGAATAGCAACCGCAACATATTCAGCAGAAGGTGATTGGTGCGTTTTGCTAAGTGGTGTAGGATTGAATGAGGGAGATGGTGTGTCCAGCTTGGCGAAAACGTGAGATTGGTGGAGTGGTGCGAGTAAGATTGATTTTTGTGAGCCAATCGCTAGGCGTTTTTTGCAAGGTGGGTGAGCGAGGTGCGGTGTGATGATAAAAATATGATACGGCTTTTGGCTTGGTGAAGGTAGATGAGTATTGGTTGCTGTTTGCCGCAGAAAAATTTGTTGCAGCGTGAGCGCGAAGGGCAAAGTAATAAGCAAAGATAATGCAATAGCGCAGTGCTTAACAGTAGGTATTTTTGCGAATAAAAATGACTTATTAAAAAAATCATTTTGGTTGCATATTGAAAGTAATGAGTTAAGCGCGAAAGCTGCAGCACATACAAGACAAAGCACGCGCCATTGCTACACAACACAGTATCTGGATGCGGAACTATGCGAAGCAACAAGGAGGTGTGATGGCTGGTGACACACTTATGTTTTTTTTAAAAAATCCATGTGGTGCTCATAGCTAGCTACTTACTACATCGACTATGCTAAAGCTGTTTGCGTCTATTTTTGCCCACCATTGAGCACAGAATATACACGCTTTTTTGCAATGAGAAAAACATAGTAAAGCGGTATATAGAAATGATTAGCTTATAGCGAAGTATCGTGCAGTGCGGCAGGCTGAGCGCTCTATATTTTGCGCTGAGCGAAAATGCGGAATAATTAAAAATGCGCAAGCTGTACAAAACAAGCGATACGCAAAATATAATGTACAAAGAATTCGAGCAGAATGGCTGCACAGAAAAGTGGCTGCGTGCCAAGCAGGCACAGTTAGCGGCACTCATTGCACATTGCACACCGTATCGCTTACTGAACGTGCGAAATAGCCCACGATAGGGCGCTGTGATGCGCCAAAGCGCTGAGGAAGGGAAATAAGCGAGATTGTGCCTACTAAGCGCTAGACGAGGGATCCACAGCCTCTCAGGAGACATAAGGAGGGCTTTGACTGGATTAGCTGATGTAGATAAGCCTGTATGAGCTATGCTGTGCAGAGCACAACATAGCTATGTTGTAAAAAATAGAGTATCGTGAGAAGAGTAAATTGAGATTGTGTTGTATAAAATATAGGATATCATTGGTGGCGAGAGGTGACGAACAAGGTGTGATATATACAACAATAACCCTCAGATGCACGCGCTCTATATGTGTATAAAAAACAACATATATAACTACAACGAAACAAATTCGAAAACAGAGGCGGTAGGGCGATGAATTCACAACGTTGTGGGTAATAATATATATTGTATATATAACAACGATTGATTTGGTGACACCAAAAGAGAAATAACAGGGGTAAATGAGGCAATGTTGTTATAGTTAAAACGTTTATATAATTATGGATAGGAGAGGATGGTGTCTCTTTGCGAAGCATGGGTTGGCATATAGTAAGGACTTTTGGGTAGCGCTTCACCAGTGTATTAGCAGCTTTGCGGTGGTGGTTGGGACAGAGGTGGTCTTATTGTGTACTACCTATAATAATGGTATGCTAGTGATATGAAGAACAATACAATTTTACGCATTGGTGCTGGCGCGGCGTTTGTGGCGCTGGGTGGAATATTATTAAGCGAGAGCTTTGGCGTGCAATTCCATTACTGGCGGGAGTTTTGGTATGGTTTGTGTGCGCTTGGATTTATCATGGTTGGTGTGCTCACGCTGCGCAATCGCAATTGGCTGTGGGGAGCGCTCTGGGTAGCAGTTGGCCTAACAATTGGCGCGAATGCATTTTTGCATAATAACGTTAATATTTGGCGAATGTTTTTGCCACTGGTGCTGATCGCGATTGGCCTGACGATTATTTTTAATTTGTCGCAGCGCCAGCGCCGTATCGCAAAAAAATCGTCGGACGATAATATGGTTGCCTCCTTCTCGGGCAACACGCGCAAGATAAAAGGCGAATTTGCAGGAAACTCGCTTTCGGCAGCGTTCGGTCAGGTGGATCTCGACCTGCGCCAAGCCAAGATAGAGGATGGTGCGGTGATTGATATTTTTATTGTGTGTGGTGGCATCAATATTATTTTTCCAGACAACGTCATCGTCAAGACGCAGGTCAATAGTATCTTTGGCGGGGTAGAGGACAAAACCAACGCTGCCAAGAGTGCAAAAAAGACCGTCTATATTCGCGGCGACTGCGTCCTTGGTGGGCTCGAAATTAAATAATTAGAAAAACAATAATTCGCTACAACACGCTTCTTGATAACAACGAGAAGCGTGTTTGTTTTTTTGTGTTGAAGTACGCAGGCAGTGGAGTACGAGTGAAGCTGGTACGATAGTACGCTGCCCGATTTTTCAACTTCGTACTTGGCTTAAAAATTTGCTGGTGCTATTAGTAACGAGCTGCATGTTCGCTATATGTAATTGATAAAATTTTTCGTTGCTGGATTGCTCATTGCCAAATATTGATTGTGGTAGTGTAATGTGAGAGTGGTTTCGTAACATGCGTCAACGTTTTTTGATTTTTGTGTATGCCACTCGGCAAGGATCGCAGCGGCTTTGCAGTGCATACTTATGATGGGCTACTACTCCGCAGCATTAAATAATAAATACGCACTATATAATATACCCACAAAAATGTGCTACTGATAAAAATAGTATGCAAGGCAACATGATTTACTAATCCATTCACTAGCCATATAAAAATAAATAAAAATGAACTACTATAAAAATATTCAAATTTCATACAAGCGCGTCCTGCAAGTCTACCTTAGCTACAACACATACACAAAGTATAAAAAATGTGACAGTAATATTTTTGCGCAAGGTATATTTTGAAGCGGGTGAGCCAGAGCGCCACAAATGCAAGTATACTGTGCCAAGCATTCTTGCTATACTAAAATTATGAACCGTTGCCCTTGGGCTGAATCGAGCGATAACGAGCGCGCCTACCATGACACTGAGTGGGGTGTGCCACTATATGATGATCAGAAATTATTTGAACTGCTCTGCCTAGAGGGCGCGCAGGCTGGCCTGAGTTGGAGTACAATTCTGGCTAAGCGAGCGGGCTACCAGCAGGCTTTTCATCAGTTTGCAATTGCTCGCGTCGCAGCTATGACGGATGCAGAGCTGGAGGCGCTTACTCACGATACGCGCATTGTTCGTAACCGACGCAAAATTTATGCGGTGCGCACCAATGCCCAGGCGGCGCTGCAGGCTATTAACCAGCACGGTAGCCTGCAGGTGTATCTATGGAGTCTGGCGGGTGGTGCGCCAGTGCAACATCACTGGCAGAGCGTGGGTGATGTGCCTGCTGATACGGCTACATCCCGGGCAATGAGCGCGCAGCTCAAACGGGATGGCTTTGCTTTCGTCGGCCCAACGACGTGCTACGCCTTTATGCAGGCCGCGGGGATGGTGAATGACCACGTGGTGGGGTGTTTTCGGTACAGGGAGTGTGCGGCGCTGAGTAGTCATCCTGCATGAGAGTAAAAAGATATAGCTAGTTAGATTAATTGGGCTATATCTTGATGTGTAAGTACTTTTGGTTTTGCGGCTAGTGCGCTACAATAGGCCCAGAGGCATTTTTGCGTAGCTTGTGGTGCGCAAAATGAGTGGCTATCACCCACGAAGCCTGCGGGAAGAACGGCCTTGGCTTAGTAGACCCCGCCGCGAATGCTGCGACAAGGCAATAATTAAGTGCTGAAAGAACCAGACGGCGCGCCCCAAGGCCTGTGCAACCAGCCCCGAGGCTCCGGCTAGAATCACTTCTTTTGGAATCGAGATGGTACCGTCCGCGCGAATACCCAGCGGATTCTCGAAGCCCAGAAGAGGTGATTTTTAATTATATAAAGGAGTAGCCATGCCATTGCCAGCCTACACGCCAGCCTTGCAGTGTACCATTTGCGAAATACACGCGGCAGGTTGTGTAGAGCTATGGAGGAAAGAAGATAAGCACTATGCAGCAAAATAATCGTGTGACGAGCTTTGCAATTGATCGGGAGTATGATTACATTATGTATGATACGACTGACATGATTCGCGCTATGAATTTTCCGCGGGAGATTGCGGGCTTGTCTCTGAAGGCCGATGAATTTCATCTGTCGCTGTTTGAGGTACTTGGCGAGTATGGGGTGGACGAGGCTGGCTATGGGCAGCTTGAGCAACTCTCACGTACGGCTGGTGCAGCGATGACGACAAAGCCGGAATTGACGGGTGAGTTCTGTAGATTGGTCGACAATGCAAAGGGTCGCGAGACAATTATTGCACTTGCCCAGTGGGGCGAGCTCGAAGCGTGGCGCGATGCAATTCGTGAACTGATACCTCAGGCGGAGTTCATTATTCCACATGTCACGTTATATACCAACCATAATGGTGCAATTGGCTATAGCGACAGAGATGTATACCGAGCTCAGCCGCTTGATGCAACAATAAAAGCAACGCTCCGCTCTGTATACCAAAAGCGAAAAGAAGTGGAGTACAACCATGCCTGAACATTGGCGACAGCCGCCGCACACCTATGAGAAAGCACCCGCCTGCATTACAACAGTCGTGCCAGGCAGCGAGCAGTTTGCGTTACTCAAGCAAGATATGGGTATTTCTGATCGCTATGAAGCAACGCTTGCAGAGCTGGCTATGCAGGGCAAGGCGGTGGTGTTTGCTGCAGTGGAGGACGGCCGTTATGTGGGACGGGTGACACTGCGGCATGATTGGACTGAGCGACCAGAGATTGATGAGCCATCAGTGAGGATTGAAGATGAGTACCCTGACCTGCCGCAGATTAATGCACTTGAGGTGGCAAAACAGTATCGTGGTCGTGGTATTGCCTCGCAATTACTCGCTGCAGCGGAGAACGAAGCGTGTCAGCAGGGGTTTGACCGAGTTGGCCTGGCGGTAGATGTTACCAACAAGAGGGCGATGGGTATCTACGAGAAGCGTGGCTATATGTATCGATTAGTGGCAGACAAGCCAACCTTCACCAGCGTGTACCATCGAACGGATGGCACTGATGAAGCTGGTGAGTATTATTTGATGACAAAGCAAGTGCGAGGTGAGGGGTGATGCAACCTGGGCGAATCCTTATCTACGGTGACTCGAACGTCTGGGGCGACAAGGGCTTTGGCGAGAATGGCGTTCCGTTGGGGCGCTATGCTGCCAAACAGCAATGGCCGAATATCCTCCAGCAATTACTCGGTGATGAGTATGACATTATTCAAGCAGGGCTGTGTGGACGGACAGCAGGGGAGTATGCAGAGCAGGCACCATATCTTGGTGGCAAGATTGGTTACGAAATAGCACTGCGAGAGGCTAGTCCGGTGGAGGGAGTGATTATTGCGCTTGGCGTGAATGATGCATCTTATAAGAGAGCTTCGGATGAGCAAATTGTGGCTGATTTACAGTGGTATAGTACCTACACGCGGGCCTATGCAGCCGATAGCGAGAATGACATGGTTAGCAGTGGTAATGTGTGGTATATTGCACCTGCTATTGCGCCAGTTCAGCGCTATAAGCCGCTTGCTAGCAAGCTACATTGCATCAACGAAAAGCTACGTACTGTTCACACAACCATTAATAATCCACTTGATGACAATGGTGACTATGCGCCTGATGGTGTCCATTTCTCGCTGCAAGGGCATAGGCGAATGGCGCAGAGAGTGTATGAATATTACAGAGGTACAATATGATATACATACAGCAATCTGGCTAAAACTTAATGCAATTGAATAAGCAGTATAAGATAAATCAAGGAGGAAACCAATGAAATTCACACACGGCACACGCCGCCGAGCGGCAGAATACGAGAAAGATTGGGTGCAGCGCTGGAAGGATGACCAGACATTTGAGAAGTCGGTGGCGCAGCGGCCGGCGGATAATGCCTACGTTTTTTATGACGGGCCACCGTTTATCACTGGTGTACCGCACCACGGTACGTTGCTGAGTAGTATTGTGAAAGATGCAGTGCCGCGCTACTGGACAATGAAAGGCAAGCGCGTCGAGCGCCGCTGGGGGTGGGACTGCCATGGGCTGCCAGCAGAGAATTTTGTCGAAAAGCAGCTGAATATTGTGGATCGGCGCCAGATTGTGACGAGTAGCGACCAGCCAGCACCGCTGGATAAGGACGGTAATCCGTTGCCGACTATCAGCCTGGAAAAATACATCACCAAGGCGCGCGAAAGCATGGTGGCCAATAGCGAGACGTGGCAGGGTGTGATCGACCGTATCGGCCGCTGGGTGGACTTCAAAGGCGCCTACCGCACCATGGATAAGGACTTTATGGAGAGCGTCTGGTGGGCCTTTAAGCAGCTGCATAAGGCTGGCAAAATCTACGAAGGCGAAAAGGTGCTGATGTACGACACCAAGTTCGCCACCCCTGTGAGCAAGGCCGAAGTAACGATGGACAACGACGCCTACCAGACAGTGACCGACCCGAGTGTGTATGTGAAGTTTAAGTTAAAAGATAGTAAGGCGAGTCGCAAAATAGTACTAAATGAGCATTCAAAAGTCTTGTTTGTATGTAATGCAAATGCCGCGCGCTCGCAGATGGCACAGGGATTTTATAACCACTATTCTCACTCTCAAAATGCCGATTCGGCTGGGTTGAACCCAGAGAAAAAATGGGACGAAGCTCCAACGTTGAGTGATTTCGAAGCCATGAGCCATAAGCCGGCTAAAAGCAGCGAGACGATGCAAGAAGTGGGTATTGACATCAGTGGACATAAACGGCAACTGCTTACGGCCGATAAGTTGGGTGATTATGATTTGATCGTTAATCTAGCGGAAAAATCCCAGACGCCAGACTGGCTCAGGGGTGATAATATTATTTGGTGGAACGTGACCGATCCACGCAACGAGAGTATCGAAAAAAATCGGATAGCGCGTGATGAAATTGAGCAGCGAGTAAAGCAACTTTTGAACGGTGAAATAGTTGATGATACGCAAAAGCCAGCAGGCTTTGACGAATGCGAGAGGAGTTATGTCGGTGCTTTGTTGGTGGATACGAATGGCAAACTCATCGCACAGCAGCGAGATGATAAGCCAGGTATCACGAATCCGGGTATGGTGAGTCTCTTTGGTGGGACGAGCCATGAGGGTGAGTCGCCAATTGAGACACTGCGCCGTGAGCTTCAGGAGGAGCTTGAGCTTGAGGTAGATTCGAACAGCCTATTATTACAGACTGTCAAGCACGAAAATGGAACGAATGTGGCATGTTCTATTTACATTATTACTGGTGTGGACGCTGAAAAACTCAAACTACACGAGGGTGCAGGCTTCGCCACAGGTGCGCCAGAAGAGTTGTTAAGCCGTCCCGTGACGGGTGTAACTCAGCAGGCGATTGAAGCATTTATGGCGCAGCGCGACGATATTTCGCAGTACAACTACGTGATTCTCCATGGATACACAGGCAGGAACGACAAGAACTTTATCCCGTGGCTTAAGCACGAATTAGAGCAGCGTGGTGCCAAAGTACAGGCGCCGCAGCTCCCCAATACGGACAACCCAACAGAGGTTGAGCAGGTGCAATATGTGCTTGACAATGTTGCATTTGACGAGAATACCGTCCTGATTGGTCATAGCCTGGGCGGGTTGGTTGCGATGCGTGTGCTGGAGAAATTGCCGCACAAGATTCATCACCTCATGTTGGTAGCGCCAGCGATCTTGCCGCAATTTTATCAAGGAAATGATGATATCGACACAGAAACAGGTGAGAGAAAACGGTTCATTGATCACTTTAGTTATGACTTTGATTTCGACAAAATAAGTAGCCAGGCGGTGCATAAGACAATCTTGCAAGATAATAACGATTCAGAATCGCGCAAACCGTCCATGCGGTATATTGCTGATAATATTGGTGCAACACTGCGCAAAACAGTTGCAAACAAAAGGCACTTTGTGGCAGAGCAAGAACCATTTATTCTTGAAACATTGTTGGCAAATGAGGATAGTGATGACGCCTTCCTTCTCGCCTGGACCACCACGCCATGGACATTGCCAGCCAACTTGATGCTGGCTGTCAACCCAGATATGACGTACTGCGAAGTGAAGGTATCAAAGGGTACAAAAAACGTGTTCTTGATCTCGGGTAAGCATGCCTATGCATCGCGTGAGTACTATCCGCAGCTGAAGCAACAGCTTGAGCAACAGGGGTATACAGTAACGATCATTGACCACATTAACCCTGACAGCCCAGACTTAGCAGAAAATGTAGAGCAGTTGGCGCAATATGACTTTACTCATGCGCATGTGGTGACGCATTCGCTGGGTGCAGCAACATTCCTGAAATATTTGCAGGATGCTAATATGACGGTTGCATCGCTGACGATGATTGCGCCAGCGTATGGTGTGTCAAACAGCAGTGATAAGCAATGGAAGCAAGAATCGGGCTACGTCGATCTCGCGGTTGATCTCTCCCAAGTGCGACGGAAGATTGCCCAGCGACCGACTATTATCTACTCGGACGATGCTGATGTGCTTAACCAAGGTTTCGCGCAGCTTGGCAAAGAGCTCGGTGCGGCGACGCAGTATGAGCCAGGTAAAGGGCATTTCTTTACGGCAGAGAAGAGCTTAGCGCCGGAGATTACACTGCCATTAAGTGAAAAACTCATCCTTGCCGAAGAAGCCCTCGAGCGCACGCTGCAGGACGAAAAGCACCAGCCACTTGAGTACGACGTGCTACGCACCTTCCCGGGTAGCGAATTGGTGGGTAAGAAATACCAGCCGCTGGGTACCGGCTCGACCTGGCCAGGCAGTGACAAGATTCACACTATTTACGCGGCGGATTTCGTGTCGCACGAGTCGGGTACGGGCATTGTGCACATCGCGCCGGCTTATGGTGAGGATGACTTTGAGCTTGGTAAAGCTAATGGCATCGCACCCTTCCACGTGATTGACGACAACGGCTACTACACTGATAGCAATTACAAAGGCCTGGAGGTATGGGACAATAACAAGTTCATTGCCAAAGACCTGAAAGAAAAGGGCGCGGTGTGGAAGATTGAGTACATTCGTCACGAATACCCGTTCAACCCGCGTAGCAAGCAGCGCATTATGTACCGGGCTATTCCAAGTTGGTTCTTCGACATCCAGGGGCAGAAGCCGCTGATGCTAGATGAGAACGAGCATATTAATTGGTTCCCGCGCCACCTCAAGCACGGCCGCTTTGCCAAGAATATTGAGCAGGCGCCAGACTGGAACCTGAGCCGCGACCGCTTCTGGGCGACAGCCATGCCGGTGTGGAAGGGCGACCGCGGTACGGTTAAGGTGGTTGGCTCGTACGCGGAGCTGAAGGAACTGAGCGGTGTGGAGTTGGATGATTACCACCGCCCGTGGGTAGACGACATCACCTTTACGATTGACGGCGAGACATTTACGCGTATTGATAAGGTGCTGGATTGTTGGTTTGAGTCGGGCAGTATGCCGTTTGCGCAGCTGCATTATCCGTTTGAAAACCAGGCCAAGTTTGAGCAGAATTACCCGGCGGACTTCATTGTTGAGTATATCGGCCAGGTGCGGGCATGGTTCTATTATGTGCATGCTGTTAACGCCGCTTTGGCGGAAATCGGCGCTTTTGGTGAGGCAGGTGCGCAACACAAAAACGCCTACAGCAACGTCATTACCACTGGTGTGGTAGCGGGCAATGACGGCCGCAAGATGAGTAAGTCACTCGGTAACTTTACCGATCCGAATGAGCTGATGGATAAGTTTAGTGCTGATTCCCTGCGCTTCCTGCTGCTGAGTAGCCCGCTGCTCAATGGCGAGGACTTCGCGCTGCACGATAAGGATGTGGGTGATGTAGCTCGGAAGCTGGCGATGATTTGGAATATGTATGACTTTTTCACCATGTACGCGGAAGTCGACGAGTTCACATTTCCGTACGATACGGCGTCTTCGGATGCGTTTCTCGTTCACCGTATCACCAATACGGCTCACTCCGATACTCCCGAATCCTTGTCTCGCACTGGAACTGAGAACTCGTTCCAGATCAGTGTTGATATTGATAAATTATCTAACCCCCTCGATATCTGGATTATCAGCCGCTTGCATGAGCTGGTGGCGGAGGTTGAGCGGCAGATGGATGCCTATAATATCCCTGATGCACTCAGCCCGATTTTGCCGTTCCTGGATGACGCCAGCAACTGGTACGTGCGCCGCAGCCGCCGCCGATTCTGGAAGTCGGAAGATGATGGCGACAAGAGCGACGCCTACCGCACGCTGCACTATGTGCTGGTGCGCCTCAGCTACCTGCTGGCACCGTTTACGCCGTTCTTGGCTGAGGAGTTGTATCATAACTTGACCGGTGATGATGAGTCGATTCACCTCAAGGATTGGCTGCCAGCTGGTGCGGTGGATGAGCAGATCATTGCTGAGATGAAAGCAGTACGTGATGTCATTAATGATGGTTTATCACAGCGCGCATCCCAAGGTGTCAAAGTGCGTCAACCGCTACTCAAGCTGTCGATGAACCAGACCGACTACCAGCAGCTCAAGCCGTATGAGGATGTCATTTGCGAAGAACTGAATATTAAGTTCCTTGAGGAGCTAGGCGAAACACCAGATAAGCCAATACTTGATGATACCATCACCCCTGAGCTCAAACGCGAAGGCTTGATGCGTGAAGTCATTCGCCACGTCCAGAGCGCGCGCAAGAAGGCTGGGCTGCAGGTGGATGATCGGATTATGCTGCACCTAGCAACGAATGATGAGCAGCTCCGCCAAGCCCTCACTGAGTATGCAGACACAATCGCGAGCGAGACGCTCGCCACGATGCAGCAGCCCGGCGATGTACTCTACCAAACGACGGCTACAGTAGATGGTGCCGAGCTGCAGATTAGCCTCGCCAAAGCATAGGACTACAAGGAATAACGTGCTCAGCTCGAGTGGCGCACCCCAGTCGTGAGACGCCACTCGAGCTTGGTGGCTGGCAATATTTGAATTTCTATAGCCATCTCCTCACCCCTTGCGCCAGCACAGCGTCCTCACTAAAAATGTTGAGAGACCAGCTACGAAACAAGCAAAAAGTACGGAGCGACAATTGCTACAATGGGGTTATAAGCCTGCACGATAACTGAATATCATGACTAAACCACCCATCACACCTACCCCCTCACTACGCCAACGTCTGGCGGGGCTGTTGCTGGTGGTGCGGATTATTTGGCGGGAGGCACCACTGACGATTGTAGTCCAGGCAGTGGGAGCGGTGCTGTCGGCGGTGCTGCCACTGGCCACGGCATACTATGCCGCTCTTGCGACAACGGCTTTGGCTGAGGCATATGCGACGGGTAGTCAGCAGCAGCTCCTCGCCTATGTAGTAGTGACTGTGGTACTGGGCGTTGTGGCGAGTGTGTGGTCGGTGGTGCAAGGGTATTATGACCAAGTGTCGCGCTATCGCATCGAGGCTGCCATGAGTGACCATATGTATGCCCGTCTCCATGCGCTGGATTTTTGGCGCTACGACGACCCTGCGACCATTGATATGTTTGATAAAGCGCAGCGCTTCGTCCAGTCATTTTCGTACCTCTTTACCCAACTGGTGCGAATGCTGACAGCGCTAGTGTCGCTGGCAACAAGCCTGTGGATGATGGTGATGGTGAGCTGGTGGCTGGGGTTGCTCGTGCTCGTGGCGCTTGTGCCAAGTAGTGTGGTGCAGGTGCGGCTGTCGCGTTTGCAGGCTGGTCACTGGCGTGAGCAGGTAGCGACGCGGCGGCGCATGGCGTGGATCGAGCACATCCTTAGCCGGCCGAACTTCATTGCCGAGCTGCGCCTCTATGGAGTGATTCACCATCTACTTGGTGAGCGAGCAGCACTGCGGGATAAAGATCGGCTGCGGGTGCTTGGCTACGAGCGCCGCTTTATGGGGCAGCGCCTGAGCGGAGAGATTATCCAGGCGGCAGCAGAGGTAGTGGCGCTTGCTTGGGTGGTGCTGGAGATCGTGGCACATCGCCAGCCAATTGGGCAATTTGTGCTCGTGCAGCAAATGGTAGGGCGAGTGATGAGTGGGATGGATAACGTGATCAATACATATAATATGATTGACGAAGACCTCGCCACCATGGCAGACTACCAGCAGTTTATGGCGCTGCCGGTTGCAAGCCATGCAGCCACCATCGATGAGGTAACGCTGCGTGATGCAATCGCGGTGCAGCAAGTGTCATTTTGCTATCCAGGTACGCAGACGGCAGTGCTGCGCGATATTTCTCTCACGATTCGCCGTGGTCAGCATATTGCCATCGTGGGCGAAAATGGCGCTGGCAAGAGCACGCTCATTAAGCTGCTCACTGGTCTGTATCAGCCCACCAAGGGTAGTATTACCATTGACGGGCACGATCTCCGCCATATCAACCCAGCAGCCTGGCACCGGCAATTGGCCGTGCTGGGGCAGGAGTTCATCCGCTACGACTTCGCCACGGCACACGAGAATGTTTGGTATGGCGATGTCTCGCAGCCGGTAGATACAGCACGCCGCGATGCTGCACTGCGCCAGGCCGAGGCAGCTGATTTTGTCCGCAAGCTCCCTCAGGGTGGAAACAGTTATATCAGTAAATGGATGGAGGCAGACGACCACGAAACAGGGGTCGACCTGTCTGGTGGGCAGTGGCAGCGCCTGGCCTTGGCGCGCAACTTGTATCGCAATGCGCCCATCATCATCCTCGATGAGCCCACCAGCGCCATTGATGCCGCCGCCGAAGCGCGCATCTTTCGCCATCTCTTTGCCCAGCAGGGCAAGACTATCATCACCATTAGCCACCGCTATAGTACCGTCAAGAAGGCGGACGCCATCTACGTCATCGCCCGCGGTCGCATCGTCGAGCATGGCACTGCCGCCGCACTCATGGCGCAGCGTGGTGCATTCTACGAGATGTTCAAAGAACAGATATAGTTTGGTATAATAGGGGTGTGGCGCCGTGGCCGAGAGGTTAGGCAGAGCTCTGCAAAAGCTCGTACAGCGGTTCGAGTCCGCTCGGTGCCTCCACGTAGTATTATTTTTGGAATGCTTTATACCAGCCCATCTGCTGTGCAGTGTGTCGTTTGTGGCAATTCGCACAGAGGATGCGGCATTTTTTCATTTCGACCACGACGTCTGACCACGAGTATCCCAGTCGAACTGCTTGCGAGATACCAAAGCGCTTTGACGTTGGGTCGATATGGTCAAACTCCAGCACACGAATATCATTCTCGCCGCAGATTGCGCACGATTTATCGCACAAATAAGCAAGCATATTGTGGCGAAATTCGGCGCGCAGTCGCTCGCGGCGCTGCTTGGCACGCTGTTGGTAGGCTGCTTGGTTCTTGCGATAATGCTCGGCGTGGGTGGTGTGGCGCTGAGCTTTGTAGCACTGTTTGCATTGCGTATGGCGCGTACCTGTCGCAGTGTTCCTCACGAAAAAGTCGCTTTTTGGTTTATGTTCGCCACATTTTGAGCATGGTTTCATGATTCGTAAAAATAGGTTATGACATCAGTAGATCGCGCAGCTCAGGGAAGGTTGGCTGTTGGAAATGACCTCGGTCAACAAATACATGACTTTTTGCGCTTGGTAGGTCAGACTGAAACTTTGCTAGCTCAGTAAAAGGCACCACGGTATCGTCTTTACTGTGGAATAGGTGAATTTCTTTGGCGGATTTTTCGAGTCCAGTTGCACTTGGCAATATAAAATCGCCCAAGTCTTCGTGAGTTGCATCATCATATGGAGCAGCAATTAAGATTAGTCGAGTAACTGGCGTACTGAGAGGATTTTCGTGCAGATACTTCGCTAAGAATATTGCCCCAAGGCTACTGCCAATGAGCTGCACGTCATTACCAAGCAGCGGCACTATCTTTTCGAAGTAGATTTTCCATTCGGAATACCGCGCGTTTTGCTTGTTGGGCATAGTAGGCAAGAGTACGTCAAAATCTGTCATTGTCACAGCGAGCCAGTCGCGCCATTTTGTTTTACGAAAAAGACTCTCATAAGTAAGTGGGTTAGTGTGCAGCGCGGAGAGATAGCGCTCGTAGGAATCAAAAGGTGATCCACCATGAATATGTACAATTTGCTTCATAAACATAGTATAATACAAGTAGCACATGGCTGCTATGCCAGAAGTGCGATTGCACGCGCGAGTGGCGGAACTGGTAGACGCGAGGGACTTAAAATCCCTTGGCCAAAAGCCGTGCGGGTTCGATTCCCGCCTTGCGCACCAGGCGTGATATAACAGAGAAAGCCACTCGGGGAGAGTGGTTTTCTTGTGTGCATAACCAGAAGGTTAGTGTGTGGTAGCGGTTGTAGTAGCTATTAGCCCAAGATTTATTGTGGAATTACCCCAACCGCTGGCGAAAGCCACACAATTTGCTATAATAAGGCTATAACCAAAAAGGAGAAACGACACTATGACAATAGCATTAATCGTTTTGCTCGGCGTGATTGGCCTGCTCGTTCTGTTTGGCATCTTCATGTGGGCAACGTACAACAGCTTGGTCAAGCTGAAGATCCGCGTGGACGAAGCCTGGAGCGACATCACCGTCCAGCTCAAGCGCCGAACAGACCTCATCCCGAACTTAGTCGGTACGGTAAAGGGCTATGCAGCACACGAGAAGGAAGTCTTTGAGAACGTTGCAGAGGCTCGCAGCGCTATCATGAATGCTCAAGGTGTGCAAGAGACAGCTGCGGCAGAGAATATGATCGAGGGTGCTCTGAAGAGTTTGTTTGCTGTAGCAGAGGCCTACCCAGAGCTCAAAGCCAACCAAAACTTCATCCAGCTGCAGCAAGAGCTGGTGGATACTGAGGACAAGATCCAGGCGGCGCGCCGCTTCTACAACGGTGGTGTGCGCGACCTCAACACCCGCATCGCCATGTTCCCCGCCAACATCGTGGCTGGCATGCTTGGCTTCAAAGCCCGTGAGTTCTTCGAGGTCGAAGATCGCGCCAGCGTCGAGAACCCAGTGCAAGTGCAGTTCTAGACACCTCGCACACTATAACAAAGCCGCTCTCGATGGAGAGCGGTTTTTTATAGCTTGAATTTCACAGCGCCACTGTCTATTAGTATTAGCTCTACCTCGCAAAACCACCATTATCTGCTACAATATATCTATGTACAGAGCAATTGCACACAACAAACGTAATACAGTTATTTTGATGATCGTCTTCGTCGCGATGGTGGCGGTGATTGGCCTGGCGGCGCAGTTGATTATGAATAGCCGCGGCATGCAGGGCAACCTGACGATCTTTTGGGGGACATTCATTGGGGCGCTGATCTATGCATTGGTGCAGTATTTCATTGCTTCTAAGCTTGCTATGAGTATGACTGGTGCAGTGGAGATTCGCAAGGCAGATAACCCCCGTTTGTGGCGCACCGTCGAAAATCTTGCCATTACTGTGGGGCTACCTATGCCGCAGGTGTATATTATCGACGACCTGGCACCGAACGCCTTTGCCACTGGCCGCGACCCCAAGCATGCCATTGTGGGCGTGACGACGGGCCTGCTGGAGATTATGGATGATCGTGAGCTGACCGCTGTACTGGCCCACGAGATGGGGCATGTCCAAAACTACGATATTCGGGTGAGTATGATTACCTTTGGTCTGGTGAGTGCGATCGGCCTAGTGTCAGATATTGCGCTGCGCATGCTATGGTTCCGCGACAATGATGACCGCGAGACCAATCCGGTGCTATTGGTGCTTGGCATTGTCTCTATTATCCTCGCACCCATCGTGGCAGCCATTATGCAAATGGCGGTGAGTCGTCAGCGTGAGTACCTGGCCGATGCGACTGGTGCACTAACGACACGCGACCCAGCTGGCCTGGCTAGCGCGCTGGGTAAGCTGCAGGCATACACTCGCCCGATGGAGAAGCAGGTCAGCTCAAGCGCTAATATGTTTATGGTGAACCCGCTCAAGCCAGGGTTTTTTAGCCGGTTGTTTAGCACCCACCCACCGCTCGAAGACCGCATCAAGCGCCTCAACGAAGATATGAACAAATGGTAGGGTGGTGCCTGTGGCAAAAAAAACAAAGTCAACTCGCCGCTCATCATCACGCACCGCTCTCACGGTGGCTACGAGCCAACATCGCTCAAAAAAAGAGGCAAAACACCCTGGCGTTGCAAAAAAGGCAACATCATCCTCTCGCGGGACTGCTTCCGCAAAAGCCCGCTCGCAGCACTCGAAGGATGCTCCATCGACGCGACCCAGCTGGCGCACTAACCTCCATTGGCGGACCTGGCAGGCTCGCGCTGGTAGGGTAGTAGCGAGCAGCCGTCAATGGTTGCATAATTTACAACTGAGACGACCGCATCGGAGCTTCCGTCGCACTCGTCGACGTGATTATGCGCGTTCGTTGCAATTACCAGGCTACGTCGCCTTTATTGCACAAGTGATACGGATGGTGCGGGCGCACTGGCGGACGTTGTGCCTCTTGGCGGTGTTTTATGCCGTGCTGCTCTTGGCGCTTGGGGCGATTACCAACCAGACAATGTATGACCGCCTGCAGAGTATGCTAGCAGAGTCGGGCAAGGATATTCTCACTGGTGCCTGGGGTAAGCTAGGCGAGGCAGGGCTACTCATGGTGACGGCCTTTGGCACGGGTAGCGGCAACCTCAGTGCCGACCAGCAGCTCTATGTGGTGCTGGGCTTTTTGCTGGTGTGGCTCACCACAGTGTGGCTATTACGCGAGTATAAGGCAGGGCGAGCGCCACGCCTGCGCGATGGGCTGTATAATGCCTGTGCACCACTGGTAGCCACTCTGATGGTCGTCCTCGTCTTCCTCGTGCAGCTTATCCCGCTGGGGGCGATGGCGCTGGTGTATATTGGCCTGTCGAGCAGTGGGGTAATTAGCGAAGGATTTGGCTCGATGCTCTTCTATGTGCTGCTGGCTACTGTGGCAGTGCTGACGCTCTATTGGGGCACGAGCACCTTTATTGCGCTTGTGGTAGTGACGCTGCCCGGTATGTACCCTATGCGGGCGCTGGCAGCGGCGGGCGATTTGGTGGTAGGGCGGCGGCTGCGGATTTTGTACCGGCTGTTGTGGCTATTTGGTAGTGTGGCAGTGCTGTGGTGTGTGGTGATGATCCCTGCTATTCTCCTTGATGCCTGGCTCAAGCACCTCTGGCAATGGTACGCCTCTGTGCCGACGATGCCCGTCCTCGCGGGCTTCATCAGCTCGGTGACGGTAGTGTGGTGCGCAGCGTATATCTACCTCCTTTATCGCAAGATTGTTGATGATACGGCAGCGCCAGCGTAGGGTGGGCAGCCATCATAGTATCGCTTGAGGCCTAGTTTTGGGTGAGTAATGTGGGTGATTGATGGTGGAGAGAGCTTCGCTTGGCCGCGTAGTGGCTTTTGTGATAGCAAAAAGCTGAGGTTCTTTGTCTTATACTTACTAATAGGCACTCTCGAATTCAATGGCGGGGCAAGTTGTTATTGTATATTGCATTCTCTAACAGGGTAATATTGAATGTGAATCTTAAAAATTTTGCTCTCTTTGCGTTAGCTCACCCTCCCCATACTTCATCCGATGGAGTGTGAGAATCTGTCATTGTGCTGACAGATTCTCAGCCCAACGCAAGAGGTCGATACTTGGGGAGTATCGACCCTTATAGTGTTCCGGAGGAGGGAGTGTAGGGAGGGTGAGCGTAAGAGAACGCAAGGGGCTTTAGATCAGATACATACCAATTTTGCAGGATGGTTATACTAAAATCCTCTCTTAAAAAAGCTGCGCCCACCGCCAAATTCCGCTATACTAAAGCAGTAAGGAACCACTATGACACAAGACAAACACACAGTATCACCCACCTCATCGCCAGCTCAGCGCAGTGCTGAGCTGCGTCAGCTACTCAATCGTTATAGCTACGAATACCATGTGCTGGATGCGCCCAGCGTGAGCGACGCGGTGTACGACAGCCTCTTTGCCGAGCTCAAGCAGCTCGAGGCGGCGCACCCGGCACTCATCACGCCCGATTCGCCCACCCAGCGGGTTGGCAACGTCCTCAAAGGTGGCTTCGTCAAGGTGCAGCATCGCCGGCGGATGGTCAGCCTCAATGATGTCTTCGACACGGCAGAGGTCGAGGCGTGGGTGCAGCGCATGGATAAGATCTTGCCAGGCCACAAGCACGAGTTTTTTGCCGATATCAAGATGGATGGCTTGGCCTGCGCACTTATCTATAACGATGGCGTGCTTGTGCAGGCCGTCACACGGGGTGATAGCTACGTTGGCGAAGATGTAACGAATAATGTACGGACGATTCGCAATGTGCCGCTACGTCTGCGTGAAGCACCTGGCTTTGAGCACTTACTGCAGGGCAGGACGGAGATCCGTGGGGAGATCGTCATGCTGAAGCGCGACTTTGCGGCACTTAATAGGCGACAGCAAGCTGCTGGCCAGCCAGCCTTCGCCAACCCGCGTAACCTCGCGGCTGGCACTATCCGCCAGCTTGACCCAGCACTCGTGGCGCAGCGCCCACTCCATTTTCGGGGTTACGATGTCATCCGTGATGATGCGGCTGAGGTGCCGACCAATAGCTATGCTTATGACGCCTTGACAGCACTGGGTATCACACGCAACCAGCAAGCGGCGGTCTTTACGAATCTAGCCGAGGTAATGAATTTCGTCCAGCAGTGGGGTGAGCAGCGCCGCGATTTGCCGTTCAATACTGATGGCCTCGTAATCAAGATCAACAATCGCGCTCTTTACGACCGCCTGGGTATGGTGGGTAAGAATCCGCGTGGTGCAGTGGCCTACAAATATGCAGCCGAGCAAGCTACTACCATCGTGCGCGATATCGTCATTAGCATTGGCCGGACAGGTGCTGCCACACCAGTAGCGGTGTTCGACCCAGTCGTCGTGGCTGGCACGACGGTGCAGCACGCCAGCCTGCACAATGCCGACGAGATTGCTCGGCTCGATGTGCGGCGTGGCGATACTGTGGTTATCTTCAAGGCGGGGGATATCATCCCGCAGGTCGAGCGAGTGCTGCCAGAGCTGCGCCCAGCTCATACCGAGCCGATTGACTACCCAGCTGAGCTTCAGCGCCAATATCCCGAGCTGCAGTTCGAGCGGCCTGCTGGTGAGGCAGTGTACCGGGTGCGCGGCGCTAGTAGCTCGCTCATTCTCACGCGCGCCCTCACGCACTTTGCATCCAAAGGAGCACTGGATATCGACACACTTGGTGAGAAGAATGTCGCTGCATTGGTCGAGGCTGGCTTGGTACATGATCTAGCCGATATTTATACACTAAGGAAGGAGGATCTTCTTCGGCTTGATCGCTTTGCCGAGGTCTCGGCACAGAAGCTCATCGATGCCATTGCTGTTGCAAAGCGTCCACCACTTGAGCGTTTCCTCTACGGCCTCGGCATCCGCCACGTGGGTGCGCAGACGGCAATCGATATCGTGAAACATTTTGCAGATAATTCAAAATACGATGCACCCCAGCAGGGCAGTATGAATGATAATCGTAATGATTCAGAAAAGAATGCACTGCATAATGAGCCGCAAGCACTCGTCAATACACTTGCAAATAACAAGCAATTGCTTGGCTTCCTACGCTCTGCCACGCTTGACGAGCTGCAGGCGATTGATGGCATTGGCGTGGTAGTGGCTGAATCGATCGTCGCGTGGTTCAGTGATGCAGACAATATTGCTTTACTGGATAAGTTTGCTCGGTGCGGTGTCGTGCCACGGCTCGTGCAATCATCGCAGCAGCTCGCTGGTCAAAAATTCGTCATCACTGGCACATTGCAAGCAATGAGCCGCGACCAAGCGGCCGAAAAAATCCGTGCTCTGGGTGGCACCTTCCAGAGCAGCGTCAGCAAAGACACCACCTACCTCGTTGCGGGTGGCAAAGTTGGTACGAGCAAGCGAGCCAAGGCGGAGAAGTATGGTACAATGATCCTCACCGAAGAACAATTTTTAACCCTTATCCAATAAACAGGAGAAAGATATATGGCAAGCCCAGAACAACCACAAAGAGATGAATTAATCGCTGCAGCGAAAAGCATGGCGCCGTTTCCAATTCTCATGGCGACCTTTATGCTCGTGTATGCTGTGTGGTTTGGTGTGGCGTGGGGCACTATTGGCTGGGCGGTCTTTGCACTATTTGGTGTGTATGCGGCATGGCTGATTTTTTGCGGTGTGCAGCATATCCGCGCGACGAAAAAATTGCCCAAGCCAGCACCAACGCCAGTCAGCAAGCGGATCGCTAAGCAGATGCAGCTGCTGAGCACGGTGTCGTATACGCCGCTGTGGGTTATCCTTGCGTTGCTTGGTATATTCCAGCAGCAGATTTATATCATGCCAGCGCTTGTGTTGATTGTTGGGCTGCACTTCATTCCGCAGGCGAAGATCTTTGGCCGGACGATTGATTATTATCTCGCACCGCTCCCCATCTGCACGGCATTGATTGGCTTCTACCTTGCCTTTGCAACGAGTACTTCGTGGCAAGCGGTCTATGCTATCAGCAGCATTGGCGGGGCACTCGCAACCGCAGGATATGGCCTATATATAGTGCTAGGCCACAAACAACTCATGAACCAAATAAACCACGCGTAAGAATTATACGACGCCACACCTAATCAGCTAGCTTGCAAAATGCAAGTGAAAATAAGCGTATAGAATAATTTGAATACATCGCACTATGATTCAAAAATATGATTCTAGAAAGGAGAAATGGTAAATAATAGAAATTAATAACAACAAGAGCAAATCACACTAGATATCAGTCTATAACAGAGTTACTATCATGAATATGACGGGCAATACACACAACGAATCAACCATAGCTGGCTTCTTTCTAGATGGCTGGTATGTCTTTGATAACTTCGCACCATGCCAGGTTGAGTGGCGCGGCGTGCTGTACCCTACGAGCGAACATGCCTACCAAGCAGCGCATTTTTTTGATACCAATCCAGCTCGGGCTGAGCAGGTGCGCTTATGCCGCTCGCCGCGCGTAGCGTCTGATTTTGCCAACCAGCATAAGGCTGAGGAAGATCCCAATTGGGACGATAAAAAGGTGGCAATTATGGAAGAAATTGTACGCTGCAAGCTTGCTCAGCACGATCTTGTGCGCGAGACACTCATTGCATCGGGCGATCGATATATTGTGGAGATGAATGACGATGACAGCTTTTGGGGTTGGGGTAGCGACCATGCTGGGCGTAATGAGCTTGGCAAGATATGGATGCGTCTACGCGATGAGTTGCAAAGTGCAAGTGAAGATAGTCCCATGAATGGTGGTGAACAAAATTCATGATGAAATACTTGTGAGATAATAGCAATTTTTGATAGTAGGCTATATAAACCCAAAAGGAACCCAACAACCAACAGGCAAGGAGGATAAAGCAATGGTGCGATTCTATCTCGAAAAGCTCGTACGTGACAAGGTTGTCGAGAAATGCAAGGCCGACCCGCAGGTGCTCCATACGGAGTATCATCAATTGGATCGCGCGGCGTATCGCCGTGAGTTACAGCGCAAGATTCATGAGGAAGCAAACGAAATTCCACTGGGCGATGATAGGCTAGAAGAGGCGCTGCAGGAGCTGGCGGATGTGCAGGCTGTTCTCGATGCACTGCGCGGTGATTTTGGCTTTTCACCTCAGCAGGTGCAAGACGCAGTGGCGCGCAAAGCTGCACATGCTGGCGGCTTTCAAAAACGCTATTATATTGCGTACAACGACCTAGCGGAAGATAGCAAATGGGTCGAGGTTTTTCGAGCGCAGCCAGAGAAATATCGGGAGGAGAAGAGGAGCACCCCAAGGATATATTGCGCTGGGAAAGATCTCTCGCGAGCTAATCGTGTGGCAACAATGCTTGAATCTGCAGGCTATACCATCCCTTGTGATTGGTTTCGAAACTATCGCGATGATCAGTCACGATTTTCTCCAATGGATGAAAAGAGAGCAATTGCTGAAGCAGATGTACTTATATATCTGTGGGAACCTGACCAAGAAAGTGCAAGATATGAGGTTGGTATGGCAATGGCGCTTGATAAGCCAATCATTGTTGTTCATAATGAACAGCCCTGGTTCTTGACTCTACCGCATGTTGTGGTAGTAAGAGATGAATCTGAGATTATTGGTGCATTAAAAAATATAGCTAGCTAAAAGACTAGACAAGAAGTATTGAGTGATAATATATACAAAGGAAGTATCATGCAGCAACCACTATTCATCACGGGTAACCAGCACAAGGCCGACTATCTCGCGTGCATGCTTGATATGCCGCTGGAGCATCGCAAGATTGATTTGGTAGAGATTCAATCGTCCTCGCCTGAGGAGGTTGTTCGACACAAAGTGCGTGAAGCGTATGAAATTGCCCAGCGGCCAGTTCTTGTGGAAGATGTGTCGCTGGGGTTTGCAGCACTGAATGGATTGCCTGGCCCATTCATTAAGTTCTTCGTCGAAGCGCCAGATGGGCTGGAAAAATTATGCCGCATGCTTGATGGATTTGATGATCGATCGGCACTGGCGGTAGGTATGTTTGGTTACTATGATGGCCACGAAATGCATATTTTTCGCGGTGAGCTACCTGGTAGTATCGCAGCACATCCGCGAGGTGATGGTGGCTTTGGTTGGGACAAAATATTTTGCCCAGATGGCTACAATGGCCGGACGCGCGCTGAGTTATCGCCAGAAGAAGATGCAGCGACGTATCGCATTATTAAACCAATTGCAGCAGTGCGCGAATTTTTACAATCTCATAGATAAGATTTTGTGCAACTCCTACCACTGTTATTTTTATGAATCGAACATTAATTTTATTCACCATGATTAATACATGACTGAATATTGATGGTATGGTAGGTGGGAGAATGCGTACTTATGATAAAATATAATATTGAATTTTATTTAAATATATTCAATATCATTGTATAGGAGAATGGCAACTAGTGTCGTCTCGAACCTTGATTTCTCACTACCAGAGAGCATGAGAACGACGCAAAGACAGGCACTTTACTTGCAATATGCAACCAAAAAAACCGGCTCATCTACCTGCACTGCGGCAGGAAAAGTAAACGACAAAAAGTGCTCTGGCGCAGCAGCAAATTGATACGTGAACCAAGATAATCACCACAGAAAAGAGGGCACGAAGTGAACACGACAAAGAAAACGATTGCAAAAAGCAAGCAAGAAATCACCAGCCTGCGTGAATAAATTGCGCAATTTATTCAGTAGCCATACTACCAACGATTAAGCTCGCGCCAATCACATCATCAACGCTCGAGCCACGCGATAGGTCGCTGATTGGCCGTGCGAAGCCTTGCAGAATAGGGCCGTAGGCATGACCACCAGCCAGGTGTTCGGCGAGCTTGTAGGCAATGTTGCCAGAGTTGAGATCGGGGAAAACGAGGACGTTGGCTTGGCCAGCGACAGGGCTGGTAGGGGCTTTTTTGTGGCCAATGGCGGGGACAAGAGCGGCGTCAAGCTGGAGCTCACCATCGATACGGAGTTCTGGCTGATGGGCTTGTACTTCTGCAAGAGCGTGGCGAATTGTTTCGACACTTTGGCCACCAGCACTACCGAGCGTCGAGTAGGAAAGCAGCGCAACGCGGGGCTGCCAGCCAAGACGGGTGGCACTCAAGGCGCTGGCTCTAGCAATGGTGGCTAGGCCAGCGGCATCTGGTGTGATGTTCATCCCGCAGTCGGCAAAGATAAGCAGGCCATTCTCCCCGCCAGCGAAGTGGGGCATATCCATCACGAAGAAACTCGATGCATAGCGCACTCCGGGTGCTAAGCCAACAACCTTCAGCGCAGCCCGCAATACCGCAGTGGTGGGGTGGTCAATGCCAGCCACCATAGCATCAAACGTGCCATCGTGAAGCAGCTGAGCTGCGTAGGTGAGTGGGGTAAGGGGTGGCGTGTTAGTGGTATTTGCCGATGCAGTATCGTGTTGGTGGGGTACTGTCATAATCTCGATGCCATTAAGCGAGACACCTGCATCGGCAGCAGTCTGCTTGACAGCAGTTGGGCTATCTACAACAAGCACAGGCCGAGCGGCGTGCCAATCGGCCAGCTGACGTACGGCGCTAAGGATAATGGGGTTGGTGCCTTCTGGGTAGGCGATGCGCGGCGGGTGAGTGGCGAGCGCATCACGTAGGGTGAGTATACGCTGATTCATACTTGTAGTATAATCGATATATGGAAGAACTCATAATCGAACAGGCAACCGCCGTCAGCCAGGCTGATGTGGCGGCAATCGCAGCACTGGGCGATGTGCTGCACCAAGCCGGAACAACCGCGCCAACTACTCCAATTACCTATGATACAGCGGCGATGGACGCTTTGCGTCAGGCGCTAGAAGCGGTGATCGCTGCTGAGAATCAAGTTCTGCTCCTGGCTCGTCTTGATGGTAAGGTAGTAGGCATGGCAACGCTCGCCCTGTTGGTGGGGCCGATTGCTGGGCGCAAGATCTACCTCGATGATTTCGTGACCGACCCCTCAGTGCAGGGTAAGGGGGTTGGCTCGCGGCTGTGGGATGCGATGCTAAGCTGGGGCCAGCAACATGGTGCGACCAAGCTCACCTTTACCTCCAACCCTAAGCGCCAAGCAGCCCATCACTTTTATCTCCACAAGGGCGCAACGATCTATAACACAACGGTGTTTGAGAAGACAATCGAATAGTATAGGCTGAGCTGCAAAGCTTCGCCTTCTCTTGCACCGATTTGCCTTCAATAAATGGAGTAGATAGCCGTTAATTCTATCAGCTCTAAAAGGCTAAATCTAGGGCATTTTGCAGTACTTCAGAGAAGGTGGGGAAGAGAATGCGATATTATTCAATCATCGAGATGCCCCCTGTTTTATTGCTAATATAATGCGTCGCTTGCTGCGACAGAAAAGACAGATGAATGACACGAACTCAAGCCCAAGAAGCATTCTCCACCTTATATAGCACTCCGCGCGAACGAGTGACTGCGGCCGACCAAGCGGCTGCAGTGGTGCAGCTGAGCCAGATTGCTTTGCATATGATGACGAAATTTGCCGATACGGTTGATGTATATGGCTACCGAATGGACAATGCCGCGTCAGCAAAAGAAACCAAGTCACCTCTGTTTCCGAACCAAAGCCGTGCCATCCTCATGCTCATGGCACCATATCATGATGGCTCGAATCTGCTAGTCGATATTGAGACGGCGACATTTTGGCGCGAGCCAGTGCAGCCAAACGCAAGCGATAATGCGATTGCTACCACAGCGCATGAGGTTAGCTTGGTGAGTGGCTCAAAGCGGCTGCGCTACCGCATTATTACAGAAGGCTATCGCCAGCGGGTGGTGCGTTCGCTGGCCGGCTCAGCCTGTAGTGGTCAGTCTGTCATGCGCACGATTGGCGAAAGCCAACGGATCGGCCGAGGCGACCAAGTGGTCAGTGAGGCAGAAGTGCAGCAGCTCTGGAAGGTTCTGAATAGAGCAGAATCGCTTGACACACTTGATGCAAATCGAAGTAATTTGTGAAGCTTCAAGATTTCGCTTTCTTAGCGTGAACTGCCTTTGATCACTTCAAACAGGTAGGCTCAATAACTAGCTGTCACAGCCGGTGTTTGCTTTAGCGCTGGAGCCACGACTTGGGGAATGTCATTAATTCTTAATGTTGAAGAGGAAGGGACGATAGAGGTGTGTGAAGTTACTGAGAAGAATCTCTAGATTCAACTGAAGATTAACATTCTTCTGGGAAAGCAAAAAACCGGCTATAATGGCCGGTCTTTTCTCTCTATTCTGAGCGAGTGTTTCTCTCAGATAGAGGGTTGCCTTATCCTCTCCTAGCGGCAGAACTGCATGGCAATGTAATATTGATCGCCTTTTTGCGTTAGGCCAATGCCAGCTTTGTCGTAGTCACTTGAGAACATGATCTTGTTGTGTGGCGGGGAATTGATCCATACATCCGTGGCTTGTTGCTCATTGTACGAGATCGGCACGAGCTCAAGAATCTCACCACTGGCGCGGCAAGTATAGTGCTGCTTGAGGCGATCTGTCCCGCCCTCGTGGCTGAGTTGGTTGATTTGCGCATTGTAGGCCGACTGAGCACGCGAGCTCGTGTTGATTTGCTCAATGCGTTGCACCATACCGAGCGAACGTGCTGCCCGTTCCTTGTTGACCGTTGCAAAGACACGGTCAACAAACTCCGGTGATGGCACGTTGGAGTTAGAATTTGACTTATTATTCGATGGATTGCTCTTTTGGGCGTTGCTATTCGAGCGTGTGTTCGAGCCAGTCGAAGCGCCGTTGGTTGCAGTTGGCTTTTGCTCTGCGGCTGGCGTTGGCGTTGGTGTCTCACTGGGCTTCGACGCTGGCTTGATGGCCTTGGGAGAAGCATTGGAAGCGATGATTATCTTGATGGCTTGGTTGCGCTGGGCGAGTGTCTGCGCGGATGGCTGGTCGGACGGTGCTAATGCCTTGGCCATATGCCCACCGGTTGTTGCACTCGTTGCATTGTATGCAGGCGCTGACGAACCACTCTTTGGCTGGGCTGCTACGATGACGCCCGCGCCTGCGAAGACGATCATTGTACCAGCTATGCCATACACGAGTCTCTTCATACTCATACTACCCAGCGTAGCATAGATATGACAGGATGTGAAATAAGATTTGTGAAAAACTGGCCCGCAACAGAGGCAAAAATCGTGAAAAATAACAGGATATAACCCAGTGCCGTAGTAGCGTATACTATATATATGAACTCCACGCCACCAACCACCCCGCCCGCTGTCTTTTGCTCCTACGCCTTTACTGGTGAGGACGAGGCAGTGGTGCGCGCTCGGATGCGCACAGTGGTGGCAGCGCTCGAGCAGGTGGGCTGCGCGGTGTATTGCAATCTCTTCGACCCAGCCTGGCCTAGCTACCATACACCAGGTGAGTTTGTCCGCCGTGCGCTGAGCGTACTACCCCAGTACGACATGGTGCTAGTAGTCCAAGCATCGCCACGGCGCAGCGAGGGGATGCTTATGGAGGTAGGGGCGGCACTGGCGCTGGGCAAGCCAATCGCCCTGGCGCAGCACCACAGCGTGGGCCAGCAGAGCTACCTCAGCGACCAGCTCATCGCCACCCAGGCGGAGGTGTGGCGCACCGAGGCAGAGCTGCCAGCGGTGGTGCAGCGGCTGGTGAGTAATGACAGTTAGAATACACCAACTTTGACATCCACCGCCGTCTCTGCTACAATCAGTCGGAAGTATTAATAATTATAAGGAATCAGATGAAAGCAGTCATTCAGCTTGGCGGCAAGCAGTATCTCGTCGCCGAAAAAGAGACCCTCCTGGTGGACCGCCTCCCGGACGGCACAAAAGCGCTCGAAGCCGATGCACTCCTGACCATCGATGGCGAGACGACCACTGTTGGTACGCCGCACGTTGCAGGCGTCAAGGTCAAGGCCGAGGTCGTAGAAGCGCTCGTTAAGGGCGACAAAATCCGCGTCATTCGCTACAAAGCCAAGAAGCGCGTCCACAAAGAGCGTGGCCACCGCCAGCAATACAGCCGCATTATGATCACATCGATCAAATAATCACGGTGTATTGAGCAATAGCAACAAGAAACCACCCAGCTGATGGGTGGTTTTTGGCATAGCAAAGACATGTTCTTGATTTGATCGGTTGACTTTCAGAGAGAGAGAGAGAGAGCATTATAGGTGTCATAGTATATAACATAACAGAGGTATACCATGGCACACGAGCAGCCCGGAACAAACAATCAAGAGAAAATCGCTACGGTAGGGCAGTTTGCTGAGCGGCTCTCCAAGGAGGAGAAGGCACAGGCAGCGGCAGATTTTGACGACTTAGTGCAGGAGACGCTGCTGCGGTTTGCTGGTGAAGCGAATACATACGATCACACGGTTCGCACTGACCGCGTGAAGTCGAGAGTCTTGCTGTATGCAACACAGGGTGAGAGAACGGTCACGATCCTGACCGAATCGGCAACGCTAGATGATGGCACGCAGGACCGAATAATTAGCCTTAGCGAGCGGGGTGGCGACCGTTTTCGCTATCACCTTGAGGATGGTGTGGTGCGGCGATTTGATACACCGCAGGGGAGCGAATCTCAGCGTAAAATACCAAAAGAATTGACCATTGGCAGGAATCTGCCACCAGAGGAAGCATACGAGCGCGCGCCTGCAACGGTAGATCATCTCAAGAACGAACTAGCAAACCAAAAACTCGAGCGCCAAATGGGCATCAATGACCAACCAGTCGACACGCATGAGGTAGCCCAGCTGCGCAAACTGCTCGCAACGGCAGAGTACAGGAAGCGTTATTAGAATTATTCTGAATATAGTATAAAATTGCTCATTTGTTCACCTCTGTTATTTGCCTTGGGCTATGCTTCTATAGTATGCTAAAAGGGACGTATATCTAACACACAGAGGGAACAATATGACATACAACACAGCACCCCGCGTGGGCGATGCTTTGCGTCGCACGCCATATACAGCCAATACTGACGCTGAGTGTGCACCACCAGGTCAGCACGAGCAGCCGGGCTTATTGGCTGAGCAGCTCACCACAGTCGTCCAGGATATTATTACTACCCAGTATAGAAGTGCGCGCCGACGTGGTGCGGCTGACCGGCAGCGCTACGACGGTGGTGAGGTGCGCAGTGTATACTTTGGCCACAAAACTGATGATGGGCAGCGCCTCACCCTGAGTGCTTGGGCTGCTTTGGATGCCGATGGCCAGGTGCATGACCCGCATATTGTCATCTACGAGGTGGATAAATATGGCGCGTATGCTGGCGCAGTGCGGTCGTATTACCTCGACACGCCTAGCCATAGCGATGCATCGCTAGCTGAGCTGCAGCTATTTTGCTATGAGTATGATTATACCAAGCTGGATGATACCTTTATATCACAAGATGAGGTGCAGCCAGCAGAAGTAGATGGCCAAGAGATGGCTGATGTATATGCGCTGCTCCAGCGAGCAACAATCCAATCGCCAGACTATTACACCCACCAAGAACTCGACAAAGTAGATCGTATGTTGCAGCCCGAGCGTTGGCCGCGAATAGCTGTGGATACGGTAGGGCAGATGGGTCAGCGTGCGCTGCAGCTGGTGTTATGACGAAAAGAGTTGCCTCTTGTTGCTCTACGAGGAGGTGAAGTGTATGAGTTTACAATTTTCGCGGTATGGTGTTATAGTAGACTAACTACATAGAATAACTAAAAAGGAGCATTATGGAGTACAGTCAAGCCCACGCAGCAATGGACACTCTTTCACAACAAGAAGCAGTGCAGGAAAGTGAACAGCGTCGTGCAGCCCAACAGTTCCACCGTGGTGTTAATGAGCTATTCCTTAGGTATGCTGACCAAGCAAAGACAATACATTTTGAGGAAGAAGACGACCAAGATGCAGAGGATGTTGCCATGCTTCCACTAGTGGTTCGGTATGATGATGGGTCGTATGTCTCGATTACTGTTCGTTCAGCAACAATCAAGAGTGTATCGCCTATAACAAAAAAACAGATATTCCTTAATGATGGTGAACAGCGTTATGAATATCGTGCAGAAGCACCAATTGGATGTGAGCCAACAGAGGTGTTGCGTTATCATTTGCCCGATATGGAGGCAACGAGAGATTATTATGATCGCATATCTTATGAGCAGAATGACTTTGAGGAATTACTCCTTGGTATTAAGCGTCCAAATAAAAAGTCTATTCATGTGATCGAACGCCAGAACCGTGAAGAAGAACGTCAGCTTGGATTGAATGACTTGCCTGTCGATAGTGATGAAATCAAGAAGGTTATGGCCTTAGTTGATACCGCACAGATAAAGACGAAGCTCGGATAACGTGGACTTAGACAGTCGAGTGAAGGATTTTTTGCTTAGCAAAGGCCAGCGCATACCCCTCGCTCCGCATATGAGTGAGCTGGTGCGTGGCAGCGCAAGCGATGATGCGTGAGTGCTGGCAGGGGTCGGCCTCGAGGATGAGTAGACCACCAGGCGCGAGCCATCGCTCCGTCTGGGCAAGGAGGGTAGAAATGAGCGCGAGCCCATCACCCTCGGCAAAGAGCGCTAGGGTGGGCTCGTGCGCCGTCTCGCGGTCGTCGCGCTGCCAGGTGGGGCTGACGTAGGGGAGATTGGCAAGAATGACATCATAGCGCTGCTGCGCTGCCGCTAGGAGATCACTCTGAATAAAATGAACAGAGGTAGCGCCATGCTGCGTGCTATTGTGCTGAGCGATGGCGAGGGCTTTAAGACTTATGTCGTACGCATCAATTTTGCACTGTGGAAGCTCGAGCTGTGCTGTGATGGCGAGAATGCCGCTGCCAGTACCAACATCGGCAATGGTGCGCTGGGTGGGCTGAATGAGCTGCAGCAGGAGGGTAATCATCTGCTCTGTCTCGGGCCGAGGCACCAGCACCGCAGGCGAAACGACGAAATCGCGCCCATAGAATTCCTTATGTCCCACCAAGTAGGCCAGTGGCTCATGCTGGAGGCGCCGAGTGAGGAGCTGCTCCGCCTGCATGTGTTGCTCGTGCAGGAGTGTGCTATCGCCGTGGGCATGGAGCCAGTGTCGAGGCCGCTGCAGTACATAGCTTAGCAGCAGCTCACTATCGAGCCGGCTGCTGGCAATACCAGCCGTCCGCAGCTGGGCAGCCGCCGCAGCAAGCCAAGCATCAACAGAGGTAGGTAAGGAAGTTGAGTGACGCATTAACGCATTATATTGTAGCATAGTGGGCGATGGTGTAGATGGGTGATAATGATTCTACGACACACCAATATGCTGTTAGGATTGGTGCTCTACTGCATTGCTCTTGATCTCCTACGCCCTCTTGCTTTCTCGCCCCATTCTATGGTACTATGGTAGCTGTAATTTATTACGTAATAGCAACTCATCCCAGGACGAATTGGTAAGTCTTGGCCAGCGAAGTGTGTAGCCACGCAGTGTTGGTACCAAGATACTGCTAGTCGCCGGGGATTTTACATGGGAGCAAGAGGGCAATGAAAGCACTTCTCGGTACCAAGATTGGTATGACCCAAATCATCAGCCAGGATGGCACGACGATTCCTGTCACGCTTATCCAGGCTGGGCCTGTCGCTGCGACTCAGGTCAAGTCCGTCGAGACAGACGGCTACAACGCAGTGCAGGTGGCGTATGGTGCGGGTAAGAACCTGAGCAAGGCCGTGGCTGGGCATGTGAAGCCAGCCGGTGTCACCCCGAAGCATATTCGGGAATTTCGTGTCGATGACCTTGGCGATGTCAAGGTGGGCGACACATGGAGCGTTACGGAGTTTGCGCTCGGCGATGTCGTGGATGTCACGGGCATCAGCAAGGGTAAAGGTTGGGCCGGTACGATCAAGCGGCACAACTTTAAGCGCCACCGCAAAACCCACGGTGGTAAGGGTAACACGCGTAAGGTCGGTTCGATCGGTAGCATGTACCCACAAAAGATTTTCAAAGGGAAGCGCATGGCAGGCCAGATGGGCCACGAGCGTGTCACTGTCAAGAATTTGACGGTTGAGTTTATCTCGGCTGAGGACAACTTGATCGGTGTCAAAGGCGCTGTCCCAGGCCCCAAGAAGGGCTTAATTATCCTAGGAGGTGCTAAGTAATGGCTGAATCTACCAAGCCAGCAAAAGCAACCTTGCCAACCAGCGTCTTCGGCGTCGATGTGCCGAATCACGAGCTACTCAAGCTCGCTTACGACGCATTCTTGGCAAATGCCCGCCAGGCAAGTGCAACCACCTTGCAGCGGGGCGAAGTCCGCGGTGGTGGCAAGAAGCCATGGCGGCAGAAGGGCACTGGCCGAGCCCGCTTCGGCAGTATCCGCAACCCAATTTGGCGGGGCGGTGGTGTGGTCTTTGGCCCACGCGGTAACGAGAACTACCGCAAGAAGTTGTCTAAGACCAGTAAACGTGTCGCTATCCGCCAAGCCCTCACACTGGCTCATCAGGCTGGCAAGATCCAGGTCTTGCCTTTTGAGGACAAGGTAACTGGCAAGACCAAAGACGCTGCGGCGTTTCTCCGCCAGTTCAAGCTCGAGCGCAAAGTGCTGCTCGTCGCTGGCGAGAAGTCGCCCGAGCTGATTCGCTCCACCGCCAACCTCCAGCAGGTGCTGGCTGTGAGTGCGATGTATCTCAATGTCTATTACATTCTTAATGCCGACCATATCGTCCTGTCGCCTCAGGCGCTGGATGTTATTACGGCGTGGCTCGCACAGGAGGACAAATAAATGCAACTCGTATTAGTCACTCCCCGCGCCACCGAAAAAGCCTACCGGCTCATTACTGGCCAAAACACCTACATCTTTGATGTGCCACTGTCGGCCAACAAGCAGCAGATCGCTGCAGCCGTTGAGGCACAATACGATGGCACCAAGGTAGCCAATGTTACCACTGCTGTGCAAAGCGGCAAAGCTATTCGCTACAGCCGGGGCAAGCGCCGCTACCCAGGCACCACACACCGCCACGACAGCAAAAAGGCGTACGTGCGCTTGAGTGAAGGCGAGATCAAGGTGTTTGAGACCGAAGAGCAGCCGCAAACAGAGCAGAAGGAGGATAAGTAATGCCGATTAAGCAGTACAACCCAACCACTCCCGCCCGCCGCGGCATGACATCGCAAGATCTGAGCGATGTAACGACGCGCAAGCCACTCAAGAGCCTCGTCAAGGCTGGCAAGCAAAAGGCTGGTCGCAATAACACTGGTAAGATCACCGTCCGGCACCGTGGTGGTGGCGTTAAGCGGCACTACCGCTTGCTTGACCATCGCTTGGCCGCTGGCTTGACGCTGACGGTGGAGGAGATCGAGTACGATCCAAACCGCAGTGCCCGCATTGCCCGCGTCAAGGATCAGCACGGTCTCTACCACTACATCTTGGCCGACACCCAAATGACTAAGGGTAAGGTGCTCCAGACTGGTGCCGATGCGCCAATCGAGGCGAGTAACCGCATGCCACTGGCTAACATCCCGGTTGGTAGCCAGATCTACGCCATCGAGATCAACCACGGTAAGGGTGCTCAGATGGTGCGTAGCGCTGGTACTAAAGCGCAGCTCATGGCCAAAGAAGACGGCTACGCTATGGTGCGGATGCCTAGTGGTGAGGTGCGCAAGTTCCGCCTCGAGTGCGAAGCCAGCATTGGTGTGGTAGGCAACGTCCAGCATCAGAATGTCAAGCTCGGCTCGGCCGGTCGCCGCCGCCGCATGGGGTGGCGTCCAAGCGTCCATGGTAAGGCTATGAACCCAGCTGATCACCCAATGGGTGGTGGTGAAGGCAAGACGGGCCCTGGCCGCATCCCGAAGACGCCATGGGGTAAGCCAGCAATTGGCTTCAAGACCCGCCGTCGCAAATCAACCAATAAGATGATTGTCCGCAGTCGTCACGAAGCTAAGAGGAAGAGGTAGTCTATGAGTCGTTCACTCAAAAAAGGCCCATTCGTCGACGCGAAGCTTGCCAAAAAAGTGGCAGCGCTGAAAGTTGGCGACCGCACCGTGATAAAGACCTGGGCCCGCAGCAGCACGATCACGCCAGAGATGGTGGGGTTCACCTTTGCGGTGCACAATGGTCGGGTGCATGTGCCGGTGCTGATTACAGAAAACATGGTTGGCCACAAGCTCGGTGAGTTTAGCCCAACTCGTAAGTTCCGCAAGCACGGTGGAAAGGATAAGAAGTAATGGCCGCATCACAGACACAACAGGGGTCGAGCGATGCACCAGCCATCGTTCGGGCGCACATCAAGGGTATAGACCAGACCCCGCGCAAGGTAAGCATTGTTGCTAGCCTGGTGCGTGGCCGCAGTGTGGCCGATGCACTGGTCATTCTTGATCACACCCCGCGCCGCGCCGCGCTGCCTGTTAAGAAGGCAATCGCCAGCGCCCAAGCCAACGCCATCAACAACCATGGCCTCGACCCACGCAGTTTGCACATCCACAGCCTTAGCGTGACTGCTGGCCCACGCCTGCGCCGCTACAAGCCGGCCAGCCGTGGCCGAGCCCAGCCATTCCAGAAGCGCTCGAGCCATATCTTGGTCGAGGTGAGTGGTGTGGAGAAGCAGGTCAAGAAGGCACCCGCCAAAGCAACCGATACAGCCAAGAAAGGAGACAACTAAATGGGCCAAAAAGTAAACCCAGTCAGTTTCCGCCTCCAAGTCCACAAAAACTGGAGCTCGCGTTGGTTTGGCCAAAACAAGCGCGACTTTGCGGCTTGGTTGGCAGAAGACATCAAAATCCGTGAGCTGATTGAAGCTCGCTATGCAAGCCGGCCAACGATCGACCGGATCGAGATTGAGCGCAGCCCAAACCAGATTACCATTGCGATTCACACCGCCAAGGCTGGTGTGGTAATTGGCCGCGGTGGGGCTGGCGTGACAGAGCTCAAGCGGCAGATCGAGAAGATCACCAGCTTGCCAGTACGCATCAACATTGAGGAGGTTCGTCGGCCAGAGCTCAGCGCCAAGCTGGTGTCGGAGAATATCGCTCGCCAGCTCGAGCGCCGGGCCAACTTCCGCCGCGCCGTCAAGATGGCTGCCCAGAACACCATGAACAGTGGTGCAAAGGGTATCCGCATCGAGGTAGCCGGCCGGCTCAACAACGCCGAGATGGCACGCCGCGAGAAAGTGATCGAGGGCTCGGTGCCACTGCACACCTTGCGGGCCGATATCGACTTCCACACCGCACGGGCCAACTGCCCTGGCGTGGGTATCGTCGGCGTCAAGGTCTGGATCTATAAGGGTGAAAGGAGTGCGAAGTAATGTTGCTACCAAAGAAAACAAAATTTCGCAAAGTCCGCATCGGCAAGAACCGAGGCAACGCCACACGGGGCAACTACATTGCCTTTGGTGACTACGGCCTGCAGAGCCTGAGCAACGAGCGCGTCACAAGCCGCCAGATCGAGGCAGCTCGCCAGGCAATGACCCGCTACGTCAAGCGTGGTGGTAAGATCTGGATTCGGATCTTCCCGCACACGCCAGTGAGCCGCAAGCCACTGGGCCTGAAGATGGGTGGTGGTAAGGGTAACCCTGAGTTCTTCGTTGCGAAGGTCAAGAATGGCACCGTGATGTTTGAGATGAAGGGTGTGCCAGAGGATGTCGCCCGCGAGGCAATGCGCCTGGCAAGCCACAAGCTGCCCGTCAAAACACGCTTTATTAAGAAAGAGGAGGCCTAGCGATGGCAGAGAATGCAGTCCCTGCAACAGAGGTCAAGAGCCTCGAGACACTCCAGCAAGAGCTGGCCGCCAAGCGCGCCGATCTGCTTGAGGCCCAGCGGGGCCACCGGGCAGGCGAGCTCGCTAACCCGCGGATCCTTGGCGTATATCGCCGAGAGATTGCGCAGATACTAACGGAAATTAATCAGCGGAAAGGAACAAACTAATGGCCAAGACATTGACCGGCGTTGTTTCCTCGGCCGCGGGCAACAAGACCATCACGGTGACCGTGACCAGCCGCGAAACACACCCTATTTACGGCAAGCAATACACCGTCACCCGTAAGTATGCTGCTCACGACGAGACAAACGATGCCAATGTTGGTGATACGGTGCGGGTCATCGAGACACGCCCGATCAGCAAGCGCAAAGCATTTCGGCTCGATGCCGTACTCAAGCGCTCGCAGGGCTCGATTGAGCTCAAAAACGATGACGCAGGCGAAGAGGAGGCAGCATGATCCAGCAAGAATCTCGCCTTAAGGTAACAGACAACAGTGGTGCAAAGTCCATCTTGTGCATCCGCGTGCTGGGTGGCACTCGGCGTCGCTACGCTCGGGTGGGCGATGTGATTGTCGCCAGCGTCAAAGACGCCAGCCCAACTGGCAACGTCAAGAAGAAGTCTATCGTTAAGGCAGTGGTGGTACGCACCCGCGACCAGATCCGCCGCAAAGATGGCAGCACCATCTGCTTCGACGACAACGCTGCCGTCATTATCAACGACGACAAGACACCCAAGGCAACTCGTGTCTTTGGCCCTGTGCCACGCGAATTGCGCGACCTTGGCTACAGCAAGATCATTAGCTTGGCACCGGAGGTACTCTAATGGCACAGCGCATCAAAAAAGACGATATCGTCAAGATCATCAGTGGTGACGACAAAGGCACGACGGGCAAGGTACTGGCCGTTAACCCCGCTCAGCAGACCGCATTGGTCGAGGGTGTGGGGCTGCGCCACCGCCATGTCAAGCCAAGCCAGCTCAACCCACGTGGTGGCACCAAGGAAATTCATGTGTCAGTGCCACTGAGTAAGCTCGCACTGGTTGTCGACGAAGCAGCTGGCACGACGAGCCGCATTGGCTATACTATTAATGCTGAGGGCGCTAAGGTTCGCGTTGCTCGGCAACTGAATAACAAGGAGGTCAACTAATGGCGAAGGCAACTGCATCCGCCGCTCCGACTCCTCGCTTGAAAGCCTTGTATCTGGATCAATATCGCAAGGAACTCCAGGCCGAATTAGCCTTGAGCAATGTGCACCAAGTGCCCAAGCTCGAGAAGATTGTGGTCAGCGCAGGAATCGGCAAGCACAAAGAAGACAAGCGCTACCACCAACTGGTACGCAATACCATTACTAAGATCACTGGGCAAGCACCGGTTGATCGCTTGGCCAAGAAGTCGATCGCCGGCTTCAAGATCCGCGCTGGCATGGGTGCGCCAATTGGCGTGAGTGTGACACTGCGCGGCGCTCGGATGTACGAGTTCCTCGACCGGCTGGTTAATGTTAGCCTGCCGCGGGTGCGCGACTTTCACGGCGTGGGGAGCAAATTTGACAAGGGTGGCAACTACAACCTTGGCATCACCGACCAGAGTATTTTCCCCGAGCTCACCTTTGAGGAGACGCAGATCGTTCATGGCCTCCAGGTGACGATTGCCATCGAGCAGGGCAGCCCAGCTGCAAGCCGGGCACTGCTGGAGAAGTTTGGTTTGCCGTTTGAGAAGGAGGGGAAATAGCGTATGGCTAAGAAATCAATGATTGCACGCGATCGCAAACGCCAAAAGATGATCGAGAAATTCGCTGCCAAGCGCGCTGAGCTCAAGGCGGCGGGCGACCTCGATGGCCTGCAGAAACTGCCGCGCAACTCGAGCCCAACCCGCTGGAAAAACCGCGACACCCTCAGCGGTCGGCCGCGTGGTTATATGCGTCGCTTTGGCCTGAGTCGCATCAACTTCCGCGAGAAGGCATCGAAGGGCGAAATCCCAGGCATTACAAAGAGCAGTTGGTAACGGAAAGGAGATAGAGTTATGAGTTTACAATCAACTGACCCAATCGCGGATCTCCTCACCCGAATCCGCAACGCTGCGATGGTCGGCAAGACAGAAGTCCGTGTGCCCACCAGCAAGCTCAAGCAAGTTGTAGCCGAGCAATTGGTCAAGAATCACTACCTAGCAGATGCTACCGTCGAGGCTGGTAAGCCACGCGGTACATTGGTTGTTACCATCAACCGCGCTGGCGAGAGCCCAGCCTTTACCGAGCTAGCCCGGGTGTCTAAGCCAGGCCGCCGCGTCTACGTGGCTGCTGCCGACATCCCCAAGGTCAAGCAAGGCCGCGGCATCGTCCTCGTCAGCACCAGCAAAGGTGTCATGACCGGTGGCGAAGCAGCCAAGCACAAGCTTGGTGGCGAAGTGCTGATGAAGATCTACTAATCCGCACATTGCCAGCAAAATGAAAGCGCCCAGGAGAAAATCCTGGGCGCTTTTGTGGTAGATAGCAAGCGGCATGATCGATTCTCGCGCTCCAGCAGATGAAGTGTTGGGAGAGAGGCTGTGAGGTTTATAGTATCTAACGGTTATCCCAATTTAATAAGAGGGAGCAGCAGCTATCATCGCTGCTACCATACCAATGTACCCGAGAGGTAGGGGTGGTAGCACGATGAGTGCTGCGCGTAGTAAGATGGGCACGTCTTTTCGCCTCACGGCAAAGTATAGAGCAAACAGCAGTACGTTTGCTGCAGGTTGAAAATATGCTATTCCAAGAATCAAGTCTTGAGTGCTTGAATTATGACGAGTACCTCCCATAAATCCATCCAAAGGGCGTGCGCCAGATAGCTTAACGAGAATACCAAACACCATTACAGACACAACAAATACACCAGCCGCCACTCCAACTGCTTGCAGCCACGTCAAACGGTCGACGAACCGAGGGAGAGGGTCGGTTGGTACATTCTTCGCCGCCTCAGTTTGAGGTTGCGGTGCGTCATCGTGGGGTTGCTTTGCCATGCTTTGGGAGGCTGCGAGTTTTAAGAGATCTCGCCTAACAGAGAAGTGTATAATGATAGCCAGTGCACAGAGTGGGAATGTCACGAGGAAGATTGTAACTATGAACATAAGCATACCAATGATCGAGGCGGCCGAAATAGGTGAATTATGATAGGGATGGAACGATTCGTGAATATAGCTTAGGCTGGATATTAAGCCGTACTCAATCACCATCGCTGATACATATATACCACCGAGCCAGCCTATCAATTGCGGCCACGTCATATGATCAAAGCGCGAGCGGTGTGGTTGCTGCGTCAAGCTGTTTTGCTGATGTGCCGTCTCATGCTGAGGGTGTGGTGTACCATCGTGATGCTGCGATATAGCATCGTGAGATGGTGGTGGCGTTTGTGAAGAATCCTTATCCATGGCAACATCATAGCATATAGTGGCATCCTTTTCTATTTATTTCAATAAGCTTGTAAGACTATCTCTTGGTAGAGTTTGTAGTGCAGTAGGGGATAAGGACTATTGAAGGTCTGCTAGATTAAGAGGCTTAACGCAGCGCATGGATAAGTGCTATTCCTGTGGTGGAGGGCGCATTTATATGGTTGTGTGGATTTGGGAGCTGTGTATACAAATATGTAATTAGTTGACATTGAGCGAAATAGAGAGTATGGTATAGACCAATAGTGAATAATACAGATATAGGCGCATTATGACACGCGAGATATCAATCCCACGTAGGCTACAAGAGCCAAAAGACCCATATACACCAAAGCCACCAAGTGATTGTCAGCAGATATTCAAGGCATTGAAGGATCGTGTAGCAGATGACCCATCGCATTATAACACTGCACTTGCTCAGCTAGATACCTTCGATTTTACAGGCAGTGCAACAACAAAACAAGTATACCAATGGGACCTCTCTGCGCTGATTGCGGAGCAAAGTGAAGTGGCCGATCCCGTCGCGGTTGACCAAGCGCGAGCAATAATGAGAACGGTATTAGACGACTGGTTTGACGACCGTACGTCGTCGCATCCAGGTGTGTTGCATTACCAAGAGCAGCTGGGGTTTGTCTTGCCAACGAAGGATGATTTTGCTGAGTTTATACGTAACCACCCGAAGATCGGTGAGGATCAAGGGCAACTAAATGATATATTTACTTCATGGAGAAACTCGTATTGTGATATGCATCTGCGACAGGCCGATGCAGAAGTATTCCCGGCTGGCCGAGAGCTTGCTCGTGCGCTCCGGGTAGCTGGGGTGGATCGTATCGATTTTGCTGAACAATGGCAGACGAAAGACGGTATCGCAGAGGCGATTGGTGCCGCAAAGAGTAATACAGATGAGCAAGCTCGGCAGCTTGATACATCCCGTCGGCAAGATATGGAACAAAGCGTGTTATGTCGCCAGTGCTTCTTATACGATAGCCTTGAGGAGCTTGCAGCTGATTTACGTCAGTTCTATATGCCATTTGGTAGCGAGATGGACGAGGAAGTTCTGCAGCGTGTCATTCTTGATCCACTAAAAAAACATAGTATTCCAGAGCTTGCAATCCGACAGTACGAGCAATTTCGGCAAACAAATGGCTATGAAGACGAGTGCCCCTGGCTAGAAGAAATTAAGCGCTGGAGCGTGATTAAGGCTGGTACGCACGAAGATGATAGCTATATCTATCAGGTAGAATTATCCTCTCAGGCGGACACCGATCGGTTTGCTGTCTATTGTGACAAATCAAGCACTGGTGGCGATGTAGCGCGCATCAGTCTGAAGCCGATGCTTATACCATATGAAGAATTGCGCCTGATGACTCATATAAATGACCCTCTCACCCAGGACGAGTTTGACCAAATGCGGCAGCAAGCAGAGCGCAATGGCATTGAGCCAACTGAGTTCACTTACGACACTGAGGTTACCAGAAAGAGCATAACACAGTGGTCATTTCCTGAGGAGACACACATGGAGCTGATGGAGATCCTCCGAACCTATGGTGTAGAAGTAGACTATATTACAAATGGGCGAGGTTCTGAGCTACAGAGAAACTTTGGTTTTGCGCTCGTACGAGAAGTGAGAGAGGCCTTGCATAGTGAAGCAGACGATGGAGAAGGCAACAATAATGTAACAATAATGTAACAACGACATATCGTATAAAGATGCCAGAGAAGTACAGTCTTGAAATCGCCAACCCATCCGAAGATACTGTCGCCAAGATAGGGGCGTTGCGCCGGCTCATATCTCGGCGGAGTTTGTAACGAACCCTCAATATTGCTTTTCCATCAAAAATACCACTTACTAATGCATAAGCACTCAGAACGAAAGTAAAAAAACAAAGCGAAGTATCTTATAGAACGCCATGCCATCATACGAAGTATCACCTCCATCACCCTGCGAAGTAACGCCGCACCAAGACCAATTGCCTGATGCGCTATGGTATTATGCGGCCGAGCGGGCTGTGGAGCTGCTGAATACGCATGATCTGCAGCGTGCCGACCTTAAGTGGCCGACGCCACTTGCGACATTGCCGACTGCACTGCCGCTGCGGAGCCGTGCGCACTACGACGATGCGATTGACTCAGTGGCGCACGTGCCAATTACTCAGATGAGTCACGAGCAACTGGCGGGCTACTGCGTGCCAGATAAGATCGGGACGGTGATGGCGCGTGGTGCTGCTTTGCTGCCTGAGCTCGTGCCGCAGGCTCAGCATGATGTCGTGCGGCAGCGCCTCTTTGAGACGATGGCGCAGTCGAGCTCGCCCAAGCAGTGGCAGCAGGCTGATAGACGCAACCGCCAGCAGTACAAGACCGACCAACCACTGATCGAGCAGGGCGATATGATCCACGCTATGCAGCCGGCCCATGTGGCTGAGGCACTGGTGCTTGGCTTGCGCTGTAGCGAGGTTACTCACCGGCAGGGGCTCGACCCAGTTTTTCCGCTGACGGTGAGCTTCTTCGCCGCTCGTCACACGGTGCAGCCTGGGAGTGATATACCACTACCCCGCAATGACCCCTATGGCCTCGTCAATCTCATTGTGGCCCAGCCAGAGCCTGGCCAGGTGCACCTGTCGCGTGAGCATACTCAGCAATACCAGAGCTTCGCGAGTATGGCGACAACAGGGGTCAAGAGTATTGTGATTCGCGATCGGAGCACAGACTGGACGGAGGAAGAAGTTGCCGATGCAATCAAGCACATGCGGCAGATCATTCCCCAGAGTGGCCGTTACATCCCGCTCTACCAGCAATCGACGGGCCAGCTCCTCTTGACGTCTGAGCAGTTTGATGCTGCCCGGGGGTAGGTGTATACTTACTATAACGAAGAGAACCAATATGCAGTAAGGAGGTTGCTCATGACAACACAAACGACATATTCTCGTGACGGGGGAGCGCTATGCTGACATTCTTTGCCTGTAGTGACAAAATAATCGGCTGGCTCGATTGCCAGTGGCAGCCAGGAAGCCCGCTGTGGGCACTCGCCGGGCTGGTAGGATTGATGGTGCTTGGCGCGGTTATTGCGGTGGCAGTAGTAGTGCATGTCCGCCGGCGGAGCAGCACGCAGCAATAACCCTGTATACCTATTAAGCAGCTTATACTGGCTAATGAGACTGTGAAGTCTCTCGTGTTTTTGGTGTGAATAGTGCGGCTCGTCTTGCTTGCATCAGCTTTTATTTTTATTTCTACGGCATTATTTGCTGGGAATGCGAGTGAGAAGGTGTGTATTGATGACATAATGAGGATGTCCCCAAGATTATATGGCACCGTCTAACTTGCTCGCAAACTTCGACATAGTTTCTTATCCAGATTATACCCCAGTTCTACCACTAGCGTCTTCCGCTCTTGCGCTCTCTCCACTATCTGTGGTACAATTAGCAGGATATTAACTTTGCGAGTGAAACGGGAGTTTTGCGTTCTGGTTGTTCGCCTATGGAGAGCGGCCGGCAGCACGAGACAAACATTTTGCTGGCTACTAATCGAAAGGTAAGCAATGAGTCTGAGTCGAATCGGAAAACTGCCGGTGGCGATTCCATCGGGTGTGACAATCACGGTTGACTCTGGTGATGTGGTCGTCAAGGGCCCCAAAGGTGAGCTCTCGCAGTTCATTACGCCAGCGGTCGAGGTGAAGGTCGAGGACGGGCAGGTGACGGTTCATCCAAAGGATGAGTCTAAGGCTGCTCGGGCCCAGCATGGGCTGATGCGCGCCCTCATCAACAACATGGTGATTGGCGTAACCCAGGGGTACGAGAAGCGCCTCGAGGTCAAAGGTGTGGGCTTTCGGGTTTCGTCGAGCAATAACGAGCTGACGATGAGCCTGGGCTTTAGCCACGAAGTCCACTACAAAGCCCCAGAGGGGGTTAATGTAACGAACGAGCGGATGGTGATCGTTGTGACGGGTATCGACAAGCAAAAGGTCGGCCAAGTCGCCGCCGAGATCCGCGCTCTCAAGAAGCCAGAGCCATACAAGGGCAAGGGCATTATGTACGTTGGCGAGCAAATTTTGCGCAAAGCAGGGAAGGCAGGTAAGAAATAATGGCACACGCATTAGCAAAAAAACTCCTGAATCGTGACCTGCGCAAGCGCCGCGTCCGAGCTCGCGTGCACGGCACGGCTCAGCGCCCACGCTTGAGCGTGACGATTAGCAATCTGCATGTGAGCGCGCAGCTTATTGATGATGATGCTCACGCAACATTGGCTGCTGCCACTACTGTTGGTACTAAAGCAACTGGCACCATGACAGAGAAGGCCGCCAAGGTGGGCACGGATATCGCCAAGAAGGCCAAGAAAGCAAAGATAAGTGCAGTCGTCTTCGATCGCAATGGTCGCCAGTACGCTGGCCGCTTGAGCGCATTGGCAGATGCTGCCCGCAAGGAAGGATTGGAGTTTTAGTATGGCAGACAGACCTGCAAATACTACACCTCGCCCAAATGACCGGCGCAACCAGCGTGGTCGGGGCCGAGGTGGTCGCCGCGATGACCGGCGCAACCAGCGTGATGACACGCCAAAGGAATTTGAAGAAGTTGTTGTCAACATCGACCGCGTGGCGCGCGTCGTTAAGGGCGGCCGCCGCTTCCGCTTTAAAGCGCTCGTGGTGGTGGGTAACCGCAAGAATAAGGTTGGTGTTGGTGTGGCAAAGGGTGCCGATGTGCAGACTGCCATTGCCAAGGCAACCTCAGTAGCCAAGAAACACCTCGTTGTTATTCCGGTGGTGAATGAGACCATCCCACACGAGATGGAAGTTAAGCTTAGTGGTGCACGTGTGCTTATCAAGCCAGCTGCGCCTGGTACGGGTATCATTGCCGGTGGTGTGGTGCGCGCCGTTATTGGCGTGACGGGTATTCGCAACCTGCTCTCGAAGAGCTTGGGCAGTACCAACAAGGTGAACATCGCCTATGCTACGGTGGAAGCTCTGCGCAGCATGGTGCCGCGTGAGCAGTGGGTTGGCGCCAAGAAGCAATCCGCAAAGGAGGGCAAGTAGATGAAATACAACGAACTCCACATCGCAGCCAATAAAGATCGCAAGCGCGTTGGCCGCGGTATTGCCGCTGGTGGTGGTAAGACCGCTGGCCGTGGTACCAAGGGGCAAAACGCCCGTACTGGTAAGAAGCTGCGCCCAATGTTCCAGGGTGGGCAGAATGGTATTGCTACAGCAGTGCCAAAGGCACGCGGCTTTAAGAGCCTGCGCACCCCTGCTCAGGTGGTATATAGCGATCATCTCAATAGCCTGTCGGGCACCGTCGATAACTTTGCGCTGTACGAAGCTGGGCTGATTGAGACGCCATTCCATAGTGTGAAGGTAATCACTCGTGGTGAATTGACTGCCAAGCTTGTGCTCCAGACGCAAGGTGCGTCGAAGAGTGTGGTAGCTGCGCTTGAGGCAGCTGGTGGCTCATTTGAAAAAACCACCACACCGCGTCAGACTTCACGCAAGCAAGCTGAGGCAGAGGACGCCGCGTAAGAAGCATTTTGCCGACACAACGACAAAGCACCTCTCGTCCAAGAGGTGCTTTGTTCCTGAGGAGACGCCTCGTATAGACGCGCGCTCAAAAATTTATCTATACGCTATAGGATTTGCCAAAAAAATAAACTACACGCTCTCGGTGTAGCTAATCGTAGCCAGGCAAGAAACATCGTGACGCATGTGCCAGCATTGTACTGGATTAGCGCAACACCAATGATTATACTTGCCCATCCTTGTCTCCTTGTGTTATGTGGTTTTTGTTATAGCTATAATAGAGCTATTACAAAGTTGTATTAAACGAGCGGTAGCCTAGTGCCATTTATTAGCAAGGGTAAAATGGCCACAAGCCCTTGCCACATAAAAGGTACTTCATATCTTACCACCAAGGCACCTTGGGTAGATCCCACCAGCCCCAGTCGTACTGAATTGGTTTTCCTGTTGGCATAGCGTATTTCCTCCTTTCTAATCCTAGTGTAGCAATAATTTGCTTGCACTGCAAATTTCGTACAATAAACAGAGGTCGCAAAAAGAACCAGCACTATGCTGGCTCTTTTGCTTGGTGATGTTTGAGCTTTAGGCTTGTGGTGGTTGCTGTGGTGGATAGTACGGCGCAGGCTGAGGTGCAACCGGCCCAAGGTACTGGCTCGAGCCAAAGCCGAGCATTGGGTATGCAATGACTGGCAAGAACAGCATTAGCACGCCAAAGCCGGTCGACTTGCCAAAGGACTTAGCAAGCTCAAGTGTCGACACAACAGCAATGTAGATATTGACGAAGGGCACAAACAGCAGTAGCGCCCACCACTCAGGCCGGCCGATGACCTGCATCAGGACGACACTATTATAGATAGGGATGAGGGCAGCCCAGCCTGGCTTGCCAGCTTTGGTAAATATTCGCCACAGCGAGACAAGCACGACGGCCATCACAGCAAAGCTCAGGATGAGCATGATGATAACCATCACCCACACTAACGGGTCAAGGGGGCTGCTAGCCGCTGTCGTGTATGAGGGGGTTGAATAATAGCTTGAAGAATAATCGTAGTCCATACTACTCCATAATGATCTAAAGTTAATGAATACCACACGTTATAACAGACAGGACGGGGTGTAGCAAATGGTAGATAAATGCGGTATACTGGCATAATATGACAGAAAAGCACAAGGCACTGGATAGCTATACAGATGGGATTATGGGCTGGACGTATGGTGCACGGTATCAGGCTGATGGCATTGCAGTGCCATCGCAAGCAGTGCCGGTGTCGTTCGAGACGGGGCTAGGCAGGCAGCTGCCTCCTGATACGGTGGTGGATTATGCTCCGGCAGTAGTGCACGAAGCAGCTACGGCTGCTGGAGTGCCGGCCGATCGGTGGGATGATGTGAGTATTGTTATTGCTCAGCCTCAAGACAGCGCGCTCCTTGCCTCAGGCCTCCATGGGTATACGACGCCACTACAGGATGGAGCAGCTATTGCGGTGCGATATGATGCCGCACCAAAGAAAATGACAGAGGTTGTTGGTCACGAACTATATCATGCAGGTAAACGCCTTGCTGGTGCGCCATCGCCACTTGATTCGCCGTATTATACTATTGGTACAGGTGTAATACGGTGGGCGCAGCGCCATCGCTGGCCTATTGCAGCAGGAGCGGCCGGAATGATGATCGCTCAAGAAATGGCTGCAGAGGCTGAGCAGGCGGTGCCGCTCGAGATGGTCGCAACGCTCGGTTCATATGGTGTAATGCTCGCAGGTGGTGGTATCATCCTTGCTGCAGCGGGTAATGTGTGTAATAAAGAAGAAAGGCAGGCTCGTCGCGCAGGTCGGCGCTTTCGACGCCAGCAGGGGGAGGTGGCATCGGCTGTGTGGGCTCAGCAGTATCATAAAGCCGCTAGCTGATGAGAATAATATGAATTACAATAATATTCCAGAGAGAGAGCCATCAAGAGGGTGATACACCAGCAGCGCATTTGGAGATGCTGATCAATAAAGTCTTTGATCAATATAGTGATGCTGTATGGCATGATGCCGAACACCGTGAGGGCGCGCAGGCGCGATTGCTAGTATTAGAATCTTGCGACGAGGTAGGGAAGCGCACCAAGATCGTTGCCGTCAAAGAGAGCATTGATGAGCAGTTAGCTTATGTAGTGCGAACAATTATCGTGCAGCAGTTGGCACTGGCGGGTAATCATCACGAACGACGTGAATATACGATAATTGACTCAGCATATAATGCACACCATGATAATGATGCGCTTCTTGTTGTTTATCCTGATGAAGAAGCATATACACAAGCGCGTATTGCTTACGAGGCGCAGGTCTCATCTGATGATGTGCACACTGCAGCACAAAAAGCATTGCGGGCGAAATACGAACAGCTACAAACTCGTCGTTTGGCTAAACCTGCAGACATAGCTGCATTGGATAATGAACTAGCAGCAACGACACTGCAGCCACTAGGGAAGTAAGGCTGCTCTGGAGTCTCAATGGGCTCGATATAACTGTAGTATTGTTATGTTTATGACAAATATGTTTGGTTGTTACTGCTCTGCTCCTTGTGCCTTCAACTCGCGTTCGTAGCTTTGGAGGCGCTCGATGATGTCATCGATGTCGCCACCGAGGGCAGCGGGGATGTTGCTGCGGCTGTAGCGGATGCGGTGGTCGGTGATGCGGTCTTGAGGGAAGTTGTAGGTGCGGATCTTCTCGCTGCGGTCGCCAGTGCCCACCAGAGCGCGGCGCTCGGCGGTGAGCTTAGCGTTTTCTTCATCGATCTTGCGCTGGAGGAGGCGGGAGCGTAGGACGCTCATGGCCTTCTCGCGGTTTTTGATCTGCGACTTCTCATCTTGGTTAGTAACGATCATACCAGTGGGGAGGTGGGTGATGCGCACGGCTGAGTCGGTCGTATTGACGCTCTGCCCACCGTGGCCGCTCGAGCGGTAGATGTCGATGCGGAGGTCATTAGGATTGATGGTAATGTCTGTCTCTTCTGCTTCGGGCAAGACTGCTACTGTGGCGGTGCTGGTGTGGATGCGCCCCTGGCTCTCGGTAACGGGCACGCGCTGGACGCGGTGTACACCACCCTCAAACTTGAGTTTGGCGTAGGGTGCATCGCCCGAAATCTTGAAGATGACTTCTTTGTACCCACCAGAGTCATTGGCAGATTCGCTAAGCAGCTCAGTGCGGTAACCATGCGCCTCACACCAGCGCAGATACATACGGTAGAGCTCGGCCGCAAAGAGCGAGGCTTCATCGCCGCCAGCGCCAGCCCGGATCTCCATGATGATATTCTTCTCGTCATTAGGGTCTTTGGGGGTGAGGAGGACGAAGAGCTCGTCGTCTAGTTGGGCAATGATGGCTTCGTCTTCGGGAATCTCGAGCTTAGCGAGCTCGGCGAGCTCATCGTTGCCCTGAGCGAGCTGACGCGCCTCAGCCAGCTGCTGCTCCACGGTAGCGCGCTTGGTAGCGGTAGCAATGATGGTCTCGAGCTCCGCAAAGCGCTTATTCTTGGCGGTAAAATCGGGTGCACTATACGCATCAGGCTGGGCAAGAAACTGCTCAAGCGCAGCGCGCTCAGCCGTCAGGGTGGCGATATCGAGAGAAATTTTGGGCATATACTAATGATTATACCACGGGGGCGACCCTTGAGCTATTGGATATACTGAAGTCGCAAAGTAACTACCAACTCTACACAAGTGCCCACTACTTCGTCTCTTTGGTAGAAAAGAGAATATGTGTGAGAATTCAGATATTTTTGCTTGTACATGCAATTATTGCATAATAGCTTGACAAATTAAGAGAGAGAGTACCTTATGTGGTATTAAGTATAAGTGTAGATAGAGAGTCAACATATGCAAAGAGACAAACAGCCAGTATTGAGTCGGTTATACAAAATGCCCGAGTCAACACACGAGCAGAGTAACGATACACAAGAGAATATAGCAGCTCGGTTGCAAGATGCTATTAAAAAGCCTGAGGCTACAGAGGCATACAGCATTGGTACACTATATGGCCAGGATCACCCGCTTCGGCGTCTTGATTTATCGCTGGGTAGTGCTCTTGGTGTGTCGCTTGTGCGAGAAGATTTACTCCCAAAGTCAGTGGAAGTTACAGCAAAGTACTTTGCACCGCATGAGTATGCTGCTGATGGGTCGAACTCGGCCATGATAGCATTTGATGCATATGATCATAAACCATTTAATGATATACGAGAATCAAAAGGCTCTGTATTCTTACTGAAGCAAACAGAAGGTTCTGCAGGTAAGCTTCCTACAATGCCAACCATGGAGGATGTCACGTGGGGTGATAATTGCGCTGTTGGTGCGTATGTATCTGATGCAGGTGATATACAGTGGTTCCAGCTCGTGCATGAGCCTGCTTCTCAGACTGAAAAAACATATCCAACGATTGAAAAAATTGACCTATCTAGCCACAAAGAGCTTCAACAAGAACTTGATAGGGAGCTCGAAACATTTATTGCATCGCGAAAGGGAATAGACCAATCATCGGAGGATGAAGCAACATCTGCCCAAGAACCTACGGTTGAAATAGTAGAGACTAACGAGGTTCATGAGCTGCACGAAAAAGCACGCAGCGTTATGGCGGCGATCCTGGACAAGATGCAAGAGCATGCCACAGAAGAAGCAGGCGAAATAACTCGACCAAGCATCCTTGAAGATTATCCGCTTGAGGATGCCTACAACCCAGCAATGAGCGTGAAGATTATTCGAGATGGCGGCAACTGCTTTGTTGCAACGCGTGAGCAGGGCGAGCCGCAAGTTGGGGTGCGCCGCGAGCACGTCGGTGGTGCAACGAATAACCCAAACCATAGTGATATCAGAACCGTCTTGCAGGGCGGTACCATACGGAGAACCGAGTATGTATGGCAAGGCCCTGATGAGGGTCATTATGAGCATATCTGGACACTAGAAGATAATCCAGAGCAGTTTTATGCTGAACTATACATAATGCACGATATTATAACAGATGACGTTGCTGAGGTGCAGATCAGAAAAGTCTTGTCAGGGCGATTAGGCGAGGCAGTGCTGCGAGCGCTGCGGAAGTTTGGCATGATAAAGTAAAAGCAATACGGCACACGATAAAAGCATAAATAATCATAGAGCAACATAGCAGGTCCTTGAGATTATTGTCTATGTTGCTATATGCTCGTGATGGACAAAATCTCTCGCCAAGTTAGAGAGGGAGACGTATGAGTAAACCAGTATATAGAAACACTCACCCTTTTAGAAAGAGGGTGAGTGCCATACCATTGCCTTGCAAGTGCGTTACGCTACTACTTTAGTAGAGTCGTCTTTGCCGGCACTGGCTTGAGCAGCTTTGGCGGCCTTTTTAGCATTCTGCTTCTTGGCTTTGTTGGCCAGAGCGGCGCGGCGTGCCTCGGCAGCTTTGCGGCGTGCCTCGAAGCGGTCGACCCGACCCTCGGTATCGATAATCTTCTCCTCGCCAGTGAAGAACGGGTGAGACTTGCTGGAAATGTGGATCTTGACGAGTGGATACTCGTTGCCATCCTCCCAGGTGATGGTGTCGTCGGTAGCAACCGTCGACTGCGTCAAAAACGCAAAGCCCGCCTGATCATCGCTAAATACGACAGGGCGGTAGGTTTGTGGGTGAATACTGCTTTTCATAACCGCTATATTGTAGCAGAGAGGGTGGGGGATTGTCAAAAACGTAAAAAATAAAACACAAAAAGAGTGTTATTATATAACAGAAAGGTGTATACTGATAACACCTGTATAATGAACAGATCAGTAGAGCATATATGATAACCGAACAGCAACGAGTCGCTCGAAACACCGAGCATGATAACCACATCTCAGACGTGGTAAAAGGTACTATACCACTTGATAAAGGGCACTCTCAAGAATATGAAACCGCACAGAATATTGCAGAAAGCTTGCAGCGCTCGTATAACCAGCAAGGGAGTCGCTATGAGCGAACACCTGGGCCAGACGCTGCAATGGTGCAGTTTGCAGAAACACTACTTGAAAGTGGCGTCTCTGCAGAGAACATCGCCCGCAACGGGACAGATGGCTATGAGCTGTATCAGAGCATTGTGTATAATGACGACCCAATGGTATCTGACGATGCAAAGGCTCGCGCGCTCGACCGGGTTGTGTCGCTCTACCAATGTGAAGGATTAACCTTTGGTGCGGCTGATATTGACCGGCAAGTGCTCTACTCAGACAATCCCCAGGCAGAGAATACCATCAAGAATATCGCTGATTATTGGCATGCTGTTGTGACAACCGGATATGACGATGCTTCTGACAAGGGTATCGCCTCGCACTACATGAGTGACATGTTGAACCTAAAAAATATGATCAACGACTGGGCGCCAGATGAGACCGAGCGATATGGGCGCATTGCTGCGCGGTTTGCAGCAGCAGCTGTTATTGTGGAGAAGACTCAGGGAGCGACATTGACACTGAGCCAAGAAGTGAGTGATAGCACGAGATTGACTGGAGATCGAGTGCTGCACGGCCTCGTTGATGCGTACCAAGCAAGCCCAGATGAAGCGATCGCTCAGATGGAGCAGATACCAGATTGCCTCCAGGAGATGCGCTCACTGCCAGAAGCGTTCCAGGATGAGGTTCGTCGTGCTGGCCAGAGTTCTCTTGATAGCATACCGCACCTCAAAGCAGAGATTGCTAACAGCGCCATGCTTGTCCCGTTTGCCGATAAAATACAGGAGTTATCACAAGACAATAAGTACTTTCTTCACGATATCAGCAGAAGTGTGCGCACTGCCCAGGAGGGTGATGATGCACTACCGCGCGATGAGGTGAATGCTCGGGTTGAGAGAGCCTTTGCGATTCATGCGCAAGAGCCACGCTGGTTGGCTGATGTGATCCGAGGGATGCTCACAGAACTCCGTAGCACAGCCAAGCAAGACGCAGCGACTGACCCAGAAATTATTGCTTTCTTGGGGCGAAACCAGCGAGAAGCAAATGAAGTCCTATCATGTGTTGGTATTGGTCAAATCGATAGCGAGAAGGCGAAGAAGGCGATTCAGTTATTTGAAAATATTGAGCAACCATTTGACAACATAACCAAAGAGATACTCCTTGCTGAGGACGGTCTGTCGGAGCAAGATAGTGCAGAGTACTATACACTCCTTGAGGAATATATCGGCAAGACCGATAAGAATGGTATACCCTACAACACACCACGGGGTGTACGCGGTGCCGTGAAGGAGTTTCGTCGGCGGCCAGAGATGAAGGCGTGGTTCTTGCAGGGTAATGTGCCAATGGCGCTTGCTCCGACGCTGAGCATGTGGCGCCAGACAATGCTCGATAGAGGGGTTGAAGACACACCCGATGCGATGTATGACTACTATCGGCAAAGTGATGAGCTCATTACATACCAAAGCGCCATGAATCTTCGCAAATGTGCGACAGAGGGCGTGGTAGCATCATACCTCAAGGTGGATGATGATAGGATCGATGAGCTACTCTATGCTGCTCATGAAGAAGCTAAGCAGCGCAGAGATGACTTTCGGCTATTTATCAATATCGATCCAGAGCCGCTGAAGAAGGTGGTTGAGTCTGGTGGCGTTGTTAAGTCAATTATGGATGCGGATGTTGTGGATCGAAATAAGATTGGCGGTGCGTTTGGCGCGCGCAATGCATCGTATATATACCATCGGGCTGATATCGAGGCAGTGATGGGGATCCGTTCGCATGGCGAGAGCACAAACCCTGTTTATGCGTCATGTGGCTATGTCGACCACGGTACACCAGGCGGTGCAGTTGGCTATGGTGAGATTATGCTATCATTCAAGCCGGATGCAGGCAATCTCCGCGAGAGAACGACGTACACACCAATGGATAGCTTCCGAAGCATTGATCGTCTTACCGAAGAAGATGCAGCAGCCCTTCGTATTATCAAGAGTGGTGCTGGCATGAACCATTTCCGGACGACAGACTATGTAGAGGCGCAAATTGCTGGTGGGGTGCGACTCGATGACATAGAAGAGATATTTGTTCCGGAGAATTTGGTGGAAGAAGTGACACAAACGCTTCCTCCAGAGCTTGCGAGTAAGATACGAGTCACGCAATCGACCAAGACAGACCTGCTAACGCGCGACCTCCAATATGACTATACCGCAGAACGGAACCTCGTTGAGCAGTATAGAAAGCCAGCTGAGCCTCAGCTACTTGTAGGAAACACCTTGCCTGATATCGGCGGCATCGACTATTAACAATAAGATAAGAGTATTATTCGTATGAGCAAATATTCTGGGTATCATCACCCACACCAACTAGAGCATAACATGAATACAGCTAGCCAAAGTGTTTTTAGAGATAACTATCACAGAATGACGGAACTACCGCCTATTAGAGGGGAGGATAGTCAGTCGCGTGATGAAAGCAGCTTAGTACCGCAATTACGAGGGCTTGAGGAGCTAGAGAGTCTGCCACAGACCACTATAGTGGATAGGTTCATTGATGTGCAAGGTTCATTAATTGAATCTTTTCGTTTTGCTGTGGCTGATCATACAGGGGAAATTATATCGATTTACGATCGGGCAGAGCTAAGTCTTATACGATATATTGTTGGAGCGCAGCTGGCGGAACAAGGATATGAGCCACAACATTGGGTGAAGAGTGCACAAAATGATCCAAACTGCCCTGAATATATTCGAGAGTATATTGATCGCGGCGAGGAAGATAAGTTGGATGCACTGGCATTGGACTACATCGATGTCGTTGCTACTGAGAGGTCAGACAACCAAGAAGCTAAAGTGGTTATGATATCCAAGATGCTTGAGGACTTCTACTGTGATCGTTTGCCAAATATGCCTCAATGCGCAACTCAGGACTATATTCACGACGTAATAGATAGTGCTCAGTATGAAATTGAACCAATGGGTACCTTTAAGCGATATCTTGACACAGTGCGTGCCATTGGCCAGGATAAGGCTCGGTGGTTGTATGAAGTGACTGGTGTGGTGCATTTTTCAGGCTGGAGTACCCGTGTGCTAGAAGGGACGTATAACCTTCTTGCCAAAGGCCATCCTGAGTCTGGTAACGATGTGACTATAATGATAAAAGGGACAACAGGTGATCATAACAATGTCCTTGAGCAAATGCGCTACATAGAGTCTGATGATGCGATTGCGGCGGAAGTCTGTGATACAAATGGTTTAGTGCAATTGACGGAGACGTTGCAGCGTGCTGGGCTTGATCGGCATGTTCAGCAGATTGTGCTGGCGGGGCATGGTTCGGAAGAGCGGTTTACACTATCAGCTACAGATCGCATCTCGGCTGACGCAGATAGCTGGGCTGATAATGATGGCGTATCTGTTATGGTGAAGACGCTTCAGCCAGAGAATCTTATCCTTGTTTCGTGTCATCCATTAGTGCACGAGGAGGGGAGCGAGTTTGCTGCTATTGATGACACACCCCAGCCACGGCGTGGCACGGCACCGGCAATTTCTGAGGCATTTCCTGAACTCAGCGTTATTAGTGGGTTGGATGGACCGGTTGCTATTGTTGATCACACTGGTGGGCAGTTTGGGATAAGGACAGATGCTATCTCGCAGGCAGATGCAGGAAAGATAAATAGATACACACCCACACATCCTCACCTTGCGCTTACTCGCAATGGCAAGACTCGTCGCTATCCCCATAACCATATAACAGTATAATGAAAAAGGAGCGCGCTATGAAGGAGACTAAATCACCAGTTGAGCAACTGAAGAATTTATCGTTTGAACCGCTTGACAACGAAAAAGTAGCGGCAAATTACCTCAGCCATATCCAGCATGCCGTTGAGCCATGGCTTCAGCGGGATGCTGGGCGAGTGGTGATTGCCGAGCGCTGGGTGATTGATTACGATACGACAGGGTTGCGGGTGTTTGATCAAGCACAAGACGACGCCTCGCGTGGTGAACATATGATCACCCCTGTACACGCAACGCTCGATGACTGCAACTCACTCTATCTGCTACTAACGACATTGCGCAAACACCAGCGAGCGCAATCTGCATCGCAAGGCCGCAGATAGATGCACAGCTTAGCTTTAGTGGCCATTGCATACATATATCATCCGAGAGAAGGGGCGTGAGAGTTACCGCCCCCTTTAATATTCAGCCATCATATGCTATAATTCTCCTGTAACCAACCATAACGACACAGCTCCACACCACTCCATACCGTGTGGGGCAAGGCAAAAAGGAGTAATGCGATATGGCCCTGCAGGCAGATATCAAGGCTTTGTTTGAAGCCGGTGCTCATTTTGGGCACAAGACCAGCCGGTGGCATCCGAAGATGGCACCATATATTCATAGTAAGCGGCAAGATAGTCACATCATCGACCTCGCTAAGACGGTCGAGGCGCTGAATGCGGCGCTGCCCATCATTAGCAAGACAGTGGCAAGCGGCAAGCAAGTCCTCTTCGTCGGTACCAAGAAGCAGGCGAAGGACATCACGCGCCAAGCTGCCGAGGCAGTTGGCCAGCCGTATGTTACCAACCGATGGGTCGGCGGGATGCTCACTAATGTGACAACCACCACAGCGCAGATCAAGAAGCTCAAGGACTTGGAGCGCCGCATGGCTAGTGGTGATCTCGAGAAACGCTACAACAAGCTGGAGGTTCAGCGTTACCAAGAAGAGATCGACAGTCTCAACTTCAAATACGGTGGCATCAAAGACCTTAATGGCAAGCCTGGCCTAGTGCTAGTGCTTGATATCTTGGCTGACAACAACGCTTTGCGCGAGGCGAAGACGCTGGGTGTGCCAGTGATCGGTATTGTTGACACCAACGCCAACCCCGACCTGGTGGATTATCCTATCCCCGCCAACGATGATGCGATTAAGAGCCTGCAGCTGATGCTCGATTACTTCAGTGCAGCAGTCAACGAAGGCAAGGCAACGAAGGAGGAGAACTAACCATGGCTGTGACGATTGACGACATCAAGAAGCTCAAGGAGCTAACTGGCATTGGCCTGACCGATGCCAAGAAGGCGCTGGTGGAGGCCGAAGGTGACTTCGACTCAGCGCTCAATGCTTTGCGCAAAAAGGGCCTGACCAAAGCGGAGAAAAAGGGCGACCGCGAGACCCGCGAAGGGTTGATCGAGAGCTATGTCCATAGTGGCCGGATTGGTGTGGTGGTCGAGGTCAACTGCGAGACAGATTTTGTAGCTCGTCTACCTGAATTTAAGGAGTTTGCGCACCAGATTGCTATGCAAGTTGCTGCGATGAACCCGCGCTATGCCACGATGGACGACATCCCAGCTGAGGTGTACGACGCCAAGAAGCAGGAATTCCTCGCCAGCGATGCCTTGGCTAGCAAGCCGGAGGCAATGCGCGACCAAATCGTCGAAGGGCAGCTCAAGAAGCACTTCGCCGAGCAAGTCTTGGCCGAGCAAGCCTTTGTGCTCGACGACAGCAAGACAGTTGGCCAGCTCATCAAAGAGCAGGTGGCACTGCGCGGCGAGAATGTCCGCGTCAGCCAGTTCAAGCGGATTGAGCTGGGCGTGACGGAGTAGTCACGAGCGAGTAAGCTTTTGCGTAGCGAGTGGCACGACAACTGTGCCACTCGCTTTTTTATGGCTTCATCCGCACCTCCTCCTATCGACTGCGCTATGTGGGTGGAGTGCAGAAGAGATGGTGATAACCACTGGTACTTCATAGTTTTTTGTATGCCCTCACGGGCAAGCTCGCTGCACAAGAAAATATATGGAGGCCAACAAATACGCGAAGGGGTAAGCTCCTCGCACCATCTGGCCGGAACATTTTTGGTGTAGTGAGCATGCCGTGAGGGCACTGTACCGATTCTAGGATTATGGATTAAGACCGAGATGAGCAATGACCGAGAGGCACTTCACCCAAATAGGATCTCATCGAGTAAGCGCAAGCAACAATGCCCGCTATTTTTCTGCAAACTCTCCTCACGCCCTGGCAAATAATGGTACAATAAAGGAAAACCAAGAAGGAGATCGCGATGTTTGATACCACCCCCTACGAAGAAAAGATGAACCATGTGCTTGAGCACCTGGAGGAGCGCCTGGGGAAGATCCGCACGGGCCGGGCTCACGCGAGTATGCTTGATGGCATTATGGTCGAGGCGTATGGCACCAGTATGCCGCTCAACCAAGTGGCTAACGTGACGGCACCAGAGGCGACGCTATTGCAAATCACGCCATTTGACCCAGCTAATCTGCAAAAGATTGCGAGCGCCATCCGAGCCGATCAAGCGCTTGGCCTTAACCCGAGCGACGATGGTCATGTCGTCCGTGTGCCAGTGCCGCCACTGACGGAGGAGCGCCGCAAGCAATTGGTTAAGCAAGCCAGCGAGAAGGTAGAAGAAGCACGTATTGCGCTGCGTGGGGTACGCCAAGACGCCTTGAAGGACGCTAAGCGCCGCAAAGAAGCCAAGGAGCTGAGTGAAGATGACGTGAAGGCAGTGGAGAAGGAGATCGATCGCCTCATGGCACAGCACCAAACCACAATAGAAGCCGCCTTTGCCGCTAAAGAGAAGGATATTTTGACGATTTAATGACATTCTCTCTGCCGACGTACGCAACCAACCGCCCATCATGGAGCCAGGCATGAGTGCTACCACGCAATTGCCGCAGCATGTTGGCTATATTGTTGATGGCAACCGGCGCTGGGCTAAGCAGCGTGGCCTCTCGGCTCAAGAGGGGCACAGTGCTGGCTACGAGAAACTGCGCGATATTGCCCTTACCACCATCAAGCGTGGTGTGCCGTACGTCAGCGCCTATATCTTTAGCACCGAGAACTGGCACCGCAGCGGCCCAGAGGTTAAACACTTGATGAACTTGCTGGTGACGATGCTTGACCGCGACCTGCCCATCTTCATCGAGCATGGGGTGCGTATCCGCGTGGCAGGGACACGCCTGCGCCTAAGCCGGCGGGTCAAGAAGGCGATCGATGCTGCTGAGGCTGCCACCAAGGATTTGCAGCAGGGTACAATGGTGCTGTCGTTTAATTATGGTGGGCAGCAGGAGATTATCGACGCGGTCAATCGCTTGCGCAAAACGCTTTCTGTCCACAAGAAGGTAACGGCCCAGATCTTTGAGCAATTTTTGTATACACCAGATGTGCCACCGTGTGATTTGATCGTTCGCACCAGTGGTGAGCAGCGGCTGAGCAACTTCATGCTGTGGCGCAGCGCCTATAGCGAGCTGCTGTTCTTGGATAAGCCATGGCCAGATATGACACACGCCGACGTCGATGCTTTGCTGGCCGAGTATGCCCGGCGGCAGCGACGCTTTGGAGGATAACGAAGGAGGAATATGGAAATAGTGATTGGTATTATTATTGGAGTCATCGCACTGACGCTACTCGTGGCAACGCACGAGCTAGGCCACGGCATTGTAGCGCGGCGCAATGGTGTGGTGGTGGAGGAATTTGGCATTGGCTTTCCACCGCAGGCCTATAGCAAGGTGATCAAAAAAAGTATTCTGGGCGAGAATGTCCGCTTCTCGCTCAACTGGCTGCCGCTGGGTGGCTTTGTGAAGCTGCAGGGCGAGCACGATGCGGCCGATCAGCCTGGTGATTATGGTGCAGCAACCTTTTGGCAAAAGACCAAGATCTTGCTGGCTGGCGTGACCGTCAACTGGCTGACCGCAGTGGTGCTCCTCACTGGCCTCGCCTGGGTGGGCTTGCCCAAGATGATCGACAACCAATTTTACCTACCGAGCGACGCAGTGGTGAGTAACCACCCAGTGCAGCTGGGCGCACTTACTCCTGGCTTGCCCGCCGCCAAGGCAGGCCTCCGCCAGGGTGATGCAATTAGCCAGCTGGCTGGGCAAACGGTGCGTAGCACAACCGACCTCGCGCACTTTGCCAGTCAGCACAAGGGCGAAACTGTGCCCGTAGTGTACACCCGCGGTGATAAGCAAGCCACTGCCATGGTGGCGCTGCGCAAAGATAATCCCGACCGCAAAGGCCACCTAGGGGCAGAGCTCACCAAGCAGCAAGATACAATCCGCGCCACCTGGTCGGCACCGATTGTGGGTGTCGTGACAACAGCGCAGCTTACTGGGGTGACGCTCCAAGGCCTGGGTGATATGGTGATGAACCTTGCCACAGGCCTGGTGCAGCAGTTTAGTAGCGACAGCGCGACGAGCCAGCAGGCCAAGCAAAACTTATCGCAAGTGGGTAATGCCGTGGCTGGCCCGGTGGGGATCTTTGCCATTATCTTCCCGGCAGCAGGGCAGGCTGGCGTGGTGCATGTGCTGCTGCTGACGGCGATCATTGCGTTATCGCTGGCAGTGATGAATATCTTGCCCATTCCGGCGCTCGATGGTGGCCGCTGGACGGTGATGGCGATCTTCCGCCTGCTGCGCAAGCCACTTAGTAAGCAGATGGAAGAGAATATCCAAGCAGCTGGCTTCTTGTGCTTGCTTGGCTTAATTGTGCTCGTGACGATTGCTGATATCGGGAAGTTGGTGCACTGATGCAGATTAAGCAGTGTAGCAGGGTAGAGCGTTATCGTGGAGGGTTGCAGCGCAGGGAGATATGGTTGCTCAATCGCGTCATGGTAATACATAAGGAGCTCGCTTCATGATACGTGTTGCTCTCCGACCCAAAGCCGCTCACTCCTCCCAGCCCAAAACGCCGCTCACGCCACGCCAGCGCCTGCTGCGCGTTGCCTCGTGGCTCGGTTGGCCGCTGTGGGTGTGGCTGAGCTTTATGGGGGCAGGGTTACTCTGTAGTGCAGTACTCTATCTTCTCTTTCATGGCCAAGAGTCGGTACCAGTCTTGCCGCTTATCATGATGCAAACAGCGGTTTATGTGGTGGCGCTGATGCTGTTGATTGGCCTGCCGTGGCTGGTGCAGCGCGCACGGCCCAAGATGCCAGCGAGCTTTCACACCACCTGGCGTCAGCTTGGATGGCGGCGCTCGCTGCAGTGGCGCGACTTTGGTTGGGCGCTGGTGGGCTTCATTATCTATATCGTGCTATCGATGGTTGCGCTGGCGGCGGCCAAGCAGTGGTTGCCTGGCTTTGATGCGACTCAGGCACAAAATCTCGGTTTCAAGCAGCTCTATGGCGCAGAGCGCTTGCTCGCCTTTGCAATGTTGGTGGTGGTAGCACCAGTGGCCGAGGAGCTGGTGTTTCGCGGCTATTTGTATAGCAAACTCCACGCTGCGCACATGCCACTGTGGCTTATTACCGTAGTGGTGAGTGGACTCTTTGGTTATGTGCATGGCCAGCTCAATGTCGGCATTGATGTCGCGATGCTCAGCATTGTGCTGGTGGTGCTGCGTCATACGACTGGTACAATATGGCCCGGCATTCTCATTCATATGCTCAAGAATGCGATTGCATTCCTGGCGATGTTTGTCTTTATGGTGGGGTAAGGAAGAGCTGGCTAGCGAGCTTAACTCAGAAATCTTATTTTGTGTCGATATCTTTTCTCCCGTATCAATCCTAGAACCCCTCTTTCTTGGCATCTCTCTACTGGCGCAGGAGCTCATCGAACAAGAAAATATCTGGAGGCCAGCGACCAAATATACGGAAAAGCACCACCATTCTATCTGGCCGGAGCATTTTCGGTTTGGTGAGCTTCTGGGCCAGCGATGGTTTTTGAGGTAAAATTATGAGCATTCAGCCTGGCTGTCTCATGCCGCTTTTGCCAATATTGTGTTACTATAAGAGAGATTATGCGATTATCACACACCTTTACCCGCACCCGCAAACAAGCCCCCGCCGATGAGGTGGCGCACAACGCCCAGCTGCTGATTCGCGCTGGCTACGTGCACAAGACGATGGCTGGCGTCTATTCCTACACGCCACTGGGCCTCGCCGTGCTGGAGAATATCAAGCAGATTGTCCGCGAGGAAATGAACCGTATCAGCAGCCAAGAACTGCTGATGAGCACCCTGCAGCGCCAGGAGCTCTGGCAGGAGACTGGCCGCTGGAGCGATGAGCTGGTGGATGTGTGGTTCAAATCGCACCTGCAGGATGGTACCGAGGTCGGCTTTGGCTGGACGCACGAGGAGCCGATTATTGAGCTCCTGCGCAGCTACCTGAAGAGCTACAAAGACCTGCCCATCAGCGTTTACCAATTCCAGAACAAACTCCGCAACGAACTACGCGCCAAGAGCGGCATCATGCGCGGGCGTGAGTTTATCATGAAGGATATGTACAGCGTCCACGCCAGTAAGGAGGATTTGGAGGCTTACTACCAAGCGGTGATTGAGGCCTACAAGCGCTGCTACAACCGTTTTGGCCTGGGGGATGACACCTATGTGACGTTTGCCAGCGGCGGGGCGTTTACCAAGTTTAGCCACGAATTCCAGACGATTTGTGAGGCGGGTGAAGACGATATTTTCATCGTGCCAAGTACGAATGTTGCCTATAACGCCGAAGTTGCACCAGTGCGTGCAACGCCGAACCCGGACGCTGGTGCTGCCATGAAGCCACTAGGTATGTTAGACGACGAAAATATTATCGGCGCAGAGGCGCTAACGAAAGCGCTGGACATCCCGCGCACAGCTAGCACTAAGTCAATGTTGTACGATTCGCCAGATGGTATGTTGCTGGCGGTCGTACGGAGTGACTATGAAATTAACGAAGATAAGCTCAAGGCGGTGGCGAACGTACCATGGCTGCGCCTGGCGGATGGCGAGCAGATTGAGGCAGTAACAGGGGCGAAGCTAGGCTTTGCTGGGCTATATAATCTACCAGAGAATGTGCGGCTGTTTGTCGATGATTCATGTGAAGATATGGTGAACTTTGAAACTGGTGCCAATAAAACTGGTCAGCATGCCTATAACGCTAACTGGGGCCGTGATATACCGCGACCAAGCGAGTTCGTCGAGATTAAACTTGCGAAAGAAGGTGATATTTCGCCTGAGACTGGCGAAGTCTACCAAAAACGTCGCACGGCTGAGGTGGGCAATATCTTCAACTTTGGTACCCAAAAATCAGAGGAGATGGGCCTTGTTTTTACCGGTGAGGATGGTCGCCAGCACCACGCCTACATGGGCAGCTACGGTATTGGTATTACCCGCGTGATGGGTGTGATTGTGGAGAAACTCGCTGACGACAAAGGCCTAGTGTGGCCTGAGGAAATAGCTCCAGCCCGCGTCCACTTAGTGCAGATTGGCAAGGAGTCGGTAGCGGCGGCAGATAAGCTTTATGATACACTGCAGCATGCTGGCATTACGGTGCTATACGACGACCGCGCCGCTCGTCCCGGGGAAAAATTTGCCGATGCAGAGCTACTCGGCATGCCAACCCGCGTCACGGTGAGCGATCGGCTGCTTGAGACAGAGGAGTGGGAGGTCGTAGATCGCCGGACAGGCAAGCAGCAGCGCTTGACGACAAGCCAATTGCTTGCTACACTGGGTAACCATTGCGGAGCTTGTCGCAAGGTATAGCCATGCCCCTGGCATGCCTCACCGACTTTGCAAGAAAGGAGTATGAAGATAATGAAAAAAACCTACCAGATTACTGATACTGGCCGCCAAGAGCTCGAGGCAGAGCTGGAGGAGCTGAAGGGTCGCCGCGGCGAAATTGCCGAGAAGATTGCTGAGGCCCGTGACTATGGCGACCTGAGTGAAAACGCCGAGTACGACAGCGCACGCGAAGAGCAAGGCGTGGTAGAGACGCGCATTGCCGAAATCGAGGAGATCTTGCTTAATGCCGAGCAGATTACTGCCCCAAGCACTGGCGCCATCCACCTGGGCAGCACCGTCTCCCTCGCTTCGGACGCTGGGTTAGAAAAGACCTATACTGTGGTAGGCCCAGTTGAGGCCGATCCGCTGGAGAACAAGATTAGCGACGAATCGCCTCTTGGCCAAGCCTTGCTGGGCCACCGTGCAGGTGAGCAGGTGACGATCACCACCCCCAAGGGCGAGATCACCTACACTATTCAGCAGGTGCAATAAGTATATCTCAAAATAATAGGCCGAGCAGCATGAACTGCTCGGCTTTTGCTGTGAGTATTAAAGCAGCAGAGTAGGGATGTAGTTATACACATGGCACATGTATCCGGCTCTTTGGTAGTTAGTAATCTTTTAGTATTGATACTAAAGGCTAAATATATGAAAAATCTTGATTTGCTGTGAATACAGAAGAACCATACCAAACCATAAGCAATTCACCATCATTGCATTATTGTCGATGTTATGCTATGATAGACAATCAACCATAACAGCCCAAGGAGACCGACGATGGCTCGATACACAGCACGACACGCACATCGCCCTAGTAAGGGGCATGCATATAAGAGGCCAGCCCATAAGTATGATCAACCGAAACCTCAGCACGATAAACCCTCAGCAGTGCGGCGGCTCACCGCGCTCGCGGCAGCTGCAGCGGCGCTGATTGGTGGGGGCTATCTTGGCCATCATCACTACCAGTCTCGCGAGAGAAACTCGACAATTGCAGCACAGCCTACCTCTGGTGAGCTGGCAGCATATACAGAAGTTCATCCCTTCACGATTGACCCCAAGACGGGCGAACTTCACTGTGCTAACCCACAAAGTCAGGAGGTGAAGGTTGCGGTAGAGAGCTCACCAGTGGAGATTGCTAATCCTGATGGTACACTGACACGAGCTTCATTGTATTCTTATACAACCAACCAAGGCAGCCAAGGGCGTACTATAGTAACCGTTGAGTATTCTCGAGAGGGTTATACTGAGAAAGAACGGAGAGAAGCAGGCCGGATACCGTTTGCGATCAAGGTAGATGGTGGGCACATAAACACTACGACAGAGCCGGACACTATTGGCTATACCGGCTCGGCTGTGAGAATATCAGAGGATACAACTGGCATAGGCAGGGAAGCGGTAGTTTGCCTCCCGCCGCACAAATCTCAGCCAACACCGCCAAGTAGATAAGCAACCTCATCGCCCTAGTCGACAACCATCCCATTCTCCGCTATAATAGCAAGCAATTATGGCGACATTACAAGACTACCGAGACGAACGATTACGAAAATTAACTGCTTTGCGCGAGCTAGGTATCAACCCCTACCCAGCACACACTGAGCGCACACACGACTGTGCGACAGTGGTGACGCAGTACGACGAACTGGCTGGCCAAGAGGTATCGGTGGCGGGGCGTGTGCTGTCTATTCGCAGTTTTGGCAAATTGGCCTTCATCAAGCTGCAAGACGCGAGCGGCGCAGTGCAGCTCTATCTGCAGCGCGACATAATGGCAGAGCTCGACGCTCCGCGCGGCATTCTCGGCATGAAGCAGCTCAAGCTGCTCGATACCGGTGACTTTGTGGAGGCGACTGGCACGGTGCTGCGGACGAAGACGGGTGAGATTTCGGTTGGGGTACGTGATTTACGGTTACTCACCAAAGCCCTGCGGCCAATGCCAGAAAAGCTCGAAAATAAAGAAGAGCGGTTTCGCCGCCGCTATGTGGATATGAACGTTAACCCGGCGGTGCGCCAGCGCTTTTATCGCCGCAGCGTGTTTTGGCAGGCGACGCGCGATTACCTCAATCAACACGGCTTTACTGAGGTCAACGTGCCGGTGCTGGAACACACCACCGGTGGGGCGGATGCCAACCCGTTTGTGACCCACATGGATGCGCTGGATAACCAGCAGTTTTACCTGCGGATTAGTCACGAGCTGCCGCTCAAGCGCCTGCTGGGGGCCGGGTTTGAGAAGGTGTACGATATTGGCCCGCGCTTTCGCAACGAGAATTATTCTGACGAGCACCTGCCCGAGCACATCGCCATGGAGTGGTACGCCGCCTACTGGGACTGGCAGCAGGGCATGCGCTTTATGGAGGACATGTACAAGTATGTGCTGGAGCGGACGTTTGGCACGCTGCAGTTTACCCTGGGCGAGTTTGAAGTCGATATGAGCGGCCAGTGGCAGGTGTGGGACTATGCCGAGGTGATCCATAAGCATTATCATATTGATGTGTATAATACCACAATCGAGGAAGTCGCTGCTAAGCTGAAAGAACATGGCCTGGAGGTAGAAAAGACCGATTCCATCCCGCGCGGCATCGATAAACTGTGGAAGAACATCCGCAAGACGGTGGCTGGGCCGGTCTGGCTGGTTAATACGCCGAAGTTCATCAGCCCGCTGTCTAAGACTAACCCGGATAACCCGCAGACGGTGGAGCGTTTCCAGCCGGTGATTGCCGGCAGCGAGCTTGGCAACGGCTTTAGTGAGCTGAACGACCCGATCGACCAGCTGAACCGCTTTGTGGAGCAGCAGCAGATGCGCGACGCGGGCGACGAGGAAGCCATGATGCTGGATATTGACTTTGTGGAGATGCTGGAATACGGCATGCCGCCAGCTTGTGGCTGGGGCTTTAGCGAGCGCGTTTTTTGGATATTTGAAGGCGTCACGGCGCGTGAGGGTGTGCCATTCCCGCAGCTCAAAAGCGATATCGACGAAACCACCCGGGCGGTGTACCCAGGGGTGAAGCTGGATTAGGGTGGTAGCTGGGGCTATGCACCTCGCATACTATACTCGTGCGAGGTGAGTGTGGGATTGCAGTAGCGCATAGATAGGCTAGTTGTGTACCATCGTGCACGATTTGTACAATAAGCGTGTTAGCTATGATATAAGCACAGAAACAGAAATAGCAAAACGCTCATTATTTTGGGCTGAATCTGACTCAAGCAATAATTGGTAAGGTCTGATTGGTAATGCGCGTAATGAATACAAAAACACCCTTGCTGCAATGCAAAAGCTAGCGCGTGCAGTGTGAGCAGAGAAATGCTAGAAGGGGAGACCATAGACTGCCGCAGTATGGTCACGAGAGCCTGTTTGCGCAAAACAAAACCACCAGCAAGATCTGGTGGTTTTTGCACGCTCATTGCTGTGAGCTAACCCGATACACTTGGTGGTCGTGGTGGTGGACTGCTTGGCGCGGGTCGCGGTGATGTGGGGTGCGAGGTGCCGCTCTGGACGGCGATGGAGGTGCCGCGGCTAGGTGATACACTAGAGCGGTGTGGCGGCGGAGTAGTGGTGTGTGGTGGGCTGCTCATTGCGAGGCCGCCTAGGCCGCTGGCTGATGAGCCACTTGGGGATGGTGGATTGCTTGGAGGAGGCGTACCGCTACCACCACTCGGGCTTGGTGGCCCACCAGGAGGGGTGTTACTATCTTTGCTACCTAGCTGCGTGGCGGCAGTATTCTTAGCACGATAACGCCGGATAAGGTAGAGAATAAGCGCGGCAATGCCAACCAAGAGAGCAAGTAGCGAGATGAGGATGAAGACCCACAGTGGCTTGTCTTCGCCAGCGAGGAACTTGTCTAGGGTGACCTTGCCGATGTGGCGCACCATTGGTGGCTGCTTCTTCTCGTCGGGCTTTTTGTCGGTGCGGCATTCTGACCAAATGGCATCGGGGTAGGCAGTAGCCAGCAAATACCAAGCGGTCGAGGCCACGGAGTATGCATTGGTCATTTGGTTGGCTTCGTCGACATTAGTAACGTACGGCCAAGCACCATTGGCCCCTTGGGAGCGGTACGTTCGCTGGGCACTGGCAGCAACTTCGTCTTTGTTGCCTGCGACGTTGTAGGCCTGGGTGACACCAAATGTCCCTTCGAACCAGACGGTGGGGGTGTAGGTGCCGGTGAGGTATGGGGTGTAGCCCTGAGACCCGGCGCGGCTCATGGCAAAGTTGCGTGTGTAGGCTAGCGAGACTTTGGCTTTGTCGTACTCACCGATTGCGTTGAGGAAAATAGAGCCCCAGCTGGAGGTGTCCAGCGCTTTGGCGTGGTCGTCGAGCCCTTGGTCAAAGCGGTTCTCAGCTTTGTTCCACAGCTTCTCCATAATGACTTTGGCTAGGCTGTCGGCCTCTTGGCGGTAGCTGGCGTCGCCGTAGACTTGCGAGGCTCGCTCGTACACATGCCAGAGGTCGGTATTGTGCTCAGTGGAGTGCCAGGCGATCTCAAACTGCTTGTTGTTGTCATCGTCATTGATATTTGTGCCACCGCGGTAGAGGCCAGCACCGGGGCCGGATGTACTTTTCTTAGTCTTGACCCAGGCCAGGGCAGAGCGCACCATGCTGCTAACGCCATTGATATCGCCAAATTTCTCTTGGTAACGGATGAGCGCATAGAGGACGAAGGCTACACCGCCAGTATAATAGCGCGCCTGCTGGTTACTGGGGTCGAGCTGGTGGGCGCTGGAGGGAAAGGCACCACGCGACCGACCGGATTTGATCTGGATGGTCTTGAAGCCATTGACGAGCTGGTCTGCCATTGCTTTATCGCCCGCACCAACCGCCACGAGCAGCGCGAGTGACTGATCGTACATAAATGAATAATGCACTCGGTGTGTGCCGTAGCCATCTTGGCCAGGCGAGAACTCGTATGAGCGGATCAGCCCCGCCAGCTGTGGCTGGAAGTACTCAGCGAGGATCTTGTTGCTGCGCGTATCCACCAGTCGTAGCATTTTGTGGCCCTTCTCGGTGCCGGGGAAGCTAAAGGTGCGGTTGGTGTTGGCGGCTTGCTTGGCCACGAGGTAAGTTTGGTCGGTAATCACGTAGGATTGAATCTCGACATTTTGGTACTCAGTTGCGCGTGGCCAGCTCTCGCCAAGGGGTTGGCCACTGCTGGCATCGTAGAGACGGAAGCGCCACTCGCCGCCAATGCTGCCATCGACTGGCGAGAGGTCGAGTGTCCAGCTACCGTCGCCCTGCACCTGGGCAGGGGTAACCTTGCCTTGTTCGTACTCGGCATCGGTAGCGCGAAAGGCTTTGACGACGCGACTGCCACCGGTGGGCGCTTTGCCCGAGACTTTGCCGCGGTAGTTACTCGGCACCGATGACGGCGAGGTGACGGAGAGAGGTGTGGGGTTGCCAGTGGCATAGCTACCACTGTTCTTGAGCTGGAATGAGCCCTTTATCTCGCCGGTGTAGTCAGTGCCGTACTGCTTGGCGGCGGTGATAGTGCTGCCATCGCCAGCGTTGCGGATGGGCTGCATGAGGCCGCGGAGGTTGGCGAGGGCCTTGGCAGCGCGGGCTTTGTCGGTCGGGGAGCTCAGCGCTGTAGTCTTAAAGCGCATCGTGTTGGGGTCGCAGATGTCGGGCTTATCGTCTTTTTTGGTGGATGAGTTGGAGCCAGAATTCGTGGCGGGCTCGGCCATTGCCACTTGGTGCAGCTGCACAAAGCCAACTGCCAGTACCACTACCGCTGCCACGCCTGCAAACCGAAAATCCGTCCAATATCGTCTCACTCCTGCTATACTCCTCACCTCGCCGATTAGTCGTTGGGTATTGCCTGTGAGTATAGCATAACCATTTGCAATATCACAGCATAAGCGGTATAGCTTGAACAGATATTAACAGGGGTGGAAGGAAGTGATTGACGGGGATATTTGAGAATGAATAGACTAGTTGGTGGCAGCCAATTTTTGGCCTTGGCGCTGGTTGGCCGAGACCGACGAGAGGTTAATCCTGGCAAATATTCCATCGACAGGACAGTATAGCAGGCTGCGGTAAGTTGCAGGGTCTAGGCACTACATAGACCAGTGATCCTATGAGTGATGCTCGCGTTTGACATTCCTCGCTGCATGGCGCACAATCGATGTATGAGAACGACACGCGTGATATCTGCGATTGGTGTCTGCTTGGTGCTGCTGGGCACCGCGCTCGGGGCAGTGCCAATGCAGGCCGATACATCGGTACGAGCCTATTCATCATCGAGCAGCAGCAAAGATAACTTCACCATTACCAAATATGCGGTCGATATGGAGCTTGGGCGCGATAGCGAGAAGCGCTCCACCCTCAAGACGAAGCTCACCATTACGGCAAACTTCCCACCAGAGCAGAACCATGGCCTTGCGCCAGAGTTCGTCACGCAGTACAAGGGCCACCACACGAGCTTTGCGCTTGGCTCGGTGCAGGATGAGAATGGTAAGGATTATGAGTATAGTTGGTCGGGCAATACCCTGCGCATTGGCAACAAAGATACATACGTCTCAGGCAGCAAGACGTACGTCATTACCTACACCCAGCGTGATGTGACGTGGAACTATGGCGACACGCAAAAGAATGAGTTCTACTGGGATGTGATTGGCACATCGTGGCACGTACCCATTAGCAATGCCACCGCCACGCTCAAGCTAAGCCCCGAGCTTGCCGCCATCAGCCGGACGACACCACAGTGTTACACTGGTAGGCAAGAGAGCCGCACCACCTGCACCGTCACGTCACCGAGCAGCGACACCATAACTGCCTCGGTGGGTTATCTCGCACCATATGCTGGTATGACGTTGGCAGTAGGCTTCCCGCAGGGAACCTTTGCGGAATATAAGAAGACGCCGGGGGAGGTTTTTCAAGAGCGGCTGGAGGCGTTCCTTCCACTCATATTCTTTGTGAGTATGCTGGTGCTGGGAGTTGTCTCGAGCGTAGTGTGTTGGCTCTATCAGCGGGCGATTGGCCGGAGTAAGGAGCTAGGGACGATTGTGCCAGAATACCTGCCACCGCCGAGCACAAGTGTGACAACGGCGGCAGAGATCGTGCGGCCATTCCGGATGGTGAAGGGCTCGGCCATGGCAGCGCAGATGATCGACTGGGCAGTGCGGCACTACATTCGTTTGATTGAGGTCAAGCCCAAGACGTTCTTCTCGCGGGCGCAGTACGAGCTTGAAGTCATCAAAGATGTCAGCAGCCTCCACCCTGAGGAGCAAGAGATCCTGGGCGATATCTTCGGCCATTTGCCTGCGGTGGGAGAGCGCATCAACCTCAAGACGCTGCGCAACAATACCTCCTACGCCTTCCGCCTGAGTGATAATGCCAAGAAGCTCGATAATCTCATCGACCACACATATAAGTTGCGCGACACAAGCCGGAAGGGCACACGGGGTTTTCGCATCTTTGCGGGTGTGCTAGGTGCCTTAGTGCTGGTGCTGTGTGCAGCTACGATGTTTGTGCCGTTCCTCAGCGGGCTGCAATTCCTCTTCTTCCCAGGGGTCTTTATTGTGATTATCATTGGCAAGCTAGGCTTTGCTAAGCCACTGTCGGACAAAGGGCTGGCATTGCGCCGCTACCTACTGGGGCTCAAGATGTATATCCGCTACGCCGAGGCCGACCGTCTACGTTTACTGCAGAGCCCTGAGACCGCCGAAAAAGTTGATATTGGTGACCACGCTCAGCTTGTCAAACTCTACGAGCGGGTCTTGCCCTATGCTGTGCTCTTTGGCCAAGAGAAGCAGTGGAGCCAGCAGCTGGGGCAGTACTATGAGGAAGTAGGCACCCAGCCCGATTGGTATGCTGGCCAAGGCGCATTCAATGCAGCAATGTTTGTCTCGAGTATGAGTAGCTTGTCCGATTCTACTTCTGTTGGCTCTAGCGACTTCTCGTCGTCGAGTGGAGGCTCGACTGGTGGTGGCTTCTCTGGCGGCGGCGGAGGCGGCGGAGGTGGCGGCGGGTGGTAAAGCCTCCTGCTTTGCTTGCTTCAGTGCGCATCTATTGTTCAGTCTTTCTTCTGCAAAAAACAAAGAAGCGGCCATTCTCTCGTCGTGGTCGCTTCTGAGTGTAAGAACGAAAATAGATCAGCCACGAACATAGCCCACCAACCATGCTCAAACTGAATCCGGATGTATTTCAATCCGAGAGTGCACTTAAGGGTGCGATGATCAGATTGAGAATGAGTCCTATGATGCTACATTCTGCAATTTCCGGCTTGGTGCTTTGTGGCGAACTTGGTATACTTGGTACAAGACATAAGGAACGAACATCATGGATTGGCTTCATATTATTATTCTTGGCATTGTCGAGGGGATTACTGAGTTTTTGCCCATCTCGAGTACGGGCCACTTGATGCTGGCAGAGAAGTTGCTGGGCTACTCGGTGAGCGACCCGGGGCTTGTCGCCTTTACAGCGGTGGTGCAGATTGGAGCGATTGCTGCGGCGATTGTTTATTTCTGGCAGGATATTTGGCGCATTGCCTCGGCATGGTGTGCTGGCGTGGTGAATCCTCGGGCGCGGACGTTTCACTACCGAATGGGGTGGTATGTCATCATTGGCTCGCTGCCAATTGCAGTGGTAGGGCTGCTCCTTAAGGATACGATCGAGACGGTGCTACGCGGCCTGTGGTTTGTAGCGGCTGGGCTGATGATTTGGAGTATTGTACTGTTTTTGGCTGACCGCCGAGGACGTGAGACACGCCATGAGCGCAACCTCACCTGGCGTGATGCTATGGCAATGGGCCTGATGCAGTGCTTGTCACTCATCCCGGGGGTGTCGCGCTCGGGGGCGACAATTGCTTCGGGGTTGTTCCGCGATATCGACCGCACGACTGCCACGCGGATGAGCTTCTTCCTGGGGATTCCGGCATTGATGGCAGCTGGTGGGTTGGAAGCCATCACGCAGTCGCAGCAGATTGGCCGCTTGATTGGTTGGCCACAGATGATACTGGGGATTATCATATCCTTTGTGGTGGGATATGTGGCAATCTCGTGGCTGCTGCGCTTTGTCTCGAGTAACTCATTTGATAAGTTTGTCGGCTATCGCTTGGCGCTTGGCACGCTGCTCATCATCCTACTCGCGGTAGGCGCGTTGGCACCAGTGTAATTTCTCCGTAGCTTGTTTTCACACTTGCCTCACCTGGATAAAGTAGTGGGGAGTGACGGTTCACGCGCAAGAATATTTCTCGACCCAGCCTTGTTCTGAAGCGTGAGAAAAAACTCCACGATCGTTGTCCACCTAGTTTGCTCTCACTAGGTGATTGCGGTATAATTGCTATTAACATTAGCAGCTTATGGAGGCGCAATGATCGAAATAAAAAACATTACAAAAGTCTACGGCAAGAAGAAAAACACCTTCACCGCCCTCAAGGACGTAAGTCTTGCAATCGAGGAGGGGTCGAGCGTGGCAGTGCTAGGCAAGTCGGGCTCGGGCAAGTCCACGCTGATGCATGCCATCTCTGGCCTGGATAAGCCGCAGCAGGGTGAGGTGATCATCAACGGTGAGGATATCTTACGACTCAAACCCAAGGCGACCGACCGCTTTCGAGCGCGGACGATGGGTTTCATTTTCCAGAGTTTCTTTGTGGAGGGCGGCGAGAGTTGCTATGACAATGTGAGTCTGTCGCTCGAGACCGCAGGTGTGCCGCGCAGTAAGCGCAGGCGGCGTATCGTGGCGGCGCTCGAGGCAGTTGGCCTGGAGGATAAGATCAAAGCGCGAGCCAAGGATCTCAGTGGTGGGCAAAAGCAGCGCCTAGCGATCGCTCGAGCAATTGCTGCTGAGCCGCAGATTCTCTTTGCCGACGAGCCGACGGGCAATCTCGACTCAGCAACTTCTGCAGTGGTGGAAGACCTGCTCTTTCGTTACGCCAAGGAGCATGGTGCGACGCTCATCATCGTTACACACGACGAGGATCTCGCGCAGCGCTGCCAGCATATTATTCGCATCAAAGATGGGGTGATTGATCACGACAGCGCTATGGATGATAAGGCGACAGCTTCTCCCAAGGCTAAAAAGGCGCCAACTCGTCGCCCAGCCAAAGCCACAGCACCTGCCTCGCGGCCCAAGAAAACAACGAAAAAAGCCACGAGCACCACCACAAAAGCTAAATCCACAACCACCAAGCCAACACCAAGGAGGGCAGACTAACCATGAAGACGACTGATATCATTCGCCGCGCTGGCCGCAACCTGCGCCGCGCCAAGATGCGTACCCTGCTTACCAGTATCGCTATCGCGGTGGGCGGCTTCGCCATTATGGCGAGCTTGATGGCGGGCGAGGGTGCACGCCAGTATATTGATCGGCTGATTAGCAGTAATATTGATGCCAAGGCGGTGTTTGTCGTCAAAGACAAGCGACTCATCGGGGCACAATCGGGCCAGCAGGCTGACCTGCGTGAGTATAATCCTGATAGTATCAACCGCTATGGCAATGATTATAAAGCCTTAACCCAAAAAGACATTGATAAGCTCACGGCCCGCACCGACCTCGAGAAAGTGAGGCCAGTCTATCAGCTCCAGCCCAAATATGTAAGCTTTGCAGCCAAGAAAGACAAGAAATACAGCAGTGATGTGAGTGTCTTTGATGGTGCTCTCGCGGCCGAAGTCGTGGCGGGTAAGCAGCTGGGCAAGGGTACTGAGCTCGTGGCTGGCGAAGCCGTCATCCCTGAGAGCTATGCCGAGACGCTCGGGCAATCACCTGCCCAAATGGTGGGTAAGCAGCTGACTGTCACAGTGGTGCAAATGCCACAGAAGATCGACGAAGCGATGCTTGGCCAGGTCTTTGCTGAGAAGGGGCAGGCTGGGGTGAATGAGCTGATTAATGGCAAGGAGCTGCACAAGACCTTCACCATTGCGGCCGTGACGCGCAAATCGGCCGACCAAACCCAAGCAATGCGCGGCATTGGGATTAATGCCAAAGTAGCCCGCGAGCTGAGTGACTACAGCACCAAGGGTACGAGCCAATACCAAAAGTACATGTCTGCCACCGCGGTTGCCAAGCAGGATGCCGAGGCTGCCAAGAAGTCCCTCGAGAAAGATGGCTACGCCGCAGCTACTGCCAAGGATCTGCAGCAGACGCTCTTTCGCTTTGTCGATATCTTGCAAGGGGTTGTGCTAGGCTTTGGTGCGCTGGCGCTAATAGTGAGTATTTTTGGCATCGTCAACACGCAGTACATCTCGGTGTTGGAGCGGACGCAGCAGATTGGCCTGATGAAGGCACTCGGTGCCAGCCGGCGCGATATTGGCCGCTTGTTCCGCTACGAGGCTGCCTGGGTGGGCCTGCTGGGCGGTGCGCTGGGCGTGCTGGGCGCGTGGGGTGCTGGTGTGGCGCTCAACCCGGTGATTTCGGAGAAGCTCGGCTTTGGCGATCATAAGCTCCTCGTCTTTGTACCAGAGCATGCTGCTGCGGTGGTGGCTGGCCTGATGCTGGTGGCAATCATTGCTGGCTGGCTGCCAAGCCGCAAGGCTGCCAAGCTCGACCCAATCGAAGCACTGCGCACAGAGTAATCTGCATAGCTACGAAGAGTCTCAAGCCCGCTTTGCTGTGGTAGGCAAAGCGGGTTTTTGGCTGGCCAAGAGGAGTACTACTGTACACCTAACAGAGGTAGGGGGAGAGAAGCGACCCAAAATAGTCAAGCCTCGAAGGCCGAGAAGCTATTACTCTTTAATTTTATAATGCTTGTGCTATAATCAGACAAAAGGGTATAAATAGGGGTATAGCTATGAATGAACACCGCAAAAAATTTGCAAGTCGTTCGCTTGTATTTGTCTTGTTTGGGATATTATTAATCATCATTATATTGCTTTGGTGGTGGTGGCCATGGAGCTACAGCTACAATAGCGGCTTCAAGGGTGTGCGGCCAGACCAAGTGAGCTTGCGCCAGCATGATGGGAAGATTCAGTGGCAATTTATGAATGGCGCGTGGCACGATATTGCCTCGGTCGAGGACTTGCGTGGGGCAAAAGGCGAGCAAGGTGCGCGCGGTGAGGCTGGTGCGAGTGGCGAACGAGGTGCAGACGGTGCCAATGGCCGCGATGGTGCAGACGGTGCACGTGGCCGTGATGGTGCTCGTGGTGCAGCTGGCAAGAATGGCGCAAACGGCGCGAATGGTGCCAACGGTAAGGACGGTGCAAACGGGGCCAATGGCAAAGACGGTGCATCGGCCGCTAAGGGCGACAAGGGCGACAAGGGCGACAAGGGCGAAAAAGGTGACAAAGGCGAGCCCGGCAAAGATGGCAAAGACGGCAAAAATGGTGAAAAAGGCGAGAAGGGTGACGCTGGCCCGAAAGGTGACACAGGTGCCAAAGGCGAGCAGGGTGCACCAGGCACACCTGGTGCACAAGGAGAAAAAGGCGTACCCGGCCCAAAGGGTGACCAAGGAGACACTGGGCCGCAAGGGCAACCAGGCCAACCAGGCCAGCCCGGCCCACAAGGTCCGCAGGGTCAAACTGGCCCAGCAGGTGCCGATGGCCGAACAATCGAGCTCCAGAAGGGCACGCTCTACATCCAGTGGCGCTACACTGGCGAAACAGCCTGGCAAAACCTCATTGCCTACACCGACCTCAAGGGTGAGAAGGGTGATCCCGGCCAGACCGGTCCACAAGGTGCTCAAGGTATCCAGGGGCAGCAAGGTGCTACTGGACCCAAAGGTCAGGATGGCACCAACGCAACGATTAATGTTACCAACAGCACTCAGCCATGCTCACCAAATATGACTGTCACGGGCAATGGCACATCTCAGCTCGGCCTTACCTTTGCAGGTAGCACGGTACCGGCGGGTGGCACGGTTGGCCAAATATTGTCGAAGAAGTCGGCAGCAAACTGTGACATGGAATGGCGAAGCCTCCCCCAGATGACCATCTTTACGGCAACACTTGGCAATGGCAATGGCGGCGTTACGGCTGCGACGATTGCCAAGGATACCTTTGCGCCAGTGCCACTCAAGACCGTCGTGACAAACAACGGTGGCGGGTCGTGGGATGCCGGGAGCAAATCGTACATCGCACCAAGTGATGGCGTCTACTTGATCCAATCGCGGATTCGCTTGAACGACACATCGTCGGCCCGTGGTGTATACCAGGCTGTCAACGACACGGCTCGCGACACCCCAGAAGGGGTGTGGAGCCACAACCAACACGGCTACCGCTTTACTATGCCGTACACTCGCCTGATGCGAGTAACGGCCGGGACGCCGCTCAAGCTTGTTATCTACTCGGCTGGCCAAGACGCGAATATCACCGATGCAAGCCTCAGCATCGTCAAGATATCAGACTAAGCTAGGTAGCTCACTACCAACCTCTACAGAACCAGCTCCTAGGGCTGGTTCTGTGTTAGTTTCTCCTAGCTCATGGAGTGCTCGAGAGTAGAAAAGTGAGGCAAAAATGGGGGTCTGCAGGCCGTGCTATTTGTCCAATAGTACCGTGGCTGGGTGGCCATCGTGCCCGGAAGTTTTATCGAACAAATTGCCATTACGCTTGGCGTGGTATCTGATATAATATAGTTATGTTAGATATTCGTTATATTCGCGCGCATGCCGACGAGGTGCAGGCAGCAGCGCGCCATAAGGGCTATGAGGTGTCCATCGCAGCGCTTCTCGCATGCGACGACCAGCGCCGGGAGCTTCAGCAGCGGGTGGATGCTGTGCGTACCACGCGCAACGAGACAGCCGCTCAGATGAAAGGTGGCAAGCCAAGCCAAGAGCTCATCGCTACAGGCAAGGCACTCAAAGCCGAGCTCGCCACACTGGAAGAAGAGCTGCGCACCGTAGAGAACAACTTTTTTGCTCAGTTAGAAGCAGTGCCAAATATCACCCTGCCAGACGTCCCACTGGGCGGCGAGGCAGACAGTGTGGAGATGAAGCAGTGGGGTGAGCGGCGTGAATCAGCGCAAGATCACCTCGACTTCGCTACGAGCCGGGGCTGGCTCGACTTCGAGCGCGGTGCCAAGGTGGCTGGCACGAAGTTTTACTATGTGCTGGGCGACCTCATGCTGCTCGAGAATGCCATCTACCAATATGCCCTTAACTTCCTTGTTAGCAAAGGCTTCCGCCCCATGACGGTGCCACACATGGTGAGTGGTCGCGTGGCGCGTGGTTCGGGCTTTGCACCCAAGAGCGATAAGGAGAGTAACGAGTACTTTATTGAAGGTGAAGACACTATGCTTATTGGCACAGCCGAGGCCCCACTGACAGGCTTCCATGCCGATGAAATCCTAAGCGAAAAGGACTTACCGCTCCTCTACGCTGGCTACAGCCCCTGCTACCGCAAAGAGGCTGGCGCTGCCGGGAAGTTTAGCCGCGGGCTCTTCCGGGTGCATCAATTCAACAAACTCGAAATGTATATCTACTGCCTGCCCGAGCAGTCGGCTCAGATGCACGAGAAAATCCTCGCACTGGAGGAGGAGATTTGGCAAAGCCTGGGTGTGCCATACCACGTGGTAAATATCGCGGCGGGAGACTTAGGTGCACCAGCTGCCAAGAAGTATGACATCGAGTACTGGTCGCCCGTTGATGGAGCTTACCGCGAGCTTACCAGCTGCAGTAACTGCACCGACTTCCAGGCACGCAACCTCGGCATCCGCGTTCGCCGGGCCGATGGCTCGCTCCAGGTGGTACACACCCTCAATGGTACTGCAGTGAGCTTGGCTCGCGCACTCGTAGCGATTATTGAGAATTATCAAACAACGGATGGCCAGCTCCGCGTGCCAACGGTGCTGCAGCCATATCTGAACAATAGGGAGGTACTCTAGATGGGGCGCACAATCAGAAAAATGAGCCGCAAAGGTTATGCCAAAGTTGCCAAGCCGCTTCTCTTCCGGCGGCAGCCCGATGCAGCGCATCAGTCGATGCTCTGGACGGCACGGGCACTGCATGCCATCCGGGGTGAGCAGCTCCTTAGTGGCTGGCGCTACAAGAACCCTCGCCTCGAGCAGACTATTCTTGGCCTCAATTTTGTTAATCCTATTGGCCTGTCTGCTGGGCTGGATAAAGATTTTGATCTGCCTCCGGTGGCGAAGAAAATCGGCTGCGGCTTTGAGATTGGCGGCTCAGTAACAGCCGTGCCTTGTGAGGGTAATCCCAAGCCGTGGTTTCGTCGCTTGGCCAGCGAGCAGTCGATTGTCGTGAATGTTGGGTTGGCCAATCGCGGCGTCGCCAAGGCGATTGAGCAGATCCGCAGCTACTCACCACGGGTCTGGCGCGACTTTCCGCTCAGTGTATCGGTGGCTAAGACCAACAGCCCCAAGCAAGTCCGCCCCAAGCAAGCGATTGCCGACTACTGCGACAGCCTTCGCCAGCTTGAAGAAGCTGGTTGTGCACCACTGTACGAGATTAACATCTCCTGCCCTAATGCTTATGGCGGCGAGCCCTTCACCACGCCCGCTCGCCTCAAGAAACTTCTCACTGCGGTGGATGAGCTGAAGCTTTCGCGCCCCGTCTTTATCAAAATGCCGACGGACAAGACGTGGACGCAGTTTGCCAAGCTCCTCTCCATCATCGATAAGCATAATGTGGCAGGCCTGACGATCGGTAACCTCGTCAAAGACCGCAGCAAGCTCACTGACCCAAGTGTTTTGCCCGACGACACCCCCGGTAGCCTGAGTGGCCGGCCAGCTCAGGCCATTACCACGCGGCTTATCCACAAGACGTATGCGCTGTATGGTGACCGCTTTGTTATCATCGGTGTGGGCGGTGTCTTTACGGCGGAGGATGCGTATGAGAAGATTCGGGCTGGCGCGAGCCTCGTGGCGCTGGTGACGGCACTGATGTTTGAAGGGCCGCAGGTGGTAGGCGATATCAACGAAGGCTTGGTAGAGCTGCTCGACCGAGACGATTATGTCTCCATTAGCGAAGCAATCGGTGCGGCGCACCGCAAGTAGGGGAGCCAGTGGCGTTCGAAGCAGACAACTTGCGAGATTAAAGCGCTTTGTTTCTTTTCGCGTCTCCTCCAGCGTTAGAGTTGAAGTCGATTATAGTAATCAATCTGCTGCTCTACCTGAATAAAGTCGCGAGAATGGGCTGGTGCTGAGGAGCGGAATTGTGGGAGTTAGGCTCACAGCCATTTGACATTACCTACAATATACTGCACTATAGGATGAAAAGATTGCAACAAAGGAGCGAGAATGAACGAAAAACAGCCACCGGCAAACGGAGAGCGGCAAGACCCATCAAAATTGGCAGACCAGCTGCAAGAAATGCTCAGCCGTATCTTAACAGAAAGACCCTTCGAGTATGCATGGTGGAGGCAGAGTGCTTTGCAGGAGCGTCGTATCCAAACCAACCCAGAGCTCAGCAAAGATGGTGAAACCAACGCCACCGAGCGTACGATATTCTTGACAGGCCCCGAGGGCGAGTATATAGCGGTATTTGGCGTTGTGCCCTATAGTCTACCAGTTGTTTGGGGCCCGACTGTCGCTATTATGGCGCCTGATGGTAAAGACTGGGTGGTGTATCGCTCGAAGTCTGGTCGTCCAAAAGATGGTCATGATGGTCAGTGGCAAATTGAGCGTATCCATGGCAGCCAGGCAGATCGGTCAGATCAGCTCGACAGTGAGCCGTACACGTTTTTTTAGTCGGTAGATGAAGATGGTGAGCAAGACATGGAGCGCGCAGAGACTGATGCGCAAGAGTTGAAAGATGTCATAAATCTCATCGAAGGAGCGCACTGCCGCACAGAGACACCGCCTAAGAGCAAAGAGACTGAGGCTTTGCTCGACCAGATTAAAAAGCTACGAGAAGAGGTGGCCTATCGGATAAGCTTGCTAGCCGAAGGTCTCTACCTGCGCTGATAATGTGCCCATAACAACCCCTGTTTTCTCCTCAACCATGCTATACTATAAGCACAAGTTGCTAACACGAAAGGGGTCAGCATGATCGCAAACATCGACATTACCGGTATTGGCAAATACTCGCCAGACGAGCCAACCAAAAAATACATCCGCAAGAAGATCGGTGCGCTCGACCGCATGGTGTCGCGCCACGCTCGCAAGACCGTCAGTGCTATGGTGCGCATCGAGGAGATCAATGGCGAGCATGGCAATAAATATGAGGTAGAGGTGGTCATTACTGTGCCAGACCAAACCATCAAGGCTAAAGACTCTACACTCAACGTCCTGGCTGCCACCGACATTGTCGAGCGCAAACTCGCTGGCCAGTTGCGCAAATATAAGCAAAACCAGCTACCACACCTTGGTCGCCGTGGCCTTCTCGCTCGCTTCAAGCGTAGCTTCGAGCGCGAGCAGGATCATCCTACGGAGTAGACGATAGGTATGCAAGAGTTAAGAGGCTGGTATCGGTTGGGTATCGGCCTCTTGCTCATACTTTGTGTGGGCTACCCTTCCCAAATAGCCGCAAACCCGGTATAATGAGGGGAGTTTTTTGAATTGAATGGCCGCTTAGAGAGGAAAGCGAGGGAAGTTTGACACTATGGCAACAACACAGCAAAAAGCACTGACGAAGATTTTTGGCGATCCGCAAAAGCGGATCTTGAAGCGTCTACAAAAGAAGGTAGACGAGATCAACAAGCTTGGGCCCAAATATAAGGCACTCTCGGATGAGGAATTAGCCAAGCAAACAGAGGTCCTCAAGCAGCGCCTGCACAAGAAGGGCACGACGCTCGATACCATCCTGCCCGATGCCTTTGCGGTGGTGCGCGAGATGGCCGACCGGGTGATTGGTGAGCGGCACTATGATGTGCAGCTGATTGGCTCGATGGTGCTGCACGAAGGCAACGTGGCCGAGCTCAAGACTGGTGAAGGCAAGACCCTGATGTCTACGCTGGCAGCATACCTCAATGCGCTCGAGGGCAAGGGTGTGCACGTCGTGACCGTCAACGACTACTTGGCGCAGCGTGACGCTGGCTGGATGGGGCAGATCTACAGCGCTCTGGGCATTAGCACTGGTGTGATCATTAACGAAGCATCCTTCCTCTACGATGGCACGTATACCAACGAGAACCATACTGACCCACGCATGCAAAAGCTCCGCCCCTGTACACGGCGCGAAGCCTACGAGGCAGATATTACTTATGGGACAAACAACGAGTTTGGCTTCGATTACCTGCGCGATAATATGGTCAATGAGATTAGCCTGGTGCGTCAGCGCGAGCTCAACTTTGCCATTGTAGACGAGGTGGACTCCATCTTGATCGACGAAGCGCGTACCCCACTCATCATTAGTGCGCCCGCGGCTGAGAACCCTGATAGCTACTACCAATTTGCCAAGATTGCTGCCAAGCTTGTGCCGGAAGACTACCGTCTCGACGAAAAGCACACCAGTGTGGCCCTGACAGATAGTGGTATCGATAAGGTACAGAAACTCCTTGGCATAAAAAATTTGTACACCCCTGAATATGTCCGCAGTGTCTACCATATCAACCAAGCTCTGCGCGCACAGACACTCTTCCATCGTGACAAAAACTATGTGGTGACCAATGATGGCGAGGTTATCATCGTCGATGAGCACACTGGCCGCCTCAAGATTGGCAACCGCTACAACGAAGGCCTCCACCAGGCGATCGAAGCGAAAGAAGGCGTACCCGTCCAGCAAGAGAGTATGACGCTGGCGACTATTTCCTTCCAGAATTTCTTCCGCCTATATAAGAAGCTCAGTGGTATGACCGGTACGGCCTTTACTGAGGCAGAGGAGTTCCAGCAGATCTATAGCCTGGATGTGGTGGTAGTGCCGCCCAATAAGCCAATTACCCGCAAAGATCACCAAGATCTTATCTACAAAACCGAGAAGGCTAAGCTCAAAGCTGTGGCGGCTGCCATCAAGAAGTACCATGAGCAAGGCCGGCCGGTGCTGGTGGGGTCGGGCTCGATCGCTAAGAATGAGCTGATCGCCCAGTGGCTAGACAAAGCAGGCATTACATATGAGATCCTCAATGCTAAGAATAATGAGCGTGAGGCCGAGATTGTAGCACACGCTGGTGAGAAGGGTGCCGTGACGCTAGCGACAAATATCGCGGGGCGTGGCACAGACATCAAGCTTGGGCCGGGCGTGAAGGAGCTTGGTGGCTTGGTGGTGATCGGCAGCGAGCGGCATGAGTCGCGCCGGATCGACAACCAGCTACGTGGCCGTGGTGGCCGCCAGGGTGACCCGGGTGACACCCAATTCTATGTCTCGACCGAAGACGATCTGATGCGGATCTTCCAGGGTGAGCGTATTGCTGGCCTGATGGAGCGCCTTGGAGTAGAAGAAGACATGGCTATTCAAAACAAAGCAGTCAGTAAGACGCTTGAGGCGGCGCAAAAGCGGGTTGAGGGCTTTAACTTCGATGCGCGCAAAAATGTTGTTCAGTACGACAACGTCATCAACCGCCACCGCAAAGTGGTCTACACTGTGCGGCGCAAGATCCTCGATGGCGACAACATCAAGCCAGAAATTCAGCGCCTGCTGCGCACTGCAGTCGAGAGCCTCACAGAGGTACCAGCCAAGCAAAACCCAAAGTTTGTTGAGGAGTTTGGCGCGATCTTCCCACTGGACAAAGACGAGATTAAGAAAATCGGTGCCGAGAAGCGCGACCGCGTCCGGACCAAGATGGCACTCGATGCGGCGAAAAAATTGTATCAAGATAAAGAAGACGAACTGGGTAGCGAGCTACTGCGCGGTATTGAGCGCGAGGTGTACTTGCAGGTGCTCGACACACTGTGGATGCAGCACCTAGAGAATATGCAGCACCTGCGCGAGGGGATTCACTGGCGCAGCGTGGGCCAGCGCGACCCGCTGGTGGAGTACCGCGCTGAGTCGCAAAAGCTGTTCGACAGCCTGCAGGCTAATCTCCGGGCGGAGGTCCTCCATGCAATCTACCAAGTGCGCAAGACGGACGCCATCACTCGCGAGGCAACCGACAACGAGCATGACACCGAGCTCACTCGCCTGGCCGAAACCTCGGTGGAGCGCGGTGTGAATGAGATCACGAATGGGGAAGCCAATCACGATCAGGACTTTACCAAAACAAAAGCGGCACCAACTACTGCCGACGTCAACCGCAAACGTAACGCCGCCCGCAAGAAAAAGAAAGCCCAGCGGCAGAATCGCAAAAAGAACCGCTAGATGCAACACACAGTAACAGAGGTCAGGCTAAAGAATGGTGCCCGTGGCCTTCTCATTGACGTTCCTGGCGCAACCGTGATGAGCTTCCAGTTCCAATTCCGGGCGGGCAACCGCTATGTTGCGAGCAAAGACATCTACGAGACGGCGCACATTATGGAGCATATGGCCTTTGGTGCCAATGCCCAGTTTGCGAGCGAGCATGAGTACGAGGCGGAGTTTATCAAAAACGGTGCCTACCACAATGCCTGGACGAGCGACCTATCTATGGTGTATGTGGCGGACTGTGCGGACTTTGAGTGGGAGCGTATTTTGCAGTTGCAGCAGGTGGCCATCACCCAGCCAAAGTTCAACCAGACGGAGCTCGAAGCCGAGAAGGGTAATGTGCGCAGCGAGCTTGTCGGCTACCTCAACAACCATAATCGAGTGCTGTGGCCCAAGATCCAGCAGCTGCTAGGGAATGACATCTACACCTTCCACCAGCGCGTACGCACCATTGCTCACGTGCAGCTGAGCGATATTCAGGAACACTACCGGCGTACCCACACCAGCGACAACCTTCGCTTTGTCATTGCTGGCAAAATGGCGGGGCGCAAGGCGCAGATCAAGCGCATGCTCGAGAGCTGGCAGCTGCCGCGTGGTGAGCGCTTTGCGGTGCCGCACGACGAACTCCACAGTGGCAAGCCCACCCTCATCCGCCGCAAAGAAGCCAGCAACCTCACCTTTGGTTGGTCGATGGAGATCCCGCGCGAGCTCAGCGACAAAGAAGATGCTGCGCTCGACTGCCTCAACCACATCCTCACCGGCACCATGCATTCGCGCATTTTTGGCAAGGCGCGTAAGCAGGGCATGGCCTATGGGATGTTTAGTGATAGCTCGGTGGGCAAGTATGAGAGCAGCTGGGACTTTGGTGGCGAGGTGGAGTGCGACAAGGCAGAGCGGCTCTTTGCTTTGATTGTCAGTGAGCTCCAGGCGGTGCTGCGTGGTGAGATTACCGAGGCCGAGCTTGAGGCAGCCAAATCCTACGGCCTGGGGCGCTACCAAATGGGGGCGCAAACAGTAGCACAGATTAGTGGATTCTACACCAGCCGCTTCTTCTGGGATGGCTATGTGAAGGACTATGCCAAGGTGCCGCAAGAGATCAAAGGCACGACCCTCGAGCAGATGAACGCCGTAGCACGTGAATTTATTGCCGCCAACACCTGGGCACTCGCTGGTGTAAGCAGCGGTGAGCGTAGCGACATTGTGCGGCTGGGTGAGCAGCTGGAAGGGCTGTTTACACAGGGGTAGCAGCACCTCTGCCTAGTATATTTGCTTGTTTTACGCCATGAGAGTCGAAGTTTTTGGCAGTGGTATTTCGTCTGTTGGCAGATAAAAACTTGATAAGAATATTTTTGCTATTTTTTAGTGGAGGTATGAGACACGAAGGCAGGCAGAGAAGCACTTGCATTTATTAGACTGCATTGTATCATTAAAGTAATAGCAAAGGAGAACAACGCATGAGTGACGTCAATCCAACCAACAGTAAAAGTTACCGCCCTGGGGACGAAGAAAAAGGTTATAACGACCTTGTCACGATTGTCCTCACAAAACGGGAATGCTCAGATTTATTGACAGCCATGAATGAGCTCACCGCAGGCCCGTATGCACCTTCTGACAAAGAATGGCAATGGATGGAGGATGTCATGGGTATGCCTACGCGCGAAAGTTTGATGGCACTATTCGATAAGGTTGACGATTTCCAAGAGGGTGACCTTAGGTCGTCTAAATAGTGGCTTAGTGCACTTGATTCTTGAGTCGTAATGGTACACTGCTATGAGTGATCAGGTATAGCTGTAACCTATCCTCTACATTCTAACGTAAGGAGAATTTGTGAGCGAACAAGCACAGGTGGATATCCAGAAATATGGTTACAACCCTAAGGACATGCCCGATTGCTTTCTCCCCGATAACTTCGACGAAGTTTTTCAGAGGATCGGCATACATAGCACAAGACCACACCGCACTGGTTGTTTAGTCTATTTCCTTCTGCCTACTATATAGCCGACCAAGCGGTCGGCTATATGTGTTGATCTTGTACGTGCGCTCTTAGGCTGCGCGGTACACTGCCATCTTCGAGTTGAGTAGCTTGTTCATCTCGGTGAGGCTGCCATCCTTCTTGTGGAGGACGCCGTCGTCGATGACGTATGTCTCGGCTTTGCTATCTCTGTTGTCGGGCATCTTGGGCGCAGTGTTTTGCCCGCTGTACTTGCTGCGGCTCGTTAGGTCGCTGTGTGTGCGGTAGTATTGAGCAGCTTTGAGGCGGTGGTCTTTGACCTTTTGGTAATACGTAATGTATTCGGTGCCAAGCTTGCGTGCGTTGTCATTTTCGCTGATGTTTTGCACTTTTTTGGCTTGTTCTATGCACGAGCCATAGGTCTTGCTTGCTTCCTTTTCGATCTCGCTATCGGTCAGTGCAGGAGCGCTCGTAAGCGCTGCACTGCCACCCTTGCGGAAGTCAAAGTTCAGAATTTGGCGGTTGAGCGTATTGGTATCGGCGCACTCTTTGATAAAGGTAGCGACGGTGGAGTAGTAGCTCGGCAGCTTGCCCAGTGCAGTGACGGCTTCGTCCGTCTCGTGCTTGTATTGCTCGTACGCACGCTTGATATCTTCGTCGTGCACAGCGCGTGAACTACCAAGCTTGCTTATGAGCTCTTTGCGGTTGTCTGCAAATGCCTTGGTGTCGATCGTCTCACCACGAGAAAGTGGCTGCAGTAGGCGATCCTCGGTGCGGCTATGGGTGCGGATGAGCGCCTGGGCGTCTTGCAAGTCTTTGCGGCTTGGTGGTGCCGACTGCATAGCCACAACGATGATGATGACGATGACTAGCACAATGCCCACCGCGCCGGCAATCAGTCCATACAGCAGTTTCTTGTTTGCTAGCAATGGGTTACTCGAATGGGGTGGTGGTGTATTGCCAGGCTGCGATGCATTTATATTCATGGTGTTCGTTGGCGAGGTCATAGCTGGTTGGTTATGGCCAGGAGTGGGCTGAGTGTCCATTGCTTGTGTCCTTTATCTTCGTTGTAGATACTAAATTAACTATAGACTATATATTATAGCAATAGTTGCAGTGAGCGCAAATTGAGGAAGAGGGAGCTGTTGCGGCGCATTGTGTTTGGTGGTATGCCAATGTGATCTCTATATAAGAAATACACAAAAAATCAACAAGACCGCTACAGAAGTGGAGTCACCGTCCATCGATGGGAATGACGAGGGAGTACCAAGAACAAGGGCAGTATGATACACCCTCTGACCTCTGTATGTTCTGTGTTTTGGCCGCTGTGTATGCTATAATAGCGGTATGAAAGTTGCGATTGCTGGGTACGACGTTGAGGGTCGTGCGACGTATGATTATGCGCGGCAGGTGTGGCCTGCGGCGGAGATTGTGATAGCCGATGAGCGGCGCATTGCTGATGTGCCGCCTGGGGTGGTGGATGTATTGACAGGCCCAGATGCCTTTGCTCAGCTGGGCGATGCCGATATCGTCATGCGCACCCCTGGATTGGCACCGTGGCGGATCGAGACAGATGGGACGGTGTGGTCGGCTACGAATGAGTTCTTCGCACGCTGCCCCGCGCCGATCATTGGCGTGACAGGCACAAAGGGCAAGGGTACAACGGTGAGTCTCATCGCTGCTATGCTGCAAGCCCTTGGTCGCACTGTCCATGTGGTGGGTAATATTGGCCGGCCAGCCTTGGCGCAGCTGGGGCAGATTGGCCCTGATGATGTGGTGGTGTATGAGCTGAGTAGTTTTCAGCTGTGGGATGCCGAGCGCTCACCGCAGATCGCGGTAGTGCTGATGATTGAGCCCGATCATCTCGACAAACACGTCAACTTCGCCGAATACGTCGATGCCAAGGCTAATATTCGGCGGCACCAGCGGCCAGGCGATGTGTGTATTTATCATCCAAGCAATCCATATGCCGCGCAGATTGCTGAGTCGCTTGACACGGATGTTGCGCGTGGCAGCCTGGGTACGCCGCCACCAGCGTATCGCTATGGTACGCCAGACGATGGGCTGGTGTATGTGAAAGATGGTGCCTTTTGGCAGGGTGAGCGGCGGCTTTGCGCAACGGACCGCCTGCAACTGCCAGGTGCGCACAATATCGAGAATGCCTGTGCTGCGCTGAGCGCAGTGCTCGCCTTCGATCCACAGGCTGTGCCGCAGCGCCTGGCGGAAGGACTGGCGAGCTTTACTGGTTTGCCACATCGCTTAGCCTTCGTAGCAGAGCAGGATGAGGTACGGTATTATGACGACAGTATTGCTACCACACCGGGCAGTGCCATTGCAGCGCTGCGTGCCTTTGCGGAGCCCAAAGTTCTCATTGTTGGCGGGGCAGACAAAGGTGGTGATTACGAGCCACTCGCACAAGAGGTGTATGATCAGGGTGAGTCTGTCCGCGCTATCATTACTATGGGAGCAAATGCTTCGGCGATTGCAGCGGTATTACAAAACTATAATGTTGCTGCGCCTATCATAACGCTTGGTAGTGTGCCTATGACAGAGGTCGTGGATACCGCTAAGCAGCAGGCTAAGCCTGGTGATGTCGTCATCCTAAGCCCCGCTGCCGCGAGCTTTGACCAATACTGCAGCTATGCCGACCGTGGTGAGCAATTTATTGCAGCGGTGCAGGGTGGTGGAGTGTAAGCTATTTTGCGATTGAGCAGGATATACTATAATATATACAAATAACTATATAACTGATACAAGATAAGGAATCGAATAGCCCAATGAATCAGCAACCATATACCAACTCACCGCAGCCTGCCGCAGCGCCGCAGTATAGCAAGGGGCAGCTTGCCGTGGCCCGTGCTGCTATGTCTAGCGACAACACCGTGCTGGCAGTCACCTTTATTGGCTTCTTTTTTATGACGTCGGCGTATTTTATTTTTACGGCGCTGGCCGAGCATTTTAGCGTAGAAGGTACTGGTGTGGAGGCAGAGCAAGTCCCACTTTGGCTGAGGCTTATTATTGCTTTGTTTAGCGGTGCTATTCTCTTTGGTGTCATCCTTCTTGTCGGGATGTTTTTCATCCGGATGGAGCGGCAGAAGATGCTGGGAAATGCTATGCAAGTAGAGTATAGCGATTATGCTTGGCTGCGCGACTGGGCCAACGTCACGGCGGCCGACCTCGGTTTGCCACGGGTAGAGATTTTCGTCACGCAGAACCCGGTCATCAATGCCTATGCCTTTGGCTTCATGAATCCATACTGTATTGTGCTGCATTCTGGTTCGATTCGCTACCTCACGCCCGATGAGCTCAAGGCAGTCGTTATTCACGAGATGGGGCACATTAAATATAAGCACACCATAGCTATGCTGTATCTGCAGCCGTTCTTGGCACTGCCGTTTGTCTCCTCGGTGTCTGGCTGGCTGGCGGGCTTTTGGCAGCGTCGCACTGAGTATACGGCTGACCGCTTGGCGCTTACCTATACCGAAGATCCAGAGCTCGTCAAGAATGCGCTTGTCAAGGTGCACATTGGCCCTGACGTGGCGGAGGGGATGAACGAGACCGCTCGCCAGTGGCAGCGCTACACCGCCAATCGGCCAATGAATCGCTTTGCCCAGACCTTGAGCGACCACCCATACCTCGTGCGCCGGCTTGACCACATTGATGAAATGACCACCAAGCTCCTCGCACCCCAAGCACCAGCTACACCAACTCAGCCTACAACGCCAGTCCAACCGCAGTAGGGAAGCCGCGAGGCGACGCAATGCTGCTTACATGAGAAGCCACTATCCATGCGATGGTGGCTTCTCGGTTTTGCTTGGTGTATTGCGATAGTGGAATAGCAGCGAGACTCCACACTTTACTGAAACAAAGGTAACGGAGTGAGCGAACGTGCAGCAATACTCTGTGATATGTGTGGCCAGCAATGCTTTGCGCCGTATAGTAGAGCCAGCACCTCAAGAGTGCGGTATAATAGACGTATGCAACCACTCAAAAAGCGCGCCGCACAGCTCCTCGCCGATATCCTCGATGCGATTCGTCGTTTGCAGATTACTGACAAAGCCACCCAGCTCACTCAGCTTGAGGCGCAGCTGGCCGACTCGCAAATTTGGGCCAATCCAGCCCACGCTCAGCAGGTGTCGCGCCAGGCAGCAGCGCTGCGAGGGCAAATAGAACCATGGCGAGTGTTACGGGCTCAGGCGAGCGATATTGTGGAGCTCATGGATCTTGGCGATGATTCAATGATACCAGAGTTTGAGCAGCAGCTTGCCGCCCTCGAGCACGACTACCAAGCGCGCCACCGCGACCTCCTCTACAGTGGTGAGCACGACGACCAACCGGCTATTATTAAGATTAGCGCTGGGGCTGGCGGTACCGATGCTCAGGATTGGGCGGCGATGCTCGAGCGGATGTACCTACGCTTTGCTGAGCAGCATAGCCTCCAAACAGAGCTCCTCGAGCGCTCGACGGGCGAAGAAGCTGGCATTAAGAGTGCGACATACAGCCTTCATGGTGCGTATGCCTATGGCCAACTACGCAGCGAGCATGGCGTGCACCGCCTGGTGCGGCTGAGCCCATTTAATGCTGACCATTTGCGCCAGACAAGCTTTGCTTTGGTGGAGGTGATGCCAGAGATCGCTGAGCCCGAGCAGGTGCAGCTTGAGGACAAAGACCTCCGGATCGACGTCTACCGCAGCGGTGGCAAGGGTGGGCAGGGCGTTAATACGACCGACTCGGCGGTGCGCGTTACCCATCTGCCCACCGGCATCGTCGTTGCCATCCAAAATGAACGCAGCCAGATCCAAAACCGCGAGACCGCTCTCACCATTCTGCGCTCGCGCCTCGCTCAGCTCCAGCACGAGCAGCAAGCCGCCAGCCTGGCCGACCTCCGCACTGGTGAGTCCGCTAGCTGGGGTGCGCAAATCCGCAACTATGTGCTTCATCCCTATACCCTCGTCAAAGATACCCGCACCAAACACGAAGCCCACGACGCCCAAGCTGTCCTCGACGGCGCCATCGACGGCTTTATCGAGGCGTATTTGGCGATGGGGGTGGGGGAGGAATAAAACTAAACCCCGTAGCATGACTGCTGTTCTCAGGCAAGCGACCTTATCAGATGACAAAATCACAACATTTTTGTATATAACACTGTTGACATATAAGCTAATAGAGTAATAGAGTAATAGAGTATCCCTCCCACGTAGGTTGTAGGTTGATACGTATCTTATAATGTAGTGGTTACATAGCCTCAAGATGCTGCTTGATTGCTAAGCTCTCTTTTTTGCCACCATCAACACGTCATGTTGCATGAGTTCTTTGCCTTCGTTGCAGAAGTATCTGGATACTTCTGTTTTGTTTTTTGTATGGTGACAAGAAAGAGAGCTTAGCAAAGAGCTAGGCTCGTGTTGCACCTCATAGAGGTGCAGAGAGGAGTCCATCATGGATGTCTAGGCCACCGAGAGACAAAAATAACCACCACTACGCCCCGCGAAGATAATAACTATTATTTTCGCGGGGCAACTCACCTTGGTTTTTTGTATTTTTGTTATTTTGTAGGGTGGTTATCTGCGACTGTACTTTGAGATGTGTGATAAGTAGTGTCTAATTAACTACGTCATAATCATAACAGTAGTGTAATATACTAACCGCGTTGTGACATGTAAACAATCTCGTCTTCAGATGCAGCCATATGCTATACTGGTATAGTGATATTGTTAGACAGAGTAACCAAACGGTATGATAAGGACGCCAAGCCGGCGCTCGATCGGGTGAGCTTGCATGTTGAGCCCAATGAGTTCGTCGTTATTATTGGCACGAGCGGGGCGGGCAAGAGCACGCTGCTCAAGCTCCTCACTCGCGAAGAGAAGCCCACGACGGGCAAGATTGTGGTCGGTGGTATCGACTACGACACCCTCAAGGATAAGCATATTCCACTGCTGCGCCGCAAGATCGGCGTGGTGTTTCAGGATTTTAAGCTGTTGCCGCAGCGCACGGTGTTTGAAAACGTGGCCTTTGCGCTGGAGATTGCAGGCATGAGCAACCGCGAGATCAAGAACACAGTGCCTAAGGTGATCGACCTCGTTGGCCTCCGGGGCAAAGAGAAGCAATTTCCGCATCAGCTCAGTGGTGGTGAACGCCAGCGCGTGGCGATTGCCCGTGCCGTCGTGCGTCAGCCCAAGATTCTTATCGCTGATGAGCCAACAGGCAACCTCGACCCTAAGCACAGCTGGGATATCGTCCGTTTGCTCGAGAAGATTAATAAATATGGCACGACCGTGCTACTGACCACCCACAATGTCGAGATCGTTAACCGGCTCAAGCGCCGCGTCATCACCATTGAGCATGGTAAGATCACGCACGACCAAGCCAGAGGGAGTTACCGCCAATGAGCCGCCGCAAAGATACCGCCCGTGCCCTGATGCAGCAAAAGCGCCGCCGTCGCCAGTGGCTGACGTTTGTCCGGATGTGCCGCTATGGCGTTAATAACTTTAGCCGCAACGCGTGGCTGACGGTTGCTGCGACGCTGGTGATGACGATTACGCTCTTGATTGTCTTTACGACCTTTGTCGCGCAGCGTTCGCTGGCCGATACCGCTCAGGCTATCAACAAGGATATCGACCGCTCGATCTACCTCCGCCCCGATGTCTCGGAGGAGCGCGCTCAGCCGGTGCTGGTGAGTTTGCGCCGCCTCAGCAACGTCGAGTCAGTACGCTTTATTAGTACTGAGGAAGCCAAGGAGCAATTTGCCAAAGCTAATAAGGACGATGAGGCTAAACTGAACGCCCTTAAGGAGGCGACGAATTCACTGCCTGCGACGATCCGTATCACCCTGCATGACAATAACGATACATCGCAGCTGATAGACTTCGTCAATACGAATTCTGCGCTCAAACCGTTGATTAGCGCCACCCAAACACCGACCTTTATGAGCCAGCGGCGCAACGGTACGACGCGCATTGCAGAGTGGACGCATATGTCGCAAAAGGCTGGAGTAGCGGCCAGCGTCCTCTTTATCGCTATCTCGTTCTTGATTATCTTCAATACCATCCGTATGGCAATCTTCAACCGGCGCGATGAGATCGAGATGATGAAACTGATTGGCGCCGACCGGGGCTTTATTCGCGGGCCATTCCTTGTGGAGGCTGTGGTGTATGGGGTGATCGCCGCAGTGATTGCGACCACGCTGGGTATCATTACGCTCTTTCTCTCGGGCAATTCGCTCAAGAAGTGGGGGGTGGCTCTCCAGCCCACCATTGATATGGCAGCATCCTACTGGTGGCTTATTGCCTTGGTGATGATGGCACTGGGCGCATGCATTGGCGTCATCTCATCGCTGGTGGCCACTCGCCGTTACCTAAAGATTTAGCATTGATACAAAGGAGGTCCTGTGTTGACAAAGCACACACCACTTGTTACCATAAGAAATATGAAACAATCCACCACATCTGTTTCGCGTGCCCACACTGCTGTGGCCGCACCCAAAAAAACCAAGGGGCTTGCCACCAAGTCAGTTATTGTGGCAGCTGCCGTGATTATGACGCTCAGCACGCCAGTGAGCACCTACCTTGGTGTTACCACCGGGACTGCCTCGGCTGTGTCGCAGGAGGAGTACCAGCGACAGATCGATGCGCTCAATAAGGAGATTGGGCAGTATCAGTCGCAGGCCAAGGAGCTGAACGAGAAGGCAAAGAGCTTGCAAAATGAGCTCGAAGTCTTGTCGAAGCAGAAGGCAATGATCCAAGCGCAGATTGATATCAGCCAGAAGAAGCACGACCAACTGCAAGAGAAAATCGCCCAGACCAAGCGCGACATCAAGGCCAACCAAGACGCCTTGGGCGACACGCTGGCCGATATGTACGTCGACCGCACCATTAGCCCGCTGGAGATGCTCGCCAGCAGCCGGAGCCTTGGCGACTATGTGGTGGAACAAGATCGTCGCGATAGCATCCAGACCACGCTGAGCGAGACGATCACCCGGGTCAATAAGCTCAAAAAGCAGCTAGAAGAGCAAAAGAAGGAAGTCGAGCGTGTCTTGGCCGACCAAAAGAACGCCCGCGAAGCCCTCGCTGCAAAAGAGCGCGAGCAGGCCGACCTCCTTGCCCGTACCCAAAACGAAGAAGCAAACTACCAAAAGCTCACCGCCGACCGCGAGAGTGAGAAAGCCCGCGTCCAGAAGGCACAGCAGGATGAAATCCAGCGAACTATTCAGAAAGCGGGTGGTGCAATATCAACCTCATCTGGCGATGGCTCGATGGGTGGTTACCCATGGGCTGGTGGCTGTACCGTTGATGCCAATGCGTTGTCGCACGGTGGCGCATCCGGTGGCGGCGAAGACCCACTGGGCTATGGCTGCCGCCAGTGTGTAAGCTACACTGCCTGGAAGACTTACCAAAAGACTGGCTACGCACCACGCTACTGGGGCAATGCCAACATGTGGCCGGCTGCTGCTCGCAACGCTGGTTTCTCGACGGGTCGCACTCCACGGGCCAACGCCCTTGGTGTCATCTCGGCAGGGCAGTACGGGCACATTGTCTATATCGAAGGCTACGACGCTGGCAGCAACACTGTCCGCATTAGCCAGTTTAATTACCTCAACGCCGGTGGCCCTGGCTGGGGTCATTATAGCGAAATGACGGTGCCCGCCAGTACGTACGATACGTATATCTATCTGTAGGAGAGAATATATAGCGCAAACGACCACCCAGGTAGCGGTGGTCGTTTTTTGGTGGGTGGAACTCTTGGGACCTACGCTGCAGATAGGGTAGGTTGGTGCGGGGCTTCGGTTTGGGTGATGGTTGTATCAGTGGTAGTGCTCACCTCAGGCGGGCTAACTCGGTACCCATACTGGTTATACTCTGTGCCAATTGGATCATCGCTCTCGCAGCGCCGGAGGGGCTGGGTATCAGTGTGCAGCTGGGCGATGTAGCTGTTGCTAAAGGCGGCGCGTGTATCGACCTGAGCCATATGGGCCAGTAGGACAAAGAGCTCTTTGACGTTGCTGATTGCTTCGCTTGTGCTGGGTGGCTTCTCACCACCGTAGGTAAAGCCGTGCTGCTCCTGTGCCAAGAGGTCTTGGTCAAAACCGTGGCCGCAATCGCGGCAGTCGAGACAGCGCTCATAGAAATAATGCACCGCGTAGGTAATCTCACTATGCGTGATGGTGATGGGCGGCTGGTCATCACGGGCACTACCTTTCATCTTGGCAATGATGCGTGTGAGGCTATCGATGATGCCATGAAGAGTTTGCTCGCGCTGGTGGCGTTCGTCGTCGATAATGCGCATCGCATCGAGCTTCTCGCTGCTATGGCGCGGAATAGTCGGCAACTCAGCAACAAGCGCAAGATGCCCAACCTGGCAAGCCTGAGAGGTAAGCCTAGCAAGCAGCGGTGAGCCATCCTCAACAGTGGATGGTAATAGGTAAACAGGCGCTGCTTCTGCGCTGACAACAGCAAGAGACATCAGATAACCTCACTTGTTTTGTTAGAAAATGGTAATTGTCTATTATACGAGGATGAGGCAAAAATGCAAGCCTCGGTGTGCTATTCACATTCTTTTGTCACACCGCCCGAGCGTAGTATAATACCATAGTATGGTACAGAGTGACACGGCGAGCGCGAGCCGCTCGAAATATGAGTATGATGAACCAAAAAAGCTGACTATATCGCAGCTCACAGCCTTGCTGGTGGCGGTGCTGCTGCTGGGGGCTGGCTTTGTGGCAGGGATGCATGCCGACAAGCTCTATGCGGCGATTGCGCCAGTCTTTGGCCTCAAGGTATCGGCCGATAGTATTGACTTGAGCAGCGTGCAGCAGACCTATCGCAAGCTCAAAGCAGAATATGATGGTAAGCTGGACGATACCAAGCTGATCGATGGCGCTAATCGTGGCCTAGCTGCAGCTACTGGTGACCCCTACACCACCTATATGGACAAGCAAGAGACCGAGCAGTTCGACCGTAGCCTCAATGGCGAAGTGAGCGGTATTGGCGTGGAGATCGCATCACGGGGCAACCATCCAACGGTAGTGCGCGTCGTCGATGACTCACCAGCAGCCAAGGCAGGCCTGCGGGCTGGCGATATCTTCCGTAGTATTAATGGTCAATCGGTAGTGGGGCAGAACTCTGAGGTAGTGGCTGGCAAAGTGCGGGGCGAGGCTGGCACAACCGTCAAGCTCGTGATGCAGCGCGAGGAATCGACCGAGGAATACACTATCGTCCGAGCCAAGGTAAATGACGCCAGTGTGCGTAGCCAGATTCGCGACGGCGTGGGCATCCTCACTATTACCCGGTTTGATGACCAAACTGGCCGGCTTGCGCGTCAAGCGGCAGAGCAGTTCGTCCAGCAGGGGGTGCGGGCTGTGGTACTCGACCTACGCGACAACGGTGGTGGCTATGTAACGGCTGCTCGCGAGGTCGCAAGCCTGTGGCTTGAGAATAAAGTCGTGGTAGTGGAAAAGTCTGGCGACGTCGTGCGCGACACCGTGCACAGTAGCGGCCAGGCACTACTCAAGGGGGTGAAGACGACTGTCCTCGTCAATGGCAACAGCGCTAGTGCCAGCGAGATCGTAGCGGGGGCATTGCACGACCACAAAGCAGCGACATTACTCGGCGAAAAGACCTTTGGCAAGGGCACCGTGCAGCAGTTGTTTGATCTACCTGACGGCCGTAAACTCAAGATCACCGTGGCGCGTTGGTATACCCCAAGTGGCCGCAATATCTCGCAGGGGGGCATTGCGCCAGATACTGAGGTTAAAATGAGCACCGATGATCGCAATGCTGGCCGCGACCCACAGCTCGATAGCGCACTACAAAAGTTCGTAGAGTAGACATATATCCAACAAAATGCAAACAATCGTTCGCCAAAAGTATTGTATTTGTTCTAAATCTACGCTACCATAAAAGCATATGGACAGACGAAAGAAAATTCTCTTGGTAGAAGACGATACCGCGCTGCTGGCAGTGTATCGCTCGCGGCTAGAACTGGAGGGCTTTGCGGTGAGCGAAGTACACAATGGCGAAGATGCGCTCTCGGCAGTGGTCGATGTTCGGCCTGATTTGATCTTGCTTGATGTAATGATCCCCAAGATTAGTGGCTTCGACGTGCTCGACATCTTGCGTAACACCCCAGACACTACCAACGTCCGCGTTATCATGCTAACGGCGCTGAGTCAGCCCAAGGACAAAGAGCGGGCTAAGCAGCTAGGAGTGGATGACTACCTCGTCAAGTCGCAAGTGATGATCGGTGACGTCGTGGCCCGCATTAAATACCACCTGGGCATGAGCCAAGAATAACAGAGGTCAGAGGGCTGTCGAACAAAGCGTGCAGCGAGCCCTTGCTTCTGAGTGATTTTTCTTCAGCATTGTTTCATGGTATTATAAAAAGATGACGGAAAAATATTCGGCATCACTCCCACCACGACAGCCCGAGCACCTCTTGACGCAGCCAATCACAGCGGACGGTGCGCCACAAGAGCGCACACCTCACCCCGATACGCACAGTATTCCCAAGCGCCAAGATGTGCCGCAGTATCTGTGGAATGTCTTGCGCAGCAGTGGCCAGCTCGACGAAGGGTGGATTGATAGAGAGATTATCGACAAGGATGGCACGGTGCTAGTGCGGATGACCAAGCTAGTCAACCGAAGCAACATCCACCAGCTCGAGAAATGTGTGCCACTCGCGGTGCTACAGGAGCAAAACATTGACTTCACTAATGCATATCTGCAAAGAGCCTATGGCGTGATGATAAAGGATGGCAGGCTGCAGCCCGCTACTGATACCACTCATGCGACTACCAGCAGCCAAGAGCAACAAACAGAGATACTGCCAGCTCAAGGAGGCGATACACATGAGCATCGCAGCGGAGATAATGCGCGCCAATTAGTCGGGAGCGTGGCGGCAAAAGCGAGTGATACAGAGGTGGATAATAGCCTCCTCGTGGAGCGGGTACTCGGACGCGCAGAGTAGTAATAAGGGCTGGTTTGGTTATCTCTTAGGACAGAGCGTGTTATTGCTAAATAGCACGAGCATAGATACTTACTGGTAGTACGCACCAAGCGTGCTGGGCTTATTATCAAAAACAGGAAAACCACCTCGTTTATGAGGTGGTTTTGCGTTTGCGCTATAAAACACTTACGCTGCGCTGACGCACACCTGGGTGCGTGGCTGGGTCTTGCCAGTGAAGGTAGATTTCTTGACCTTCTTGAAGCTGACAACACCACTGTGAGCGGCGTGGATGGTGTAGTTGCGGCTCATGTACGTGCCAGGGCCGGCAATTTTTGTAGCGCCTGTCTGGCGAACGAGGACCTCACCAGCATTGACCTGCTGGCCACCGAAGCGCTTGACGCCAAGGCGCGCCCCAGCGTTATTGTGGACGTTCTTGCTTGAGCCACCTGCTTTGACTTTTGACATATCACTCCTTTAGCTAATATAAACAATCTATACGATTATACGTGAGGGCCCACGCGAAGTCAAGCGGTGTGGATTGAAAGCAGCCGTAAGAATGCCGACCGTTATAACGCGAGAGGAGAGAGTGGCAAGAAGAGTGCGCAAGCGAGCGAGATATTGAGCTGCAGGCGTGGCGAAAAAGGGGACAAAACATAGACAGTGATGCAGATGTGCTGCAGTATTAACTGAGCAGCGTTGGATAGCTGGCACTATGGTGGTATAATTAGCTATACTACAGATACAATAAATGATATGAAAAGGAGTGATGATGGCAGGACATGAAGGGCCGAGAGGATTTGGGCCACAGGATAAGTGGCCATATCGAGACAGTGGACCGAGTGGCAGTTCAGACACTGAGGCAGGTTTGGCACGGCTTGCAGCGCTTGGGAATGTTGGTGAGTGTGATTTGCCATCGAGGCAAGGAGAGGGCGACACTCCACAAGGTGATCGTGCGCCCACTGCAGCTGAGCTTCGAGAGAGTTTAAGAGAGATTACTAATTCTACCAAGCCTAGCGAGCCGACAGGGCCACGAAATCGAGATCAAATACTCGCAGCGCTTCAGGGTGGGGCGGGCACTCACGAAGCATCAGTGTCTTCTCTAGGTACAGCTGAAGTACCGCCAACTGTTGCTGAGATTAATACAAAAGCGGTTGAAGTCGAAGAGGGATGGCAAACTGAAAGTGAACTACGCAAAGCATTAGCGGCTGTTGCAGATGCCAAGGAGCAACTAAAAGCGCTCCAAGCAGAAATAGCACGAGCAGAAGAAAGTAACCGAGCAATTGACCCAGATGCTATACAGAAAATAGTAGGGGGTATACATAAATCTCTAGAAGGAGTCAACTCCTATTTTCTTGAAAAGGCGGCAACAATTGTTGGCACTGCAGCGCATCAAGACGCAGTCGTCCTGGAGAGCATGCACAAACAATATAACGAGTTAGGGCAGTAGCTCTAATTTTCGCTCGCAAAGGTCTCAGTAGATATGACTGAGACCTTTTAATTTAGTGAATATTATTTTACTTCCATCACCAACAACTCCCGCGCTACCACTTGGTTCTCACGGTAATAACAGAGGTCGGCGAGGCGAACGTGTTGAAGTAGGCGGCGCTGGTAGCCTAGTCGCTCGAGCTGGGTGATGAGTGGTAGGTGAGTAAACTGCCTATCGCTGCCGCGCCACGCGGGCACGGCGATGACCAGTGGCGTGCCAGAGCGCAGCTGAGGGCGAAGGTTGGTGAGGAAGTGGCTAATGATATGGTTGCACGTGGTACGCACAGCACTGAGCTTAGCAGGGGCAGGTGGGGCAGAGAAGGGCTGGCCAAGGTATGTCTCGCAGACGATAGCGCTGAGCTGCTGGGCGTCTGCCCACTGGTAAGTAGTGGCATCAGCCTGAGTAATATTCTGCACTGCGCCAGGAGTAGCCACGGCAGAGCGACGCTGTAGCCAGGCGAGGTTCTCGCTGGTATAGCTGACCATCTTAGGGTTTAGGTCGCTGCCACACACATCGTAGCCCAGGAGGAGCGCCTCTTGCAAGACAGTGCCAGTGCCGCAGAAGGGATCGAGCAGCACGGGGCGCGGCGCTGAGTGCTCGGTAGTAAGTGAAGGCTGCACTAGTGGCCCAGCCATATTGACCATCATGCGGGCAAGCTTGGGCGGCAGCATACCAACGAAGGCATCAGTGCGCGGACGAGCTTGGTCGCGTGCGGCCAGAGCAGAAATGTTTTGCGCGCCAACACTCTCCGCCACAATAACGCGCCCATCCTGGGCTCGCACTACCAGCAGCTCGATGTGGTGGGGTGAGCGACCAAGCTTGTTGTGGTGGCTCGTGGCAGTATTGAGCGCTGGAGCGGCATTAGGAATAAGGCGCAGGCTGGTGTCAGTTGCGCGCAATTTTGTCTTAAGAATAAGGCCAGTCTTTTGCACCTCGCGGGCGGTGGCAGAGAAGCCATAGGCACTGATGCCAAGCGTAGTCTTGTGCGGCGCGCCCTGCCACTGCGCGCTATAGTGGCGGACGATCTGCCGGCTCACCGCCAGCCAGTTACCGCGCAGCTCTAACATCACCCGGCCCGCCTTTTGGCTGCCACCCAGGCGCTCAAAATCGAACGTATCAGAGGTAATAGTAGCGGCCTGCGCGCCAAACCAACGCACCGCCGCCGCGCCATACAGACACTCCAGCTCCGCCACACCCAGGGCCGGCTGCCGGCCAAGAATTGCAATATACATATGCCTAGTATAGCGCAAAAGTGAGTGAGAATGGAGGGGTGGCGGCACGAACGATATGTTAGATATAGGTAGCCGACCACTCTCGAGCTTGTACGACAAGCTTTCGTACTCAGTCTGATTAAAGCGTTAGAAAAGGTTCGCCTCGCTGCTTCGTGGTATAATATACCCTAGCTATGCAGAAATATATCAAAAAAATGAAACAGCTGTCCTTCCGCACCTGGCTGAGTATTATGACGTTTGTGCTGATTGCCTTGATTCTATTCTTGTCGCGGCACGAACTTCTCCAGGCGTGGCATTTGCTGCAGCAGGTCAATATATGGGTCTTGATTGCCGTCTTCCCGGTGGCGGCGTTGGGGTATTTAGCAGCGGGCGAGATGATCTTCTCATATCTGCGGCAAAAGGGCTTCGTGCGCGACGTCAGCCCCTTTGCCCTGATGCGCTTGTCGCTGGAGCTAAACTTCGTCAACCATGCCTTCCCCAGTGGTGGCCTGAGCGGTATATCATACGCTAACTGGCGCTTACGCAAATACGGCGTCTCGACGGGGCGCGCAACGATGGCCCAGATGGTGCGCTATGTTATGGGCTTTGTGGCAGTGGTGCTGTTTCTTGCAGTGGCGGTGGTAATAGTGACGATCGATAGCGGAGTGAACCGCTGGATTATCCTGATGAGCGGGGGGCTGGTATTTTGCCTGACGATGATCACGCTACTGGGAGTATACTTACTGACGAGCCAGCGGCGGCTCCACAAGGCGGCGCATCAGATCACGCTGACGATCAACGGCTTCGCGCGGCGTATCCTGCGGCGCACAAAGCCAGTAATGGACGAAGCTGCGGTGCGGCGCTACTGCGACGACCTCCATACCGATTTCCTCGAGCTACGGCGGGACAAGAAGCTGCTGTGGCAGCCTTTTGTCTGGAGTATTGTCTTTACGATTATGGAGATCTTGCCCTTCTGGATGACCTTCCAATCGCTGGGAGTGTCGGTCAATCCGGCATCGATCCTTATCGCCTATGGTGTGGCTACAACAATGGCGGTGGTGGTTGCTACCCCTGGTGGGGCTGGTGCGTATGAGGCGGTGATGGTGGGGATCTTGGCACTCTCGGGCGTGAGCCAGGGCCAAGCCATTGCTGGGACGATGCTCTACCGCGTGATTGCTATCGTTACCACACTGGTGTTTGGCTATGCATTTTATCAACTAACCATCATGCGCTATGGACGCGACAAACCTCCCACCACTGAGCGTTAGCGACTTCCTCGCCTGCGCCAGCCAGGTACTGGAGGGAGCATTTCCGGTACTAACGGTCGAGGGCGAGGTGGCTAGCATGGCAGTGCGCCAGGGTAAGTTTGTCTTTTTTGACCTCAAGGACGAGACAGGCAGCGTGAGCTGCTTTATGATGGTGTGGCAGCTCCGGGTGGCGCTAGAAGATGGCATGCAGATAGCAGTGCAAGCCGTACCTAAGCTCACGGCGCGCGGCAAATTCAGCCTGACGGTGCAGCAGGTGCGACCGGTCGGGCAGGGGAGCATTAAGAAAAACTTCGAGCTGTTACGCCAGCGCCTGAATGCAGAAGGACTCTTTGCTCCAGAGCGCAAGCGGCCAGTACCCGAGTGGCCCGAGCACATTGCTGTGGTGAGCAGTCCCCAGGCAGCAGGCTATGCCGACTTTATGACGATCATTAGCCAGCGCTGGGGCGGCATGCAGGTCGATGTCTATGCAGTGCCAGTCCAGGGTGCTGGCGCGGCCGATCGGATCATCCGCGCCATTGAGCGCTGTAACCGCCGTGCGACCGTGCCGCAGGTGCTGGCGATTGTACGTGGTGGCGGCAGCGCCGATGATTTGCAAGTCTTTAACGACGAAGCGCTGGTGCGGGCGATCGCTGCAAGCCGCGTGCCAACAGTGGTTGGGGTAGGGCATGACACGGATGAAACATTAGCCGACCTCGCCGCCGACGTCCGGGCTGTGACGCCAACTAACGCTGCTCAGCTCATCACGCCTGATGCCACGGCAGTGCAAGCGCGGCTGGCCGAACAGTTGCAGGCAATGAAGCGAACGATTATTGCCACAGCAGATGATGAGCAAATAGCGGTCCAGCATCAGCTGGCCGAAGCTCGAGTGAAGCTAGCCAGGCGGCAGCAGGTACTCGAGCAGCAATGCGCAGCGCTGCAGGCCCGGCTCCGGCTGTATAACCCTGCAGCAACCCTAGCGCGTGGCTACGCCCTGGTGCGCGGCCAGGCCACCGTCGGCCAAACGATCACCATCGAGCGATATAGCGATATGATAACAGCGGAGGTAACCCATGTCGAACGCAAAACAACCAACGAAACAGGCGAAATCCGCCACACCTAGCACGCGGGCCAAGCGTACCACACTGAGTGATGACGACCAACTGGCAATGGCCCTTGCAGCAGAGGGAATCACGCCGGATTATAGCCAGCCCACCAATAATACACCAGCAAGCTCATCAGCGCCGCAGCAGCCTGACCAGCAGAGCAATGCAGATAACCGTTCACTGCGTGAGCAAATGGAGCAGCTAGAAGAAATCTTAGCGTGGTTTGACAGTGATGAGTTTGAGCTCGAGGCAGCGGTAGAGCGCTACCAACAGGCAGCACGCGTTGCCGAGCAGATCGACCAGCGCTTGAGAGAGATCAAAAATAAGGTAACTATTATCACAGAGGACGCAGCTGCCTCATGATGTGGTGGGCACTCCTGGTTATCATCCTGCTGTTTTGCGTGACAGCGCTGACGGGGGCACCCTATGTGCCGTCACACCGCCGAGATGTGCAGCGGGCGCTGACCCAGCTCTATAGCCTTGGGCCAGAGGATTGCTTGGTGGACATGGGCTCGGGCGATGGCGTTGTCCTAAAGATTGCTCGCCAGCAAGGAGCACGAGCCTTTGGCGTGGAGCTCAACCCGCTCCTCGTCTTGCTCTCGCGCTGGCGTTTGCGTGGTGATACCAAAGCGATGGTGGTGTGTGGTAACCTCTACCGCACGAACTTTCCAACTGGCACCACAGTGGTCTACACCTTTGGCGACTCGCGCGACATCGCTCGGATGGCCGCCCATGTGCAGCAGCAAGCCACCCGCCTTGGCACAGACCTGTGGTTCATCTCTTACGCCTTTGCCGTGCCTGGCTGGACACCAGTGCGCGAGCAAGGCGCACATAAGCTGTATCAAGTGCGAGCAGAACAGCACAAATAGCATCCCGCTCTTGTCTATCGCCCCAGGCATAAGTATAATAGGGATATGACGAAGCAATCTTACAAACGACGAAGTTTTCTTAGTGGCAGCACCTTTGCCATTATCGGACTAGCACTGCTGGTGGTGCTCTTTGGTGGGTTTTCGGCCTGGGCCTACACCAACTATACTGAGGCCAAGAGCAACCTCGATAGCAAGATTACCGCAGCGCAAGCTGAGGCCAAGAAGACGCAAGCAGACGAAGACGAGAAGAAATTTGCCGAGCGCGAAAAGCAGCCGATGCTGCAATTCGTTGGGCCAGATGACTATGGCCGCCTAACTTTTGATTATCCCAAGACATGGAGTGCCTACCAAGCCACTGATGTGAGTGAGGGTGGTGGAAAGACATATGAGGCGTACCTCAACCCCCGTGTCGTGCCACCAGTGACAGACACGCAGAAGATTGCCATTCGGATTAGCATCGAGCAGAAGATCTACGACAAAGCGGTGGCCGACTACGACAGCCAGATCAAAAAAGGTGAACTGAAGTCGAGCGCCTGGAGCAACGACAAAGGCCTGACGGGCACCCGCCTGGAAGGGAACTTTAGCAAAGATATCCGCGGCACCGCAGTGGTGATCAAGATGCGCGACCGGACGCTCACGGTGCGGACGGATGCCGACGTATTTAATAACGACTACGAAGCCCTGATAAAAACCATCAAATTTAACGAATAAATATAGAACATTGCGACGATCTGTGCTACAATGCAGCTGGTATGAGCACGGAGGGGAATGCGGTTATGATGAGCGGCGCTTCCTGGGGGGAGGCGTCGCTCTTTGTTGCGGCGGCACACGACCTCAAGTCGCCACTGGCGCTGCTGCGGCAATTGGCGCTGAGCTTGGAGGCTGGGGGGCTGTCGCCCGTCGAGGTGGCCGAGTTGGCCCGGCGGATGGCACTCACCAGCGAGCGGGCCTTGCGCCTCACCACCGACTTGACGCAGTCCACCCGTCTGCACGAAGAATTATTTGGCATCGAGCCGCTCAATCTGGCTCTGGTGGCGCGCGACGTCGTGGCCGAGCTCCAGCCACTCTACGCAGCCAAGGGGCGTCGCCTGACGGTACGCTTACCGCGGCGGGCAGTGGTGGGCCTCGGCAACCGCGACCTCCTGCGGCGCGTTCTGTGCAACTTCGCCGACAACGCACTCCACTACAGTGGCGAAGGCGATGCACCCGTGGTAGTGCGACTCTCCCGGCGAGCTGGTGGCCAGGTAATCCGCCTAGCGGTACGCGACTATGGCCCGGCCATTCCGCCATCGCTCTGGCAGCAACTGGAGCAACGCCTTGGCGTCAGCGCACAGCCATTGCACAGCCGGCCAGGCAGCAGTGGCCTAGGGCTCTACATTGCAGGGCAATTTGCCAGCGCGATGGAGGCGCAAATTGGGGCAGTTCGGCACCGCGATGGCGCGACCTTCTACATCGATCTCCAGGCGGTGTATCAACAGAGGCTATTATGACGCAATCGCCGCCGCGGGTGTTGGTCATCGAGGATGACCAATGGTTTGCTGAGCTGCAGCTTGCGGCAGTGCGGCGGGCTGGTATGGTGCCTGTCTATGCGGCCGATGTGCTGGCTGGCATGGCAGCGCTCGACGAGGCGCTCCCAGCAGTGATTATCCTCGATATGTTTATGCCCGGGGGTAATGGCCTGGTGCTGCTCCACGAGCTGCAATCGTATAGCGATACAGCGCGCATCCCCATCATCATCTGTAGTAATAATGCGAGTGATATGACCTTGGCCGATCTTGCACCCTACGGTGTCGTTGCTTTGCTGGACAAAACAACGATGCACCCGAGCGACGTGACGAACGTACTAGGCAGGTATACCCCAAGCGAGGTAGCGACATGAGTATGCAGCGCACCACAGCGATCGTCCTGCGCCGTACCAACTATGGCGAGGCCGACCGCGTCCTGCAATTGCTCACGCCAGAAGGGCAGCGAGCGGTAATCGCCAAGGGTGTCCGGCGCGAGAAGAGTCGGCTGGCTGGGGCGGTTGAGCTCTTTGCGATTAGCGATGTCGTCATCCGCCAGGGGCGCAGTGAGCTGGGTGTGCTAACACAGGCCCGCCTGACGAAGTATTATCAAACAATCGTGGCCGATTATGACCGCCTGCAAGCTGGCTATGCTGCCATTCAGCTGGTGACACAAGCTAGCCGCATGCTAGACGAGCCAGCGTGGTATGAGGTACTGCGCTTGGTATATGAGGGGCTCAATCAGCCTAGTGTACCCGTCGTGCTCACCCAAGCCTGGCTCGCCATCCACTATGCGGCGCTGCAGGGCTACGAGCTTAACCTGCTGCGCGACGTCGTAGGCCAGCCTCTCCAGCCCGAGCGGCGGTATATGTACGATGGGTCAGAACGTGGCCTGCGCCTCAGCGACCAAGGTGATATCACCGCAGCGCACATCAAGCTGCTCCGCCTGCTCGCCACACGCCCACCCACAGTAGTAGCACAGGTCGGTGGCGTGCTGACCATTCTGCCCGAATGCTGGCTGGTGGCACGGCAGCATGCTGGGGTATAGCTGCAGTACAGTATACATGCCAAACAAGAAAATATCTGGAGGCCAGTGACTAAGCAAGCGGATGAGCTCTGTATATATTCTGGCCGGAACATTTTCGGTTTGGTGTGTATACTGTGCTGTTTTATCATCCACCCGATGAAGAACGTACCCACCTCAAGAAATGCTATAATAATACCAAAGAACTAATCATGAAGCTGCCGCGTTACCAACGCGGAGAAAGGACGCGTGTGAGTAGCACAACGAGTAATGTAACAATGGAAGCAATTATCAGCCTGTGTAAGCGCCGCGGCTTTATTTATCAGGGTTCGGATGTCTATGGCGGTCTTTCTGGTACCTGGGACTATGGTCCACTAGGTGTGCAGTTGAAGCGTAATATCATGAATTTGTGGTGGCGTCGGTTTGTTGATGAGCGCGACGATATGTACGGCGTCGATGCGGCGATTTTGATGAATCAGAAGGTGTGGCAGGCGAGCGGGCATGTGGATACGTTCGTCGATCCGCTGTGCGAAGACACGGTCAATCACCGTCGTTACCGCACCGATCATATCCTCAAGGATAACGGCGTTGATACCGATGGTATGACCATGGAACAGATGGATGCGGTAATTGCTGAACAAGGTATCAAAAGCCCCGATGGCAATCCGCTGAGCAAATCGCGCACCTTTAACATGATGTTCAAGACGTTTGTCGGCGCTAGCGGGCAAAATGAGTTGACTATTGGTGAGCCAATGGAGGGTGCTGACGACAAGCGCGGTCTTAATGGTGCGAAGGCGATTGCCTATGATCCACAGTCGATTTCTTACCTCCGCCCAGAAACCGCCCAAGGCATCTTCACAAATTTCAAAAACGTTGTCGATAGTTTCTATCCTAATTTGCCGTTTGGTATTGCTCAACAGGGCAAGGCCTTTCGTAATGAAATTGCGCCGCGCGATTTCGTCTTTCGCAGCCGCGAATTTGAGCAGATGGAAATTGAGTATTTCGTGAATCCTGAGCATTGGCAGGAGGCGTTTGATGAACTGCTTGCGGCGACGCATGCGTTTTTGGCAGAACTGGGCTTGAAACCAGAGCACATCCACGAGCTGGACGTGCCAGCTGAGGATCGAGCGCACTATAGCAAAAAGACAATCGACATTGAGTACGATTATCCAATTGGCCATGAGGAATTGATGGGTATCGCGTACCGGACTGATTTTGATTTGATGAACATCCAACGCGCCAGTGGCAAGAGCATGGAATACACCGTCAAGGGAACGAACACAAAATTTGTGCCACATGTCATTGAGCCCAGCTTCGGCGTTGAGCGGGCGCTGATGGCAGTGCTGGCCAGTAGCTACCGCGAGGACGAGCAAAATGGCGAAAAGCGGGTGTATTTGGCGCTGCCAGAGCACTTGGCGCCGGTTAAATTTGCTGTTTCGCCGCTACTCAAAAACAAGCCAGAATTGGTAGAAAAAGCCCGTGATGTGTACGCGAACCTTGCCAAAGCCAACCCCGGCCGAGTAATGTGGGATGACAACGGCAACATCGGCAAACGCTACCGCCGCCAAGACGAGATCGGCACGCCGCACTGCGTGGTCATCGACTTCCAGACGCTGGAGGACGGCACGGTGACGGTGCGCGAGCGAGATACAATGGAGCAGCGGCGGGTGAATATTGAAGATGTGATCGTAAGACAATGAAAAAGAAGTATATTTTTATAGATACTAATATTTACCTTGATTTCTATAGGGTTTCTAAAGGTGATTTAAATAAGCTTGGTATACTACGAAATGGTTTTGCTGACCCTGATATTGCAAATAAATTCGTTTTGTGTGTTAATATGCAAAATCGTGATGAATATTACAGAAATAGGGTAAATGTCATAGAAGCTACGCTTAAGGAGTTTTATTTTAAAAAGTTTGATGTGCCAGGTTTGATATCTAATCAATGGCCTAGTATTAGCAAGCAGTTTGTCCAAGTTCAGAATCAAATGGAGAGTCTGGTGCAATCTCTCAAAGACAAGACTAGGCGGTTGCTTGATAATAAGGACCTTGAAGCTGATAGGTTAATAGGTTCTATGATGGAAAAACCAGATCCTATCGATGAGGATATTATCAAGGCGGCAGAAAGGCGTTATAAAATTTTAGGTAATCCTCCTGGTAAAAAGGATAGTTGTGGAGATGCCATTCATTGGGAGTATTTACTCCATAAGGTTCCCTCTTCAGGTGAGTTAATTATAATTACTGCTGACAATGATTGGTATTCTTCATCCAGAGGAGACCACCCTAATGATTTTCTTCTAGATGAGTGGCTTCAAAAAAAGGGAACCTCAAGCAGTCTTCAAATGTATAGAAGTATTCAGGCTTTTTTAAGGAAAGAGATGAGTGTCGTGCTTGAAAGAGAGGTGCAGAAAGATCGCCTCCTGGAGGAGCTGCGGAATAGCAGTAGCTTTGACGAATCAAGACGTATACTGGGCCGTCTTATGGAATATAAGGGTGAATTGAGTGGCTATCAGAAGACGAAGTTAATTCAATATTCTATAGAGAATAGCCAAATATATAAAGCCCAGAAGTATTCTCCAAACACTATAGGGGACAGGCTATGTGCGCTCATTAATCTAGGAGGTCTTCCTGGAGAGCTGGACAAGAAGACAATGACTGAATTCTGGGCTGTGTTTTCCCCTAACGTGGAAAAATAATATTATTGTAATTACTCTCATGCCAAAAAATACCAACGGACACCTCATTACGCAAAATGCAGACGGAATAGTCCGCCATGATTACCTCTACCGTATCTCCCTCAAAGCATTAATATATAACGACGCTGGGCAGATCTTGGTCGTCAAAGAGATCGATCGGCCGTTTTGGGATTTGCCTGGTGGCGGGATGGATTATGATGAGACGATTGAGTCATCACTAAAGCGCGAGCTGCATGAAGAGGTCGGCTACCAGGGTGATGTGCGCTATCAAATTTTTGACGCATCGGATCAGATATATATTGAGCGGCTTGATGCGTATCAAATCTGTTTTTATTGCCGTGTTTGGCCCGAGAACTTCGACTTTACACCAGGAGAGGAGGGTGATGATGTGATGTTCATCAGCCCTGATAATCTACAAGGCACTGGCTACGACGCGACCGATCGGGCATATGCGGCGCATAGGCAGTGGCAACAACTGTATAGTAAAGTTGCAAGTTGCACAATAAACCTTGGTTGAGATGTGTTTCTTTACCAATATAACTTTATAGTGCCTCGACTTGAATCCGTCTCCCGTCGAGGTTTTTGGTATAATGATCACCAAAACTTCTTGTATAAAGCCGCTGAGATCAGTAAAGTAATGAGTGGCCAAGAGAGTATTGAGCATTCGATAGATATACTACAGTAAGTGACCGCATCGGCACCGGCCACATGCCAGAGCACGCCATGGTGGCTAGCGACTACGCCGTCAAGGTCATCAACCTCCTTCACCCTGGCGACCGAGCCGCCGCTGCCTACGAGCGCCAGTGGCAGGTGCAGGCGATGAGAGAGGAGATGGCGGTTGTATAGCTTGAGGCAGTAAGTTAGCTGTCCGGCACTAAATAGAAAAGGGTCCTTAGGCAATTAACCGTTCGGAACCTTTTCGTCTTAATAGCTCTATTGTAGCGACGATAGAAGAATAAAGCAAATGAGCTAATCTAGTTATGGTGGACAATTATCTATATAAGTAAATAGCGAGAAAAGCTTCAGGGTGGTATAACCACCTCATACGAACAAAACCGCAAAAGGCTAGGTGTATACATATGAGTAACACGACAGAAAAAACATCTAATTCACTCTCTCTCATTAAAAAAGAGCATCGTAACAAAGTACTCATCACCCTCTTTGTCTTGACGGCGCTAGTCGGAGCAGGCTATTGGGCGGTTGTATCTGCGACTGGCAATAGTGCGCCGCCGGTAGCGCTAGCATTGCGCTTGGCGTACATCGCGGTTTTGTATATGCCGGTACCACTGTATACGCTCTTACTGAGTCGATTGATGCTTGGCATACCAATACCATTTCGTGCGTTGTTATCATTGAGGCATATCACCGTGAAGAAGTATGCATTGGTCGCTGGGCTATTCTTGGCTTGGGCAGTATTGATGATTGGCTCCGTTGCGATTCTTGGCTGGCTGTGGCCAGATACTTTTGGGCACCTGGCAACGACTAATGGACACTTGGTGCATAACCTTGAGAAGCTCATCGGTACATCAGTCGATACTAGCACGATGAATATGCCACCAACGCCGCTTGCCATGCTGCCACTTGGTATCTTTGGTGCATTGATAGCTGGGCTAACGGTAAATGCGATCTTTGCGATGACAGAGGAGATCATGTGGCGTGGTTACCTTGCGCAGGCATTTGCTGGACGGCCATTTTGCAAGAAATATGTGACGATTGGCGTGCTGTGGGGGCTGTGGCATATTCCACTGATTGCTCTAGGGTATAACTACGGCACAGCGAACGCGCTTCCGGGGTCGGTGTTATTCATTGGATTTTGTGTGGTGATGTCGCTTGTGCTTGGTTTTGTCGTTGAGCGAACCAGAAGCGTGTGGCTTGCTGCCGTGCTGCATGGGACGTTTAATGGCTTCTCGCAAGTTATGCTACTTCTGGTTGTTGGTGGGAGTTCGCTGTTGGCTAGCTCAGCAGTAGGCGTTGTCTCGCTTGTGGCGTGGCTGGTAGTATTTGTGGGTTGTTATATACGCACTACTTTTGCATCTGTCACGGAGCGAGCATAAGCGGACTGTCTCATTTAGGAGGGTCGATTTCGCTAAACTACTATAGAGGTATAATAAAATCATGCGTATAACTCGTCGTATTCAAGCGGTAAAGCTTCGCCATATTGGGGGACTGCTGGTAATTTTTCTCCTTGGTATGGCTGCGATGCGACAGGCGGCTTGGTATGTGTCGCAGGTGTCTGGTGGTGTGGCAATTCTCGACCTTAACTTTGGCAATAGTGCCGCCCACATGAACCATACATTGGCCGCTCTGGGTGAGGCTGGTAGAAGTGCCTATTTGCATGTCTTTTTGCCAATCGATACCTGCTATGCAGTCATCTATGCGGTGTTTTATACCTATACTTTGGCATTTTTTCTCCGGCGCCTCCCGTTGCAGCGGTGGAAGCTGGGCTGGGCCCGGTGGATAGTTGTGCTGCCTGTGGTGGCTGCTGCTTGCGACTGGTGGGAAAATATAGCTTTTGCGTTCATGCTGAGCCAATTTCCGGCACTTGCGAACCCAGCACTTGTGGCTAGTGCAACAGTAGCGACTATGGCAAAATTCGTACTCGTGTATCTATCGCTGCTGCTTGTGCTGGGTCTTGCAATACATCATATGATGCGGTGGATTTCTACCCAATACAGCTCCAGTAACGACGACGAACGCCACCACTCGTAGCACGTAGCGAAATATACTGCCGATCACCGCTTGATTACCCCTTGTTACCATAAGCACAATAGTGTTATAATGCGAACGTTATATTAAGGTGTTGTGTTTCACAACAGAAAAGGAGGGTTATTGCATGAGGGAACTCAGGCAAGCAAAACATAATAAATGGAGAACGCTCGCTCGCGTGTCTCAGGCTGGGTGCCTGGTGGCGGTAGCTGCTATGGTGGCATTGTTTGGCCAGCCTACACGGGCTGCCCAAGAGGTAGCTTGGAAGGAGCAAGCTGGCTCTGGTGTAAAGAACTGGTCGGCAATGGCTGGCTCAACAGACGGCACCAAGCTCGTTGCAGCAGTGAATGTCGGGAATGTCTACACCTCGACAGACAGTGGTGTCACCTGGATGGAACGACCAATAACCGGCCTTCCTGCGCCGCAAAAGTGGACGGCTCTTGCCAGTTCAGCCGATGGTAGTAAGATCGCTGCCTTTTACCAATGGGGCGGCTACATGTACACCTCGAATGACTCAGGTGCTACCTGGACGAAAAATGGTCTCCCAGGAGCTGCTGGTGACTGGGTGTCTGTGACGAGCTCGGCCGATGGCACCAAGCTCGCTGCTGTGGCAACCAACCGTGGGGTATTTACCTCTACCAACTCTGGCGCAAGCTGGAAAGAGCAAGCCAACCCAGGTGCGAAGAAGTGGACATCGATCGCCGGCTCGGCTGATGGCACCAAGCTTGCCGCGACTGTTGCCGACGGCGTTGTCTACACCTCGACAGACAGTGGTGTCACCTGGACAGAGCAAGCCGCTGCTGGCACTCAGAAGTGGACATCGATCGCTAGCTCGGCCGATGGTATGAAGCTTGCTGCAACCGTCAATGGTGGCAAGATTCACACCTCGACAGATGGCGGTGTTACTTGGAAAGAGCAAGCTGCATCAACCCCACAGAAGTGGACATCAATCGCTAGCTCGGCTGATGGTATGAAGCTTGCTGCAACCGTCAATGGTGGCAAGATCTACACTTCAGATGACGGTGGTGCAACCTGGATGGAGAATGACAGCGCTGCTACCGGTGCGTGGTCGGCTGTTGTTATGTCGAACGACGGTGCTAACCTCGCTGCAGCACTCAACGGCGGCAACATCAACACAGCAACAGCTAAAGACAAGCCAGTTGTGCAGCCAGCTCCGGCTAACCCGGCCCCTGCAAATCCTGCACCAGCCAACCCAGCTCCAGCAAATCCTGCCCCAGCCAACCCGGCTCCCGCTAATCCAGCGCCTGCCAATCCTGCGCCTGCTACACCCGCTCCGGCCACACCTGCGCCCGCAACCCCAGCTCCGGCAAATCCAGCCCCAGCTGAGCCAGCTGTAGAACCTGCACCAGCAGAAGAGCCGGCTCCAGCTGCAGAGCAAGCACCAGCAGCCAACCCAGCACCTGCAGCTAAACCAGCAGCAGAGGCTGCCGCTCCTGCTAAGCACGAAGGTCCAGCTCTCGCCGACACCGGTGACAGCGTATGGCTCGTCGCTGCCCTCGCAGCCAGCGGTCTTGGCGCCGGGAGCTTCTGGTTCGTCAAGAGCCGCAAGAACTAGAGCACTGCACTGCAGCGTCTCTATACCCAAGAGAAAGGCATACCGTATGCCTTTCTCTTTTTTGGTTGGCAGGGTAGAGTGTGGCCTGTATTAGAGTAATTATATTATATTGAGCGGCTTGGGTACTAACGTAGCAGTGATATGGCATAGCTGTGCTTGAGCATAAGCAGCAAGGAAACACCTTATATAGGTAGAATGCCAGCACTAGCGCGCTGCTAGGGGCTCTTGGGTGAGAATAGGTGGGCCACGACCGTGTTGGTGCGGCCTTTGGCTGTGCGCAGTTATGATGCTAGAGATGGTGGCTGCCGATAGAGCTTACCTCCTGTGTGGCGTGTCTCGGTGCCGATCACTAGTGTATCGGCATGTAGGCTACATCAACGGCAGCAAGAGTGATTGTATTGAGTCAACAAATGGCCTTCCGCTAGCCCTCCGCCGATGAGGGCAGCTTGTACTTTTTGGAGAGACACCGTATAGCGTGCTCTTATTCTTACCCAAAGCAGCGTTGGGGTGGCTAGAGTGCTAGCCGTACACGGCCAACCAATGCGAATTTCGCTCATACCAGCAAGCTTGTATACACAGACTAATACACGCGAGGAGGCAAAAGAAATCGGCTTGGATAGCATAGTATCCAAGCCGAGGTGCACCTGCGTGGGGTAGCAGTGCGCTACGAGCGCCGCCTGCGGAGCATCCACACCCCGCCACCACCTAGGGCAATTGCGCCGAGGGCGGTGGGGAGGAGGCTGTCGCCAGTGTTGGCAAGGAGGCCACTAGGGCGCGATGAGTTGCTGGTAGAGTCGGTGTGCGACGTGTCTTCGTAGATGGCGATGGGGTCGAGGATTGTGCCATTGGCAGCGCCGTCTTCGTCGCCAAAGCCACCGTCAGTTACGTCGTAAGCGATGGTTGTGCGTGTACCACTGGGGTTTGTGCCAAAGTTGATCCGGCCTGTGATATCTTCGATGACCGAGCCACCTTTGGCAAGTTTGAGCACGGTGAGGCGGCTTGGGTCGCGGTAGTGCTTGCTGAGTGTGAGTGCTACATGGGTGGTGTAGCCAGTGTGAGCGGTCTGCCCAGCACAGGTGATGGTGAAGCGTACGCTGTTGCGCAGAACCCGGCCTTGGTACTGCGCGGGGGCGGTTGCTGGCTCGGCTGAGGCAATGTGGCTGCACGGTTTGCCGGCCGTAGCGAGCGATACCGCACCGCCGTGTGGCTGAGGGATTGTAGTTGAGTTGGTCGGTTGTGTGGGCTGCTTGGGTGTTGTTATGGATGGAGCTGATGTGATGGCGTTTAGCCGAGCCTGGAGAGCGGCTTGTTTGCGTGCATCCTTGACGGCGGCAATGCGGGCTTGAGCAGCAGCAATATCTGCAGGGCTCTTGCTGGCTTCGGCTCGGGCCACAGCAGCTTCGGCAGCGGCCAGTGTGCGATCATCTACCGGTGGAGTGGTGGTATATATCATGCCACCGTAGGCAGCAGCTATCAGCTTGCTCCCATCAGCCGAGCTGGCAAGAGCCGACCAGTTGGGCATGCCAGGCGACGTCTGAGCTATCCACGTTGCACCGCCGTCGGTCGATACGTAGATATAGCCACCGCCACCGGCTGTTGCGGCGAGGGTGTTGCCATCGGCCGAGATGGTTGCTGCTGTCCAGTTGTGCCGGCCGTCCACGCTGCGCTCCGTCCACGTCACGCCACCGTCGGCTGAAGTATAGATATAGCCACCAGCGGCTGTTGCGACCAGCTTTGTGCCGTCGGGCGAGCTGGCAATTGATGTCCAGGTGCGGTTGCCAGCTTGGGCGCGTTCCGTCCACGTCACACCACCGTTCGAAGAGGTGTAGATGCCACCGTCTTCGACGACTGCAGCTAGTTTATTGCCATCGGCCGAGCTTGTGACGGCGCGCCATTTGCGGCTGCCCGACTTTGGTTGCTCCGTCCACGTCGCACCGCCATCGCGCGAGGTGTAGATAGTGTGATCCTTGGCGACGGCTACGAGCTTGCTCCCATCAGCCGAGCTCGCGATCGACATCCAGTTGATCGTCCCGCTCATCGCATGCTTGTGCCACGTTGCACCACCGTCTTGCGATGTCATGATGTAGCCACCCCAATCGTAGAGTGCCGCAAGCTTGCTCCCATCAGCCGAGCTCGCAATGCTTACCCAGTTGCGCACTTCCGACTTTGGCTGCTCCGTCCACGTCGCACCGCCGTCTTGCGAGGTGTGGATTGTGCCACCCCAGGCAGCGGCAGCAAGCTTGCTCCCATCAGCCGAGCTGGCAAGGGCCGACCATTTGCGGTCGCCTGCAGCATCATGCTTAGCCCATTTCGTGCCGGTTGCTGGCACTGGCGTCTCGGGTGGCTGCGTACCCGCACCCTTTTGGAAGACGCGCACATAGTCGATCAGCATCGTCTGTGTGGGGAATGGCTCAGATGGGTCAATAGGGCTGAGATTTTTGCTAATCTCGACGTAGTCGTTGAGGATGAATTGCCAGCCGCGGTGAAATGCACCATTAATATTCTCCTGGCTGGCGACCTTCGTCAGTGGTTCGGCATCCTTTCTAGGGAAGATGTTGCCATCGTCGGTAGGGCTCACATGGTAGCGATATACCTTGATGGGTTGGTCGTCTACAAAGTACTTGACCGTCGTACCATCATACTCAACTGCCCAGGTGTGCCACTCGTAGGCAAACGAGCCTGGCCGCGCACCAGCATAGTGCTCGCCACTGTGCGATAGGGCACGCGTTCGCCAGCCAGTCTTCCATTTGGCATCGACACCGTGGTGGTAGCACGACATGTGTGTGGTGGACCACGCGTAATTTGGTGTGGATGAGTACCACTCGATGATGTCTAGCTCGCCGTATGGGTCGTTGGCCTTGGGGTTGTCGTTGCAGTTTTGGAGCGTATTGCCACTCACCATCCACAGCGATGGCCGTGTACCACGCTTGCCATTCCAATTAAACTTCGCCCGAATCTCGGCTCGGAATGGCTTGGTGCCGTCCACAACCTTGCCCTTGTTTTTGACCCGTCCACTAAGGTAGCGCGTTGTGGTGCCGCTGGGGCAGGGCTGCTCACTCATGTTGGCACTGGTGAGCGGCTCGTTCAAATTGCTCACGCAGTGGCGCTGCGTGGTGATCTCGAGATGGCTGTTGGCAACCTTAAGATTATTTGGGCTGTAGGCGAGGTGGGTATTGCGTAAGTTGTCAGTATTTTGCTTCAGTATGTCCCACTCGCCAGACACAGCCGAGCCAGTAAACTCGTCGTGCCACACCATACCCCATTGGTCGGCATGCGTTGTGCTGTGATAGAGAAGTGCAAGCAGCGCAGCACCACTCAGCACCACAAGCACTATAATTGCTTTTTTTACCACCGTTTTGTCCCCCCTGTTTTTGTCTAAAAACGTTATGAGCATGATTATAACGCTTATGGTTAGTTTTTTGCAAGGGGTTAGGCCCATAATCTTGCAAGACTCGCTGCATAATGCATATTTTTGCCAGGGCGAGAGAGCACTGTATATTCTCGCAGTGTGGGCAGTTATCCACGCGATTTCCACAGTACGATGTGGTTTTTACACTGCTACAGAGATGGGGTAATAAGGGGTGGTCTTTTGGGCTATTACAACAGAGGATAGTGGGGTATACTAGAGGCACAACAACCTAACACAAAGGAGGGTGTATGACGAAGTTAATTAACTATTCGCTGGCAGGTGTGGCAGTGGCCGCAGCCATGGTGTGCCTGAGTGGTGCGCCAGCTCATGCTACCGAGCAAGAGCTCAGTGCAGCGCGTGCGGCGTGTAGTACAGTGGTAGGGCAGGTCAAAGCGGCCAATGCATATGCCTACTGGAAGATGCCGGAGGGCTACCCAGAAGACCACAGCGCCGATGCGACCAACAGCTTTCGCCAGCAGCACGGCTGGGTGGTAGCCGGCACAGAGGTGTACGACTGGGCCTCCAACGAATCATTTGCCAACAGCGGGCGCTTTGTCTGGGGTAGCAAGACGGTCAACTTTGCGCCAGGGAATTTCTGCCTGAGTAGTGGCAAGACGACGGGTGGCCGCGAGCTCCTTCTTACCTTCCAAAAGGATGGCAACCTCGTACTCTATAGCCACACTGGCACGGCCCAGTGGGCATCGAATACTCAAGGTAAGGGTGCACGCCTGGCCTTCCAGGGCGATCGCAATATCGTTGTGTACGACAAGAACAACAAAGCCATCTGGGCATCGAGCTGGCAGTGGAGCACGCCACGCCGCGGTGCCAAGATTGCTCAGCCTGGCCAGCGCTGGTGGTACGGCTATGGCAAGGCGCAGCAAACACCAGAGTGGTTTCATGCGTCGCGTCGCACCACAACCAAGCCACAAGACACTGGCGTGCTCACCCTGCGCGCCACCGACCGCACCATCGAGGGTATCCCCGAGACCAACTGGGCCTCACCACAATACCCACACAGTGCAACCTATGGCTCGTTCACAGTCACCAACGAAGCACAAGGCGATGGCATACGAAACCACGTCAACATCGTTGGGACGTTTGATAACTAAGCCGCATATGTAGCCTATATCACGTTCTGCTCACTATGCCCCGCATCATACTGATGCGGGGTGTTTGGTTTTCTGTGGAGCAGTGTAAAAGCCGTTTTAAAATGCCTTGACCTAAGATAGCACCTATTGTCGCTATGCTTGCCCATAGAGCAGGGTTATACTATTATATCTAGTATCACAAGGTAAGTAAGGATCAACTTATGAGCAAAAAAGAAGGACTACAGACAGAAACCAACTGGTACGACCGATCAGCGAAGATTGTTGGCTCGGTGGCAGCGCTAGCGGTTACCACAGGAGGTGTGGCTGGCTGTGCAAGCTTGGAAAAAGATGTGGGTGTGACGATAGAAAGGCAATGCACAACACACGACGGTGGTCTCGTTGGCTGGGAGAATGTTTCGTATAAAGATAACCCACCTTCCTTTACCGGGTATGAAGCCGATAAGGCAACGCTTCATTGCCCAAAGGGGTCGACCGTTACGCCGGAGCACAGCGTGAGCTATACATTATTTGACCCAACTGACCCCACGCAGCTCAATCATGCACGATGGGATCAGATGAAGGGCGAGAGTGTCTCGTATATTGTCAAAGAAACAAATCGTGACGACCCAGTCCTGACGACAGAAAGCGACAGCACTGGTACCGAAGTGACAATACGCACGGTGGAGCAGAGTGGGCTTGCTGTGCATCTGGATCGATACGAACAAAAGAAACCATCACACGATAAGTAAAAATAATCTCACCTGCCTTGCTAGGCTATATAACGGGGAAGGAATTTGAAATAGATGAAAACAATCTATATCCACGAATCTGGCACGTTGGACTTGGGCTGCCATAAGCCCTACTTTGTCATGGCAGCGCTGATGATCGACGACGAGAAAGCGCTCAAACGAATGACGAATCTTATCCGGCGGGTAAACGGCCACGTTTTGCGACGATACAAACCAGGGTCATTTCTTGTCGATTGGTATGCCAAAGAACATATTGAGCAGTATATTACGAAAAGCCTACCAGCTCGGGATGATCACTCTATCACGTATGTTGTGATGAAGCGTGACAAAAAAGAGACGCGAATGCGCAATAAAGCAGCACGTATCCATATGCGGCAGGTGCTGCTGCGTCGGCTGCTGCTCGATACACTGGTGCGGTGTCATGAGGATGTGCGTATCGTTGTGAGCAATAAGACGATTAAGGCGGCAACGGCGCGCCAGATGCAGCGCTACATGCAGCAGCAGGCGCGTGAGCACGGGTACCAGCATACACTTGTGATTGACACAGTTGAGCCACAAGCACATTATGGATTACGCATGGCACATTTCATCACTCATCTTGTTTTTACGACATATATGCGGCCAGTGTATCTTGGTCGGGTGTTGCACAATCTCCCATTGGCGCGGCTTCGCATTGCAAAAGGTGAATTCATTCACGAGAGCCATACCGACTGGTTGATCAATCAGCTTACTTGATGATATACTAAGTGGGCACCACGTGTGGTGTCTGTGGAGTCAGTCTTATGCCTTGCTCAGTGTAGTAAGTGACGTGTATCACGTGTATCGTCACCGAGACATAAGCATCCATGGCGCGTTTGCTGAACGCGCCATTTTTTGATGTCATGTTCCTATAGATTATCTCATTTATTTCCATGCCAGAGAAGTTTCAAGTATTGGCATACTCATTACTCGAAGAGCTTAATACACCACTTATATCCAAGACTGGCAAGGTAAAGTCGACACGACAGGTATCGACCGTAGTGGTCGCCCAATATAGCGTAGAGCACTCTTACTGATACACCTCAGGCTTCAGCACACCAATATACGGTAGGTTGCGGTAGTGCTGGCGGTAGTCGAGGCCGTAGCCCACCACGAATTCATTGGGGGTGGGGATGCCAATGTAATCTGCCTGCACATCCACCGTGCGGCGCTCGGGTTTATCCAGCAGGGTGCAGAGCTTGGTGCTGGCGGTGTGGCGCCCGGCAAAGAGCTCAAACAGCGCCTGGGCAGTGTGGCCTGTATCCACGATGTCTTCTACCAGTAGCACATGTCGGCCAGCCACGTCCGTATCGAGGTCTTTGAGGATACGCACATTGCCAGTGGAGGTTAGCTCGTCGCCATAGCTCGAGACATCCATAAAGTCGATTTCCAGCATGCAATCCATCGCCCGCACCAGGTCGATCATAAAGGGTGCCGCCCCGCGCAGAATCCCCACCACCAGCGGGTTTTTACTGGCATATTCCTGGCTCAGCTGCTGGCCCAGGCGCGCCACCGCCCGCGCAATGTCATCGTTGGTAAAGAGGATTGTTTCGATATCATTATGCATAAGGATTATTGTAGCAGATATAGGGTGCGGGGGCGAATTTTTGGAAGATGATGTGCAGCGAGAAATGTGTGAAAACGTGAACAATGCTACAATACCACCATGACACAGCGTACCATTCCACCCCATGCTCGGCTGATTCCGCCCGAGGCGCAGTGTGTCTTTGCGGGCGAGATATTTAGTGTTTATCAGTGGCCACAGCAACTGTATGATGGCTCGGTGGCGACCTTCGAGATGGTGCGCCGGCCCGATACAGTGTTCGTTATTGCAGTGGATGATGCAGGTAAGGTGCTTGTGAATGATGAAGAGCAGCCAGGCGGCATCGTGCGGCATGGCCATTTGCCAGCCGGGCGGGTTGACCCCGAGGATGCGACCATCATTGCAGCAGCCCAGCGCGAACTGCGCGAGGAGACAGGCTGGGAATTTGCCGACTGGCAGCTGCTGGAAGTGGTGCAGCCCGAGCCAAAGATGGAGTGGTTCGTCCACCTGGTGCTGGCCCGGCAACCAGTGCGCCACATGCCACCGTGCTGTGATGCAGGCGAGCGGATAATCACTTGAGCGATCTCCTGGCAGGAGCTTGTGCAATCAGCGGTGCTACTGCGGCACTTCCCGTGGCTGCACGATGTTGCTTCGGTGGAGGAGCTTGCTCCGCGCCATAGGGGCGACCTATAGGGGGAGTAGGGGTGTGGGTATAGCATAAGTCAGCATGGAGCGTGCTTGGTTTTATCTCACACAATGAATTAATGACTGCCGCATCAGGTTGAGTCACATTGCTGGGCAAGACAATTGCTCTCCCCGCCAGATACGGTATAATAAAGAAATTATGAATCGACCTATCAAACAGATAAAACAGATCAAGCAGCAGGGTAAGCTTCTGCAGATTTTTTGGCAGGCGCTGGCAGTAGCGACGGTGGTGGTGAGTGTGAAGTTCGTCCTGCACCGCCTGGGATGGGAGCCGATCGAGCAGAGCTCGCTGCACAATAGCGTCATATCCAGTGTGACCTTTGTGATTGGTTTTTTGCTCTCGGCCACGATCGCAGACTACAAAGAGTCGGAGCGGATCCCAGCGGAGTTTGCAGCGCTGCTAGAGGATATGTATGATGATGCCGCGGCGATTCATCAGAGCTATCCGGTGTTTGATATCGATGGCTTTCGGCACCAGCTGCATGCTGTGGCTCAAGGGTTTTCGAGCGATGTGCGCCACTCGGCCTACGATGCTCGGCAGGATATCCGGGGCTTAACGCCGTATTTTGCCACGATGGAGCAGGGCAATGTGCCGCCCAACTTCATCGTCAAGCTCAAGCAGCAGCAGACGGTACTGCTCCGTCACCGCCACCGGGTAGACTACATCCAGCGGATCCGCTTTATCCCCTCGGCATCTATCTTGGCGCGCTCTATTGTGGTGGCGTTGCTTGGCCTCTTGCTCATTACTAATATCGACCCATTTGTCGCCAGCCTGACGGTGGTGGGGCTGATTAGCTTCATCTTGGTGTATATGATCATCCTCATTCATGTCATCGGCACACCCTTCCACAAGGCCGGCAAAACGCGCGACGACGTGAGCCTCTTCCTTATCCACGACGCGGAGGAATATCTGAGCGGCCCGAGCGATACGGCAAGTAAATAGCCGAGCTCGGTGTATCAATAGGGGTATGAGAAGCGCGATATTTCTCGTGATAATCTCGGCCATTATGCTTCTTGCTGGAGTGGCATAGAGGCTACTATGTACCAGGTGTTACACGCCAGTAAAATATGAGAATTTGTGGCGTCTATGAATCACTGTGTTACCAAGAGTCACCGTCAGCAACAGATATGCAACCTGTAGAACAGAAGCTTGAAGCTATAACGGTTACCCTTTTTGCTTATTGGGTATATAGCTATTATCGCCCAACATTGCTATAATAGAACTGTACTAACACTAACCATGGAGGATATCACATGGGACTTACTGACGACATCAAAGCCAAAGCTCAAAAAGTAGCTGATGACGTACAAGACAAAGCCGAAGAAGTAGCTGAGAAGGCTAAAGACGCTGCAGAAAACGCCGTCGATACCGTAAAGGAAAAGGCGAACGACGCCAAGAACAAAGCTCACGAAACCGAGGGCTACGTAAAGGGCAAGATGGATCAATAAATCCTGCGCTTTTTATAGCCACCAGAGCTGCTCCATATATAGGAGCAGCTCTTTTGGTGTGAGTGCGCGTTTGCGGGGCAGTAATATACATGGTACGATGAGAAAAAATATAAGGAGAAATTATGCCCATCCATAACCCCACCGACTATCCCGCCATCATCGCGCGCCTCAAAGCCAAGCTGGCCGAAAAGGGTGTCGTGATGGGCCGAACGCTGAGCGAAGCAGACATCGCTGCCTTTGAGACCGCCTGCAACACACGCCTGCCCGAGGCCTATCGACTCTTCCTCCAGCAGGTGGGCGATGGCTGCCAAGATATTCGGCAACCCAGTGGCATCTCTATCTATGGCCTCAAACGACTGGCTGATACCGAGGTAAAGGACCTCTCGCGCAGTGTGACGATCGACGACTACTGGCTCTGGGAGGAAGAAGAGGATGAGGCACTGCTTACGAACAAAGCATTTGAGGAGCGGCTGGGTAACGAAGGTGTGCTGATACTCGACCAAGGCTGCGGCGATACCTACCAGCTTATTACCAGCGGCAAATGGGCTGGTGAAGTGTGGAACTTCTGCGACGTAGGGGCTGGCCCATGCTGTGAGCGCCAGGACTTCCTTGGCTGGCTGGAGCTGTGGGTCGATAGCGACTTTGATGCAGACTTCTTCAAGGATTATGTCTATCCGGGCAATAGTGCAGAGTAATACCCCATACCCCATAGCACACGTCTGCAGGGGGTATTAGCTACCGCCATGCCATGCTACACTAAGGGGTATGACGAAACCATTTGTACTACTGCAGTCGCGCCCTGAGGATGAGGCGTCGGATAATGAATATCAGGCATTCTTGCACTTTGGTGGCCTTGCATCAGGTGACCTTGAGCGAGTGCGCATCGAGGCAGGGCAGCGCCCCACGCAGCCGCTCAGCACCTATAGTGGCGTACTAATGGGTGGTGGCCCAGCCAACTTTGCCTACCGGCCAGAGGAGAAATCAGCCGAGCAGCGCGAGTTTGAAGCCGCGATGATGCCGCTCCTGCGCGAGATTATTGCTCGCGACATCCCATTTCTTGGCGCCTGCCTGGGGGTTGGCGCGCTGGTGTCGGCGCTGGGTGGTACGCCTAGCTTTGCTTATGGTGAGGCAATTGGTGCTGTGCCGATCACCCTCACGCCAGCAGCTGGGGATGATCCACTCCTCGCTGACTTGCCCACTACCTTCGACGGCTTCGTTGGGCACAAAGAAGGGGTGCTTGAGCCACCAGCTGCCTGTACTGTCTTAGCACGCTCGCGCAGTTGCGTGCAGATGCTGCGCGTGGGGCGCAACGTGTATGCCACGCAGTTCCATCCCGAGCTCGACCCGGAGAGTCTTGCCTTGCGCATTGATATCTATCGTCACGCTGGCTACTGTGCTCCAGACGAAGCCGATACTCTCATCGCCAATGCCCGCCGGCAAACCGTCACCGAGCCAGTCAAGATCCTGCGCCAGTTTGTGCAGCATTATCAGCGATAAGAGCTCTAGGCTCGATTTTACTCATCTTCCGCTTGCTATGCTTCCATCAAGCTATGAATGGCCGACATATTCGTTATATCGACCGCTAAGAGTTGGAGGAAAGTTAGCTCATGTGGCGCACTTATTATTTACCAAATGAGATGGTAGGGAATAGGCTCGCATAGGCAAAAATGGTTTTGATGTAAGAACGTGTATCATTTGTCTACTTCATGTGTAAAAACATACCCCTTGGCCTATATAGGCAGTAGGCTATAGCACATATCTCTATGCGATACTGGCAGTGAAATGTAAGAAGCTCGGTATTTATATACGAGCTTCTTTGCTTTTGGCGGTGGCCGAAGCATTGCTCCTCGCGGAGAGACCAAACTGCCGTGCTTAGCTACTATTGATTGAGAAAATGACCTTCACATAGATACCCCACCACCCACTGATAGGGTAGGTCTACCCCTATGCATCAGCGTGGCACACTGCCTCAATATTATGCCCGTTTGGGTCGATGAGGAAGGCACCATAATAGTCTGGATGATAGATCGCCCGCACGCCAGGTGCGCCATTGTCCTGCGCTCCTACTGCTAGGCCGGCTGCATAGAATGCATCAACTGCTGCCCGCGACGGTGCAGCAAAAGCAAAGTGTAGTGGCGATGATGGCTCGCCTTGCCCAAGCCAAAATATCCCGGTATGCTGCGTCCGGTCTGGACTGCTAAAGCCTACGCCATATGATTCGTCAATTGTCTTGGCATACCCCAGGGGTGCCAATACCGCCTCATAAAAGGCTTTGCTTGCTTCAATATCTTTAACGATGATGCCGAAATGATCGATCATGAGGTACCTCCTTGCGATATACCAATTAGTGTATTGTCTCTCAAGTATACGCCACAAATGATGACAGCAGTGTGTCAGTATTGAATGTTTTTTTGTGTCTTTTGGATCACCCTGCATTTCGACACCTCAAAGCGACCGGCTAGTTCCTGAGCGGTGGCTCTGTCTCGCTCGCAGAGGAGCGACAGAATGGCGAGTAGACGCTGGAGTTTCATAATAACCTTACCAGATAATTCGTATAGCAATTATATACCACTATTGTAGCAACGTATGGCTCGTCATGGCAAAGAAAGATATCTATAAGAACAGATCATAAATAGGTTAGTGGTATATAGATAGTAGGGGTATAGGTATCATTGATAGAATATTCAGCTCGGCGTGCTGTGCGGCTACTCAATAAGATAAGTGGTGACTCGGTATCTAAATTACGTGTCGTGAGGCCTATAGGCATTTGCTTCGCATGATGAGAGTGCTACCGTGTTTTTCACTTCCTATCATCATCCAAGGTGAAAGACATAGTGGGTTGGACAGTTATATAGCAGTGTAAAAGCGAAAAATACCCACCCAACAGTGGTCTAGTGTCGGTGAAAAATCTCCACGACTTTTCCACACCATCCGAGACACTAGATATGGGCACACTACATATAGCGTAGGTAAGGGTAGAGCCTTTGATCATAACAGAGGTAGTGATGGTGCGCAGCATCAACGCAATAGCTGTATTTAGCAAGCACTTCGCACACCATATGGTATAATTACCTCGATAACCCCATAAACAAGGAGACAAGCAGATGAGTAATTTTCCGGTAGTGCGCGTAGAGCGTGTTGATGTGCGGAATGAGAGTGTGTCGAAAATAGATGTATGGGCACGCATCAAGAATGATTCGGATCGGCAGGTGAAGGTTGTGAGCTGGGAATATCTAGGGAGTATGCGCAACGAGTCGCACACGCTTAACCCGGGCAACACAGTGGATGTGATGCTCTACAGCGGCGCACCCAAGAATTATCCAGACCAAATGTATATTCGCTACGAAGCCGAGCACGATGGTGGTAGGCATTACTTCTTGGCGCGGCACCAGGCGAAGTTTGACGAACGCTATAACAATGACACCAAGTGGTATCGGCCATCAGATTGGATGGAGTTCCAGCGCGTGGACCGCGGTAACTAGCATGGCAGCCACTCCACGCATCTTCTATACTGATGGTAGTGCCAGCCCCAACCCTGGCCCGGGCGGCTATGCCGTTATTGAGCAGGGCAAGCCCGTAGCGCTGGGCAGCGAGCCAGGCAACACGACGAACATTCGCATGGAAGGGATGGCCCTCATCGCAGCCATGCAGTTGGCTGGGGCTGAGGAGTGTGAGATCCATACCGATAGCGAGTTTTGGGTTAATGCCCTCACCAAGTGGGCGCCTGGCTGGGCAGCCAAGGGCTGGCGCAAGAGCAGCGGGCCCATCAAGAATCTCGAGCTCGTGCAAGAAGCCTATGCGCTTTATACCACTGTTCAGCCGAAGCTCATCTGGGTACGCGGTCACAACGGCCATGAGCAAAACGAACTCGCCGACCAATGGGCTAACCGAGCACGAGCCGGGGAGCGGCTAGAGGAAAAATAAGTAGCAAGAAACCGGTCATAGCGGCCGGTTTTTTAGTTATGGAAAATCTGGCTGCGAGATAACTTGAGTGTAGTTGTATCTTTCTTATCGCGTTGTGCTACATCGATAGGGTAGGTATTCCTAGCATAAATATATGCTATACTATTACCAATATCACTAATATCCAGAGTGCGACGAGGGACTGGCCCGATGACTCGCCAGCAACCTGCTCGGGAAGCGAGTAAGGTGCTAATTCCAGCCTGTGCGCAGGGAAGATATGAGACGCATAAGAGAGCAGTTCCTTTCTCGCCTGGCAGTGCAGGATAAGAGAAGGGAGTTTTTTATGACAGCAACCACTATAGCATCAGCACAATTCCGCACCGCCGAGAGCGTGAGCCCAGGCCACCCCGACAAGCTGTGCGACCAAATGAGCGACGCCATCCTTGATGCTTACTTAGCCCGCGACCCACAGGCACGCGTGGCGGTGGAGGTGTGCGGCGGCCATGGCACGGTGTTTGTGACAGGCGAAGTGACGTCGCAGGCGACGGTGGCAGTGGCACCGATTGTGCAGCGTTTGGCGGGGAATGAGGTAGAGATAATTGAGCATATTGCTCAGCAGAGCCCAGAGATTGCTCGTGGTGTGAATGATGGCGGGGCAGGTGACCAAGGCGTGATGATCGGCTACGCTTGCAACGAAACGCCTGAGCTGCTCCCACTCGAAACAGTGCTGGCGCGGCGATTGAACCAATTTTTGTATCAACGTTGGCCCTACGATGGCAAAACGCAAGTAACACTGCGTGGTGGGCAGATAACGGCAATTGTTGCAAGCTTCCAACACGCGCCAAAAGACGACTTAACAGAGGTAGTCAAGAAGTGGCTTCAGCAGCAGACGTATGTGAACACATTTTTTAAGGATAAGCAATATGATGCGCCAGTGCTACACTGTAACCCAGCAGGGGACTGGCAGATTGGAGGCTTTGCAGCTGATGCTGGCCTGACGGGACGCAAGCTCATCGTCGATAATTATGGGCCACGCGTGCCGATTGGTGGTGGTGCCTTTAGCGGCAAGGACGCCACCAAGGTGGATCGCTCGGCAGCGTATATGGCGCGGCGCATTGCAGTGGATTATCTGCGACAATACCACGCGCAGGAGGTGCTGGTGCGCCTGGCGTATGCAATCGGCCACGACCAGCCCGTCGAGGCGACTGCCATCATCGATGGGGTAGAGCAGCCCATCACAGGCTATGATCTCAGCCCGCATGGTATCATCATCTCGCTCCAGCTCGCCCAGCCCATCTACGAGCCAACCGCCCGCTGGGGGCACTTTGGCGAGGGGTTTGTATGGGATCGGTAGAGTGGCGAGGCTGAGCTCTCACTGGTAGAATGTGAGCATATACATTTTATACTATTTTTTCTACTTTCACTTCGTTGCGCCTCTCTAAGAGCTGCCTCTATAGAGGGTATACGCATACTTTGCCTCTCACCCCACAACCTTGTATACTAGAACCTATGGATCAGACACTTGCACAGGAGATTTTGCGCAGTGGCCAGAGTGCGCTGCTGACAGGCCCGGCGGGCACGGGCAAGACGCATGTGCTGGGGCAGTTCATCCGCCAGTGCAAGGCGGACGGCAAGTATGTGTCCGTCACCGCCACGACGGGGCTTGCGGCGACGCACCTGGGCGGCAGCACGATTCACGCATGGGCGGGGATTGGCATCCACGATAGCTTGCCGAACAATTTTTTTGATCACCTGTCGAAGACGCGGCGCGATATCATTGCCAAAACAGATGTACTCATCATCGATGAGATTAGTATGCTGCACGACTACCGTCTGGATATGATCGACGAAGTGTGCCGCCGCGTGCGCGAGATGCCGAATCAGCCTTTTGGCGGATTGCAGGTAGTGATGAGTGGGGATTTCTTTCAGCTACCGCCAATTAATCGCAATGGTGGGCGGCAGGGGAGCTTTGTAGTGCAGTCGCAAGCCTGGCGTGAGCTCGACCCAGCCATCCTCTACCTCGACCAGCAATACCGCCAGCAAGAGGGCGACGCTCTGCTCGATATCCTGACTGCCATGCGAGCTGGTGATCTGCGCCGACGCCACGCCGAGCAATTACTAGCTCGCACAGAGGTAGAGCCACCTCACGAGAGCGACCTGACTGAGCTCCACACCGTCAATATCGACGTCGATCGGATCAACCAAGCCCGCCTCGCTGAGCTGCCTGGCGATGAAGTGTTGTACCAGCGCAGCAGCACTGGTGGGCAAAATTATGTTGACACGCTCCAGCGGAGCATTCTTGCACCAGAAGTGCTAGTGCTCAAGCGGAGTGCACTGGTGATGGCCATCAAGAACGACCAAGCACGGCGCTTTGCCAATGGGAGTATTGGCCTGGTAGCAGACTTCGAGCCAGGCACAGACTATCCTGTGGTGGAGTTTCGTAATGGCCATGTGGTGACAATGCAGCCCGATACCTGGGAGCTGCGCGATGGTACGCGCAAGCGGGCCAGTATCTCGCAGCTGCCACTGCGCCTGGCTTGGGCGATTACTGTGCACAAGAGTCAGGGGATGACGCTCGATAGCGCACGCATCGACCTACGCAAAGCCTTTGTTCCGGGTATGGGCTATGTAGCACTGAGCCGCGTCAAAAGTCTAGATAATATATATCTCACTGGTATCAATCGGATGGCACTTACCATGAGCGATGAAGCGTATATCATTGACACGCAGCTGCGCACTCGTGCCGCCCAAGATGCCGAGCGCTTTGCACATCTGCGCGAACAGGCTGCTCAGCGTGCTGCGATGCCGCAGAAGAAGCCGACGAGTAAAACTGGTAGCACTAGCTGGGCGGCCAAGATTGCCACAATGCGCCAGACCCACCCCAACGCCTACAAACCATGGACAAAAGTCGACGATGAGACGCTCAAGCAGGCCTTCGTCCAAGGCGTAAGTATCCACCAGCTCAGCCGCACCCTCGGCCGGCACGAAGGCTCGATAAAAATGCGACTGCAAAAGCATTTTGGCGAGGATGCAGTGCAGTAGCGCATTGCTATCCCAAAGTCTGGGGTCGTTTCATGCTTCTCAATGATTATAGTAAACAAAAATGAATGTTCTTATAATACGTTCATTTTTTATACTAGCGTTGCAAACCTCTCAGTAGTTCCCATAGTTTACTAATTGACAAATCTCCTCTATATCTCTTACAATAAAGTAATCTAGACAATAAGGAGAAAATATGGCAAATTCAGAGAGAGAGAGAGAGAGCCTTAACAGGCAGCGCTGAGCAAGCCACTGCAGATACTGCAGGGAGTGGTGAGATTTCGCTCCAGTCGCTGAGTAACCTGATGAGCGGCAAAACGCTGCACGATATCGAAGCAGCACACCGGGGGGTGGCTGCAGACTTGAGCGAAGCGCGCCAGGTTGTGGAGCAACTACACCAAGGGACGAGCGAGGAGGTTGTGAACGCACTGCGGACGATCCTCGCGCTGGATCATACAACACGGCAGCAGGAATACCCTGCATTGCAGCAGTTTGTTAACAGAGCCAAACCGTCGCATTACCACACGCCCCTCGTGCGCGCAGCCTTGCAGGCAGATGTACCTATCTGGCTGCATGGTGAGGCAGGGAGTGGCAAGTCGACTGCTGGTGAGCAAGCGGCAGATAGCCTTGGCTTGCCATTTCGCTCTATATCGCTCGGGCCAACGACATCCAAGTCCGACCTTATGGGCTATCGCGATGCAACGGGTAACTACCATAACACAGCCTACCGTGAGGTGTATGAGAATGGTGGTGTCTTTATGTTTGATGAGATCGATAATGGTAGCGCAAGTATTTTGACTATCCTCAACAGTGCGCTTGCCAATGGCCATGGTGAGTTCCCGGATAGCAGAGTGCCACGCCACGAGACGGCGCGCTTCATCGCCAGTGCCAACACGATTGGCCGCGGAGCAACGAGTGAGTATGTGGGCCGGGCACCGATCGATGCAGCCACCATCGACCGCTTTGCCTTCATCCCAATGGACACTGATGAATATTTGGAGGACGCGCTGATACTTGGCACGGAGATAAACCGCTCGCCACTCGACATCTCGGCTGGTGAGGTACCTAGCCCCAAAGAGTGGCTGGCTACGGTGCGAGCGCACCGCCAGGCACTGGGCGAGCTTGGTATCCGCGCTATCATTAGCCAGCGTGCTAGCCTGTATGGTGTACGCCTAGCTGAGTTAGGCGTCGGTAAGGACTGGCTGGGCGAGATGCTCCTCTATAAGGGTATGAAGGAGCATGACCGCGAGAAGCTAGCTGAGAATGCCAAGCGGTTGATGCCGAGGGTGCAGGAGGCGCTTGACTACAAGACTCGCGAAGCTACGAAAGGCAAAGAGCTTGATGAATCTCACAGTAAGTCATCTCAAGAAACTCAGCCAAAAGATACTGAAAAGAAAGACGATAGTGAGTGGTTTACACCACCGGAGGATAAAGAAATTACTATCGATAGAACGAATACACGATGGCTTGAGAGATCTCTTGATAGTTCTATACGTCGTTTCTTACCAGACTGTTATAATATCAATAAATTAGACACGAGCAACTACGAGACTAGTATATTTGTCCGAGTGTGTTGGGACTTGGAATCGATGCATTCGCGTGAGCTAACGGACATATCGCAAACGCCAACAATATCCAGGGCAGTAGGGCGGGTCTTTGGAGACCCCGAAATTTGGACGACAAAAAAGGTCCTTGTCTCAGATATAGTTGCTGCAGTCAATGTAGAGGATCGGCGTTGGCAGCGCGACCGTGGGGACATCACACAATGGGAAACAGAGGATAATGATAATGACCACATCAAGACGGAAGTACATGACCGAATAGAGTTTGTGAAAGACCACTTTTCGCAATTGAACGACCATGACGTCCAGGATTACGCCAAGCAATTTGAAGCCTGCCACGGTTTTGTTCCTGGGCGATTTACCCTGTGTAATTGGCTGAGGCAGCACCCCGACGTGGGTGGTAAGCGGCCGAGGAGTCACTAGATGCGTCGCTCTGAGCAAGAGTATGACGGTCGTACGATGCACTTTCGTCAGCTCGATAGCATTGGCGAAATGATTGATGCGATGCAGCATGCGCCCGAGCAGCAAGAGCAGTCTGACCTCGGAGCAGCGAGCCTGAGGACAGATGAGGAGCGGTGGTCGGGCACAAGGACGATGGATGAGGCGCTCGAGTTAGCGCGCTATGGCTGGGAAGAGGGCCGCCAGCGCTTGCGCCAAGTAGTGGGACGTGTGGCTATAGATCAGCTAGTGGGGCGGCGACCAATTGTAGAGTCTCGGCTAGATTTCGCTGGTGATGAGGTAGATATTGGCGCTTACCTACACGGTGAGCCCGAGCATATGGTAGATTATCAAGTGCGCCAGGATACTCATGGGAAGCAGGCAATGATGTATGTTAATGCATCGATGTCTAGCAGAGTTTCGTCCGAGCGAATTATGCAGCGTGGTGGGGCACTGTATGCGGCGATCGAGGCATTGCGTACTGAGGGGTACTCGCTTGGCCTCACGATGGTTGAGTCTACAGAAGAAGATGATAGATATATCCGTGGCGTCGAATATCAGATACCAGTGGTGCAGCCCGGGGAATATCTGGATATCGACACAGCGGCATTTTGCTTGGCACACCCAGCATTCTTGCGCCGCGGGGTATTTGCCCTCAAGGAACATGAGCCAAATAACATACGCCACGCTATGGGGTTTATGAGGGGGCGAAGCTATGGTTGGCCAATCTGCATGGTTTCAGATCTCCCGCCACACAGCTTTCTCATCGACCAAGGTGAGGGGCTCGACCTACACAGTGATAGTGATGTGCAGCGCTTTGCCCAAAAGGTGGTTGACCGCACACTGGAGACGCTGGGGCATGGGCCAGCAAGCGACGAGCGGTAACACTACTGGATGTAGCAATAGGCTTTACACCCTAAATATAGTACACTAGAAACCATGCATAACGAACCAAACACACAAACCCCCACCACCGATATCACCCCAGTAACGTCACCAGAGTCAGCTGCTGTGCCGCAGAGTGACGCAGATGTAGCTGCTTATGCCGAGGCTCAGCCAACAGATACTACCGCACAGTCTACGGCTGGCACATCTACCGATGCTACCGACATCTTCCTCTGGGCCAATCAAGCCGATCGCGACAAAGACCAGTTAGAGGTGGATCTCTTTCTCTTCACCAAGGGCTATACAGTGTATGCCACCAACTATGCAGCTGAGCTCAAGGCGCAGCTCAAGGTGCTCTTCCTCTACGATATGATCACAGCGGTGCAGACGGGTGCAGCGACTGGCCTGATGGTGCGCGACTTTGAGGCGGCCAAGGCTGAGGAGAATGTTCTCGAGCGCACCACACTCGACCGGGTAGTGCACGCTCAAGAAGTCATCGAGCAGATCACTTACAGCGAGGCAGATCTTGAGACCTTCAACGAGGGTGACCATGAGTTTAAGAAGGTTAAGGGTATCATTGCGCGCTTCCGGATGGGCACAGATGGCGAGCCATTCTTTGTGGCCAAGCTGCTGCCCCAGTCGCAGGTGCTCAAGGGAGCAACCGCCTGGATGTACAGCGGTGGGTCATTCCAGCCATTTGTGGCTGATGCTGGTCTGCGCATCACGCCGGATAATCAAGTATTAATCGTCGGCAACGATATCTTTGCCTTTAGCGAGAGCAAATTTGTCCGGCTTTTTGGCTACGATGCCAAAAAGCATGCTGTGGCAGAGGAAAAGATCGCTGCCATCACTCAGCAGTTCAAACTTACCTTGCCTGAGGGACTCACGCTCGACCGCCTGGTGCGCGACACACCAGCGCTGGTGACTAAACTGCAAAAGCTCGATCCTGCCCAAGTGACACAAGACCAACTCATTGACCACGCTGATGAAATGGGCCTGGGCCTGATGACGGACGACGCGGCAGGGAGTATCATTATCATGGATGCCAAGGATGCAGCCGTTTTTGTTAATCTCCTCAACGATGACTACGTCACGAGCGACCTGACCGGTGTCAAATACGAAATGCGCGGCAAGAAAATCCTGCGCGAGAATGAGCAACTGCCGGAGTAGGGAAGAGATATTTTCTGTGTCTAGCTAGTATCATGCTATTGGACAAGAAAATATCTGGAGATAAGGGTCGACATTCGCTGGATGTCGACCTCTTGCGCTGGGCTGCAAACAGATTATTGCAATCTGTTTCCACACTCCATCGGATGAAGTGATGGGAAGGTGGAGCGAGCGCAAACAAAGAGAGATCATACTTCCACCCAATAATTCTATTTTTCTTAATCCTCTACTGATGGTACAATAAGCATTATGGCTAAGCAACAATCTACGGTGCAATTTCCAAAACATTTCCTCTGGGGCGCTGCGACGAGCGCGCATCAGGTCGAGGGTGGTATGCACAACCAGTGGTCGGAGTGGGAAAAAGCTCAGGCCAAGACCCTCGCTGCTCAGAGCCAATATCAATATGGCGACTTGCCCAACTGGCCGCACATTGCCAGTGCCGCCAAAGATCCAAACAATTATATCTCGGGCAAAGCTGCCAACCACGCCGAGCTTTACGCACAAGACTTCGCCCTGGCCAAGAAGATGGGCCTCACCTCGTGGCGCTTTAGTGTGGAGTGGTCGCGCATCGAGCCAGAAGAGGGCGCGTGGAATGCCGAGGCGATCAAATACTACAAGGCATACTTGGCCGCGCTGGCCGATGCTGGGCTGGAGCCAGTCGTGACACTGTTTCACTTCACGCTGCCGGTATGGTTTGCTGCCCAGGGGGGCTTTGCGAAGCGCGATAATGTGAAGTATTTTGTGCGCTTTGTCGATAAACTGATGGATGAGATTGGTGCAACGGTGCGCTATGTCATTACCGTCAATGAGCCCTGCGTCTACGTGACCGAGAGCTACTACAATGGCACCTGGCCACCCAACGTCCGCAGCAAGTGGCAAACCTACCGCGTGCTGAGCAATCTTGCCTATGCACACAACCAAGTGGCTAAGGTCCTCCACGCCAAGAGCCGGCGCTTCAAGGTGGCGGTGGCCAAAAACTCGGCCTACACCTACCCGGGTGATGACGCCTGGCTGAGCCGAGCGACAGCGCGGGTGGTGCAGTTCTTCCAGGATGATTATTTCCTGCGCAAGGTGGTGCGGCAGAGTGATTACATCGCCGTCAATTATTACTTTAGCAATCGTATCTATGGCTACCGCATCCACAACCCCGAGACCACGCCAAACGATCTCGGCTGGACAATGCAGCCCGATCATCTCGAGCTTGCACTAGGGCGTCTCTGGGGCCGCTATAAGCTACCGCTGCTCGTGACAGAGAACGGTGTGGCTGACGAGCGCGACCAGTTCCGCAAGCAATGGCTCACTCAGTCTATCCTGGCTATGCAGCGCGCTCTTGGTAGTGGGGTAGAGCTGCTGGGATATATGCACTGGAGCTTCCTTGATAACTTCGAGTGGGATAAAGGGTTTTGGCCGCGCTTTGGCCTCTTTGCGGTCGACTACAAGACGTACAAGCGGACACCGCGCCCCAGTGCGCTATGGTTTGCTCGCGTATTGCAGCAGCAGAAGAAACAGGCAGAGCGGCCTATCGAGCCACTGCCGTCTGTACCAGCGCGCAAGAAGCCGAGTGCTAAGCCAGCTACCGCGCAGGCGCAAGCTACATCATCATCGCCGCGCTCTGCGCGCTCTACGCCAGCAGTACCACCCAAACCGACGCCGCCAACGCCACCCCAAACACCCCAAATGCCACCATCTACACCAGGGTCAGCGGCACGCTCTAGCGGGGTGATTACACCGCCACGCCGACCAGCAGTCGCATCACGCAGTCGTTCACGTAGTCATAATAATCGGGAGGAATAATACATGGCACAGAGCAATGGTGGAGCACGCGTCGTCGTCATCGGCGGCGGGACGGGGAGCTTTACGCTCCTGACAGGCCTGAGGCAGTATGCGTCGCAGGTCACGGCGCTCGTCAATATGGCAGATGATGGCGGCTCGACGGGCCAATTGCGCGACGAGCTCGGCGTCTTGCCGCCTGGTGATGTGCGTCAGTGCCTCGTGGCGCTGAGCAATAGCCCCAAGGTGCGCGACCTCTTTAATTATCGCTTCGATGAGGGGAGTTTTAAGGGGCATGCCTTTGGTAATCTCTTCCTTACAGCCCTTGAGAAAATGACCGGCAGCTTTGCCGAGGCGGTGGCACTAGCCAGCCAGGTGCTTAATATCGATGGGTGCGTTGTGCCTGCTACGCTGAGCAATGTGACGCTCTGCGCAGAAGGCGAGGACGGCCAGCCTATCAAAGGAGAATATGTCATCTCACAGCAGGCGCTGGCGCGTCGGCCCAAGATTTGGCTCGAGCCAGAAGCCCAGGCTAACCCTGCCGCGGTGGAGGCAATTCGCACCGCCGATATGGTCGTCGTGGCTCCCGGCAACCTCTATGGTAGCTTGGCACCTGTCTTGGTCATTCGCGAGATCCAAGAGGCGCTTGCTGCCACCACGGCACGCTGCGTCTTTGTCTGCAACCTCGTCACCAAACCTGGCCCGACGGACGGCTTCTCGGTGAGCGACTTTGCGAGTGAAATCGAACGCCTAGCAGGCAGCCAGTTCCTCGACTATGTCGTCTTCAACAACACGCGCCCCAGCCCTGAGCTGATGGATAAGTATGCCCACGATGGCGAGCTGATGGTCGAGTACGACATGGACGAGATGCATCGCCAGCACTACCGCTACCGCGCCGCACCAGTCCTCGCACAAGACGCGTGGGATGGTGCTCAGGCTAGCGATCCATTGGCTAGCACGCGCAGCTTCATCCGGCACGACCCCGACGTCGTGGCGCGCCAGCTGATGCGGATATACTTTGCATAAATATCAAGGACTGGCTATACTGTAAAGATCATGGAGTATATGACGGGCCACTATCACATCTACGTTGATCTCGACCGGACGATCATCAATACCACGCAGTGGTTGCGTGAGATAGCGGAAACACTAGCTCAACTCTACCCAGCGCAGGTGACTGCCAGGGAATTCTTGGCGGCGCAGCCTCGCTATATGCTCCGGCCCAAGACGAACCCCACCGCACCGACCTACGTCTTGGCGGCACAGCTTGCGGCACTGGGCCTAGATGCGGCGTCTGTTATTGAGCAGCTCGAGCAAACGACGCTCGCCGATGGCCACCTCCAATACCCAGGCGTGGCATCGATGCTGCGCACGCTGAGCCACTATGGCACGGTGCAGATACTGACCTATGGTGATCCCATCACGCCGCACTGCAAAGCCCGTCTGTGCCCAGCAGTGCGTGCGCTCGTGGCTCAGCAGGGTGGGCAGGTGATTATTACTACCTTGCAAGATAAAGCCCAGTGGCTGCGCCGTGCCGCCGCTGCAAACCCCGGCCAAACAATCTACCTGATCGACGATAAGCCCGTTGCCGTCGCCTTTGCGCCCGAGCCAGATCCGCCCATTCGCTGCGTGCAGATCGACCACACTGGCCAGCTTACACCGCGCTCCATCAATTGGCGCTCGGGAGATTGGCCCATTTGTCATACGTTAGCTCAAGCAACTAATATCATACAAGGAGACATAGAGTATGCAATGCACCAAAGCAATCATCCCCGTAGCAGGCTGGGGGACACGGCGCCTGCCCGTCACCAAGACGATCGAAAAATGCATGCTGCCGCTGGGTAACCGCCCGGTGGTAGACTACGCCGTGCAAGACTGCATCGCGGCGGGCATCCGCGATATCTACTTCGTGGTGAGCGAGCAAAGCACGCAGATTCGCGACTTCTACCGCTCCAACGTCGATCTCAACAACTATCTGCGCCGCAATGGTAAGGCAGATCTCTTGCCTCTCATCGCTCCACCGAAGGTTAATTTGCACTACATGGTGCAATCGAGCTATGGTAAGTATGGTACAGCCATCCCGGTCAGCCTCGTGGTGCCGCAGCTCGACCCGGGTGAGCCAGTGGTCGTGCTGATGGGTGATGACTGTGTGTATAATGCCGATGGCACATCAGAGGTGGCGCGCCTCATTGAGGCAGCGGGGGAGGATCGCTCGGCTATCCTGGGTGTGCACATGCCGCCCGACCAGCTCAGCCGCTACGGCGTGCTGGATGTTGCCGATGATGGCCGCCTGCGCGGTGTGGTAGAGAAGCCAGCGCCAGGTAAGGCACCAAGCGAGATGATTAATGTCAGCAAATACGTCCTCAGCTACGACCTCTTGCAGCGCATTGCCGCCCACGCCGACCGTGACGACGTCGCGGGCGAATACTACATCACCGACCCCTTCAACGACTACCTCGCCGCTGGTGGCCACATGGCCGTCGTCCCTACCAAGGGCCACTACCTCGACACTGGCACGCTCGAGACCTGGGTAGCGGCCAACAACTGGCTACTCAATCATCAGGGGTAGGGGCTTAATGCCAGTAACATTCTTAAGAACACACCTTCTATGTCGCAACAGCCGATTCCACCCCAGTCTCAACCACAGCCACCCCAGCAAGCGCACCCACGGCAGCCCACAGCATCACCCGCCTCGGCTCGTCAGTACGCAGCCCTGGGTACGGCGCTTGGTGTAGGTGGTGTGTGCAGCGGCATCATTAGCATTCTCATGTTAATTGCGAACACTACTTTGGATGAATCTACTAATATGAATCGTGCTGCTTTTTCTGCTGCTGTTGTTGCAAGTATTGCTGGTATTGTCCTTGGTATCAACTCTTACGACAAGCTACGCGAAGCAGGTGCATCGCGTGCGTGGGGTATAGCGAGTATTGTGTGCAGCGCTGTTGTGGTTGGGTGGATCGTACTATGGCTTTTATTCCTTATTGTAATGATAGCCCTTTTTCTTGTTACGTTATTGATCGATTCTCTACAGAAGTAGGTGGAGAGCTCGTAGCATACATGCCTGGGTATGAGATCATAGCTTGTTAAAACGTTATACAAAAAACACAGCCCACCAACTGCCACAGCCAAATCGGGTTTCCAGGCCCGAGAATACTCGTATAGAGTACTCAATCAGGCGTGGCGATTGGCGGGTTGTGTGGTGGGCTTTATTTAGCCTCTGTCCTCATAGCACCTAAATGATGCTACTGTCTTGGGGTTGATATATGCGTCACCCCTGACAGGTATGTAGTTCTTGTGGTCTATTGTTTTTCGCAAGAATTCAATAAAGTGCCCAGAACTTTTAAATGTTGAGACCAGAGTAGACACCTGTCCATTCACTAGTGTGACTTCGATCATGTACGGTTCCATGACGATCCCCTTTCATGAGATCAACAGAGGCCAAAGAGCTGCTTTTTGCTCTTTAGAGGAAACCTCTGAGCTCAAAAGCTAATATATATATCAATATATGAGAGCGGCGTCAAGCTATTTTGCTTATAATGCCATAAAATCAGCGTATTTTCTACTTTTGTGCGTATAAAATGGCAAGATATATCTACTATAGATGCGCTTAGATCAGATCAAAACACTCAACAATATCGCTTATTCTTATCCATATTGTGCAGAGTGGGGAAAACTACTGACCCCTGATACTGGTTGAGCTTTTCCACAGATTTGTGGATAAGCACCAGCGCGGCGGGGAATGCCGTGGGTAAAAAGGGTTGCGTGTGGGTGAGAGTGGGTAGTATAGTGGGAGTAGTGGAAGAAAGTGGGTAACCACGAGAAAAACAAACACCACTGCACAAAAACAAAATAATTCATCTGTAAGGATCGCCACACCCCATGGATTACTTCGAACGCAAGCTGGATGACAAGCGTCGGCTCACCATACCGACGGAGCTTCGGGCGGAGTTCGCCAGTGGCGTGGTCCTGACGCGCGGCTTTGGCAGCTACCTCCACCTGTATGCGCAGGATGTGTGGGATAGCCAAGTAGAGCCAGCGCTGACAGGCAGTATTCTGGATGAACATGTCGCCGACCTCAACGTCAAGTTCCGGCGCGGCAAGACTGCTGCCACTCTGGACCAGAAGCAGGGCAGGGTAACGGTAGAGCAGCATCTGCTGGATTATGCTGGGATATCGCGCGAGGTTGTGGCGGTGCGCGCCGGCCAGTATTGGCGCCTCATGGCACCGGAGCAGGCCGAGTAGCAAGGCTGTTTTTGTGACGCTCTTTAACAAGTACGTGTAACTGATATCCTCGAGATCGACCATCTGGTAGTGAGCCATGTGGGCACCCGACCCACGCAAAACCTTGTCGGGCGCACCTTCCTCACAAACACCTCCCAAAAAAACTCCACCTCACATAATTGCTGCGGCAATTATACACATAAGTCTCTCAAACGATCTTTGACGGGCTCTCTCGGCCTGGTATAAGCAAAGATCGTCAACAAAAACAAACACATTTTATGCGAAAACAAACAGGTTTCGCTACCAGGTGGGTGATCTCGAACCCGCATCGGACTATCTCGCAGTAGCCTGAGCGGAGCGTATCTTTATGGAAAAGCATGGCTATACCTATCGGTAGCATTGCCGTGCCATCCTCCTGCCGAGGGAGTGTGATAATCCGTTGCAATAACGGATTATCAGCCCAGCGCAAGAGGTCAACATCTGGGAGATGTTGACCCTTATAGCGATCCCGAGCGCAGGAGGTGGTGAGGCAAGGCGTGAGACGGCGTATAGCTAGCGAGCTTAGTATCGGTTTCTCTGTTGTTCTTTGGCTAAATAGGCCACGACCAGTAGGGGAGGAAAGCAATATTATGCTACCATAAGAAACGTATGAGTATCAAAGCACATCCACCACTTCATGTTCCGGTATTGCTGGAGGCAGTGTTGGCCCAGCTCCAGCCACGCCCAGGTGAGCGCTATCTCGACCTGACGGCGGGGTATGGCGGCCATGCCACAGCGATTCTCGAGCAGACCCAGACGTATACCACGGCGTGTTTGGTCGATCGCGACCAGTATGCTTTGTCGCAGCTTGGTAGCTTGGCAGGGCAGGGCGCACGACTGATGCATTGTGATTTTTTGCAGGCAGCACAGCAGTTGGTTCGCGAGGGCGAGCAATTTGATTTATTGCTACTGGATTTGGGGGTGTCGTCACCGCAGCTCGATCGAGCTGACCGAGGGTTTTCCTTTACACACACTGGCCCGCTTGATATGCGGATGGATCAACGCCAGGCGATGACTGCCGAGCAGATTGTCAACCACATGGCAGAGGCAGAGCTTGCCCGACTGATCGCCCGCTACGGCGAAGAACCGCCGGCGATAGCACGGCGCTATGCTGCTGCTATTTGCGCGGCCCGGCCACTGTCGAATACTGGAGAACTCGCTAGCGTCATCGAGCACGCTACCCGTGGCAAGCGGGGCAAGACCCATCCAGCCACGCGTACCTTTCAGGCAGTCCGCATTGCCGTCAATGATGAATTGACGCAGGTAGAGCAGACGCTCCAGCTGGTGCCAGCCTTGCTGCGCACTGGTGGACGGGTGGGAGTGATTAGCTTCCATAGCCTCGAGGATCGGCTCGTCAAGCGCTTCTTCGCGGAGCAGCGCCAGGCAGGCTACGAGGCCGAGCTGCGCATCCTCACCAAGAAGCCTATCGCGGGCAGCCATGACGATGCTTACAATCCGCGTGCCCGCAGCGCCAAGCTGCGAGCCGCCGCAAAAATATAAAAAAACAAAAAAAGGAGTAGGGACATGCCAGTTCGTATCCCCGTACAAAATCAATCAATCACGACAACCGTATTGGTCCGCCACGGCAAATAGCCCTTGGCCTAAGACCTCGCGCTGGGGCGGCGCGCTATCCGCCCCACTTAGACCTAGAAACGACCCCATACCAACGCTAAACAACACAAACACCACCACAATGACAACCTACACACGGACAATGCAATTTAATAGTCGACGCCAGAGCACCTGGAAGCGCAACCGTAACACCGTTGCTTTTGCTTCGGCTATCAAACTTGGGCCAATCACCCACACAGTGCTGATTGCCCTCCTTATCACCATCCTTGGCTTGATATATCTGGCGCAGGCAACGCATACAGTCAGCTATGGCTACGAGGCCAGCAAGATCGACGACAAGATCTCTGCTCTCAGCGAGCAAAAGAAAGACCTGGAGGTCGATAATGCCCGCCTGACTGCCCTTAAGGAAGTGCAGGGTAGTAGTGTGGCCAAAACAATGACAACACCAGCCAATACAGCGTACGCCAGCGAGTAGCCCATGCTGCAGCGCCATCTTGCTACGCCACGCGCTCAGGCGCTCGCCACTGTGCTCGGCGGGCTACTTGTGGTGTTTGTGTTGCGCCTAGGGTATGTGCAGGTGCTGCAGCATGACTACTATGTGTCGCAGGCTGATAGCGAGCAAGTCAAGCAATTTCGTCTGCGCGCCCAGCGCGGTGAGATATACACTATGGACGGCACCACCCCCGCCAAGCTCGTCATGAACGAGACGGTCTATACTGTGTGGGCCGACCCGATGGCTGTGACGGATACAGATAAGATCGTAGCGGTCCTCAACCAGGTGGCTGGTGGCAATGTGCGTGAGAACTTTCGCCAGTACATTACGCGCAAGCCAAGCCGCTACCAAGTGCTTGCCACCAAGGTGAACCGCAAGCAGGCTGAACTTATTAAGAAAGAGAACCTCGCTGGGGTGGGCTTCGATGCGATGAGCCAGCGCGTCTACCCAGAAGGGCAGCTGGCCAGCCAAGTGCTGGGCTTTGTTGATGCCGAGGGCAAGGGGAAGTACGGCTTTGAGCAGGCGAATGACGACAAACTACGTGGCACGGACGGCGTGCTCAAGACGGTAACAGATATCCGCTCGGTGCCGCTGACGATTGGCCGGACAAACATCAACCAGCCTGCCAAGAATGGGACCAACATGGTGCTGACGATCGATCGCAACATCCAGACGAGGGTCGAGCAAGCGCTTGTCGATGGGGCTAAGCGCAGTGGCGCTACCGATGTCAGTGCCGTCGTGATGAACCCACAGAATGGCCAAGTCTTAGCCATGGCCAACCTCCCCACCTATGACCCGTCCAACCTCAAGACGATCAAAAGCGTCGCCGCACTCAATAACAACACCATCACCACGCCATACGAACCGGGCTCCGACATCAAGACATTCACAGTGGCAACAGGCATTGACAAAGGGGTTATCACGCCGCAAACGACGTACAACAACACCGACAGCATCAAGGTAGACGATATCACCATTGGCAATGCTAGCAAGGGCCAGACGGGCAATATTACCATGCAGCACGCTCTCAATTGGTCGCTCAACACTGGTATGGTCACGGTGGCGCAGCGCCTGGGCAATGGCAGCTACATCACTCGCCAGGCGCGCGACACAATGTATGATTACTTTCACAAGCGCTTTCGCCTTGGGCAGCTGACGGGAGTGGAACTCGCTGGTGAGGCTAAGGGTAATATCGTATCGCCCACCCAGCAGCAGGGCAATGCAGTGCGCTACTCTAATATGTCCTTTGGCCAGGGGATGGATGCGACGATGCTGCAGGTCTCGGCCGGCTTTAGCGCGATTATCAATGGTGGGACGTACTATAGCCCCACCGTCATCGCGGGGACGATTGACGACAACGGCACCTTTGCCAAGGCTGCGCGCAAAGTTTCGTATGCTCATGTCATCAAGCCGCAATCATCTACCACCGTGCGCGAAATGGTACACCAAGCGCGCCAGGCCTTTTATGCGGGTGGCGACCGCGCGGGGTTCTACATTGGCGGCAAGACGGGTACATCGCAAACCATCAAAGACGGCAAGTATATTTCGAATCAAACCATCGGTACCTACCTCGGTTTTGGTGGGGAGGTTGGCAAAACACCAGCGTATGTTATTATGGTGGAGGTTTCGGGCAAAGGGCTGAATATGCAGGGGGGTCGAGACGCTCACCCGATTTTCACGGATATATCTAATTGGTTGCTCGACTATATGAAGCTCGAGCCGAAAGGAAACACACCATAATGAACCTCACCACACTCGTTCGCGAGCTCAACGCGACATTTCTTCTCAGCGTCGCGGCCTTTTTGCTGGCGATGGCCCTCACGCCGCTCTATACCTACTTTGCCTACCGCTATAAGTTTTGGAAAAAACAGCGGGCCGCGAGCACAACGGGCGAGGAATTGACGGTCTTTACCAAGCTGCATGCCGATAAATTTACGCGCAATATCCCCACTATGGCCGGGATGATTGGCATTGTGGCCATTGCCGTGGTGACGCTGGGGTTTAATCTCGACCGAGCCCAGACCTGGCTTCCACTGGCGGCACTGCTTGGTGGTGGGGCAGTGGGGCTGCTGGACGATGTGATCAATATCAACAGTGATGGCTCGGGCTCGGCGGGCTTGCGCGCCTGGCTAAAGTTCTCGATGATCGCGGTGATGGCGGCGGTGCTAGCGTGGTTCTTCTACGTCAAGCTAGGCTATACAACAGTGCATGTGCCATACCTTGGCGACTGGCAGCTCGGCCCGTGGATTGTCCCGCTCTTTATCTTTGCGGTGGTGGCAACTGGCAATGCGGTGAACATTAGTGATGGCCTGGATGGCCTGGCTGGTGGACTGCTGGCAGTGAGCTATTGCATCTTTGGGGTGATTGCTTTGCTGCAGGGGCATTTGCAGCTGGCGGGCTTTTGCTTCACCGTAGTGGGGGCGCTGCTAAGCTACCTGTGGTTTAATATCTATCCAGCACGGTTCTTTATGGGCGATGTGGGGAGCTTTGCCTTTGGGACGAGCCTAGGCGTCGTGGCGATGCTGACGAATACGCTGTTTTTGCTGCCGGTCATTGGTGTGCTGTTTGTGGTAGAGGCGGGCTCGAGCCTTATTCAAATCCTCAGTAAGAAGTTCTTTCACCGTAAAGTGTTTATCTCGGCACCAATTCATCAGCACTTCCAAGCAGTCGGTTGGCCAGAGGTGAAGGTGACGATGCGTTTCTGGGTAATCTCTTGCGTGACAGGCTTTATTGGTCTGATGATGGCGCTGGGTGGGGGACACATCTAGAATGGTTGCTGCTCGCCGCACTCGTGCTGCACACCGATCGGCTTCGGCTCGGTCGGCTCAGCCAGTGCGCCGTGAGCAACGTAGTACTACCTCCGCTCCATCTGTCGCTGTGCCGCGTTTGCACCGGCCGGACTATCAGATCATCCTCTGGGTGGGGCTGCTCATGCTGCTGGGTTTGGTGGTAATGTATGCCATTGGCCCGCAGCGTGCCAATGTACTCAACTCTGCGCACAACACCAACTACTACACCGATGGCTACTTTGCCATCAAGCAGACGGTGAGCTTGCTGCTGTCAATTAGCGCTTTTGTGGGGTTGTCGCTCGTACCCTTTGCGTGGCTGCGCCAGAAGGCGGGTACGCTGCTAGCGAGCGGCTTCGTGCTGTGTGCACTGCTGTTTGTCCTTGGCAATATGCTGCATGTCTCGGCGATTGCTCAGTGTAGCCTTGGGGCGTGCCGCTGGTTCTCGCTAGGGCCACTGGGGAGCTTCCAGCCAGCCGAGATGCTGAAGTTTGGCATGCTTATCTATATGGCACTCTTCCTTGGCACACGAATGCGTCAGGGGGTAATAAACGACCTCCATCAGACGATCATCCCCATGGTAATTATGATGTGTGCAGCGCTCTTTTTCGTGATATTTTTGCAAAAGGATATGGGCACAGGCCTGGCCCTCACTGCCATGGTGGCATGTATGGTAGTGATGAGTGGTATGAGCTGGCGCTGGCTGGCTTACCTAGCGGCGGGCTGCGTGGCGCTGGTGCTGCTGCTTATCGTCATTGCGCCGCACCGCATGGAGCGGGTGGCGACCTTCTTCCAGGGGGATGACCATGCCACTAGTAGTAATGATGATGGCTACCACATCAAGAATGCGAAGATTGCACTGGGTACAGGCGGGCTATTTGGCCTGGGCATTGGTAACAGTATCCAAGCGACGGGCTATCTCCCCGAGGCGATTAATGATTCAGTCTTTGCTATTATTGGTGAAACGTTTGGCTTTGTGGGGGCGGTGGTCGTGCTAGCGCTGTTTGCAGCGCTGCTACTGCGCCTGCTGAGGATTGCCGAGCGTTTGCCTGATATGACAATGCGCCTGGTGGTAGCTGGAGTCTTTGGCTGGCTGGGCGCACATGTTATGCTAAATGTAGCGTCGATGATTGGAGTCTTCCCGCTGACGGGTATTACGCTGCCATTGCTGAGCTTTGGTGGCACCAGTATGGTATTTATTGCTGGTGCGCTTGGTCTGGCCTTCCAATTATCACGCCAGGCAGCTTACCAACCAATCAACGAAAAGGAGACCTCTCATGAAGCTACTGGCAGTCGGCGGTGGATCGGGCGGGCACGTTACGCCGGTCGTCGCCGTCATTAATGAAATCGCAGCCCTCCAGCCCGATGTGCAGGTGACCTTCGTCTGCGATAAGGCCTTCGCTAGCCAATCGCGCGGGCTTATGCAGCACGCTGCAGTGCCAGTGCGGGTGCGGACAATCGCTGCGGGCAAGTTCCGGCGCTACCAGCACCTCAGTGTGGTGCGCCAGTTGCTTATGCCAAGTATCGTCCTGGCTAATATACTAGATATCTTTAAGATCCTGGCTGGCGTATGTCAGAGTCTCTGGCTGGTGCTGCGCTGGCGGCCAGATGTGATCTTTGCCAAGGGGGGGTTTGTGTGCTTGCCGGTTGGCATTGCGGCGCGCTGCCTACGCGTACCAGTAGTGATTCACGACTCCGATGCTCGCCCTGGCCTGACTAACCGCGTGATGGCACGCTGGGCAGCAGCGATTGCTACAGGCTGGCCACTCAAGCATTACCACTATCCAGCATCGCGTAGCCGCTATGTGGGGGTGCCGATTGGCGCTGATTTTCGTCCGCTCACTCCGGCTCAGCGGCAGCAGGCACGGCAGACCTTCTCGCTTGATCCGCATAAGCCATTAGTCGTTGCTACCGGTGGTGGTCTTGGCTCGGCTATTATCAATCACGCGGTGCTGCGCGCTGCCGATGACCTACTGGCTGCTGGCATGCAGGTCTATCTGGTGGCGGGCAAGGGCAATTACGATGCCGCCCAGGCCAAAGCGCCGCAGCACCCCGATTTTCACTGCGTACCCTTCGTTTTCGAGCATATGGCGCAATTGCTCGGTGCAGCCGATGTGGTAGTATCACGCGCCAGTGCCACCTTCACGCAGGAGCTCGCTGGCCTCGCTCAGGCGGCTATCTTGGTGCCGGCCCATCACCTGGGCGACCAACGCAAAAATGCTGCCATCTATGCCGAAGCCAAGGCTGCGCTGGTCTTGCAAGACGACGCCCTAGAGCAGAGTGATGCCCTTGGCCAAGCCATTCTTACCCTCATGCGCGACCCTGCGCAGCGCCAGCAGCTTGCTCAGCGCCTTCACACCTATGCACGTCCCTACGCTGCCCGCGATGTAGCGCAAATGGTGGTAGAGACGGCTCGGCGTCAGAAGTAGGATAGGTAAGACCAGAACGCACGTCTCACTCCGTCAAAATGACGGGGTTCTTCACCACTTGAGAGCTCAGTGATCAATTAATTTGGCTGGCTGGTTTGATGGTCAGTAGCCTTTGCCAACAACCAACCATCTACGGTATAATGGCCTGTAGCATCATGGGCTTTCGCACAAAACAAACACCACCACCAGCGCGCCGCCGAGCTGCCAAAAACAAGAGGGAAGAGCAGCTCCAACGCACCGCCTACACCTACCGGCGTAACCGTACACTGACTGGTAGCTTAGTGAGCCGCGTGCCCAGCGCGGGCGAGCCCAAGGCGCAGCTGCGGTCGCCGCGTATGCATGCGCATGATTTGCGCCGGACGCGTCGCCATGTGGCATTGTCGCTTGGAGTGGTAGTGGGGCTGCTGGCTGCAGTGTGGTTTGCGCTTGATAACGTCATTGCGACACCAGTTGTTGCAGGCAATCTCACTAGCAATCATCAGCTCTACCAAGCCAAGATCAACGACTATCTCACTGCCCATCCGCTGGAGCGTTTTCGCTTTGCGCTCAATACTAGTCGGCTGGCGGCCTATCTCCAGACGCATGATTGCCCCGAGGTTGCTGCAGTACTCCCAGCCACGCAGCAAGCTGGCCTGGGGCGCAGCACTATCACTCTTGCTATGCGCCAAGCAGCGGTGGTCTGGACGGTTAATCGCCAGCAACTCTTTGTTGATACTGAGGGCCACGCCTTTCGCCGCGCTTATGGGCCACGGCCAAGCATTGAAGTAGTAGACGACAGTGGTATCGGCACGCGCAACAACCAAGTCGTTGCCAGCAACCAATTTCTCGGCTTCATCGGCAAAGTCGTTGGCGCAGTCCGTCGCCACCAGCTCACCGTCCAAAAAATCACGCTGCCTGCTGGCACAACTCGTCAAATCTACGTTTGGTTTACAGGGGTGGAGTATCCTGTTAAGTTCTCGGTCGATCGCTCGGCTGGCCTGCAGAGCGAGGATGCCGCCCGGGCCATTCGCTATCTGGCGCAGCACCACATCACTCCCAAATATCTCGATGTCCGCGTCAGTGGCCGAGCGGCGTATCGGTAGTGGGGTATTGACAATAGAGCATTTATGTTTTTAATGTTAAGAATTTTTGATATCTCTAACAAGTAGCTGCTCCACTGAACACGGTGTTGTAGTGAGGCTAAATCCATCACAAGCGCCGCACCAGGAACGGCTGTGTAAGAAAGATACTAGAGACCATTCCATTAATATTCCAGAGAATAGAGCGGCGTGACAAAAGAAACAGTGCAAGAACTACTGAAGGTATGTAATTGATCGCGGTCAATACCTACAGCGTATCTCAGCAAAGGGCAGGGGAGCTGTTCTGCAAAACAAGAACAAATTTACAACACTTTACATAACAAAACATAAAAAATGCAAATACTATATCTATACTACAAAATCAACAAAATGCAAAAAATAGTAGGGGAGATGTTTTTTGCAGAAAAGTCAAATCATGATATTGTATAGTATTTTAATTTCGGTCAATCCAAGCAGGGTAGAAAACATAGCAAAAATACTAAGCAAACAAAATGTCAAACAAAGCAACACGGCAGACAGCCTGTGGAGTCTGGGCAAGCACTGGCATGACGCCAGGCAAATACGAGACCAGAGCGCGCATACCTAGATCTGCAGCCGCGCTCATTTGTTTGATATCGAGCCATTGCACAGACAAGTTGCAAACCTTGCGCGGCAATCAGACACACTCACACGTACAAATGTACATAACTTTGCACACGCGAATGTTCATGAATATATGCGCCGTGTGTTCCCTCCAATAGAACAAGCGTGTACTTTTACCTTTGCAGGACATATAAGTCCACGGCTCTATCCTTACTCTCCCCATTGGATGGCGCAGATATCTTAAGTGAACCTGCTGAACAAGAAGCAAGATCGATCAATAATCGAAGATCTATACCGGATATGCGTCTTATGCTCATAAAGCCCATAACCGCCAAACCCAGCTTAATTTGGGCCGTATCTGGGGTCAGATCTATATATGCATCGTAAAAGGATTATTGTGCGAAGTTATATTACACTCCTAAAGATGATTAATGATACATCTTTTGCATCTACCCCACTGCTGCGTGGGTGTGAATTATTATGCACGCATAGATTACAGCACGTTGCAGCTTATCATCCCCTTGTCTATTAACGCTGATGTTTATGCTTATGCTTTGCTGCTGGCTGCTACTTTGCTGTGCGTGATCGCTTGCTATATTGTGTAGTATGCTAACTTGGTGCTGTAGGCTTGTGAATGTCTCGGTATATTTGCTTGCAGTGTGATGCTGTTTGGCTGTTACTGCTATAAGCAGTGGTTATGCATCTGCAAGGGCAAGTATGACCTCTTTGGCTAACCTGAGGGATAATAAGTATAAGTACAGAAGAAACCGAAGGTGAGCAGAGAGCTACAGCTAAGGCGAAGCATACCACGAGAACGTACCTTAGATACGAAATTATCAGTGGTAGAGGCTGGTGCAATGATGCAGAAACAGGGGTAGGGCGGTTGCCGGGAATTTTTGGCGAAAGGGTGGCAGACTCCCCTGCCTTGCCCTGCCCTTTTTGGTTGCTGACTGTTGCGCTTTTGCTGTGTACTTTACTCTGCAAAGGAATAGATACAAGAGGTATATATGAGCAAATTGTAGCCTGTGGTGGAATTATCTTGCATACAAACGGCCGATACATAAGCCTATGAGCGCAAAATCACACGCAAATATTCGCAGCCATCATGTGTATACGATAGTTGTCCAGGCGGCAAATTACCTCTGTTATAGCTGAGTATATGTAGTGTTCGGGGCGGGAGGGGAGGCTACACTTCCCTATCGTTATTTCTCTTAACCTGTAGACTTGAGCTCTCACTTATTTTCAGGCTGTTTGTGATCCACTAAAATAAAGACTTATGCTTTTGTGAGGATGAGCACTGAGATGCGTTTGGCTCGCCCAACACCAATTTGCTCAGGCACCGAGAAATCCGACACCGCTAATCCTGCCTCCGTAGCCGCAGCAATATATTCCTTCATTGGCCGATGAAAGAAAAGAACTCGCTCTGGATGCGCGTCCTTGCCATGAATCCGAAACGGGATTTCAAAGACGTAAGATGTTTGCATGTTATAGTCAGATACATCTACATCGCTTCTTCCTGGCAGATAGGTATCTGGGTTGGGCAATGTTGCTATAAACGCACCGTCAGCCGCAAGAAGCCGAGCTGCTGCAGCAAAGAATGAATAATGGTTAGGCACACAATGCAACACCATATTTGCCACGAGTGCATCAAAGGAAGCGTTGGGATGGTTGTAGGCATAGTCTTCAAGAGACGTGGCTTCAAATTGAAGATGAGGCTGTGTATGCGTTGTGGAAGCAATCTCAATACCTTGATCAGCTGGATCAATTCCAACTACCGTAAAACCAAGTGATGCAATATGGCTGGACAAAAACCCAATGCCACAGCCAACATCAAGTACGCTACCATGACCGTCCGGTAATAATCCGGTCAGTTTCTGCAGGATAAGATGCGAGAGCGCCCGATACGATGGGTCGTCGTTTGATCCTAATTCGTGCAGACGTGCTGCGGAATTAGCGTTCCAGCGGGCTGCTTGGTCGGTGACGGTGTAGGTGTGAGATGAATAGATTGTCATAATGGCAGTATTCTAGCATGATATATATATATATTCCACCTGTTATATCAAAATTGAATAAGAAACTGCGTTTGCTATGACCAAAACCAATAGCCAATACCCTGCCAGGCGCTTCATCTATCGAGATGAATTATCCTGGATAGACCTCGTACCATTATTGTAGCCATACCTATTATAACCAAAAGAGACGAAGCTCTCATCGCTCCGTCTCTTATTGGTGTATTGTTTGTCTAGAGCTACGCTGCTGCGACCGCCTCTGCTTGCTCCTTGGGTGGTTCGAGGGCGTAGGTGGCTTTGGCGACGCGCTTGAAGAGTGGTTTGCTTTGGAGGTTGAGGAGGATGGTGGTCTCCTTGACCTGGCGGCTCTTGAGGACGCGCTTGACGATCTCGTCGCGGTGCAATGGGCCACCCTCGTCGCGCAAGATACCAGCAATGATATCAGCCACGGTGCCTTGGCTATAGCCCCAGATGTCGAGCGCATAAATGCCACGGCCGATGAGGATGAAGCGCTTGTCTTTGATGAGCTCGTTGTGGATGGCTTGCTTGGTGACGTTACGGCGCTTGAAGGTGCTCTCCTTGATGCGCTGAGCAATCTCGCTAAAGTGTAGTGGCTTGCCTTCGTCTAGCAGGACGACGTAGATCTTGTCGCGGATATTCTTGGGATTAACGGTTGGCCACTTGCTCAGGCCCCACATATCTTTGAGGTGGGCCAACTGGGTAGAGAGGCTGGCGAGGCCGCGCACTTGGTTAGGGTTCTCGTAGGTGAGTTGGTCATGCAGGGCTTCGAGGCTGATGGGCGCGCCATGCTGCTTGATGGCAGCAACGATCTCATCTACACGGCTTCGCACCGCCTTCTCATCGCCGTATTCGGCAATGGCCAGGCCTTGGTGGTATTTGTCGGTCTCGTTGATGGGGGTGAGGCGGGCCGACACTTCGCCGATGAAGGCAATGTGGGCGCGCTGCTGCACTGTGGGTGTCTCAACGTCTAGCAGGCGCTGTGTGATGTCTGAGACGCGCCCCACACGGCCATTCTCGGAGAGGTCGCGGATGATGAGACGCTCGGCGTCGTGTAGGCCCTCTAGCTCACCTGCTTCGGCGGCAAGCTTGAGGCGCACCACGATGGCTTTCTCGAGCTGGCGGACACGCTCGCGCGTAATACCGAGCAGCTCGCCGATCTGCTCGAGCGTTTCGCGGCGCTCTTTGAGGCCAAAGCGGCGCACGATGATCTCGCGCTCGCGGTCGTGTTCTTCGCCGACTGCATCAAGGATGGTAGCGATCGACGCGGCAAAAATTTCGGTTGGTTGTTTGGTTGATTGGTTCATGATTCGGTTCTCCATTTCCTTCTCAGTTGCTTGCGAATGCCCACTCGCACTTCTTACATTTGATTATAGAATAATAGGTGATATAAGTCAATCGTTTCATCATAGAACTATTATAGCACACACTTTACGCTTATGGTAAACAATTTTTTGAGGCTTTTCATTTGCAAGTGATGTGGCGAGCATGACGGGGCAGTTGACGGGTTCGCAGCAATGCGGGCTGGCATAGAAAAACCAGCGGCCAGTACAGAGGAGCCGCTGGTATATGAGAGGTCGCCAGGCTAGGCGGTGCGCTTCTTACGCGTGGTGGTGGTGCGGGCTGCGGTCTTGCGCCGGCCGCGTTTGGGTGGTGCGGCGGCCAAGATTTCGCGGGCTTGCGCCTCATCCAGAGTTGTTGGATCAGTATCCTTGGGTATACGTGCGTTGGTCTTGCCGTCAGTCACATATGGCCCCCAGCGTCCCTTGAGGATTTTGATAGCGCCAAAATCGGCGATGTGCTTCTCTGCCTCGGCCTTGAGCTTGGCGGCGTAGAGCACGCGAGCCTCGGCCTCGGTAATTTCGCGCGGGTCGTGCTCCTTGAGGCTCACGTAGAGCTTGCCTACCTGAATATACGGCCCAAAACGCCCGACGTTTGCCTTGATGGTCTGACCATCCTCGGTGGTGCCAACAGTGCGTGGTAGTTCGAAGGCCTTGAGAGCTTGCTCGAGCGTGACGGTCTCGATGCGCTCACCCTTGGGGAGTGGCGCAAACTGTGGCTTAGTTGTCTTATCATCGCTACTGCCTAGCTGTAGCATTGGCCCAAAGCGCCCAAAGCGGGCGAAGATCGGCTTGCCAGTCTTGGGGTGAGTGCCAACCTCGCGGTGAGCGCCAACAGTGCTGCGGTCGATGTCGCCGGATTTTTCGATGAGCTCGTGGAAGGGCTCGTAAAATTGGCGCAGCATGGCATTGCGCGCAAGCTTGCTGGCAGCGATGTCATCGAAATCGGTCTCGACGCGGGCGGTGAAGCCATAGTCAATGATGGGGTCGAAATGGTTCGTCAAGAAGCCAGCGATTAGCTCTCCCGCTGGGGTTGGCAGTAGTTTGCCACGGGTAGCACCAGTTTTTTCTTGGACGATGCGACGAGTGACGACAGGGGTATCATCGCTTGGGATCTCGCCCGTACGCTCCAGGACGATGACATCACGTGGTTCACCCTCGCTCTCGCCTCGCTCAGCATAGCCACGAGTCTGGATGGTGTTCATGATGGTGGCGTATGTGCTGGGCCGACCAATACCAAGCTCTTCAAGCTTCTTGACGAGCGTCCCCTCGGTATAGCGCGCTGGTGGGCGAGCAAAGACCTGCCGCGCCTCGGCCTGTGTAAGTTCAAGAATTGTGTGCTGGCTGACTGATGGCAGGATGGTCGAATCCTTACCGCCATAGACGCGCAAAAAGCCGTCAAACAGCACTGTCTGACCCTTTGCCTCAAAGACGAGTGTTTTCTCTAGCCTCAGCTGTGTGCTGTCGATGCTGATGGTAATGGTGGTGTTCTCTAGCTTCGCAGCGGCCATTTGGCTGGCTAGGGTGCGCCGGCGGATGAGGTCGTAGAGCTTTTGGTCGTAACTGCTGCCAGCGACGGATTCGCGGGCGATATCGGTCGGGCGGATGGCTTCGTGAGCCTCTTGGGCACCAGCTGACTTCGTGGTGAAGGTGCGACTGTGTGAATAGTCGGCACCAAAGTGCTGAGTAATGTATGTACGGCTTGCGGCAATGGCCTGACGGCTGAGATTGACGCTATCGGTACGCATATAGGTAATGAGCCCCTCTTGGTAGAGTTTCTGAGCACTCGCCATGGTAGCGCGGCTGCCCATGCCAAGCTTACTATTGGCCTCCTGTTGGAGGGTACTGGTGGTAAATGGTGCAGCGGGGTTGCGCGTACTGGGCGTCTTGGTAATGCTGCTGACGGTGAAACGAGCGCCACTCAGCCCCGTTAAGAAATCGTGGGCGGTTTGCTCGCTGTCGAAGCGCTGCTTGAGCTCGGCCTTGAGCTCCTCGCCATCTACGGCAAAATGCGCTGTTACGCGGAACTGTGCACTACTCGCAAAGTCACGAATCTCACGCTCACGCTCCACAAGCAGGCGGACCGCTGGGCTTTGCACACGGCCAGCTGATTTGCCACCCGGCACCTTGCGCCACACCACAGGGCTTAGCTCGAAGCCTACGATGCGGTCGAGGATCTGCCGTGCCTGCTGCGCCTCCACGAGCTGCATATCTACGGTGCGAGGTTGTTTGATGGCTGCCTCGATGGCGGGCTTGGTAATCTCATGGAACGTGATGCGCTTGGTGCGCTGCGGGTCTAGGCCAAGGACTTCGCACAGGTGCCAGGCAATCGCCTCCCCCTCGCGGTCTTCATCGGTTGCAAGCCACACATGATCTGCTCCAACTGCCTTTACAGCCTTTTTGAGCTCGGTGATGACCTTCTTCTTGTCTGGATCGATCTCGTAGACGGTCTTGAAGTCGTTTTTGATATCGATCGGCGGTTGTCCATCCTTGGTCTTTTTGGGGATGGCACGAATGTGCCCTACGCTCGAGAGCACCTGATATTCCCCGCCCAGGTAGCGCTCGATTGTCTTGGCCTTGGCTGGGCTCTCGACGATGACTAGTTGTGTGTGTTTGCTCATTGATTATCTACTCGCTTGTTATAGTTATATGCTTGCTGTTAATCTATCTAATCAAGCGCCTATGATACCGCAAAGTAGAATGGAATGCAAATTGGATACATTAAGAATACCCTCTCCCCCTCCCTGGTCTATAGGCAGGGGCATTGCTGATAGTGCGGAAAATATATAAGAAGTCTGGCTGTCGATAAAGAATGCTACACGAATCATCAATCGCATCACCCACGCACGCGGCGTGTGCGACGCATACGGGTGCGAGGTTGCCGTGGTGGGGTGTTTGCTGCTGAGGTGGACTCGGTAGATTTACTGTAGTCTTTAGCTTTGGCATAGTGGCCAGTGAGATAGTCTTTCGCAGCGGCGACACCAAGGACAGCACCTGCAGCAAACGACCCTAGTGCTGCTACACCAGCACAACGCTCAAGCTTACTCCCCTCAGGAGCGAGCGACTTGAGAAAATAGGCAGCAATTGCTATATTATCTGCTGCCATACTGAACTTGCCTGATTTTGGCGTACGGAAGGCTTCATCATTTGTGAGGCCATGATAGACGGTCGCGCCAGTATTGACGGCATTCTTAGCAGCAATTGTTGTTAGAACTGATTTGGGCACAACATGGGTTTTGCCTGCTATTACACCAATCACTACCATACCGAATTTGTCGCAAAAAGCATCAAACCCCGCACCAAGGTCATTCTCTTGGCCAAGACTTCGCGCTGCTAGGCCATCTGCTAAGTCACATGTACGACCACCAAGTATCATGAGTGCGCCAATGATCTGGCCAGCTTTGTCATTCTCCTTTGTTGCAGTGTCAAATTTCTTAGCACCAGCAGCTACTAGCCCAAGCCCAGTAGCCGAGATTGCATTCGGTACAGTAGGAATATCTCTCATGTGATATTCGCGCTTGCGTTGTCTTGAGGTTTGCTCTGCTGTCGCCATAGTATATGGTACTGTACCATAATACTAAGCCAATGTCCACTGGTTGGCACCGAGTGAGCGGATAACGCCATTGATCTCTAGCATTGTCAGTGCAATAGTAAACTCACTGATGGGTGTGCCTAGGCGGCGCTGCATTTCTTCGCCGTCGCGCAGGCCTTGGCGCAGCAGCTTGATGATGGCAGCCTCGAGCGGTGTACTACCCAGTGGTAGGGTGGCATTCTCGCTCTGCTGGCGCTGGGGTGGTGTGATGGTCATAACAGCGAGGATGTCGGCTGGGCTGGTGGCGGGCAAAGCGCCTTGCTTGAGGAGGTTATTGCAGCCCTGCGAGAGTGGGCTGGTGATGTTGCCTGGCACCGCAAAGACGTCCTTGCCTTGCTCGAGTGCATGGGCAGCAGTGTTGAGCGTGCCGCTGCGCTCGGCCGCCTCGGTAATAACAACGACATCGGCCAGGCCAGCGACGAGGCGGTTGCGCTCGAGGAAGCTCCAGCTGCCAAAGCGGTAGCCATCCCCTGCCAAGTGCTCCGAGACCACTGCCCCACCCTTGGCAACGATATCACCTGCAAGTGCAGTATGATTGGCCGGATAGATCCGTGGCAGGCCATTGCCCAGCACAGCGATCGTCGTGCCACCCACTGCCACGCAGGCCTGGTGTGCAATGCTGTCAATCCCAAGGGCGAGCCCACTGATGATGATCACCCCTTGGCGGGTTAGCTCGCGGGCAAATTGCTCCGTCACTTCCCGGCCATAGCGCGTGGGCCGGCGCGACCCAACGATCGCCACGCTCGGGCGGCGTTCCTCGGGTAGTGTACCGAGGTAGTGAATCTGCTGCGGTGGCTTGGCAATATGGCAGAGTGGATTGAGGTATTGGTGAGCTTGTGGTGTGGTGTGATTGATCTGTTGCATGATTTGTGCTGAAAAGTGTTGACATTTTGTCAAGCGGGTGCTAGTATCATAAGTGATTGATTGAGCGCAAGCTCGTTCAAGTACCTTATACCCCCTATTTTAACATAGTTACCCCAGTGTTTTCACGAAGGTAACGTGTTAGGTTGCACACAATCTGTGCTGTAGTTATCTACCCTCCACTGCAGCACCGTTAGACAGGGTTGTGTGCTTACTAACCCCTTTGTCCAGCGGATCTCGTATGTGTGAGTAGATCACGTATACCCTGATTGGGTGGGACGAAGGGCAAACCAAGCGCTCATAGTGATGCCCACCCTTACTATGAGCGCTTTTTTGTTGGAGTAGCTAACAGTGAGAGTCTTGCTTAGAAATTATTCTGAGCTGATTTACTTTGGTGCGCGAAGGTGCTGTGAATTGCTCTGGTTTGTGACATGCGCTACCAAGGCAAAGATAGCTATTATCTCTGGTAGTAGCCACGATCCTGGCGGATTTGCCCTGCTTGTAGAACTTACTATAGGGACTGAGAGGCTTGCATGTAAGGTTTGATAAAAAGGCTTTCTCCGCGCTGCTACGCTCTCTGGCGCAGTATACAATACCTTGTGTGTTGATAATTTTTCACCCTCAACTACATACTTCTCAATGAGAAAAACGAGCATCGAGAAGTATAGTTGCTATAGCAACATCGTGGCTTGCGATGGGCGCACGTGTGTGCGCGGCACACACAAGTAGAGGTGCAAGCTGAAACGCTATGTGATTGACACACGCTTACACCAGGCATACCTATATAGCCCAGCACGCATAAAACCTATGGCTGAACAATACTTTTCACCATGTTTTCCTCTGTTATGAAGCAGTGAACTTATTATTTATTCAAGTGAGAGATATGCAAGAAATCACTGTTATACGCTAGTGAGTACTAGAGCTGAGCTGTGTCGCTACGTGTTGGCTGCTTGTCTGAAGTAGCGTTTGGATCAACATAGTACTTGGGGATGCTATGAGCCTGGTTTTCTGGCTCTTCCCAGTATGGGCGTGGCTTGTCAGATGCATATAGATTGCTTCTACTGGTGTTTGAGGCTGTGCTCTGCTGTGCTTCGTCTTGAGCGGCCTTCTCTGTGACATCTGGGTTGGTAACAAGGTCTTTAGTGATTGCTGAGTCAGTGACAGTGATGAGCTGGAGACCATACTCTTCAATCTCTTCATCAGTAATATCAAGGTTGTAATGCTTTAGCTGTTGCGACGATGGGCTGGCTACACTACCTTCCACGACGAGACCGCCTAGCTGGAATTCATATGGGTTATCTGGGTTACTCTGCACAAAGAGTGGCGAGCCCTGCCCTGTGCGGTCATCAAAGCCGTCTTCTGATGAGACGAGTAGTGTCTTAGTATGGGCAGCATCGTTATACCCAACGACAAAACCAGATGCAACGACTGGTTTGCCAATCTTGCGCTCATTACCTTGGCTACCATAATTTACAACAGTGAGTGGCTGCTCGAGGAGGTCGTCTTGAGCAATTGTCGTAATGACGCCATTTTTCACTTCGAGCGACATCTGGCGGCTGGTTCGGCGATAGGCGTGGTTCTCATTTTTTTCAGCAAGAGTCAGAGCGACAATATGCTTGTGAGAGGTATCATAAGGGCCAGGCATCGGCATGGTGCAGCCACCATTGGGATGAAATTCTGACTCATTGGAGCCTATCGTAATAATGCCAATATTATCCGGGGTGAGATTCTCGAGATCCTCTGTATTGACGACGGTGAGAATAATGGGGTGGCCCTGCTCACGATCGTTTGCAGAGTAGGTTATAACGCCAGAATAGAGTACATCTGTCTCCCCTCCTGATATCTTCACCTTAGTAGCAGTAAGAGCCGGTGCGCCCTCAGAATAGCCATTTACATCAATGCCACTATCACGGAAGGCATGCTCCCACGCCTCATCTTGAGAACTGAACGGAAGGTCGCTCAGTGTGCGTGTATGGTCGACGGCTGGTTTGTCGTGGCCAAGGTCGACGCTGTCGTCTAGCTCGGTGTCGCTGCAGGCCGGTAGTGGGTCGTTGCCTGGGTAGAAATCTGGGAGACTATTGTAGGCACCGTATAACACCAGAGGAGTTGTCAGTGCAACACTAGCAATTACAGCCCCGCGTTTTAGGCGACGAGACTGCTGTTCATCTGGCGATGGTTGTTCTTCTGGGGCTGGTAGTGGTTCGCAATTCTTCTTGACCATAATAATTATTATAGTAGTACATTTTGTATTGTATGACAAATATCCATACTACGTGCAGAGGTAATGCGTTCTCTGTTTCTTCTCTGTCAACTACTATTATAAATTTGTATTTAGCCCCGCAAAGCGCTATAATGGCCAAACCATGACAGAAATGGCAGTTCGAGAACATAGTTTTGGTTCGCATTCTCAGCCAAAAACGCGGATGGAGCGGCAACAACAAGAGCGGGCAGAGCGACGTCAGCGATTGTGGCGAGCGATTGGTTGGCGAGCATCGTGTGCGATGCTTGGCGCTACGCTTGCGGGAACGTGGTCATTCGTAGGTGCTCGACTCGAGGCACTTCAGGCGAAGGAGCCATTGCCAGCCTGTACGACACTGGATGAGTCAATGCTGAAGCCGCATCTGGGGCAGCCAACAGAGATTGCACGCCGCCCCTCAATCGCGATTGCTGAGGCGCTTGGTGATCGTACAGCCCTCGAGCGGCATAAGCAAGAAGTGTTGCAGGCGGTGCAGCCTTCGGTCGTTAAGATTAATGTCTATGGCAGTGAAGCGACAGACTCTGGTGGAGACTATGGTGGAAGTGGGTTTATTGTTGAAACGCCGGGTGGTTGGTCTGCGGTGCTGACGGCTGGGCATGTTGTGTCGTCTGAGCGCCAGAGAGGTAATATCGCAGTAGAAACGACCAATGGCCATCGCTATGCCGTCCAGAGTGGTTGCTATACTGGCAAAGCAGACGGGCCCCACAGACCAACAGTGCCCGATGTTGCGGCATTAACATTGCGTCACCAGAATTATACGCCTGCTCCTGTCCTGCAATTTGCTACTCCCGATGAAACAAAGGCAATTATACAACAAGGCCAACCAATGTATGCGCTTGGCTTCCCTGTCAATAGCAATAATAGCAGCCCAGCGCAGGTTACACGCTGGCCAGCTAATCAGCCACACCTCAACGTCCTCCTCCCAGTAGCGCAAGATGGCCTTGAGGGCAAAATAACTGTGATGGCGGGAATAGAGGAAGCAGTGGATGAGAACGAACCGTATGATCCTGCGCGCGAGGATTCTGTCTTGCCTGGTATGTCTGGTGGTATTGTCGTGGCACAAGTCGAGACAGCAACAGGGATTGAGGTTAAGATCGTTGGCGTGACGCAGGCAAGTAATACAGTCGTGGCTGATACAGATACCCTGAAGAGCTATGGTATTATTGCTGATGAGAAAGAGACAGCGACATACAAGCCGCGTCTGACATATCTTGGGAGTGTGAGTGAGATGATGGGGCCACTTGCTGCAATGGATAAGCAGCAACCACTGTGGCGAGCTGTGACATTCGCCGCAGACATGGTACAGCCTTCCTGATACATTGATGCATGTGCTATACTAAATCACTATGAAACATCTCTGGCATTCTCATCACCCTTTTCGTATTTTTTGGTTTTCGGCGCTGCTGACGGTGCTGCTGGGCGGGGCGATTTTTGGCCATTTGGGGGTGAGCGGCTTGTGGCTGTTTACCATCCTGGTACTGCTAGAGGTGACCTTTAGCTTCGATAATGCCGTCATTAATAGCCGCGTCTTGGCGAGCCTGAGCCCACTGTGGCAAAAGATTTTCCTGACGGTGGGGATCTTTATTGCAGTGTTTGTGGTGCGGTTTATCTTGCCGATCGTCATTGTGATGGTGGCAAGCGGGCACGATTTCTCAACAGTAGTCGATCTCGCGCTCCATAAGCCAGCAGAGTATGGGCACATTCTCCACGCTGCGTCGCCAATGATCGATGCCTTTGGTGGGGCGTTTTTGATTATGATTGGCCTAAGTTACTTTATGGACTACAACAAGCGGGTGCACTGGATGCGGCACGTTGAGCCATGGCTAGCCAAGGCGGGGCGCTTCGAGAACCTCAAAATATGTGTGATGCTGGCGGTGGCAGCGGTGCTGTACTTCACGGTGGAGCGGCAGTATGAGTCGGTAGTGCTGATCTCGTCTATTCTGGGGATTTTGTTGCATATAGGGCTTGAGCTCTTTGGCTCGTTCTTTCATGACGATACGGCGCAGTCTCTCAAGGCAAAAACAGGCTGGGCGGCCTTTGCTAGCCTGATGTACCTGGAGGTGTTGGACGCGAGCTTTAGTTTTGATGGGGTGATTGGTGCATTTGCTATCACCAGTAGTATTGTCTTGATTGTGGCAGGCCTCGGGGCGGGTGCCATCTGGGTGCGCTCACTCACGGTCTATCTACTACGGACTGGTGCACTGGGTAAATATAAGTATCTTGAGAATGGTGCGCACTGGGCCATTATGGCGCTGGGTGTGATGATGATCGCTAAACTCTTCCACGTGGAGCTGCCTGAATGGGCGACTGGTGGGCTGGGCCTTGTTTTTATTAGCTTGGCAGTCGGCAGTAGCATCCTCGAGGCCCGCGCCATTAACCTCCAGGCTGCAACCACAAACACCGTCTACCACGCCGAGCAGCGCCTCAAGCGTGAAGTGAAGAAGATTGTGAAGCGGGTAGAATAGCTAAAAATAAAAATTCTACCTTCTTGGTACTAACCTCTTCTTCTCTGTTGTCAATTTTCTTGCAAGGATTGAAATGAGTTGCTAGTTCGCATGTTTTGGGTAGATAAAGTACGAGATGTTGCTATAAACAAAAGCAACAAACTCACCACTGAGACATATCGTCGAGAGATAAAATACGCTCGAAATAATGTACTATACCGACGGCTGGTACGTCACACTCGTCGCTGTTATGTCCCCCGCAAGGAATTGCGCAATAAGAGAGGCTGACTGCTCGGCTGCCCACTGTTGCAAAATGGCTCGCTCATCTGAGGTGAAGTTACTCAAGACGAAGTCAACATCACCGACTTGCTGCCGCATTTTATTGTCTGTGCCAAGGCGAATGTGCCAAAAGTTCTGCCCAATATGCCGGTGGAGCGATTTAAGCCCATTGTTGCCTGCGCTCTCGCCGCCTCGCCTAACGCGAATTTTGCCAAAATCGAGGGCCACATCATCGTGAATAACGAGCACATCGTCGAGTGATAATTTATAAAAATCCATAATTGCCCGCGCTGCGACCCCTGTTTCGTTATAAAATGTGGTCGGTTTGGCGAGGATGACCTTCTCACCGCCTCGCGAAAACTCGGCCAGCTCAGCATTAAATCGACTCTTCGGGGCAAACTGCACTCCCTGCTCTGCTGCATAAGCGTCGAGGATGATGAAACCAGCGTTGTGCCGGGTGGCGGCATAGCGCGGGCCAGGGTTGCCGAGAGCGAAGAGTAATTTCATACGTATTAGTATAACATGGATGGATACTGAGCCATGCTATACTAAACTCATGGCCCAGCGCGATAATGATCTTGAATTTAGCCTCAATGCCGCCTTCGATGAGCAGCGCACTCAGCCTGGCTTGGTGCCGCTCTACCTCATCAATGGCTCGCTCGGGGCAGGCAAGACAAGCGTGCTGGAGTATCTTTTGCGCCAGCCGGAGTTTGCTGGCTCGCGCGTGATTGAGAATGAATATGCCAACGAGAATGTCGATGGCTACCGGCTAGAAGGCCTGGCGGAACTTGTAACGACGCTGGCGGGCGACTGCGTGTGCTGCTCGTCCAAGCATGCCTTGACGCGCATGCTGCTGGATTTTTGCCAGTCGTCCCCTGCCCCAGTTTTTATCGAGGCAACAGGGGTAGCACGGACGATGAACTTGGTAGAGAAGCTTATCAATGCCCGGATCTTCGACAAATACGAGCTGCTGCAGAGCTATTATGTCATCACGGCGCACGAGATTTTGCACGGTATTGAGCCAGCCCACGAGGTGGAGCTGCAAGCCGCCGATACAATCCTTATTACCAAAGAAGATCTCCTGCGCGGCGATGATCGCACCATTTATGATGCCAAGCGCCGCGCCCTGCCCTACGCGCGGGTGTTGTCTGCGCCGCATGGGCGCTTTGACCTCAGTAAGATCACAACGCCATCGAGCCTGCTCACCTTCTTCGACACCTATGATGGCGAGCTTGCCGTGCCAGATAACCCGACCTATAGCGTCATCGATATGTCGCAGCTCACTGCTACCGAGGCAGCCTTTGAGACGCTGTGGCTTGAGCTCTTTGCGACGTATGGGCTACGTCGGCTCAAGGGGTGCTTTATTGATGAGCATGGTACGCGCCGGCACGTTGAGGCTACGCCCGAACAAATTCAGATCACCACTGGCCAGCCTGGCGAAGCGCCCAAGCTGGTTTGCATTGGCACCCACGCTAGCAGCATCACCCGCGATGGGCTGGTGGCGCAGCTGATGATGTTTGGGTAAGGTAGGTCTGAGGAGTCTCTTGGGCTTATCCACTAACTCCACTGGTAGGATCTATTGCAGAGAATGAGGGTTGATTATTATTGGCTTGGATATAAAAATTTTTTCTCTTTTGCGTCATTCTCCCTTCTCTGTAGCGCCAGTACGAGAGGTTGGTATTGAGTCTTATATACATCAGAGGAGGGTGATATGGCAAGAAGCAGTATCGAAAGATAGATCTATGTCATAATAAAACCCACCTACCCCTACTTTGTTGTACGCAAAAACAGAGGTAGATGGGTGTGATATTATGGGTCTTGCAATTTCTTAGCCTTTCCTTAAGCGAGGAGTATTCGTCGACCTGGATTGCTTGGACGCATAGGCCGCTAGAAGCCACACTACCGACTCTTATCAAGGAATTCGCTTAGCTTCTCATCGATCGATGTGAGCGATTGGCTCATCTGATTGACTCGCCGGACGAACCAAACAAGTAGCCAAATAGCCACCACAAATAGCACAACATGAAAGGCGATGGCCGACCAAAAAAGCGTATTTGCCTCGGGCGCGCGAATCAACAAAGCAAAATAAGCTGGTATATGAGTCATGGTACAACTCCTTATGTTATTAGTTATTACTGAATGTTGTTTGCCCACCCAGCCTTATTGTGTAACATAAGGCTGGGTGGGCGTTCCGGTGGCTAGTCCAGCTTCAGGCAGGACCAGCCCTCAGCGAGCGCGGCGTTCGTTACCTCGGCCTTGGAACCGGGGTAGAATCGGTTGCAGTAGCCCTGGATGTCGACACTACCAGCCGACCCAAACGACACACCGAACGGGAACGTGTACGACATGTCGTAACACGTCCATGTGTACGGCTCGCCGAAGAAGTTGTAGACACCGGAGTGCCCCTGCAGGCGGCAAGCCTCCTCAATATCCGCCGGCCACTCGCCGTCAGCGGCGTTCGCCGGCGAGCTCAAAACGAACCCGCCCACCGCCAACGCAGCGGTAGCACCCAAGGACGCGATCTTCCGGAACTTCATGTTATCCTCCTCTAGGATTCCGGGAGCCCAAGATTTTTGGGCTCAACCAACATGACGATTTGATTGTAGCTGATATATATATATATATATATATCAATACTTGTTATGATATATTGCAATAATACGGTAAAATAACAGTGGTAAGTGCTGTCTATTCTACAACGATTTTGTTCGAAAATAGGCGAACATGGTCAGGGCTATGCACCAACAGGAAGAGAACGAGATATATTCTACTAATTATGCCATAAAATAATCTGAGATAGTTGTCCTGCAAGCGTCAGCAAAGCACCTACAAGCGGCTCTTGCCTGGGCCCTGTGTGCCTTGCCCTTCGGCGTTCTTGCGCTGCTTATATGCTTTCGTCACAGGCTCGAGGCCACGCTTGACGCGCTCGCGGTTGGCTTTGAGTTGCTTCTCGTCGCGGAAGGAGAGTTTGATGGGAGTACCAGTGTAGTCGTAGGTGTCGCGGATGCGCCGCTCGAGGTAGCGCTTATAGCTCCAGTGGACGAACTTGAGGTTGCTGCCATAGATGACAAACCATGGCGGGTTGGTGTCTGTCTGGACGATGTAGCGTAGCTTGGGGTGGGTATTCTTGAGACCAGCTGGTGGGTGCTTCTGCACAGAGCGCTGCAGGAGGTCGTTGAGGGTGCGCGTGGTGGTCTTTTGCTGGCGATGGGCAGCGATGCCAAGGGCAAGGTCGAATAATTTTGTCACATTCTGGCCCGTAACGGCACTGGTGAAGATGAGCGGTGCCCACGGCGTGAAGTCGAACTGGGCGGAGATCTGCGGGGCGAGTGCATCGCGCGTGTAGGCATCTTTGCCCTCCACGGCGTCCCACTTGTTCACGACGATGGCCATGCCCTTGCCTGCCTCGGCAATGATGCCAGCAAGCCGTTGGTCCAGGGCGGTGTTGAGCTCATTCACGTCCATCAGGAGGAAGCAAATATCGGCCTCCTCAATGGCAGCCAGGGTGCGCAAGACGCTAAACTTCTCGATGCCCACCTCCTGCTTGCCTTGGCGGCGAATACCGGCGGTGTCGAGCAGCTCGATGGCTTGCCCCTGGTAGCGCAGGCGGATGCGATTGACATCGCGTGTGGTACCCGCTACTCCAGCCACAATGGCTTGCTGCTTGCCCGCTAGTGTGTTGAAGAGGCTGGATTTGCCTACGTTTGGCCGGCCGATCAAAGCGATCTTGAGTACATCGTTTGGCTCGGCTTGACGCTTCTCTGGGATGTGCTGACAGATCTCATCCAGCGCATTGCTAATGCCACTGTTGTGCTCGGCACTGGTGCGGATGATGCTCTTGATGCCAAGGCGGAGGAATTCACTAGTGGGCAAGCTGCCCCGCAGGTCGGTTTTGTTGGCGATGAGAATGACGGGTTTGCGACTCTTGAGGGCAGTCTTGGCGACGCGCCGGTCTTCATCGCTGGGGTATTCGGTGCTATCTACGACCACGAGGATGACGTCGGCCGCATCGGATGCATCGGTAATTTGCTCTTGAATACTTGCCTCGAACTCATCTTCTGCTGGCTTGAGGCCGGCTGTATCGACAAGCCAAAACTCATGCCCATGGTAGGCTGCCTTGCCCACCACCCGATCGCGCGTCGTACCGGCCTCGCGTGCCACGATGGCCTGCTGCGAGCGCATCATACGATTAAACAGCGAGCTCTTGCCAGCATTGGCACGCCCGATGATTGCAACGGTAGGAAGTTTGGTAGCCATAATGATCTCATTATATCATGAAAGCGCGTGAGCGGATTTGCAGCGCCCTCTCCCCTCTTGTACAATAAAAGAACGAGTGCGGCAACAGGCTCACTCTCATTGATAAAGACTGAAATATAAGGAAGTGCGTAATGACCAATGAGATACTACAGCCAGCCTATACCACGCTATTGCACCAGTTGATAGAATATTTGGATGAGAGCTTAGGTCAGCCGCAGCTGATTGACAGCCTGGGTGCGCTGGGCGTCTCGGCAGTAGCGCTTCAGCAGCGGGCGGCGATGCTGACGGTTGCCGATGTCCGCACAGGTGTCACACAGCGAGAACTCGATAACCATGATGGTGCGGAGCCGCGCCTCTTCCAGCGTGATCACCAGGTGCAATCGCTTGATGGTTGGCATCGGCGCGACATTATTCCTCTTGCAATTGCGCCAGAGACGCGCGACGTCTGGACGGATATGACCGACCCTATGCCGCTGCAGCGGCAGCAGGCTGGCGTAGTGCACGATACCCCGTGGCAGCTCGGCGCGGCCAAATGGTACTATGCGCCAAGCCGAATTCTTGCCGCACCACACATGTCGGCCCAGGCGGTGCCAGTCAGAATACGTGGCACGTATGCTGCATGTATTGTTGATATGGGGCGGGTTGGGCGCACTCCCATGCATGCTCGGCCGAATATTGTGATGAATCAGACTAGACTACCTCTCCATGATGATAGCGAGAGGGCGCGTATCATCACAGCCGGTGTACTCCTCCACGAGTTAAGTCACGCCGATGACGCCATCACCGCTCCTTGTACACCCTGGGGTGAGCCACCATATGCACTGTTCTCTTCTGAGCTCAAGGCGTACACATTACAAGCACGGTTCCTTCGCCAGCATGATATGCCGCTGCACCGTGACTTATCGGCTGTGCAGCAGATCGAGACGATTCGGGCACGCATCAACCACCCAGAGCGGCCCTTTGACAAAAACCCTACTATCATCCAGGCTCTTGGCGCGGCTGGCGTCCTCTGGCGGATGGGGCCACGATGAGCGAGTTAGTTAGTTAACTATTGAGGATAATATAGCGACGCACAGTAAAGATAATAACGGTGAGCAAGAATGCAATGCCAATGACGAGAATAGCTAAGCTCACAGCATAGAGCCACAGCGGGAGAGGCCGTTTTTTCTCTGTGGCGTTTTGAGCATCTTTGTCTTTTTTCTTGTGCCATGGCTGCCAGACTAGCCACCACGCGCCACCACAGGCAGCGATAATGATAATCTCGATAGCTAAGGCATAAAGGTCGAGACCATAGCGGGCGTGATCGCCAAAAGGTATCATGCGCGGCGGAGTGGGTGTCTCGCTCCAGAAGTGGTCATCCTTGGGGTCGAAACAGAGCGTGCGCTCGTGGAGTGGACTAAGCAGCCAGGTGACGGTGTCATCCGTTACATAACGGAGCCTGTACCGTGGGGTTGGGTCTTTAAGAATAGGCATACACATATATTGCTATTGTATATTATTTTTTGCTGAGAGTGCAAGAAGGTGCTGCCCTATTGCGCAGCGACGTCTTGCCACTCACCTCGCGGTAGTTTGCCCAGGCTATAGCTGCCAAAGTGTGTGCGATGCAGGCGCGTGACGGTGTAGCCTAGGGCGGCAAAGGTGCGGCGGATCTGGCGGTTGCGGCCCTCACTCATGCTAATGTGCCACTCGGTGCGACTATCGGGTCGAAGACGCGTGAGGATGAGCCGGCTGGTACCATCGGCAAGCTGTATGCCGTAGTCGCTGATCATCTGCTGGTGGAGGGGTTCGAGTGGGTGGTCGAGCCGGACGTGGTATTCTTTGACTTTCGCAAACTGTGGGTGGGTCATGCGGTAGGCAAAGTCGCCGTTGTTGCTGAGCAAAAGCAGGCCTGAGCTATCAGCATCGAGCCGGCCAACGGGCTTAAGAGCGTGCAACTCTGTTGGTAAAAGGCTATAAATAGTGGGCTGCGACCCCTGTTGTTTGCGCGAGCAAACGTAGCCCACTGGCTTGTTGAGCATAATAGTGTGGTAAGTAACCTGCTCGGGTAGTGGCGCGCCCTGTACCGTTGCCAAGCTGCCTGGCTGGAGGCGGGCACCGAGCACAGCTACCTCGCCATCAACTACGACATCTCCAGCGGCGATCAGGTCATCCGCTTGGCGGCGCGACAGGCCCAGCACAAGAGCAATGTGTTTGTTAAGGCGAGTAGTCGACATGCCCCTATTATATCACCCAGGACGTGCTGGCCGAAGGCTCGGCTCTGCGCTCATAACTCGCTCGGCTTAATGCTGATGGGTATGACGCGACCACGGCCGAGTAACCGCTGAAACAATGCTCCGCGTGCCGCGGAGAGCAGCCTTGCCAATGGCACGAATGCATGTGAAAAGTGGGCTATGTTTGACTTCTGGCACAACCAGTGGGTACTCAAGCGATGGATGCTGGCGGCTATCGGCTTGTAGTGGATCATTGCATCGCGTAGCAGGGCCAGTGACAGGGTCATCGGTAGGTTGTTCATGGAATGGGTAGTCGAATGGTGATCGATCGGGCATAACAGGCTCCATGCATGATGATTACCTAGTATAGCACGTGTGAAGCGATATGGATACGCTTTTTAGTGCGACCCGGCCGATGATGGTGTTGCCCGCTCAGTCTCTTCGAAACTGAGGTTGTCGTGGCTGTGCTGTATGGCTGGTGCTGGGCGCGAAGGTGCGGCTCCTGGCTGAGGCACTGATACTGCATGATGAGTGACTGATGGTTGCCCTGCTACGGCGTTGACGGGCTGTGCTGGAGCAGAATGCGCTGCAGCAACGGGAGCTGGACGGATGGCATCGTAGAGTGGATGATCGACTGGCGAGACCGACGGATGAGCGGCTGCACTACCCTGGAGCAACGCCGCGGCTAGTGCATCAGACGGGTCTGCAGCAATGGCTTGTGTGCTGTGCGGTGTAATGGCTGCATTATCAGCAGCAGGATGAGCTGGTGAATCCTCGTGATGCTCGTGGTGAGCAGCTGGCGGTTGAGCTGAGGCGACTGGCGCAGTGTGGCTTGGCGCTGGTGCGTCGTATGCTGTGGCGGTTGGTACTGGTGGTTCGACCGGAGTCGGAGTCGGAATGGTGTCCATCTGCTCATTAAGGTTGGCCACGGCGTCTGATACGAGCTGGTTTTGGCTTGGCTGGTAGGCGGCTTCACCAGTGTCTGTCTCGTCATCGGTTTGCTGCGTGCTCATGCGCAGAGCTTCGGCTAGCTCGGCTTCGTCGTCGGCTGGAGTGTGGGTGTAGTGAGCAGGCTGACTCGCCACAATGTGGTGGTGCACATCTGGAATACCTGATGGCGCTGTGCTATGCGGCGCAATAATATCGTTAATGGGTGGCTGCGTAGCGGGAGCATCGCTGGCTGGCGGTGTGTGCAGATGTGGAGCTTCTGCTGGGCTTGGTGCGCTATTAGTAGAGGCTGGGTGTTCATCGTGATGTGTGACGATCTCGGCCTCTGGTGCCTCTTCGGCTGGCGGCAAGGTGAATGGCTGTGGCGTGGTGGGCTCGGCTGGCGGCTGCGGCGCTGTGGGCTGTGAAGTACCATTGGCGGCATCGAGTTCGTCATCTATCAGGCTGGCATAATCTGGCCTCGGCATAGAAGACTGTAGTGGATGGATCACTCGCTCGCCCAGGCTGGCTGGTCGCGGCGTGGAGAATGGCGCTGTGGGCTGTGGCAGTGTGGCGGGCTGAGCGGCCGATGGAACTGGTATGGTTGGTGCACTTGGCTGAGGCTCAGGAGTGGTCTGTGCTGCCGGCTGGTGACTTACCCCTGTATCGCCAAGGACGTCGTGTACGGCGCGCACCACATCTTCAATGCCAACCTGCGATTTGACGAGGTAGCGATCTGCTCCCAGTGCCTCGCCGCGCATGCGCTGGTCTTGGCTCGAGAGTGCCGTCATGATAATCACCTTGATGCCGCGCGTCTCGGTGGTGCTGCGCAAGATATCGAGCATGTCGAAGCCACTAATCTTAGGCATCATCACATCACTGATGATGAGCTGCGGACGTTCTTTGATAGCCATGGCGAGTGCTTCTTCCCCATCGCCGGCCGACACGATGTCATACCCCTCGGCCAACAGGCGTACTCCGTATATTTCGCGCAGGCTTTTGTCGTCTTCGACAAGCAGAATCTTAACCTTTGTCATATCACCCTCTATTGTACGCAATTGTCGGCAAAAATACCATAGTGCTTGTGGTTTTTTTGAGAGAAAGTGATAGAAAGAGCCGCCTCAGTGGTGGTGTGGGCGCACGATTGGATTTGGCATAGAGAGATTGGAAAAACGTATCTGAAGGCCAGCGATGAAGCAAGGCGGGAGCGCTCTGTGTATATCTTCGGCATGGGTACTGTGAGTCTAGCTATAAGTATGAGAGATTTGGAGGTTTTGGGCGCAGATACGTAACCATTGACTATAAATCCATACCGTGGTATCATATTGTCTCTAACAGAGGAAGATGAACTATGACAACAACACAACAAATGCGACACGCTGGGGCACGGCACACAAGCGAGAAGCCAAGCTGGGTCACGCGTTTTGCAGAAAAATTACAATCGCCCGAGCGATCCTCGCGGCGTGAGAAAGCAGCGCGGGCACTAGGGATGCTGGCCACCATTGGTGCGACTCTAACAGCCGCAACAGGCATTAGTCTCTATCATGACAGTGGCAATATGGAGCCAGTGGGCAACCTGCTTAATCCAGTCGCTGAGCATGTGATGACGACAGATGAGGAGATTGCTGCTGCCGAGGGGTTCTCAAACATCGATGGGCTCGAGCATCGCCAGATGGAAGAAGCGGTGATGCACGGGGTAGCGTGTGGTACATATGCGACAGGCATTAGTGCTGTCACACTTCAGCTACTTAATGAGCAGTTAGAGCGCAAGCGCAAGAAGGATCAGTCGTAAGCCTGTAGCAGTCTGACGCTTTACCTTCGCTGGGGTTCATTCCTCTTCTTGCTTTTTACTACAGGAAGGACACTGGCACTGGTGATACGTTTTAGAATAAAAAAGGCCGGTATTGTGGAAAACATCGGCCTCTATAATTATTTCGAGATAGGCGTGAGATTTACCGCACCGCCCGTGGTGGCGCAGCAGAGCGCGGCGTGGTGAGGACATCGCGGACACGAGTGGGGCTACGCCGAGGCTGACTAGTGGCAATGATATGCGCCGTGGGCGACGTGCTTGGCGTAGGTTGTGCTGTGGAGGAAGGTGTGGCGCTGGGGGGAGTGGAAGGAGCAGGATGAGCGATGGCAACAGTGGTAGACTGGGTATCTTTTGGCTTGGGTGGGGTGGCTGAGTGGCTATTTTTTTGTGCTGGGCGCTGGGCACGAGCAGCTGGGCTGGGCTGTGGCAAAAAGCCTTGGCTCTGGAGTGCGGCCGTGGCAAAAGTTGGCACTGGGCGAGGCGGAGCTGCCTTGGCGGCTTGTGCTGCTGCCTTGGCTTTGGCAGCGAGGGCGGTTTGAGCATCGTGCTCGCTCAAGCGCGGGAGCTCAAGGAAGAAAGTACTTCCCTGCCGGTACGCACTCTCCACCCACAAGCGGCCACCCATCACCTCTGTAAGGCGGCGACTGAGGTAGAGCCCCAGGCCAGTGCCGCCAATCTCACGCGTGTCCGAATTATCTACTCGATAGAACTTTTGGAAGAGGTGTGACTGATCTTCTACTGGTATGCCAATGCCAGTATCGGCAATGGCGATCGTCACGCGCCCACTACCACCAGTCACATCCACCGTTACACGCCCGCTGGGGGTGTATTTGATGGCATTCTCCACCAGATTATCGAGCACCTCGCGCAGCTGGTCTGGATCAACATAGACATAAAAGGCAGGGCTGAGCGTCCGGCTGGTAAAGGTAGCGCTGTGATCGGTACTAGTTGTGCCAGGGCGTGGCTTGAAGATAAGCTGGAGCTGTTTGTCCTCAGCCTTGTGGCGTAGCCCCTCCACAATGTCACTGACAAAGGGGATGAGATCGATCGCCTCGGGGTTGCTCTGCAAGCGGCCATCATCGGCTTTGCTCACGTCCAGCAGGTCTTGAAAGAGCCGGCCGAGGTGCTCGGCCGAACGGTGGGCTTTGGTAATGAAGTCGCGGGCGCGCTTGTCGATAGTGGCAGTGGCGGGGTTAAGGGTGAGGCCAAGGTAGCCCTCGATTGATGCCACAGGGGTACGCATCTCGTGGCTGGCTGTGCTAATGAACTCGGCTTTTTGGCGTTCCTCGGCCTTTTCCTTTGTCACATCACGAAAGACGACGATAACCCCACTGCCCGGCTCGCTGCTCACAGGCGAAATAACGAGCGAGATGATCGGCGTCTTGCCAGAGCTCGTCACGAGACGCAGGCGGTCGGTGGTGAGGGGCTGGTTGTCCGCCAGGACGGTGGCGATGGGGTCGGTATCATTAGTAATGGGGTCATTCTTGGCGTCGATAAGCTTGAGGACGGATTGGTAGCTGAGGCCCAGAGCATCTTCGTCACCCCAACCCACGAGGCGCTGAGCTGCTGGATTGATGAGCTCTATCATCCCATCTGCGTCCAGTGCCATCACGCCATCGCCAATCGCATTGAGCACGATATCCGACTTGCCTGCTACCCGGCTTAGTGTGGCGGCAAGCTCGCGGTATGAGGTAGTGCGGGCCTCGGCAGCGCGATCATCCGGCCCCCAGAGCAAGCACCCTACCAAGATGGGCAGCTCGCCCGTCAGCATAGCGCTGGGGATCATCATGCTTGTAATATGCCCCGACAATACTCCCCAACTGAGGTAGGCATTGACCAGTAGCAAGACGAGCGCTAGCCCCACCCAGCCAAAAAACATTGCAAAGACTGCCACCAAGAGCCAGGCTGCAATAAAGGGTGAGCTCAGCCCGCCAGTGCCAACGATGAGCGCGCCCGTTGTGGCCACGGCGCAGAGATACACCACGAGGCTCGCCTGCCCAAGCCGCTGCTGCGGTGGCCAGATGTGAAGCACCGCTGCCACGACCCCTGTTATACCGGCCAAGATGACGGCAATGAGTGGCATGCCAAGCACGAGGTTGTATTGATCCACCCCGCCAAAGTGCCGCCATGCCCACAGCGCCACGATGATGACGGCATAGAGCATACTTGCCTCGCACAAGCGCCGGTGCCAAAACCGGCTGATTTGTTGCACCCCCATTGGTTATCCCCCTTATGCTTTGTGTGTATTATAGCGGATTGCGTGGGCGATGGCAATGGAGTGTTGGCGAGGAGGTAGCCGCGCTCGCTGCCCGCCACTTCTTATGACCTTGAGTAATTTATTCGCCCATTTTTCTCTACAATGTGCTACAATAGTGCCAGAAAACAAAGGAGGCCATATGGCAAAAAAATCAACCAAAGCAGCGGCCAAAGCAGCCGCGCCAGCAACAACAACAAAAACAAAGGTCACAGTATCGACCACCCGCAAAAAGACGCCCAAGCAAATGCTCGACATCCTGCTTATCGCAGCCTGCCTGGTGCTCAGCGTCATCGTAGTGGTGCTGAGTATCTCGCACAGCATCGACCCGCACACTGCCATCGTTATGCTTAGCATTGGCCTGGCCTGCCTTAGTGCCTATGTGCTTAACCACGCAGCCAGCCGGTAGAGCCCCTGCTCTGCTACTCTTAATAAATAACCCGCTCGCAGTGGCGGGTTGTTTTTGCTATAAAGCTGCGGCTATGCAGAGAAAGTGGGCGCGCTGTGTGCTGAGGTGTAGGGTGCAGCGCTACTTGCCCGGCACATACACCACAAGTGTGCCGTCCTTGCCGGTGCTAGCGATGAGATTGCTACGAATAGTGAGGCTGCGCATGTCGGTTCCTTTGATGGTGAGGAGGGTTGTACCATCGGCGACTTTGACGATCTTGAGACCTTTACTGCCGCTGGCTTGAATACCGGCGGAGTGGAGATTACTGGTGAGGAGGAGTGAGCCATCCAGGCTGGCGGAGACAATGTTGCCGCCGTCAGCCAGGGTGAGCGTGCCACCGCTGGTGCGGCTGTAGGTAGCCTGGCTGAGGGCGAAGTCTTGGGTGTTTTGGCTGGCAATACGCAGGAACTCTCTACCCTGCCCATCCACAACGACGCGCGGCATATCTGTAGTGAGAGCCTCTCGGGGGTACGTTGGCACAGTAGTGCCAGCGGGGTTAGTGAAGGAGCTGGCGGCTGGGCTGAGCTTGTACGCGCTATTGACAGTGCTGCGGCCGCGTGGCTTACCGTCCAGGCCATAGCTCTCGAAGGTCTCTTGCCCGCTGGATTGGACGGTATTACTGCTAGCAGTGCCCTCCAGCCAACCATCGCTTGCCAAGGTGACGTTGCTGGAGCTAGCTGTGCGCTGCACTTCGCGCGTGCCGCTGGTGATATCATACACGGTGATGGTGGTCGTCGGTTGGTCTGCAGTGGTCGCCTGGCGCTCATTTGTGATGACGACACCGGTGGTGGTACGTGAGGTAGCGCGCTTGCTGGGTGACTTCTGGGATGGCTTAGCGCCGTGGTCTTTCTCGGTATTACGGCGACAGAGAAGCTTGCTACCGCTCGCTATCGTGCAGGTAGCGTTGGGGTTCTGAAAATCGCCACTGGTGATGGGGTGCAGGCTCCCTGCGGCGGCGTAGAAGGTGGCGGCGGCGCTCTCGCCAATAATATCCTGTTGCTGACCATCTGTGCCGTAGTATGTGAGCGTGCTTGGCTGGGCAGCTACAGGGGTAGCATAGAGAACCTTAGCGGTGGCAAGGTCTACCGCGGTAATGACTGAGCGCCCTCGCTGCTGGCTGGCGCAATACACTACTCCACGCGGTGTGACGCTGCTACAGGTACTGGCTGGCCAAGTAGCGACTGGCTGCTTGTGCCTAGTGTCCCAAATGCGGAGCACTGGTGCGGCATCCTGCGCGCCCTGCCCTGCAATGGCGAGCCGCGAGTGGTCGGCTGTGCCACCCAAGAAGTTCAAGCCGCCCTGCCCCGCTGCAAACCGCACTGCGTGCTGGCCTGCTCCATAGCCATTGGCCAGAAATACATCGGTGCGCGATGGTGCGGCCGATACCGCCGCTGCCTGCATGCGCTGCGGCGAGGAGAGAAGAGTCACCGCTGCAGCAATAGCCGAGAGCACCACAGTAATGGCCGCCGCAAGCATCACCCATAGCATGAGTGTGCTATGCCGCCGCTTGGCGGGACGCTGGGGTGGGTGCTCTCCCAGCACAGATGTCGGAACAGGCGAAATATCCATAATAACTTTGTTGTATAACGCAATATCGTGTCATTAGTATAGCAGATATCGCTGCAGCCAGAGCATGATTCTCGGCTCGCGCGGCAATAGAGCGGTATTATGGTGGACAAACCAGCGAGTTTTTCGTATAATGGCACACAGCACAGCTACGTGCCTGCACGGCCTCATCGTCTAACGGTTAGGACACCAGGTTTTCATCCTGGCAATCCGGGTTCGATTCCCGGTGAGGTCACCATAAAGGGATTTATCATCCATTCGGATACGGAACAGCTCGTTTACCTCTGGTAGCGAGCTGTTTTTGTGAGTTCCAAACTTTATTTCATCATAGGTTGGGACTTTATTGAAGATAGCGGCGAAAAAGGCGGCTTTTCGCAAGGGATTACAGAGGTCAAGTAGTAGCTCAGGGAGATGTTCCAAAATATATTTGGCGTATCGCAAGACTTGGTCGAATTCGGCTTGTAGGTTGGGCTGATTGGCGATTTCTTTGTCTAGTTTTGCTAGCTCATTTTCGGCGCTAATAATATCCTCTTCCAAGTACGTAAGCGCCGTTTCGCTCGTGACAACGCGCATTCTGTCCACGGTCGCCCGAATCTGGTTTTGCAGGCTCTGGCGGTACTCTAGGCGCTGTTGGTTGGCTTCTAGTTGCTTTGCTTGGCGCTCGCGCCACAGTTCGGCAATAGCAGCGATAATGTCGTCAACGTACTCCGGCTTTACGGTAATAGTCCGTACAAAATCCTCGAGCGTCTTGTCGAATTCAGCCTTAGGCACACGGAAATAATGCCCATCACGACTGCAATGGTATGCCGGATAATACGCGCCCATCTTGCCGCGCGAAGCGCTGCCAGAAAGGGTTTTGCCACACTTCGGGCAAGCAATAATACTTAAATCCAGTGTGCTCCAGCGTGTTTATTTGCTGCTTGCCAATCACGCCGTACATATCCTCAAGGGCGATGCCTAGCAGCGTCAACTGTCGTTTCAACGGCGAATAATAATCTCCGCCACCACGCGTGAAGCGGTCGATTGACTTAATCAGCACAACTTGAAAACCTTTGCTTTTGTCCTTGCAAACGTCGATTATTTTTTTGCATCGGCTGCGTTTCGTGCGACGCTGATTCAAGCAAAATAATCGTCTCAGTAATTATGATATTGTGCGCCTTGGCGTAAGCTTCGCCTTGTTCGCGCTGGGCCTCGGGCGAGTCGCCATCAAGACCTTGCTTGTCAGAAGAAACTCGTATCGCCAGCAAACCAATTCTCGGCTGATTATTTGGAGACATTTTTATCATCCTCCAGTATCGTAATTAGCTTTTTGGCAAACGCGCCGTCTTCTATAATTTTCTCGACGATTAAATTTGCCACCAGCCTAATCCGCTGCTCAGTCGTGAACGAAAATTGCTTCATCAGCGGGGCTTTTGGTTTATTTTTACTTCCTTTTGGTCGCGCCATAATCCCTCCTGTCGCGACTCGTCATAACATCAACTAGACTTGAACTGCTGCGGACGCCCGCGTCCAGAGCGCTCCTGCAAATCCTTTTCAATCAGCTGTTTCAGCTCCTTGTCGCCAACCGTCGCTAGCGCCTTAAGCACCAATTCGGTCAGGCTCATGCCTTGGCTATAGGCAACGGCTTTGGCTCGGTTGCGCACTTCTTTTGATGTGTCGATTTGTAGTTGAATTCTTGATTGACTCATTAATCCTAGTATACTACACGGGATGATAACCAAAAAGCGCTACTGTTTGAAGTCTAGTTTTTCGTGTTATTAACGAGCCAGTTTTATGATCAAACCTCTACTTAAATTGTACTATTTGTACTACAAATATTCAATAGTTTTTAGCAATTTTATGATGTAAAATATACCGAATATCGATATACAGTATAATTCATCTATAAAACCACTGTTATATATTGCTATTTTTCTCTTTTTTCTATATAAATATACTAGAAAGGAATCGTGAAAGGCTGATAATGAAAATAGACAAACGTTCAGCGCTCAAGCAGGGACAGATAGACATCCTGGAAACGCTATACAAATATCGGTTCGGTAGTCGTCAATTGTTGGCAGATAGTCTGGGTATTAAGTCGGGTTCAAATTTGTTTGAAAAGTTGAATGTACTGATGAAACGTGGTTTTGTGGCTAGACGATATGACAAAAGCTATAAATTGCGGGGTGTGCCGGCAGCGTATTATTTGACACCAAAAGGACTTAAGCAACTGCAATTGATTTACGGCAGCGAACGCGTTACCGATGCTATCATCAAAGCAAGCTACCGCGATAAAGTTGTCGGTCAATCGTTTGTTAATCATGTAGTTAATGTGTATTCGTGCACCAATAAACTACAGCACCAATATCCACCGCTAAAAGTATTTTTGCGGCGCGAAACGGCGCTTTATAGCTATTTTCCGGCTAATCCGCCCGACGCATTTTTGTCGCTCAAAACAGCCGATGGGTTGCGGCGATTTTTCTTTGATGTCGTATCCAAAGACACGCCGCCTAGCGCCATCAATCGCCGCCTGGTAAATTATATGGAATTTTTCGATGATGGCGGCTGGGACGCGACGAACAGCAACCTACCGAAGTTCTTATTTTTGCTGGAAAATCCAGCCACAGAAAACCGCTTGCGGTGCGCTGCTCATGCCGTGCGCAGTCGGTTTGACTTGGATGATGAAGTTGAGGTATATACAGCGACGGCTGAGAACTTGGTGTGTGAGAATTCTGCTATTTGGTCGAATATTGACGAGCCTGGTGAGCTTCTTTCCTTAGATGAATTGTAAAATAATCTAAGGATACGTATGTGTCAATCGGCTGTGCGATGATTGCGGGTGCGCCCTCCGGCGAGCTTGCAATGGTCGCACGAAAGCCGCCGCATAGCTTTCAGGGTGAGGCTTATTTCGCAAATGACAGACAGATGGCGTGTTTTGTGCGCCAGCGCAGTACGCGCTAGCTGGCCTGTCTTTTTGTGAAATAAGATAACGATCATCAACTAGTGTTACCAGCTTCCGCCCTAGACTCGTTCATTCTTACATCTGCTCATCTTGACTGTGCCAGCATGGTGCATGTCGAGTGAGCGGGGTAAGTATGGACGCTGTTCGGTGATGTGAATCAAGTACACAGATATATTACGTTTCGGGTAGTTTCTCGTCATACCCAGGACGACGAAGCTAGCGATTATTTTCTATAATCTCTTGCCAACTGACGCGACCGAGAGAGGTTGCAAGTAAGTCACCTAGTAAACTCGACTATTCTAGACTGCCTTTAAGCTCATCTCGAATCAACGGCTCAAGTCGCTCGGCCTGTTCATATTCACCGCATATCTGGACAATGCGGCGCACCTCGTCGCAGTACGTTTCGTCGTTCGCAAGCCACAGATTCATCACCCACGTCTCGCGATTACTACCCACTATAAGTGGCTACAGTTGCTGCTTGCTCTGCTACGATTGACACACTTACTCCTTACTTTACGTAACGGAGTCTACGTACGGGCTCGCACGGCAAACCTGTCACAGGTGGAGATTCCCCTGAAATGCTACCCCAAAAGATAAAATAATTTTCATGGGCGAATACGACCTTGATAGGTTTGTATGAGCTATATACCTGGGAGGTACGTGAAGTGAGTATACTATTAAAGTAGATAAAACTAGATCTGTTGTCAGAATACTAAACGCTGCTCTTTTTCCGTTAGCCCTCTAGGAACCTTTAGTGAGTCTTCTATAAGAACTTCGTATTTTACGGGCAGCGTATTATTAAGTAGGGAATAGAAGTTTGATACATCGACATTATTATCGATATGAATATAGATTGAATCTGTAGGATCACTTATCACTTCAAAGTAGTAGTTGCCAGCAAAACCGCTATTGTCCAACAGGTAGAATAACTTATCAAAGTCTACCAGCTGACCCCTAACCTTACGGGTTAGATTGTTGCGGCCTAAAACTTCAACGCAAGTCGTCTTTATGTTACATCTGCATCTATATAGCCTCGCCCTATCTTGTGTATTAAGTCGTTTCATCAAAACTCCCTCCCATGCACTATTACTGCTTAGCAAAAGTATTCCTTCGCCCCAGTCCTTAATATCGCCACTATTCGTTAAAATTTCAGGAGTATACTCTTTCGATATGTGCTTATGTCCGTATATGCAGTCTCCTGCTACCATAGGGGCTTGTAGCATACCGTAATGGTCATAAACTCTTACCCCATATATATCCTCAAGTCGCCTACGGATATCAGACGTAAGAACTTCTCCTCCCGTCACAATAAACTTTAAAGATTTGCGAACATTCTGCAGCATTCTTTTATCATCCAGGCAATTGGCTATTTTTATCAAATAGCCAGGCATGCCTACGAGAATGTTGGGCGATATTCTGTGAATTTTATCTACCTTGGGATCTGTGGGAAAATTCCTACCCGACCCAAAAGGGTACACTTGACAGCCCAACCCGCTCATAGATAACGAGTAGAAGTGCGCGGGTGGAAATAGACCATACCCCCAGAGCACTACAGCCTTCATAGATTTAAGTTGATGCGGGACAAGTGATAATAGCTCTGTGGTTCTCCGTGCGGCTCCATTGATGACATAATCGGTATATATAATATCCCTAGCTTCTCCTGTGGAACCTGAAGAGCTGTAAACCACACCCCCAGACGAAGCAAAGTTTTTATTAATGACACCCAGCCACTCCTCTAAACTTTGTGGTTTATTCATAATTAGTCTAGAGCTCCAACATCTTCCTGTAGAAATTTCGATAGAACTACCATATCAACGGATCTTTTATAAGGTTCTCTCAATATACCCTCAGATACATAACCATGCGCTAGTATTACGTCGATCATTGCAATACAGGATACTGGCAAAATAATAGTTATCTTCCTTCTACTCATCCTCCTAGCTTGTAGCATAATCATATCAAGTAAATCACCCAACACCTTTTTGCAAACAACTTTATGATCTATGATAAGAGGGGATATCTTTAGAGATCCCCCGCGCTTTGGGGTGAGGGCCGCAACACCTGCTAGCTTGGTTGTATCATGGACGATAGTTAATAAAATCTTGGCCTTTTTCTCATATACTTTCGGGCTCTCCTCGGTACCGTGCACCAGCGCCCTCACAAAATCATCGTCTATATCGTCATAATAATGAGACATGTTAGTCCTAATGAAATTGGATAGTAGACTAAGGGGTAATTCTGTTTGTAGGTTATTTATTTCTATGGATGCATTTGCAGATGTATTATTTGCTAGCGACAATTCAAGCCTTGAGGGTGTAGAACTTTCTACACCTCGGCTGTCTTCTAGGAACTTTCCACACACTCTTTCCGAAGATTTTATGTGGTAATGCCTAGACAATAGCGCTTCCATTTTTAGATGTAGCTTTTGAAAATCGAGAACAGCAGTCGGTGCGTTATTCAGGGGGGCTGTTACGTACATCTTTCTAGCGCCCACAGCGCGGTAGCTCCTGCACAGGGCATTTATCATCTGCTCGGCGTATCCTCTCCCTCGCATATTAGGGCCAATATACGTAGGACCAATTTTTATACATCCGCCGCGCTTCCTCGTTACAACCTCAAAGCCGACAAAATCACTGCCTGATTTGGTAAACGCAAGCCACACCTCTTTTCCGATAGTGAAATACCCCACGGGATCGTAACCGAGGCGATCAACCTTCACTAGGTTTCGTGCAAAATCTTTCGTTATCTCATCATAAGTGTCCTTTATTGAGATTGTCGTGTTTTCAATAAATATATTTTCATACTTCGGGTCGCATTTAAGGCGGACTAGGCGAAGATCGTTGAATTCTATCTCACATTCTTTCGGGGGTGTCAGTAGCATTATCCTCTGTCTTCCTTTCGCTAATCAGATTATCTAAGTCGGATCCTGGAGTAATATACAGGAAGCTTTGAGGGGGGCGGAAATCGTGCAAGCGACCCCTTATGTCAAGTAGGCTTATAGGTGAGTTGTACTTGATAGGCGATGTGACTTCAAGAGCACTACATAAGCTTCGCGTTGCATAGTATGCCGTAAACCAACTAACCGCGTCAGGGTCGTCTTCATATCCTGTTATGGACATTAACTCCTCGAGAGAACACCTTGCTATACGTCCAGCACGAAATTCTCCCACGATAGCTTTATCTTCCTGCGATGAATATATAACCACATCAAGCGTATCGGAGTGCTCGAGTTTTGGGATTGATTTGCGAAATTCCCATTTTTTGCTGCCGTCCAGAATCTTGTCGGCATACTTAGTCTTAATTGACATTAAAATCTTTTTTTCAGACATATCTATATATCCTCCAGCTCTTCTAGAATAGTATTCGCAATATCATGTTCTGATTGGTGATATTTTGTGGCAAATATTGTCTTTGTTGATCCATACTCAATCATTATATTTACGCCATTATGTTCAGCTTTTCGCATGTCTGTTCTAAAACATAGCGACGGTATTCCGCTCGCATGAGCAAATCCCAATTCCCATGCAACCCCAGAGTCTACATCAGCTCCATCTACTATAGCCACAACTACATCCGCAACTTTAATGCCATCTCTGCATCCTTTATATACAAACTCCATATCAAATTCATTCTCCGCACTATCCTTACAGGGAGGCTCTATATCCTGAGGTAGAAGCACCTCATAACCGTGATTTCTGAGGTGTTCGGCGATGCGTCGATTTAAATCCCGCTCAAATACAGAGAATACAGACGCGGCCAAATATATCTTTTTCATAATTCACCCCCTGTGTCCTCTATGAGTCTGTCAAGCACGTCTAAATCGGGGTAGGATGTGACGCTTCCAACTGATATCGAGGCTACTTTGCTCGCAAATTCTGCACAGCGTATATTACTCCATCCGTTGGCTATACCGTATATTACGCCTGCTGCATATGCATCGCCCGCTCCTACAGGTGAAACCGACTCGGAATCTTGTGCTTCTACGAAGCACGGTGTCGAATCTTTGCTATAGATGCACGATCCTGTATCTCCCTGTGTTGCGTATATTGTCTCAAGATTAGGGGAATAGTTAAATAAGTCCTGCGGTGAGCTACAGTTGGTACTCTCAAGAAGAGCCCTCATCTCTAGTTCGTTTCCAATCAATATATTGCTCCTATCCAGCATGAGCGATACATACTCCTTGGACTGTAAAAAGTAGCTACTGATATTATGGATTACCTTTGCAGAATCATTTTTTATTGACGATAGTATGGTCTCATTAAAAGATCGTTTATGTGTAGAGAAGTATACTATGTCAGAGTCGTTAACCGTATCTAACTGACTTGGAGTTGCCGAGAAATTGATATTACTGGGTTCAAAGAATGATATACAGTTCTCCTGTTCCTTAGAGATCGCAACTATAACTTTAAATAATGATTCTGCATTACTATCAATAGCTACAGACGATATGTCTACGTTATTCTCTTGAAGAAGCTCAAGGTAGTCGCGAGCAACACTATCGTTTGACATGGATGTTATTAAACTGGTAGATACTCCAAGCCTACCGAGCGCAAGGGCTACTATGGCCCCTCTCCCTCCCATACACTCTATACTTCCGTTGACGTACGCTACATCGTCCAATTCAGGTATGCTATCAATGTGGAGTAGCTTGTCCTGTGTAACATTTCCTATACATGAAACATGAAGCTCGCTCATCTATTATCCTCTCGGTTCCGAAACATACGGTATGTTTTATTCTTTAAATTTTATTATAATTGTTTCTGACTAGGTTATCAAACGTATGATGGCTATTTAAGCTATAATGTAAACCAATAATCAAGGAGTGTTATGAAATGAAGTTAAATGAATCGTCGTTTCTTTTAGGGGAAGAGCTAGACTTTGAAAAATTTCATATGATATCTAACGATAAAATTAGCGTATCGCTATCCGAACATTCGCGCGTAAAAATAGAAACCTCAAATAAGAGGCTTATAGAATTACTTAATAAAGGAGAAGACATATACGGTCTTACCACTGGAGTTGGAGCTCTTAAGAGCATAAAAATTAACACCTCCCATGAAGACATTCAGGAGGGTATCATACTATCTCACGCCACTGGGGTTGGCGCCCCTATGCCGAAAGGACATATTAAGGCTATGATGTTAATCATAGCCAATTCTCTCGCTAAGGGATTTTCTGGGGTGTCTGTATTCGTAGTTGAAAGATTAGTTGATTTTTTAATTACGACATTATACCGGAAGTGCCCAGTAAGGGGTCTGTAGAGTCAAGCGGAGATTTGACCCTATCGTCACACATAGCATTGGCAATTATTGGTAGGAGTCATGTTTATCTAAATGGCAAAAGAACGGAAGCCCTAGAAGCCTTAAGTGAGAAAAATCTGCATCCCTTAAGGTTTAACTATCGCAACGGTCTAGCTTTAATAAATAATACATCTTATACCACAGCTCTCGCATCAATTGTAGTGTACGAATCAAGAAAGCTGTCCATGATTGCCGATCTCGCAGGTGCTTTATCGACTGAGGCTATCGGGGCAAGTACAGTTGCTTACGATCCGGCTATACACAGCCTGAAGCCTTTTAAGGGGCAGCGAATCGTCTCTGATAACGTTAGGCATTTATTGCGCGGAAGATCACTAGTCAATACGAGCGGTATCCAGGATATTTACTCTGTGCGATGTGTACCGCAGGTGCACGGAGGTATACGTGAGGCTCTTGAGTATGCATCACATATAGCGAAGATTGAACTCAATAGCGTGACTGACAATCCGGTATTCATAAAAAACGAAGAAACAAACCTAGTAGAGGTTATGGCTGGCGGAAATTTTCACGGTGAGTCTGTTGGCATCGCTATGGACGCTCTAGCTATCGCAATAAGCGAACTTGCAAATATCTCAGACAGAAGAATTGCTGCTCTACTTGATGATAGATTTAACAATGGTCTGCCTGTGTTCCTTAGGGCGACAGAAAAAATGAGAACAGGGCTAATGATTCTGCAGCATACTACAGCCTCACTAGTCTCAGAAAATAAAGTATTAGCCCATCCAGCGTCGATTGACTCTGTGCCAACATCTGCCAACACCGAAGACTTTGTAGCTATGAGCTCGGTCTCCGCCCGTAAGGTGGTCGACACATATTAGATAATATCAAGCACGTATTAGCCATAGAATTAATGGTGGCGGCACAGGCCATAGATTTACGTGACAAGTCAAAAAATGGAACAAATTTAGGCACAGGAACTAAGGTTGTCTATGATTTTGTGCGCCAAAAAGTACCTATGCTCAAAATAGACACATACTACAAACCGTACGTAGATGGTCTAGTTGACGATCTGTATGACCTCATAACTAGGGACGGCCTAGAGTTTATAAAGTAACAAATCCACCTCGTCCCATTCCTCAACCACTGTGGTCAAAGTATACATAGCGATGGTTTTCGCATTGTCGTACATTTGTTTTGATGTAAGCTTCTTTAGATCTCTCAAGTTAAAGAGGCCAATGTTGTCGGATTCGCCGCTAGCTATATCATGTATCGGATTTTCCGAAGTAATAAACGCATAACTTATGTCCGTGTGATAATGCCCGCCACCAGCAGGATATGTGTGAATCGCGATCGGTTGAGGATGCAGTTTCACTCCAGGCAATGAAGCAAGCCTATTATAACACGGCTGCAACAACCTTAGCTGGTTTTTGTCGTAACCAGATTCTTCGGCTATTTCCCGTAAGACCGCTTGCCACGGTGTCTCGTCTAGCTCGACATGCCCACCAAACTGCAATAACCTGTTTAGCTTGCGGTGCTTATGTAAAATAATCCGAGGTTCAGCACCCTCTGTTATTTTCACAATATACCCGCTAACGCAGGTATCGTGCTGACCAGGCTGGTCGTGTATATGAGGCATATTATAAATTTTACTTTAATTGTGGCGTGCGGTCAAAAGGATACACTTTAGGACAGGTAGGTTATAAATTGCGCTATTTGACACAATGTAGCTACCCATTTATATTTATTAGCAGAAGAGAGCTTTGCGCTATGTCTCCGGAGGGTATCTCCGGAGATATTTGCTTGAGGAGCTCTTGACCGCTAAATATAAAGTAAACCCCAAAACGGGAGGCAACCATGACAAAAACTACTGCATTCAAAAATCAGTGCGCCGATTCGCGCGATTTCATGACAAGCCTGCTGTTTCGCAAATGGACTATCGCAATTATTCTTTCGCTTGGCGCTGAGACTAAGCGTTATTCTGCGCTGCACCGCTCTCTTCCGGGGGTGACTCAAAAAGTGCTCACCGAGCACCTCAAGCAGCTAGAACGCGCCGGCATCGTCCGGCGCTTTTTCTATCCGACGATTCCGCCGCGAGTTGAATATAAATTAACGAAAACCGGTCTCGAGTTGTCAAAGCTAACGGATGATATAACTATTTGGTTTGATTCTCATTCTGAAACTCTGCACAAATCCCAGAAGGCCTACGACAAGAAATACACAGCTACTATGCTGCAATGATTATAATTTACGGTTTTTCTCTATCGCTTCCAATACTTCGCGGTGTCGCAATTTTGCTTGCTTTTGCTTACGACTACTTCGCCGTAGCATACGATACGGAATGAATAAAATTCCAAAAACGACATAAATCAGCACATACCAAAACGCCACGAAGACCCAAGCAAACAAAATGAGCGCGGCAGCGACCAAACTAAGCAGCATCTTCACCGCTGGATTATCCACGTCTGTGATTTTCCAAATGCGCTTCACCGAACCAATAAACGATAGTGGCGAAGATATGATGATCTTTTCAGATTTTAACTTGCCCATATTTTTAGTTTACTTGCAATTTTTATTAGTGTAAAGTCAGCGACTAAATATTTTTTAGCAAGTTCATTAATTTATTTTTTAGCTTAAAGTACAACATGCTTGCACCTCTATAAATTTAACAAACCTCCCAGAAACTAACACACTAACATGACTGCAACAGACTTTTAAGTGCCGTCTTGCCAAGTAAATTAATGCCTGCTAACGTAAAAATAACAGAAGTAAACACAAAGTTTACGCTCTGGTGAAAGGGAGTTTATAGTGTCAAGAAAAACATATTGTTTGGCGGCGATATTTATCGTGGTTGGAGCGCCACTTGTATTGGCGAATGTAGCCCTAGCTGTGCCAGCGGGCGTCAGTAATGTCGAGAATTTTATACGAAGCGTCATCCAGGTGGTGACGGGACTAGCTGGTCTGGTAGCGACCGGCTTTTTTGTTGCTGGCGGTTTTACCTATATCACTAGCTCGGGAAATCCTGAGCAGCTCGACAAAGCGAAGCGCACTATCACATGGTCGGCAATTGGTCTGGCGATTGTCATTGCGGCGTTTGTATTAGCGAACATCGTAACGACTTTAGCGCGACAAGCCTTCGGAGGATAACCTGTCCATGTTCGACTTTGTCGATATTTTCACTAGTAACTTAGTATTCTTTGCCGATACGGCTGGCTCCATAAAAACTGTGCGTGATTATGTTTTGCCTACATCCAATATTTTATCGGGCATCGCGTCACTGGCTTGTGCTTTCTTTTTAGCGCATGCTGGCTATATTTACATGACCAGCAGCGGCAAACCAGACCGTATGGAGCACGCAAAAAGCATCGCTAAAAAAGCAGTGATTGGGTTAGTCATCGTACTGGCCGCCGTGACAATAGTTTCTATTCTGAATGGTTCGTATCAAGCGGTGAAAAATCCAAACGATGCAAACCTACCGAATCTACAAGCTGTCACGCCCAAATCAGAAAACAACGGTTTGATCGAGATGATTATCAAAGCCGTAACGGGGCTGCTGTCGTCGATCATTAACGCTATAGCTTCGCCATTTTTGAACGCATTAGAGTTCTTCACCAAATCAACACCGCTGATGGCGAGCAATAAAGCCGTGTTTAATTTATGGCTGGCAATTGTTGGCATCGCTGATGTGCTACTAATTTTAGTCGTGGCACTGGTCGGGTTTCAGGTCATGAGCGCGTCAAGTTTTGGCTTTGACGAAGTTGAGGTTAAGCACTTGCTGCCACGTATAGCACTGATATTTTTGCTGATGAACACCTCGATATTTTTGATTGACGGCATCATCAGCTTATCTAACGTTCTCATCTCGGCAGTCAACCAAGTTTCGGGTGCATCGACCGTCTGGAGTACGCTCATCAAAGTTGTCGAAAAAACGTCTGGTCAGGGCGTGGCGGCGCTGCTAGTCATGGTGGCTTTTCTGATTTGCTCGGTCATATTGTTGGTGTATTATGTTATGCGTTTGATCACTTTGTTCATCGGCACTGTCCTGTCGCCGCTGGTGAGTATGCTGTGGTTGGCACCAGGGTTTCGTGATTTTGCCGAAACTTCGATGAAGACATTCCTATCAACGATTTTCGTTTTGTTTGTCCATGTGGTTATTTTGCAATTAGCGTCGTCACTGTTTTCTGGCATGGCGACCACTGGCGGTGACAATACCTTGCCCGATACTCTGATGGCGATGGTAGCAGGTATAGCGACTATTCTAACTTTATTAAAAGTTCAGGGCGTGATGATGCAATTTAGTTTCGTTAGTATGGGTGCGCGCAATCTAAAGAAACTGGGCGGTCAATTTATGAACGGCGTCAGCTACATGACGGGTACCGGCTCGAAAGTGGCACACAAAACTACCCAGCGCATGAAGAATACCACTCACGCCGCCAAAAAAGCCCGGGTTCACTCGACTCTCGAAACGGTTGCACGCCAAACGAAGTCGCCGATGAAAGTAAGTTATCTGAATAAAAAAGGCGATGCGGAAATAACCTATGCCGTAAATCCGCGCAGCAAAAATAATCCAACCGTTGTTAATATACCCGAGTCAAAACCACTCAAAACCGGCACAACCTACCGCGCCGGCTCGAAAACAAAATCTACTAAACAACGAGGTAAAAAATCATGAAAACGACAGTCGTTCCCGCGCAGGTTACTACAGTAGAAGACCGGATTATCGGCAAACTTGGTTTTTCGCAAATCATACTTTTGATGGTTCCTGTTTTCTTGAGCGCGGGAATTTTTACGCTATTGCCGCCGGTCATGAACGGCGCGCTTTATAAATACGTTTTGATGGCGTTAAGTTTGATCGTTTGTGGAATTTTGTCGATTCGCGTTAAAGGTAAAATTATCGTGCTTTGGTTGGTGACGGTGTTGCGCTACAATTTACGACCAAAATATTATTTGTTTGACAAAAACACTACTGCGTTTCGTGATGAGTATAAAAGTACTTCGCTTGAAGATGAAGAGACTATAGACCAACCAACCGAAAAGCCGCAAAAGCCAGAAAAATTAGACGACATATCAACCATCAAAACCCGCCAGATTATAGATGATCCAACCGCTGATGTTCGTTTTGAAACTGACAAGAAAGGAGGTTTGCATGTTCGGTTTACAAAAATCAAACGCTAAATCTAGCGCCAGGCGGCAAATTGCGCTAAAGGGTGTGCGCGACGGAATTTTGTTATTGCCACAGAATAATTATCGGGCAATTTTGTCTGTTTCGGCGCTGAATTTTGAACTGCGTAGCGAGGATGAGCAAGACGCAATTATTGATACCTACGAAAGTTTTCTCAATTCGATTGGTTGGCCGATTCAAATTTTAGTACGCACGCGCGAGATTGACATGGATGGATATTTGGAAGATTTGAGCCATAGGCTGCAGAGCGAGACGATTCCTGTCTACAAAACTCAATTGAAAAATTACGATGAATTTATTCGCTCGCTAATCACCAACAACAAGATTTTAACGCGGCATTTTTATATCGTCATCCCTTTTCGCCCGACCGACAACAAAGCTGATTTTGATTTAATTCGCGAACAACTCAAACTCCGTATTGATATTATCGCCAAAGGTATGGCGCGGCTCGGCATGCGCGCTGATCAGCTAGATAGCCTCGAAGTGCTTGATTTATTCTACAGTTTTTACAGTCCAACGCAAGCAAAAATACAACCGCTAACTGAACGTGCTTTGCAAACAATTCACACGGCACTCGTGCAAGACGGGAGCAAAATTAAATGACCAGAAAATCACGCACACCAATATTTATCAAAAGAATTAGCGACGCAATTAGCGCCCCGAAACGCCACCGCGACCGTCAGCGCGAAGATCAGCAAAAAGAGCTCAGTATCACATTTGGCGAGCAGGACGCGCTAGATATTTTATCCTACGCCGGGCTGGAAGAAAATGTTGATTATCTTTGCATTGATGGCGTGTATATGCGTACGCTGTTTATTTCTGGATATCCGTTTGTAGCGAGTTCGGATTGGATGGATAGTTTGATTCATTTTAATCACGATATTGATATTAGTTATCATCTGTACGAAGTAGACGCACGGGCCGCACTGCCAAAACTAAATCGTAAAATTACCGAGCTTGAGTCCACACGCCGAGCGATGATGCGCGAAGGGCGGATCGTTGGCTCAGAGGTTACCGACCCGCTTGAATCGGCGATTGATTTGCGCGATAAAATTCAGCGTGGTCAGGAAAAATTATTCCAAATGGCGATATACATTTGCATCCGCTCTGAGACCAAAGAAGAACTTGATAAAACCACCAAGCTGCTTGAAGCGAATCTATCGGCACGACTGTTTTACTCAAAAGTGGCGCGCTATCAGCAGCTGGAAGCATTGCAGTCAATTTTGCCACGCGGCGAAGACCAGCTGGCGCAAAAGCGCAATCTCGATAGTTCCAGCGCAGCCCTGACTTTTCCGTTTATGTCATCAGAATTGGTACAGGAATCTGGCATCCTTTACGGCGTCAATAAATCAAATAATTCGTTGGTTATTTTGGATAGGTTTAGTTTGCACAACGCTAACTCAATCACCTTTGCGCAGTCGGGTGCTGGCAAAAGCTACACCACCAAAGTCGAAATTTTACGCCAACTCATGCAAGGCACGCGCGTCATCGTCATCGACCCAGAGCGTGAATACAAGCGCCTCGCCGAGTCGGTAAAAGGTACGTACATAAAATTATCCGCCAAAAGTAAACAGAAAATTAACCCTTTCGACCTAGCAACGACCGTTCACGAAATCAGCGATCTATCTGAACATACGCAAGACTTAATGGACGTAATCTGTTTGATGGCTGAAAGTCTAACGGCGCGTGAAAAAGCCGCCATCGACAAAGCGGTTTTGAAAATCTACAAAAAGTCAAAAACCAAACCGCCGCTTTTAGAAGATTTATACGCGGGACTTCGAAAATTAGGTCAGCTAAAGTTGTGCGAAAAGTTAGAAAAATATATTTCCGGCTCACTGGCGGACGTGTTTAATGCGCAAACAAATGTTAAATTAGACAACCGCTTGGTCATTTTTGATATCAAAGATTTGCCAGAAAATTTGCGCCAAATTATGATGTTAATTATCTCTAATTTTGTGAAAAATCAAGTCATGGCTAAGCCAGAAAAGCGGCTGTTGATTATCGACGAGGGCTGGATTTTATTGCAACACGAGGAATCGGCACGATTCGTGGCGGGACTGGTGCGGCGGGCACGCAAATATTACCTCGGTGTGTCAATTATATCGCAACAAGCCAACGATTTTCTCAAAAGTGAATACGGCCGTGCCATCGCTTCGCAAAGCGCGCTGCGAATTTTAATGCGCCAGGATACAACGACTATCAAAGGCGTGGTTAACGAATTTAACCTCAGTGAATATGAGCAAAGCTTTCTGCTCACTTGCGAGCGAGGCGATGCTCTGCTTATCGCCGACCAAAACCATGTCGCCGTTAAAGTTGTGGCAGCCGAAAAAGAACACCCGCTCATCACGACTAATCCTGCGGAGTTGTATTCATCATGAACGGCGCGGTAGTTTTGTTTACAAATTTTGGTTTCAGCATTAAGAAAATTATAGCTATAATCATCGCTACATTATTGCTTATTTTGATGTTTCCGATTTTAGCTATTTCATCGCTTGGCTTACCGGCAATGAGCTTTTTAGCAAATGCACCGAGCGCCAAAGCGGCGGAAGAACGTGGTTTTTATAACGGCGGCGTGATGCCCGGAAACACTTACGCCTGGGGCAACTGTACGTGGTGGGCGTATGCGATGCGCCGGTGGGCAAACAGTCCGATCCCGAACACTTGGGGCAACGCTAATACCTGGGATGATAACGCCAAGCGTGATGGCTACATCGTCAACGATACACCAGCGGCTGGTGCGGTTTTTCAGACTGATGAAGGCCCTTATGGTCATGTTGCGTATGTGATAGAAGTTAATCAAATCAACGGCGATTGGAAAATTTCTGAAATGAACGCACGTGGTTTGAACGTGGTGTCGCAGCGTACTTTTTCTAAAGAGGCCGCCAAATCGTATAAATTTATTCATAATAAACCAGGAGCACAGCCGTGGAATCCACAGCCGATTACCTCGCCACCGCCTTACGGCTTGGGTCGATAGTTTTAGGCATAATTGTGCTTGCGATTAGCACGGCCATTTTATGGCTGACGATTCGTTTTGTTTTGAATCGTCGATATTTACGAACGCGAGAAATGGTTTGGCTAGAAATTACACCACCCGCCACAGTCGCCAAAACGCCCGAAGCAACTGAGCAATTATTTTCGGTGATTCATGGACATAGAGCGGCGCGCTCACTCAAAGAAAAATTGCTCGGTCGGTCGCCAGTTATGAGTTTTGAAATTACATCGACTAAAAAGCACGGAGTGCGGTATTTGGTGCAAGTCGAACGACGCCACGCCGCAAATATTCAAAAAGCGATTACATCATACGTATCTGACTCAAAAGTTCGCGCGGTTGAGCGGGAGAATGGTGATAATTACCAAGTTATTGAATTTCGAGAAACTGGGCATTATGTTTTGCCGCTAGCTACAAATTCGGTGCTGGAACAGCGCGATCCGCTTAGCTATGTGATTGGCGCGATGACTAGACTAAACAATGACGAGGAAGTTATTCTGCAACTTATAGTAACACCGACACGCTTACGCGAAGCAGAGATTTTGTCGCATAAAATTCTCGGCAATGAAAATATTTTACAATATGTTAGCGGTAAAAATCTATCAATTCTCGGCAAGCTAGTTAGCTTCTTTGGTAAAATTTCTTCTGGCGCAACCGACCTCGTTAGCGAAGTTCATATCAGCCTGACGACTAGCCATCGTAATTATTACAATTCAAAAACTACACCCTCACGGCAACAAGTTAGACTACCGCGAGACGACCGTCCGGCGCGCATGCTCAGCGCTTTTGAATTAGAGCTAATGGAAACCATGCATCAAAAAGTGACTCGTCCGCTATTTCGCATCAACCTCCGCGTCATGGTAAATAGCCCAGAACCGAAGAGGTATATCGCCGCGCTTAAATCCGCGCTGGACGGTTTTAGTATGCCGCCAAATCAATCGCTCAAGGCGAAATATCGTCTGCCGATTTTGAACAACTTGCTAACTCGCGCAGCTACAAAACGCCTGCCGTCGCTGCGGAAGAACAGCTCCATAATCCTCGCTTCAAGCGAACTCGCCAGCTTGTTTCATTTTCCTTCAAGTTATCATAGCAAAACCGATAACCTGATAACTTCGCTAAGCCGCACACTGCCCGCACCGATTTCACTCAAACAATCAGAAAAGTTCGATGTGGTTATTGGTGAGAATCATCATCACAATACGGTGACGCCGATTGGCTTGACAGAGACTGAACGCGAGCGCCATCAATACATCATCGGCGGTACGGGCAGCGGCAAAACTACGATGCTGCAATATCAAATCGTGCAGGATATTTATAACGGCAAAGGTGTGGCTGTAATTGACCCGCATGGTGATATGGCGGAGAAAATTTTGAAACACGTTCCGCCAAGGCGCCTTAATGATGTGATTTATTTCAATCCTGATGATTTGGATTACCCGATTGGTTTGAATATGCTAGAGTTAACACCTGGGTTAGATGGCAGTGAGTTGATGCGCGAAAAAGACCTTATAGCTGAATCGGTCGTGTCAATTTTTCGAAAAATCTTTAGCGACGAGGACTCGGGTGGACATCGTATTGAATACATCTTGCGCAACACTATTCAAACTGCGCTCACGCAGGAAAATCCTACGCTTTTTACTGTATTTGATTTGCTAAATGATCCAAAATATCGTCGCAGTGTTGTCAAAAATCTTGACGATACAAACTTGATAAATTTCTGGAAGAACGAGTTTGGTAAAGCTGGCGACATGCAGAAAGTGAAAATGTCGGCGGGAATTACGGCGAAGATTGGACGATTTTTATTTTCGGCGTCTGCGCGGCAAATTCTCGAGCAACCAAAATCGACGATTGATTTTGACGACATCATCAACTCGGGGAAAATACTGATTTGTAATTTATCCAAAGGTCTGCTCGGCGAAGACACGTCTGAGTTGTTTGGAATTACCGTACTTGCGAAGCTTCAGCTCGCAAGTCTCCGCCGCGCTCGTCTCAAACAGGCGGAGCGGCGGACGTTCTATTTGTATGTCGATGAGTTTCAAAACTTCGCCACGACATCATTTGTGCAAATGCTGTCCGAGAGTCGCAAATATCGTGTCTTTATGATTATGGCTGAGCAATCCACTTCGCAGCAAAGCGACCAGCAAACAGTGAATATAATTTTGGCAAATGTTGGCACGATTATCTGCTTCCGAACTGGCAACCCACAGGATGAGCAGCGTTTGCTGCCGATGTTTAGTCAATACATTGAACCGGGCGAAATCAGCAATCTGCCGGCGTATAATTATTATGCTCGGCTGGCGGCAGTGCACGCGCAAGAGCCGCTATCTGGGCAGACTTTGCTGCTAGAAAACGAAGGTGATGAGATGGTGCGAGATGAAATTATTAAGCATTCACGCAAGGGGTTCGCCAAGAAACAAGAAGAGGTTTTTGCGCGAAAAAGTTCTAGCTGGGCTTCGTCAAGAAAAGCTGCCAGAACCAAAAAGCAGTCAAAGAAAAAGTCGCAGATTAAGGCGGAGCAGATGATAGATGAAATGTAATGCTTAAGCGTGTACGCTATACGCTATAATAGATACAAATATGCGAAAAATTAAAGATAGAGAAAAGCAGCAAAGAATAGCTCGCAGAAAACACAAGCGAGAGCTAAGAGCGAAACATTCTCATGACAATAGGCTCTTGAAATATCATCGGTTACATGAAAAAGGCACAAAGAATATATCCTACACGTCAATGGATGCTCCGACTAATTTCTCCATACTAGATAACAGAGACAGTGTGATTAAATACTTCAATACCATAAAGCGCATGCTGAATCAAAAAGAATATACACAGATAAATCTACGTAAGATAACCTCAATCGACCTTCCTACATTGTGCTTGTTGGGTGCGTTTATGCTGGATAGAAATACAAAACTAAAATACCTAAAAGTAACGAGCCCCCTTTCAAATTCTGCAGCGTACAGGTTTTTCGAGGAGGCACAATTTGAGAACATTATTATTAAAAAGATGAGACCAGATTTTAACAGTGGAGCATTCTTGTTTCGAAGTGAAGATGAAGTCAACGAAGAGGCAATTAGTGATATATTAACGAAAACTGTCGATTATTTTGGAGAAGACAGTAAACAAAGACTGCGAGACCTTTCTCCAATAATTATTGAGATCGTAACAAATACCGCGGATCACGCCAATCCAGATAGCAGCTACACCCTCCCTTGGATCGTTAACACGTATGAAACCAAGAATAACAACGGAGACAAGGTTAAACAATACTGCATAATAGATATGGGCGTTGGTATTTACGAAACTCTAATCGATAAGGCTAATAGCCAGCAGCAAGGAAGATCGCCATGGTGGCATACGATAATCAAGCGAGAAAGCTCTCAAGGCGAGTTCTTTAGACAAGCTATACCAAAAGGCCTACAAAGTCGCACGGCTTTACGACAGAGAGGTAAAGGTATAAAATATATATACGATACAGTAAGTGGTGACGATATGTATAAAAGATTTGAGATAATTACAAACAAAACTAAGGTTAACCTAGTTAATATTGGTAGTATTGAGAAGGATTCATCTGAAAACCTGTCAGCAACAATATACTACTGGGAGGTTTGTATTGAGTAATATGGTAATAATACGTGTTAGCGACTTCACAACCCTACCGGGCGCCAGATATAAAAGCGACGGTGACGGTTCTGCTGAGGAGTTTTTTGATAGTTATATTAAACAACACCTCAATGATAAAGAATCTATACTCATTGATTTTGATAACACTTGGGGGTATGCGTCTTCATTCCTGTCAGAGCTTGCGTTGGAAATATCGCAACAGTGTAAAAAAGACGGTCTGGATGTACGAGAAAAGATAAAAATCAAAAGCGATGATGAGCCTGGACTAATAAAGAGATTCTGGGATTATATTGATGAAAGTATCGACATCAACAATTAAGAGTTTCTCGTTGACTACTGTATGGGTTCTCATAGGAATTCTAATTGGAGCTGTAGGGTATCACTTTTTGTTTAACCATAAGCTCATGTCTATCAATACACAAGTAGACTTAGGGTCTGTTGTTGCTCTATTGGCGTTAGCGATATCAGTCTCCGTAACACCTTTTATTATAGATAGAAAATTAAATAGTCAACGAAGCTATGAGGTGATCGTTTGTGGGGAAATTGAAGAAATCATTAGATTACTGGAAGCTGTCGATAGCCTCTACCTTGAAACATACGCCAAAGAGAGCATAAGTGAAGAGAATGTGAAGCAACTACGTAGATTAATACGTAAAATACAAAATAGGATGGACACTATAGTAAGAGAATCAAGCCCTCTGTTGACCGATTTTAAGGAGAGAATAGCGTCCCCGTTCGACAGAAGTGCATATCCAGCCTTAACTGATAAGTTTCAGAAGGGGGCGCAATTATCCGAAAGCGACTATCTAGGCGCCTTCAGTCAAATAGAGTCTACAATTAGTGCTTTGAAAACAAAACGCTATAGAATATATCGCTAGCTAAATTAGAGTTGCGTTATTAATCGTCCTTGCGTTTTGTCTTATATTTCTCTAGAGACCCCTCAAAATCAAACCCCTCGCTCTTACTCGCGACATGCGCAAATCGCTGCATAAACTTCAAGAATCCGACCGCGTATTCGCGATTAGCGTTGTCTGGGTCGTGAAGCTCCAGATAGTGAATCGTTTTCTGAATCGTTTCTTCATCTTCGTACAGATGAAGATTCTTTATTGTATCCTCGTCGTTCATAATTATCTCACCTCCATAAATTTATTTAAGCCGATAAAATCTATCAACATTTCCGCCTCAAGCGCAGATGTTGTCCTTCTCATTATCTCACAACTGTTGCGATACGAAAAAATATTTAGGCTGCCTTCGTAAATAATCCGCCTGTCGATGATGGCCAATTTGCGGTGATGTTTTTTGACCGTAAAAAGAACTTCGACGCCCGCTGATTGTAGTAAACTTAGAGACTCTCGGGCTTGTAATTGATATATTCCGTCATGTTCCTCGGGCGGTTTGGTATTAAGTAATATTACCACGCCACGCTTTTTGAGCCAGTGGAGTATTGGAGTGAATTTTTCAACTCGGGCGACTCTAAGGAACGGGCTTTCGATGATAATGCTTTTGCGGGCTTTTCGTAAGTCGCGCATAAACTGGTTGTCAAAAGTATTTTGGTCGTAGAGTTTTGAATCTGGTTTTCGCAAATTAAACATCACGCTCCTCCAAATCTGGTAAATACACCTCGCTGTTTTTAATGACCATACCCAGCTCCTTGAAACGATCCCGCAGCGCAAACAAATCGCGAAAAAGGAGTTCCACATTTATATTTGTAGGCTCACCACTATATCGTATGTTATGATACCTTGCCTGGGCGAGGTGTTTTTATTTGTAGTATTATTTTGAGATGCATAGCAAGAGCTGAGGTGTCGCCACCACCTTTGCATAACAGACTGACCAGATAAGAAATATAGAGCAGTGACACACTAGGCAGATACTCACCGTATATCACTCTCATCTGGAGTATATTTGATGCGATAGGTGTGCTATATGAGGGAAAGTTACCCAAATAAGCTTGTTCGCTATTGCGTTCTACACAAAATGTAGTATAATCACCACATGACAGCAGAGAGAGAGAGAGAGAGCAATAGAAGTAACACGCCGCACCCTGCTGAGTATGCAGCGCGGCAAGATGAGCTGAAGCGGTCGCTGGAGGCCCTTCATACAATGGCACGAAGCGCGCAAGCCCAAGATGTACTGGGAGAGCACGCAGCACATCTCGTTGAAGCTGTTGATTGTGCACGCGTGCCTGATATCAGTGCTGATGGAATAATTGACGAGGTGCCTGGTTGGCGCAAAGAACGGATAATTCCTGTGGTAGGTCTGCGCCCTGGCGAAGTTGCATATACGTCAATGACAGACATGACGCAGGAGCAGTACAGTGTCGTACGTATAGATCCGGACCTTGATGAGTTGACAAAATGGGGACTCTTCAGTGAGAGTTTGCAAGGCTCTAAGCAATGCGATGCAAAGGACTATGAAGAACTAAGTCTTGAAAGATCAAGTACGGCAGGGCTGACATTCAATTTCCGATCGGGATCAGGAAGGCGAGATGCTGAGGGTGGTATCGTTATTGATTCTATAATTAATAATCAGCCGAATGTTGTTATTAATATGGATCAAAGACGTCGAAGCAGACAGGTTGTAACGCTAAGTCATGAGTTAACACACGCGAAAGATGATATCGAGCACCCTGTATGGCTTGCGAAGAGGGATGGTGAACTTGAGCGTCGTACCCTATCGCATGAGCTGCGAGCATATGCTATTGACTGCCGGATTGGGCAGATGGCGCTTACATCGTATCGTATGATGGATGGCTGGCGAGGGCTGTTGCTGCCGAATCTGCAACTGCGACTAAGTGGATCAAAAACAGTCGAAGCAGTTCGCCAAAAAGTGAATGGACCGTTTGACTCCCCCCACGCCTTTGATCCGAGTGATGGTGTGGTAGATTTACTACATAAGCTCAAGATAGACTCTATCTACAAAAAAGAAAAGCCTACTGCATCCCCGCAATAATCTCCAGTAATCGCCGTGGGGTGATCTCGGCTTTGATGAGATAGCCGTCCACACTAGTTTGGAGAGCGAGGCGGGTGGATTCGTCTTGGTCGAAGTTGGTCATGATGACGATCTTTGTGCCAGCGATGTGCTGCGGCTCGGCGCGCAGTGCCTGGAGGATTTCGCTGCCGCGCTTTTCGGGGAGCATGATGTCGAGCAGGATGAGGTCGTAGTGGTTGTTGCGTGCTGCCACGAGGCCGTCTGCCCCGTCGATGAGCCAATCTACCGTGTAGCCCGCTTTGCGGAGGCTGCGCACGTACATTTCGCCGATGAAGCGATCGTCTTCGATGACGAGAATTGTCTGAATTGCCATAATTTCTCCCCTACTACCTCTGTTATCCCTTATACATTGTGTGGTTTTTTATCCAGCCGCCGCCGCTGGTGATGAGCTGACTGTTGCTACCATCGGCGATTTTGTCTGCTACGCTGGCGTAGGTGGGGATGGTGATAGTGAAGGTCGAGCCCTCCCCTTCGCGGCTTACCACGCCGATCTGCCCACCGTGTGACTCGACGATCGCCTTGCTAATGTAGAGCCCAATACCCGTGCCGGCTACGGTCTCGCGGCTGCGGTGCGAGCGGTAGAACTTATGAAAGAGATTACCCATGACATTGGCGGGGATGCCGATGCCGTGGTCTTGCACCTTGATGGCGACGAATGCACCATCTTGCACTGCCGAGACGGCTACGAGCCCGCCTTCGTTGCTATATTTGAGCGCGTTATCAATGATATTGCTCAGCACCTCAGACAGGCTGGAGCGATCGGCCGCAATGGTGGGCAGCGTGGTGGGGATATCCACCGTGAGTGTGCGGCCTTGGGTGGTGGCGCGCAGCTGCATGTCGTCGCGGATAGTATTGTAGATGCTAGCCACTGACTCTTCTGCTAGGTGGACGCGCAGGTGGCGGCGGTCGAACTTGCTGGCATTGAGAATATTGTTGACGTAGCCGCTGAGGCGATTGGCTGAGACGACGAGCCGCCCCAGCAGCTCGTGTTGGTCGCCAGTCAGCGCTGGGCCAACCTCCTCAGTGAGGACATCCAGGTAGCCGCGAATAACGGTGATGGGCCCGCGCAGCTCGTGTGCGGCAAAGGCGATGAAATCGAGGTCATCGTCCTCGGGCTGGTAGAGGGTGGTGCGATCGTGTAGCACCAGTATAACCTCGGCGCTGCTCCCCTTCTCATAATTGGCCGTAATGTCGAAGATACGCCGCCCAGGTTCACCCACCAGCTTGTTTGCAACGCGCAGCCAGGTCTTCTCGGCGTGGACAGCGCTGCGGCGGCAGTGTACGAGCCACTCTGTCAGACCATCGCCTGGCTCAAATAATAGCTCGAGCTCGGCCGCGCCATCATGGCTCTGGCGTAGTGGGGTGTGGCGGTTGTGGTAGCGTACCTGCCCCTGGCTGGTGAGGATGGCAACGCCAGCGCTTGTCTGATTCAGCGCGGCCTCGATCTGGGCAGCTTGTGCTTGAGCTTGGCTCGGCGGGTTTTGGCCAGCTAGTGCGGCCGTTTGGTAGATGTATTGCAGCAGCGGCTTAAAGCCATCGCGCTCGAAGTGTGCTGCATTGGGGTTGGGCGGTGTAATGGTACTAGGCTCGCCCGCTACGTGGCTGAGGGCGTGTGTGAGATCTTTAAGCGGGGTGAGCAGCTGCATGAGCAGGAAAATATTGAGTGGGATACTCGCCAATACTACAACCATAATGACCAGCCAAAACTGCAGCTGGCTAGGGTTTAGGCCAATCATCCACAGCGTGCTCGCCACGAGCCCGGCAATAGTGCACTGCATCAGGATACTCGCACCAATAGCACGGCGGCTATAGCGCGGCCAATACTGCTTAATAAGGGTGGGTGGACGATGAGGTGGCAATGGCCGGGCTGGGCCTATTGCTGCCACGACACGCTCCCTGTGCCACCAGGTACTGCCGCGATCCATGTCTGGCCGCGGGTGAGAGCGATTGCCTTGCCATTAGCATCACGTAGCTCGAGGGGGCTAGTACGGTCGGTCTTGCGCCATATTCCCTCCACTACGCTGCCGTTTTGGAAGATAGTTGCTTTGCCTTGGCCAGTGGTGATGATATTTTCGCGAATGCCGTCCTCTTGCACAGTGGTCTGCTGGACGGTTAGTGCCACCACGACGCTGGGCGCAATCTGCCCTTCCTCACGGTCCAAGCTAGCCTCGCCGCCAATGCTACGCTGGTAGGTGTTGGTGTTGGCATCGTATTGGTAGCGCGTGTTGTAGCGGGCGGATTTGCCAAAGTTGATGACGGCCACAGTGGCGGTCGTAGGGTTGGCCGGCTTGCCATCGGCTCGAGCAAGGGCGGTCTTGACGACAGACTGCTTGTAGCCTTTGCTGCTATTGAGGTCATCCAGCCGCTCGGCACTGGTGTAGACATTGTGCGGGGCACGGCGGTCGGTGGCACGCCAATAGCTGCGCTCATGAAAGAACTGGTCGATATCGCGGTAGGTACCATTGCGGATCTCTTGCAAGGCATGTGAGCTACCTCCCACATGAGCTACGCTGGGCTGGTATGGCGCAAGCCAGTCGATGTAATACGGCCGCAGGCTACGCACTGGGCCAATCATCGCTGGTTTGTTTTGCTGGTACAGCGCGAGAAAGCGAGTGATACCTGCCTCGGCAATTGCCTCGTACACCACCTCAGCTTGCTTAACACCTGACTGGGGGCGAGCACTGGGGCTATTCTCGAGCATCACAGCGGTGACGGGCTTGGTGGTGGCCGCTTGGTCGGCTACCTTGAGGCCAGTCAAGGGCGAATAATACACCTCTGGGGCTTTCTGCGTTGCCACAACGGGGGCGGGTTTGGTCTGGCGAGGCTTATTGAGTAGAGAAAATGACGCCATTGCTCCAGCAAATACCACCAATGCCCCACCAATCACTATCACGGGCATGCGGTGTTGCCCCACAAAGTGTCGCAGCCCCATAAAGTGCCGTCCATGCCGCCGCAAACGCCGACGCTGCGCCCGGCCACCAAAGGCTGCCGGTGGTGTATTCTGTGGTGAACTCATCTTATGGCCATTATACCATGAGCGGATAGCGATGAGCTGGGGATTTTTGCATTGATGTGTAGTTGGTGTACCTCGAGAATATCTACATCCTGCAACGCTCACCATTCCTCATATTCCACTGCCCTATCGCTCTCTCCGATAGAGCGCTATAAGGGTCGATATCTCCCTGGCATCGACTTCTTGACGCCAGGGCTGTCAATCCGTTATTGTAGCGGATTTTCATACTCCATCGGATGAAGTATAGGAGGCGATGCGAGCTGAACGTGAAGAAGGAAGGTTTTGACATTCAGATTCGGAGAGTGAGCCTTTGCATATCGCCTAAAGTGAAGTAACGAGGAGACACTAACAGTTTCGCCACAAGAAGCGCAATGCGATCAATTACCCAACAAACCCCTTGGCAAATCCGCAAAAATAGCCTACAATGAATAACCATTAACGATAATTTGGGTGAGGAAATATGACACGACGACACGAGAGAGACAGTACAGATAATGGTAGAGACAGCAGCACTATACCACCATCACGACAGACTGACGAAGCTCAATCACCTCAATCGCCACAACAAGCGAGCGGCGGAGATTGGCGTGTGGGGCAGGTGCGAGAAGAGGTGCGTCAGCCATCGGCTAATGTCATGAGAGCTATGACAGATGCCGCCGTCAAGGGTAGCCTGGGGATTGGTTCGGGCCCGCAGGGTGTTGAAATATTCGCCTCCCCTGTTGCGCGCAAGATAATTAATGGCGCGGACTCCGTGAGCGGTATGGAGCAGGCGCCATAGGTCTGGCTGGGCGACGTACCTCCAGCGGAGTAATTGCGCGGTATTCCCTCTCGTGGCGCGAGCATCGCTTAGCAAGGATAGCAAAGCGCCCATCGCAGCCAGACTGCTACCATACCAGCAAATAGCATGATATTTTGAGACGACAGTGAGCTGCTGCCTCTGTATCGTTGTAAATAACGCAGCAATAGGGCCTTGACAGATATATATATATATATATATAATTTCTTTCATATTCTCTCTACAGATAGAAAGGGGAAGAGAATATGTTCCTTGAGATTCATTGCGGTAGACTCTATGTAGACGGAGAGTCGACTGGTTGCGGTGACTACAGCCGTCACGCTGATAAAGCCTCATGGGTGGAAGGTGTGAGCGACGAGGAGAGATTTTCGTTCGCTCTTCATTGGGCATGGAGTGACGGTGAAGTTGATTGGCATGAGTATGTCGACGAACCACGAGTTGCAGCGCTTTCAGACGCTCGCAAAGCCACAGCAACAGCACTGGCTGCTGGTATCAGTGGATGCGCATCATCGTGGTCGCTATCAGGGTTGATACTTCTTGTCGTTCCGGCTGTTCTTATGACTGGGTACTATATCCGCTCTATGATCAGCAACTGGCAACGATACAGGACGAGGCACCAGCAATTCGAGAACGAGATTCAAATCATAGATTTCAACTACCCAGTTGTCCGGTGTATACGATGGTTACTTCAATCTGGCCTCTCTCAGAATGCTCGTAAGAGTTTGGAGGCTGGGGCTGAAGTATCTGTTGGTAGGATCAATACTGAGGTAGTTAGTATCCATGGTGAGTCCGTCACTCTGGTTGTTCGTCGCAACCCAGAGCTCATAGAGTTCATTGGTAGGGAGTATAGCGCCAAACTCTCCTCACCTGAGGAGTATCGGCGTCGTGCTTTCGACGTCTTGTATGGCTATATACAAGACGAGATTGACCGCCTTAAGGCTGCTTACGCTGCCGCTAAAGAGCGGTGGCGTATTGAAGCCGAGCGCAAAGCGACCGAGGAAGCGCTACGCCGCTCTCGTGAGGAGCGAGAAGCCCTGGTGGCTGCTGAAGCTGACCGCGCTTCGAGAGTGTCCTCTCTCCCCTTTATCCTTGGTGAAACCAAGGATGAGGTTATTGGATGGGGATCGCTGTCTCAGGCGATGCTGGAGGCAGACACTGGCTCACCGACGGAAACTGAGCCCAGCAAGGAACCAAAAAAGGCTTGACCCACGTCAAGCCTCACGCCGGCCTATGGAATAACATAGGCATGGCCCTTCTATCCACCGGGGCTGCCCGCTTGAGTACCATTGTGTATTCGCGGGCAGCTCCCCTACCCCTGTTGTTGCTATTATTTTTTGCTCATGACGCAATTATTTGTTCACAAAAAAACCGGCTGGGAGAGCCGGCTTTTTGTGTGATGTGGAGCGTGTTATTACCCAAGATACTGCTCGATTCGCGCCAGCGTTCGCTCCTTGCCAAGTAATGCCAGCGTGTCATTCAGCTGGGGGCTAAAGGACGCCCAGGTGGTGGCAATGCGGATGAGGCTAAAGAGCACGCCAGGCTTGTGGCCAGTGGTCTCGAGGAGCTGGTTGAGAGTGTCTTGGATAGCGCTTGACGTCCATGTGCGCTGCCGAGCTAGGGCGGCATGGGCCGTAGCAAGGAGCTCTCGGCGCTGTTCATCCGTCAGCTTGCGCAGTGGTTTGTTGGTGGTAATGAGCTCTTCGTTGATAGTGGGCTCTTCGAAGAAGTAGCGGCTCAGCATTGGCAGCTCGGCCAAGGTCTTGAGACGGTCTTGCACCAGAGCAAGCACTTGTTTTTTGTACGATTCGTCGGCGCTAGCGGCACTGGCTGGCCAGTAGTGCTCGACCCGCCCGTAGAGGTCATCGAGCGATAAGCGGCGGATCCATTGGCCGTTCATCCACAGGAGGCGCTTTTCGTCGAAGCGGGCACCACTGCGCTGGACGCGCTCGAGGCTGAATTTCTCGATCAGCTCCTCCTTGCTAAAGATCTCTTGCTCGGTGCCATCATTCCAGCCCAGCGAGGCGAGGAAGTTGAGCATTGCCTCGGGCAAAATACCATCGGTGCGGTAGTCGGTGACGCTCTTGGCACCATCACGCTTGCCGAGCTTTTTCTTGCCATCGGGTGCCATGATGTGTGGTAGGCAGGCCAGTACTGGTGGCTCAAGCTCTAGCGCATCGTATAGGCTGAGGTAGCGTGGAATGCTGGAGATATATTCCAGCCCGCGGATGACGTGGGTAATGCCCATCTCGGCGTCGTCGACAATGTGAGCGAAGTTGTATGTGGGATAGCCATCGGCCTTGATGAGGATGAAGTCATCGAGCGCTTCTGGCCCAGCAGAGAGCTCACCCATCACGGGGTCGTGCCAGGTGTAGCGCTGGGGCTCGGCTACCTTAAAGCGCAGTGGCTGGGTGCCATCCCACTCTGGTGGATTGGTCGGGCGATAGTCGCGGTATAGAAAGGCCTTCTTGGCAGCCCGAGCTTCCTCGCGAAAGCCTTGGACTTCCTCTGGGGTGTAGGGGTCGGCATAGGCGAGGCCTTTGTCGATGAGCTTCTGTGCCCAGCGGTGGTAGATGGCGAGGCGCTCCGACTGATGGTACGGCCCAGCCTCACCACCAACGCGTGGGCCTTCGTCCCAGTCTAACCCAAGCCAGTCGAGTGTATCGAGAATCAGATCCTCTGCCCCAGATACAAAGCGAGCGCGGTCGGTATCCTCAATACGCAAGACGAATTTTCCACCCTGCTGACGTGTAAGCAGCCACGGAAAGAGCGCCGCGCGCACATTACCCACATGGATATACCCCGTGGGGCTTGGTGCAAAGCGGGTGCGAATGGTAGTGGCATGCGAAGATGGTGTATCAGATGATGTGTCGTTACTCATATGGATAAGTATAGCAGATGAACCACATGACAAAGAACAGCATAATTTTGGTGGTATCTTGCATTCCCCATCACTTCATCCGATGGAGTGTGAAAACAGATTGTAATAATCTGTTTTCAGCCCAGCGCAAGAGGTCGATATCCAGTGAATATCGACCCTTATAGCGTTCCTGAGGAGGGAGCGATGGGGGATGAAGAAGAGATGATGCTTCTCAAAATGAGATTCACATACTCGCTGCAATCCGCTCCACCTGCTCGCTCGACAGAGGTGCGTTGCCCTTGATAGTGTAGAGGATGCCGCCATTGACCCATGCGGCGGCGTTGTGGGTACTATAGATAGTGAGGCCACGGCTGGTGGTAGTGGCGAAGTTGCGGCCAAAGCTGGGCAAAACGTAGTTGGCCAGGACAGCACTAGAGTCCCAATCAGACCGGCTCTGCGTGAGAGTGAAGGTGCCTGGGCCGGCGTTGGCAGCGAACTTCATCAAGACACTCCCCTGCTGCTGCGATATGCCGCCCGCCAGGCTATAGCCACTCGGCTGATACGACGGGAACGATGCATTAATGCCAGCCTGAGCGGCGGCCATACGAGTAGCAATGGCAGGCATGTTGTGGTACGTTAGGTAGCCGCCAAAGGCAAGTAGTGCCACCATTGCCCCGGCAATGCTGAGGTGCCTCCCCCAGTGGTGGGCCGCTGGCTGCCGAGCCGGTGGCGGTGCGACGCTGGTGGTTGGTTTGTTGGTGCGGCGTTTACTAGCGAAGAGCTTGCGATGTTTGGATCTGGGCGCGGCTGCCGGCTTCTTACTCTGCTCGGTGAGAACGCTGCGCGGCAGTGTGCCAACGGGGATATTATCCGTAGTGGTGAGCTCTGGCTCGGCTGGTGGCCACCACACCTCACCCTGGGGCGCTCCGGAAGGCTGCGCCACTAGTGGCTGAGCAGCGAGCTCTGCAAGGTTGAGCGTGGGCATGCCGATCGGCATGGCTGGTTGCGTGGCCTGGGTTTGCGTCTGCTCGGCTTGCTCGGTGGCAAGTACACGTGCCAGTTGTGATGGCGGTGGCGTGTTATGGCGCTGAGCGGCACTGGGTGGTTCTATCTCTGATGGTACGAATACAAAATCCATACTGCGTGGCGCGCCAGGCTGGGTGGACGTCTGTTGAGCAGTGCGGTGTGGGGTTTGCGCACGGGGCGATGAGGGTGGTGCTAGCTGAGCTGAGAGTGGTGAGACCGTCACAGGTTGCCGCTTCCGTAGCTGGCGCGGCGTACTGGGCCGAGACGACACAATAGGCTGCATCGCCACTGGCCGGTGATGCTTCGTAATGCGAGTGGTTGGTGCTGCGGCGCGATGTGGTGCCGTTGTTTTTTGCGGCGTGGCTGCATGGAGCGTGGCCAGCTGGTGCGCGGGGCGCGGCGGAGTGGTTTGAGTGGCCTTCGTAGATGCTCGTGGCTGGTTCTTTACGAGTGATTGCGGCGTCGCTGTGGCCGCCTGAGTTGTCTGTACTGCCTTGGTTGCCGGGATGATTTCTGAGATATGCTTCTGAGCCACCTTGACTGCTGTAGAGCGAGCGCGCGGGGTATGAATGATCTTTAGCTCAGGCCCGTATAGTACAGGTTGCCGCTCTGATTTGCTTGTGCGATGCTGCCCTGGCTTCTGTATATCTTGATGAATGGTAGCCTGCCCAGCTGCCTGCTTAGGCACGTGCCCACCATGTGTGGCCGTCGTATGACGCATAATAGTATATCCCCCTTGTTCCCTCTTTGATCGTATAATACTCCAAGCATAAGGGGTTTTGCAAGAGGTGGGAGCTGTTTTGTATAAAATCCCTCGGGACAAAATAAAATACATGAGCCTGCTGCAAGGTTGAGCTTGATAGGCAACGCATCCTACTTCTTTCCAGCCATGGTATAATGTTGTCATGGATACGAAGCAACGAAAGCGACGCCAACGCGTCCATCTGACATTGATTTATAGCATGATGGTGCTGACTGTTCTCTTCACCGTCGTGATTTTTGCTTATGCAATACAGGGGTACCGGCTTAATTGGTCGAGTGGTAAGGTCGTGCAGGGCGGCCTGGTGCAGTTTGACACACACCCCGATGGTGCCCAAGTGACGGTAGACCAAACCCGCCTCAGCAACGAGACACCTAGCAAGCTTACCCTCTCGGCGGGCCAGCGTAATATTACCATCCAGCGTGAGGGCTACCACGATTGGCACAAGACGGTGGATGTGAAGGCCGGCAGCGTGCTGTGGCTCGACTATGCTCGGCTCATCTCCAGTAACCCAAGTCATAAGAATGTCGTAACTGCTAGTGGTGCGTCAAGCGCTATTGCTTCAGGTAATAATCGTTACCTTGCCTTCACTCCTACTGTGTATAAGCCTACTGTTACTCTGGCCGACCTCAGTGGCGACAAACCGCAGACGACGAATATTACACTCGACAGCGCGCACTACACTGCGCCAGATAATACCGAACACCAAACCTTCACCCTCGACTCGTGGGATAAGGATAACCGCTATGTGACAATCAAGCACACTTACAATGGCGATAAAACCGAGTGGCTCGTCCTCGACACGCAGGGTAGCCACAAGCTCGAGAATGTCACGCGGCAGCTTGGTGTGGATGTTGATGCTGCTAAATTCTCGCAGGGCGACAGCCGCAAGCTCTTTGTCCTCACCGGCGAGGGCGACCTGCGCCAAGCAAGTCTCGGTGACACGACGATCACAGGTCCGCTCGTTAGTAATGTGGCTGAGTTTGCGCTCTACAGCGACACTACCATCACCTACACGACCAAGCTTGACCACACCAGCAAGCAGCGCACTGCTGGCTACCTCACTATTGGCACCACCAAGCCTCGCACCGTCCGTAGCTATGCCGATGATGGTGTAGCTCCACTACACTTCCGTATCGAGAAATATTACGACAAAGTATACTACGTGATCGCCTATGGTGAGACGGCTGAGATTCTTAGTAGTACCTCGCATGCCGCGAGTGATTCGCGTACGGCAAGCAGCCTCAAGTCTGTCGCCAGCCTCAGCATGCCAGGCGGTATTAGCCATGTCGATTTCTCGCGTGGTGGACACCGCTTCGTCTGTGTGTATAACGATGCGAGCCTCATGACATACGACCTCGAGCTACTTAAGTCATCCACCATCAAGCTCCCTCAGCCACTGACGCGCGATATTAACTGGATTGATGGCTACCACTTCACTTTCACACACGGCGGTGTGCATCTCTATGACTTTGATGGTGCTAACCAGCAGCGCATCACTACCTCGGCGCTCGATCTCCCTGTTGTCCTCTCACAAAACCAGCGCTACCTCTATAGCTTTGTCAAGACGAAGGACGGCGTGGCACTGCGCCAGACGAAAATCGTCAATGACTAGTCATCATCAGGATCGTGCAGCTACCCCTGCTACACTGTGATGAATACTAAGCACATAATTCGCTTGTTCATCTATCTTATATAATCCAAAAACATAGCCCACCAACCATGCTCAAACTAAACCGGATTAATTACTCAATCCGGGAGTGCAATAGAATGGCACTGCAATCAGATTGAGACACGAGTTTAGTGAGCTATGTTTGGTGAGATAGGAGCCCATTTGTTGCATCCGCATCAACTCTTGCCGCTTGAGCTGCTGAAAGCTGAATATTCCAGTTGCGACTATACAAACATGAGGAGTATGCTCATTGGCGAGCTACTCGGCATTGCATATTCTATGAAGAGGATACAATGCTTGACATAGCTAGTAGCCATCTGGCTGTGCGCTTGCTTGTTTCGTCTATGAACATGAGCAAAGCATACATACTTTCTCGTCTTTATATACTGCTACACCAACTACCAGAGTAACCAGTGAGAAATATCGCACTTTCAAGCGTAGATGCCACACTGGTTTATAAAGTTAACTTACCGCCCCGAAAACAGGTTGCCGACCCGCTGGACAAAGGTTGGTGAGTTGCCTGGCATAGCGCTCTTGCTATTGCTGCCACTGTTGGTAGTGGTTTGAGATGCTTCTTTCTTGGCGGAGGATGGGTCGGGGCTGACTTGCTCGGCCGTGACGAGCAGGCGGTTGAGGTCGGTACCAAGCGGCACACAGGTGACGAGCGTCATAGTTGGCTTGGTGGCATTGGTTTGCAGCGCGTGCACATCGGTTGGTTTGACGACTTGTGAGCCAGTGACGGTATAGGTGTAGCGCTTGCCGTTGTAATTGACGTAGATATTATCGCCCTTTTGCATTTGCTCGAGCCGCGCGAAGATAAACTTGTACTTGCCATTATCGAGCCAGTCGTTGCTCGAGTGGCCCGAGACGACGAAGTTCCCCACCTCGCCAGGTTTGGCATTGGCACCAGGGATGTTGAACCACACCACACCCTTATCCATAGCGGCATTGAGCGAGGCTTGGCTGGCGGCATTGGCATCCCACACGATGGGCACGTCCACGGCGATCTTGGGGATGATGAGCTTAGGGTCTGGGCCAACGTTGGTCGAGTCGTATGGGCTAATGATATAGCTCTGGGCATCAAGGTCGCCTGGTGAGGTGTAGGCCGCAACGTATGAGAAAAAGACCCGATTGTACTGCAGCGCTAAGAATAATACCATGACGGAAATACCAGCTACTGCAGGGATGAAGTGTCGGCTATGGCGGACTTTGTTTGCGCCGTTGCGGATCGAGCTCAGCAAGCGTGAGCGCAGGTCGCCCATGGCTTGGCTCTGGGTAAGCTCCTCTGGCTCATCAGTGGTGGCTGCGGTGGTACTCGGCGTATCGGCGTCGTGGGCTTTGGCTTGCTCAGCCAGGCGCTCCTCGGCCTTCTTGACTTGGCCGAGGTAGTAGCGCTCATAATATTGCTGATAGTAGTTTTGCCAGGCGCTGTGATATTGCTGCCAGGCGGCCTTTTGGTTGGCGGTGGGCTGGCGTGGTGCACCGGCAGGGCGCTGGCTGTCTGATTGCTGCGGCTGATGTGTGTTTGTTGCTGGCTGCTCGGTATGGTTGTCTTGAGATGAGGGCTGCTGCTGTGCGTGAGCTGTTGATGAAGCAGCTGTGCGAGTTGGTGAGGGTTGGGATTGCGCTGATGTGCCAATGTAGTGCGCCTGTGGGCGGCTGCGCGGCGTAATAGATGAGATATCGCGCTCACGAGCCATATGTGCTGAGTGGGTATTTGACGTTGCAGTCGCTTGACTCTGACGCCACGCTTGTGCACCTGGACGGTAAGCTGTCTGGCTGTGCTGAACGCCGCCTACTGCGTGCCGCACTACTGGTGCATGGCTGGCTGGTTTGCTCGCGAGGTTTGGAACTGAGAAAGTAGCTGCCTTGGCGCTCGTGCTGGGTGCTGGCTGGCGAGTCGGCGCATTACCAATGATGGGCTGCATAGTTGGGCGGTTTGTATTGCCGCTACTGTTCGACGTATTGTACAGCGCATCAATTTGCCCACGCACCTCACTAAGCCGTGCATCGCGGCTCTGCGACGAATGCCCTCGTGATGTTGTGCGTGACGAATCTTGTGGCTGCATAACTACTTCCAGTATACAATATTAGCTTTGATATACCAATATATCGCTTGCGTTTCAAAGCCCACCTTGGATAAGAAGTTACCTGCCCGTGCCCACGCTCTCAAGACTGATATATTCGGAGAATAAGAGTTATTAATCAAAAAAATAAGCCGACACTGCGGCTTATTTTTCGGAAAACAGTTGAATAAACACTGGTACCGCGGGCCGGACTTGAACCGGCACGTCCGAGTGGACATCAGATTTTGAGTCTGACGTGTCTACCAATTCCACCACCGCGGCGTGTGTAAGGTCAATTGCAGCCCTATCCTGCAACTTCTGTCAGTATAGCAGATTGTGCTGTCCTTGGCTAGCCTCTCGTGCATGGCCCCTACAGAGATATACCTGAGTCAGCCACTCTCTTCATTCAATACGACCGCTCGCCCACCCTAAGCTACTAGATAACCAGCCATGAACGATCAAGAGAAAATATGGCAAAAAGCCGAGTAACATCACATAGCTGCGCAACAGGCGAAAGCACTGAGCGTGCGATGTATGTTTGATAAGTACAACACCATCGAACATCGCTTGCACGCAACCACGATATAACAGTGGCTATAATCATAATTTTGTGGTAGAACAGCAGCCACAAAATATGGATTTAAGCATAAGCATAATATATGAAAAAGTAATGTTGACAAAAAATAAAGGACATGATAATCTCAACACATAACGTCTAATAATGACGAGGAGGAAAACAAATGAACAAACTAGCAAAATCGTTTGTTGCACTTGGCGTAGTCGCTGGCGCAGCAATCGGTGGCCTGTGGGTAGCGCAGCCAGCATCGGCAGCGATTTCAGCAGGTTGTAGCAACTTTAATGTTGTAGAGTGCGGCACAAAGGACGTGCAGACCCTGCGCAGCACTTACACAAAGCGTACAGAGATCCGTCAGCTGTACAGCCAGTTCGGTATTACCGAGCAGATGATCAACGGTGCCAACATGCAAGAAGGTACAGTTGATGCGAACGGCAACATCATCGTTGGTGGCCGCGTCGTCGCTACAGGTGCTCGTACTTTGCAGGCCAAAGAAGGCACCAAGCAAAAGAAATCAGAAGGTCAGCGCACTGCTGGTGGCCACACATACTACCAGTACCCAACGGGCGACAGCTTCATCTTGGGCAAGACAACCTTTAACATCTACGCATGGTTCGACAACAACGGTAAGTTTATCGCTGGTGTTATCAAGGACTGTGGTAACCCTACCTGGGGCACCCCAACTCCCCCACCAGCTAAACCAAGCCTGACCTGCGACGCATTGCAAGCTACTCAGGTTTCGCGCAACGAATACCAGTTCACCGCCAAGGCAACTGCTAAGGAAGGTGCAAAGGTCGCTACGTACAAGTACGACTTTGGTGACGGCAAAACTGCCACCGGCGGCGCAACCGTTCGCCACACTTACGCCAAGGAAGGCACATACACTGTTAAGATGACTGTGGTCGGCAGCGAAGGTGGTAGCACCAACGTTGAGAAGACCAGCCAGGACTGCCAGGTTGTTATCAAGGTAACACCTCAGCCAAGCATCCAGGTATGTGAGCTGAGCAGTAGCACCATCATCACCATCAAGGAAAGCGAATTTGACGCTACGAAGCACTCAAAGAACGTCAAAGACTGCGACAAGATGAAGGTCTGTGAGCTGAAGACTGGTGCCATTGTCACCATCAAGGAAAAAGAATTCGACGAGAAGAAGCACTCAAAGAACACTGCTGACTGCGACAAGGTCAAGGTCTGCCGCATCTCTGACAAGAAGATCGTCGAAGTTCGCCGCAACGAAGTAAGCAATGACTACACCACCGACATGTCGAAGTGTGAGCAAACTCCTCCTTCAGTAGTTGAGTTGCCACATACCGGCTTGGGCGGTACCCTCCTGCCGCTGGCTGGTATTGGTAGCCTCACTGCTGCAGGTGCCGCTTACTACGTAAGCCGCCACCGCAAATAAATAACCGTTTGCGGATAACCCAAAAATCACCCGTTTTGCATGGACGGGTGATTTTTTATTTGTTTGGTTTTTGAAAGTAAATCATTGGCCCGATATAAGCTGCGTTGTGTCCTCTTTTCTTTTTGATTGGTCTCATCTATGGGATTGTGGAGTGGGTTACGATTTACTCCGGTGAGAAGTACTAAGCTTCTCCGTCTCTTCCTCTCAGCCACTCCTAGGCCGCAAGAGAAGGCTAGCCACGCATATGTGAGTGCATTCTGTCTGATCTGTCTGTGCTGGTAGTGCTCTATGCTAGTCAGTGGCAGGATATATTTTGCTAGAAGAATAGAGAAAGGCAGTGTTTTACATCGTGTCTTCTGGATGGTAGCACGAGTAGTTTGATCGGTTCACCTCCACAATAGAGGCTTAATACAGGCCGCGTAACTAGCTTCTGTAGATATAGTTCAGCTGATGATGACGGTATCCAAGATCTCCTCAAGGTATTCTATCCACACTTCCCCTACTCTATCCAACTATGCTCCTAGCTAGGAGATAGAGATACCTTCTACGCGGTATGGACCTTTATACAGGCTGGGGCGGTGGCTTCTGCTTGCTGAATAAGGCAACTGATGAGGCTGCGTAGCAACACACAAAACAAAGAGGGCAGTATGAGGATGCACTGAACACGCTCATTACTCATGTATCATAGTTGACGCAGTACACAAACTAGGGCGAACAAATATAATACTCAGCTGCTTTTTACTCTATAGTGCAAGAGAAAATAGGCGATCTGCCATTGCCGAGAAGCTAAATATTATCGCAAAACATGATATGAGTACTTGATTTCCAGTAGAATAGTGCTATTTTCGTTCTATAAATAAGGTATATAATATCGATATTCATGCAAGTATAGCACACCATGCAATAAGATAGTTTGGTATAGTATTTGGCGGTGTTTTATGCTTGTGCTACTTTTTTGTCCAGCAGAATAACAGAGGTCGTGGACTCATGTGACGCAAACATTTGTTCACGATTTGTGCTTTGTATGATCTGAACACAAAAAACGAACAACATAATAATAGCCCTGCACATCGCGTGCGAATCTCTTTTCTCGCTCTTCCCTTCCGACATTGGTTTGATAGGAAAAATCCCACTACTTGAGATGGTCTCACGGGTGTATTTATTGTGCTTGAATATATCTGTCGTTTGTCATTCAAGCAAAAAGCAGATCATAGAAATGTTGCTCGTGCTCTAGGGCTTGAGCGACCCTTCTTATACTTCTCCTCACTCGCCAAAGAGATAAAAAAGAAAAATACAAATAACTATAACAAAAGCTCCGGAGCCGATACCTGATACCTATTCTTTCCCATCTAGCAAGCTAGCTGTTGCTGCCTGGAGGGGTGTCGCTGGGTTCCACGTGGTATAGGCGGCGATGCGCGTTGGCACAGTGCCTTGCCAAAGTGCCATTGGCTGTGACCATGGTGTTGATGTGACAATGCCGTGCTGAGCGATGAGGATGGTATCGGCGTGGAAGGTGGCGAGGGTCAGTGGATAGGTGATGGTGAACTTGTGCAGCGTCTCGACCAGCTGGAGGAGTGGCATCCGGAAGGTGAGGATCTTGGGGTAGTACAGAGTGCGAAGGAACTTTTGGACTTGTGAAAATGATGCAATGATAAGGATGTTTGACTGACTGGCAAGCTGCGGGGCGCTTGGCATAAGCAAATCGACCGCGTCGCGACTGATGACGAGAGGTGAGGTGGTGTGGCTCACGAGCTTTTCGTAGACAATGGCGGTCTGGCTGTTGCGGCCTGCATCGCCAATGAGGAGGAGTGCGTCAGCCCAGCCAGTGAGGGCTTGCAGCTCTGGCCAGGCTTCGCTACCCAGGCTGCCGCTGCTGTTGCTTGCGGCAAAAATCGTATCCGTCACACTGGCAGGAATGGTGCCGCGCAGGGCATCTGGCAGCACGACGCGTGCCTGCCCTACCCCTGTAGTGAGCGCAGTGGTATAACTGTGCTCGATAGCGCGAAAGCTCAGCCGGTTACCGCCAATAATACCTAGCTTGCCTGCCTGGGCCCGCTGCTGGGGCTTATTCCAGGTGATGTCTGGGTAGAGCGGTTTGGCTGGCGTTTGCTGCTGCCAGTAGGGGATGTTCATGCGTAGTCGCCTCGCTCTGATGGGTGGAGACAATACAGGGAGAAAATATTCAGCATAGAGCTATTATACCGCGAAGGAGGTGGTGCTTGCTATGCATTGCTGCTGAAGTGGTATCTTGCTTGCTATTAGTGCACCGCGATCTTTAATATACAATGTCGAGGTACTGGCGCGACCTGGGAGTGGGTAAAAACGCGAAAAAGAAAAAGCCCAACCTAGGAGCTCTATATACTCTAATAAGAGTAGTGCTGACGACTAGGTTGGGTATAGATAGGAGGTAGGAGGTTAGAGCGCAGAGGGTGCGCAAACGTGTGCTTGCGCACTCTCTGCTGGTTGTTATCCGTCGAGCATGGAGAATCGCCTCCCCTCTCTTCTAGGCTCACCCCTCGTCGGATTGCGAGAAGCTAATATATATATATCAATATATGAGGGGTGTGTCAAGGTTCGCGTGCTTATCGCGCCCCCTAGTCTTACACTATTGGCTCATCCAGCGTAATACTAACCGGGCAGTGGTCGCTGCCCATTTGGCTGGCGTGGATGTGGGCGCTGGTAATGCGCGGGGCGATTGCCGCCGAGGCTAGCCAGTAGTCGATCCGCCAGCCCACGTTCCGAGCCCGAGCGTTGGCCCAGTGTGTCCACCAGGTGTAGGCATCGGTTTGGCCGGGGTGGGCAGCGCGGAAGGTATCTACAAAGCCAGCATCTAGGTAATGCTGGAAGCCAGCGCGCTCTTCGTCCGTAAAGCCGTGTTTGCCCCGGTTAGCGCGTGGGTTGGCAAGGTCTATTGGCTGGTGGGCGACGTTCATATCCCCGCAGTAGAGTACGGGCTTGGCCGGGCCGTACTGGCCAGCCTCCAGCTCCTGTAGGTAGGCCAGCATGCACGGGTCCCAGGCCTGGGCGCGCAGGGTCAGCCGGCTCAGGTCGCCCTTGCTATTGGGCGTGTAGCACGTTACCAGCCAAAAGCCAGCAAACTCCGCCGTAATGACACGGCCTTCATCATTCGGGCTGCCGTAGCTATCGGCCGCCAGCTGGAACTGCTCTACCAACTCAGCCGGTAGGCCATCGCGCCACTGCAGCGGTGCAGTTTTGCTAAAAATTGCTGTGCCGCTATAGCCCTTCTTGGCCGCGCTATAAAAGTGCTCGTGGTAGCCCGGCAGGTCGAGCTCCACCTGCTGGCGCTGCGCCTTCGTCTCCTGCAGGCATAGGATATCGGGGCTGTGCGCCGCCATAAAGCGGGCAAATTCACCCTTATTTATCACCGCACGAATACCGTTGACGTTCCAGGAGTAGAGATTCATAAGGATAGTATAGCATAACAGTTTTTCCTGAGAGATAGAACTGTACGTAAAAGCCTACTGTCGTATGTATTTATATAATTACTATGGAATATAGCAATACCTATACATAGTATGTCTAACTCTGTAAGTAGCTTGAGTAAGAATAATCTTAAGATAACCAAGATGTTATAAAATATCCTTGACAAATCTAAAGAGAGAGAGAGAGCTATTATGAGTTTATCTAAAAGATGTTGCTTATTATGTGGGAGAAAAAATAGCATGAGACAAGAAAGAGTTGATTACGGGTTTGATAATGGATTGGTAATGACACAAAGGCAGCTAGATGCTGATAATCCATATTTATCGCACGATACAAAGATAGAAATCCAGCAGACAGAACTATATGCTATCCCAAAGGGTGGTAACGATGAGAAACGAGATGCTGAAGTGGCTGAGGCAATGACTAATCCAGTGAGTATCCGTGTAGGTGGTATTGCAGTTGAAGCTGCTTTGGTCGGCAATAAGCAAGCTGAAGTAGTACGAGGTGTTGCTTATGGCTGGGGTGGAAATTTACGACACCCTGTTGCAATTTATGAGGGACAAACACTTGCTGCTAATGCTCCTGATGAGTTGTTTGTTATGATAAATCCACCGGGAAGTGGACGCTCTGATATGCTACCAGCTGCTGTTCGCAAAGAGGTTCGGCACGGTAATTTTGCTGGTTATGGTGAACAAATTGCGCAGACAATTGATGTTGTGGCAGAAGGTCGTGATATACAGCTTTATGGACACTCATTTGGTGGGCGGACGATGACAGCCGCTGTACCTTACTTTGATTCTCATATTAATAGTCTTACTATAAATGATCCAGTAAGTGGAGAATCGTACGGAAAAACACGTATTACAAGACTTATGCGACTACTGACAGGTTTTGGCATAACCGAAAATAGCCACCTTAAGAAATATATTCAAGCTGAGTTCGACCCTTATGAATCTGAGCTACAGAAGAACCCAATGAAGAGCGCATTGCGAGACACTGCTCAGGGTACGAGAGGTGGATGGCGAGAGCAATTCCTGACTGACCCGATTGGTTTAGCGGAGCCTGGCTTTGCAGATGATCTTGCTGAAGCATTGCCATGCATTCGGGAGAAGCTTCGTGTTGTATCACCAAGTGAGAGTGCAATGAATCGACATGAGGCGGTTAACGATATAATGGCATATGCGCTTGCTCATGCAAAAGGAGTACCACCCGTTGTAGAGCAATTGATAGTTCATAATCATAGCCACTCATTTCTTACTATCCCACAGGCGCTTGTTGCTGTCTATGATGAGAATTTTGGTGTACAAAAACATTCGTAATTAAGTAAGCTAATACAACACAAGACCAAAGTAGCGGATGCACTAAATATACTGTATAATTGCTTCGTATGAGAAACAGTAAAATAATCGTCACCATGGTTTCTGAAAGCGAGTTTACTGTGCAAGGACATGGTGTGCATACTGCATATAAAGAGAACTTTGATTGCCTTGCAAAACGCGACGATGTCGATATTCAAGCTAATATTATGCGCACGTCCGACATAGTCCACATACAGACGATTGGCTTTTATTCCCTGAGGCATATGTTGAGTAAAAAGAGTCGCAAGAAAGTGGTGTCGGCCCACGTCTTGCCAGATTCGTTTGTTGGATCATTTATACTGACGCGATATTGGCTGTGGATTGCGCGGTTGTATTTGCGGTGGTTCTACAATCGAGCAGATCTTGTATTAGCTGTGTCTGATGAAACAAAGCAAGGGTTGATAAATCTTGGCGTTAAGAAGCCGATCGAGGTTGTATATAATACGATTGATACAACGAAATATATTCAAGCTGGCGGTCGTGATGAGATACGTCGTTCGCTAGGTATAAGTAGCGATACTTTTGTTGTTATTGGCGCAGGACAAACGCAACCACGCAAAAGAATTGATACATTCATAGAAGTTGCTAAGCGCACTCCTAATATTGCCTATATTTGGGTGGGGAGCATGCCGTTTAAGCACCTTGCTGCAGAGCATAACCATATAACGCGCATGATTGAGAGTGCTCCACCCAATGTTCATTTTGTTGGCCAGGTTGATCTCAAGGATATGCCTAAATATTATGCTGCAAGTGATGCTTTTATGTTGCCATCTGAACAAGAGACATTTGGTTTAGTTATTGTTGAAGCGGCTGCTGCAGGTTTGCCAATTGTGTTACGGGATATTCCAGATTATGATGGTACATTTCGTGCAGATGCACTTATGGCGGCAGACGATGAATCATTTGCTCGGGATATAGAACGCCTTATGCAGGATAAACATTTCTACGATCAAGCAAAGCAGCGTGCTCGGCATATTGCGCGGCGCTTTGATAGTGCTGCCGGAGCAGAACAATTAGTAACACTATACAAGAAGGTGCTATTACACTAAGAGCTATCTTTATTGTCTCTTGCTCTGTTACATGCTAAAATATAAGCTAGTTAATTTATGCGTATCGGCTTTTTTACTGACACTTACCACCCGACTATCAATGGCATTACGTACGTCGTTGATAGTCTTAAACATCATCTCGAGGCTGAGGGTCATACTGTCTATGTCTTTTGCCCAGCGCGGACAATCAGCGCAAGTGTAATTCGAGAGCGTACAAGCGAGGATGATCATATCATCTGGATACCAAGTGTCAAGAATGGTTTTTTTGACACATCCGATTATGCTCTATTTTTTCCACCAACGATTTTGCGTAAGATCCAAGATCTTGACCTAGATATTATTCATATATTTACTCCAGCTCAGGTCGGGACGCTTGGTGTAAATGCGGCAAGTAAGTATGATATTCCTTTTATTGTGCAGCACTGCACTGATCTGTACGAGTTTGTAGAGGATTATCCAAATGTACTGCCGGGTATATTGGCACTAGTTAACATTGTTTTTCCGCTCAGTGTTAAATTGCAGTGGCGAGATATTATTGAAATAGTTAAGTTACAGCGTCCACGTCTTGGGCGAGTTAAGTGGAGTCAGGATATCATCAAGCGGGCTCTTACAATGATATATAGCCGTGCTGATGCAGTGATTGCCCTTAGTCGTAAGAGCAAAGTACAGCTAGAGAGTTGGCAAGATGAAATATACTTCTATGATGTGACACTTATGCCAAATGGCGTTGATGCAATTCCAAGACCAACAAAAGCACAGATACAAGCATTTCGTCAACGTTGGGGTATCGAGAGTGATGATGAAGTAGTGGGCTATGTTGGCCGTCTTGGTGAGGAGAAGAATCTTCCACTTCTTATAGAAGCTTTTGATGTGATTGGTCGTGAAAGGCCGCATGCTAAGCTAATTTTTGTGGGTGACTTCGATTACCGCCAAACACTTGAAGAGATGGCGGCGCAGTCTTGCTACCCTGACCGAATCATCTTTACTGGGTCGATCCCACGCGAAGAGCTTGGTGTTGCATATGCGTCGCTCGATGTTTTTGCTTTTCCATCGCTCAAGGATACGCAAGGTTGGGCAATTCATGAGGCAGCTCACGCAAGTAAGCCACTTATCCTCGTTGATAGAGAGCTGTCAGAAGTGATGCGCGATGGCGAGAATGGTTATTTTGCTAATAATGATCCAGCGGATATGGCAGCTCAGGTTTTGAGATTACTCTGCAATACAGAGCAGCGCCAGCAATTTGGTAGGCGTAGTAAACAACTCGCACTACGCTTTACAGAGCGAAATCAGGTACGTAAACTTATTCGGTTGTATGAATCTGTCATTAGCAAACATAACGTTGCCGCTCAGCTGCCAAGTGAAGACCGTTTTGGGCTGCTTTCGTCTGTATTGCACCGTGCGCGAACGGCGCTAGGTCGTAGTAATGACCAGGAATAGAGCCTTGATAAGCCTGCTGTAACACGTCAAAAATGACAGAGCTGCTGTATAGCCTTATGCTTACGATTCGGCGGGGATCGCGTTGGCTTGATGTTTCTTTGTTTTGTGGCCTATATATACCGCACTGCCCGTCGCTGCTCTCGCTCCACATCGCGGCGTTTGATGGTTTCGCGCTTGTCGTAGCGTTTCTTGCCCTTACCGAGGGCAATGACGAGCTTAATGTAGCGACCGCTGGTAAGGAGCTTCGTGGGGACGATGGTATAACCGTCCTTCTTGCGAGCAGCGAGTTGTTCGATCTGGCGTCGCTTCGCCAGAAGCTTACGTGCGCTGGTGCTGACTGTTCGAGCATTTGGTTGGCCCTGCTCGTTGTGACGCAGCGAGAAGCTGGCGTTATTAAGCCACAGCTCGCTATTGCGAATCGTCACATATGCCCCCTTGAGCTGCACGTGACCTTCGCGGGCGGCGCGCACCTCTAGGCCGGTCAGGTTCATACCAACCACTATGTCATCGCTCAGTTCATAATCAAACCGCGCGCGGCGATTGACAATAGCTGGTACTGGCAGCTTGGTAGAATGGGATTTGCTCATATGTCTCTTCTATTGTAGCAGATGCGATGGATATTGTAGCCTCTGAAGTTTCTTGTCGCAGTCACTCGTATATGTGAGAGGTTTGTTAGCTACTCTGTTGTGGAGATATTAGCGTCGGCTTTGCTATCTGCTGTAAGACTTGCCTCGATGAACTGAATCATGTCACTCAGTGTCCCGTTCCTCCCTTTGATAAGCAAGCATTCTTGAGCAAGTTCGCTTGCCATAAGTTTATCAACATCAGCAATCGGATCAATGAATTTGGATAGTATCGCTTGCTCTTCTTGCGTAAAATGAATATTGGCCTCAAGCATTTCGTTCGTTGCCATAGATTGCAGCTCATCTGGCGAATGCCGCGCTATCTCGCGTGAGGGGATATTGCGCGGAAAGAGTGCTGTTTGCAAACCGTAGGATGTGACAACATTGTCGCAATCTGCGAGCGTAATGCCATCACTTTTAACAAAAGCGAGTTGCTTGCCCTTCATAATATAAACAATCCTTTCTGTTATTTTCTAGCGTGTCTGCAGACCATTATACCGCTAAATGTATGGAAAGAGTGTCGTAAAAATAACAGAATAATAATGCGGAGTGCTCAACTTACTCCCCTGCCCGCAAAGGATATAACTCGCCATGCTATAATATCCCCTATGATTGCCGATATTGCCATTACCGAGAAGTCGTTTGGGGCGAAGATGCTGATGACGGATGTAAAGTTTAGTGTGAATGATGGCGAGAAGGTAGGCCTGGTGGGGCGCAATGGCGTGGGCAAGTCGACACTGTTTGGTATGCTAACAGGGGTAGATGATGACTATAGTGGCTCGATTATTTTCAAGCGTGGCAGTGTGGTAGTAGCGACGGCCCAAGAGCACCACGACAGCGGCGATATCACAGTACTCGAATATATCTTGCGTGGTCTGCCGGAATATGCCCGCCTGCGCCATATTATCACTATCTACCCCGAGACGATGGGCGACGACATGGACAAAATCGAGGCATACACCGCGGCGCTGGAGCGCTTTGGCCAAAAGGGCTTCTACCAGATCGAGGAGCTAGTGGCGGAGGAGCTAAAGAACTTCCAAATGGCAGGCTATGGTGAGCGACATCTGGCGAGCCTGAGTGGTGGGCAGAAGCGCCTAGTGGAGGTGGTGAAGATTATGCACGCCCAGGCCGACCTTGCACTGATCGATGAGCCAACGAACCATATGGATTATGTCGCTAAGAAGCAGTTTATCGACTGGCTCAAGGGCGCGAAGCAAGCGATGCTCGTCATTACCCACGACCGAGATGTGCTCGCAGAGATGGATCGGATCGTTGAGATAAAAGATGGCACAGCCCTCAGCTACCGAGGCAACTACGATGCCTATCTCCGTCAAAATGCCTCGGCGACAGGCAACGCGATGCATGAGTATGAACAGGTCGAGCGGCGGATTGCTAATGTGAAGGATAAGGTAGTGCAATTCCGCCGGATGAAGGAGCGAGCGCGTGACCCTGGTACTATCAAACAGTTTAAGCAGCGTGAGCAGCAGGCTATGGCCGAGCTTGAGGAGCTTGAGCAGATTGAGAAGCCAACGTTTTGGATTGATCGCGACAACGTGGCACAACTGGAGTATAAGATGGCTGATCGCTACCAGAAGTTTAAGGCGCGAACGATTCGCCTCAGTATGCGCGATGGTGCAATGCGAAGCCAGCGCACGCTAGTAGCGGTGCGAGATTTGGCGCTGGGCTATGGCGAACGGATCTTGTTTGAGGGGGTGAATATCGATCTACGTGAGGGTGAAGCTGTGGAGCTGCGTGGCCGCAATGGCGCGGGCAAGACGACACTTATTCGAGAACTACTCGCCGCGCAAAATCTGGTGCAAGACAGAGGTAGCGATACGCCTATTGTCTATAGTGGCTCGCTGCAGCTCGATAGCCATATTCGAATTGGCGTGTATGAGCAAGAGATTGCCCCGACATATCTTAACCTCACACTGGCTCAAGCGATTGAGCAGATGCACCTCGACCGTGGATTGCCAATTGGCCAGACCAAGCTCCGCCAATTGATGAGCGACTACCTCTTTGCTGAGACGGATAGCGATGTGCCGCTTGCTCGCCTCAGTGGTGGGCAGAAAGCGCGTTTCCAGATTATTAGCATGCTAGCTAATGAGCCGCAGCTGCTCATCCTCGATGAACCTACTAACCACCTCGACTTGCCCAGTATCGAAGAGCTCGAGGCGGCACTAGAGCGCTATACTGGCGCTATCCTCTACGTCAGCCACGACAACTACTTTCGACAAAAGTTGGGTGGTGAGGTGGTGCAGATCGGGGCGCAGTAAGAGAATCTTGCCGAAAAATATCAATCGCTTTCACCACGCCCCTTCTCTCAAGTACATATCTTTCAGTATCATGAGAGCTCACATGCTTGGTAGACTCACCTCTCGTAGTGGTGAACGTGAGCATTACAACAAGTCTCCACTTCTCTGCTCTCTATTTACTACTGCACTCGGGTGGAGCACGAAAATCAGTTGTAGTGATTGATTATATACACAATTTCATACCAGCATATTGCTTACGGTTGCAATCTACGCTATTGTAGAAGCAATGCTAGTGAACAAAAATAGATCAAGCGCGGGGTTTGCTCTGCCAACAGTGATCGTGGCATCGGTGGTGGCAATGATGCTACTCCTCGTGGCGGCGTCTGCATCGACGGCGATTCGCGAGGGGCTCTACGCTCAGCACTACCGGCGCTTAGCTCGTGAGGCGGCAGAAAGTGGCGTTGTGCTTGCCAGTAAATGCCTTGAGCTTAATAACGACCTTGCTCAGTGGTCTAATAGCGCGAAGTTGCGACCCAACACCGATTGCAAAGGCGCAGTAGTAGCTGGGCGCACCCAGTATATTCAACAAGATGGCAATGTGCGCACGACCTTTGAAGTGGGTGAGCCAGAGCGCCGCGAAGGGAGTATTCAGCGTATTACGGCGGTGGGCCGGACGGAGCTTATCCGCACGACGGATGGCGCAGCGTGGAAGAGCTATGAGTATCGCCTGGCAGGCCAGGCGGGCCTGAGTACATTGCTCGATAGTGTCTCGTTTGGCTATGCGGCTGGTGGTGGATTTACATTTAACGGAGCATTTTTTACCGTCATCGATGAGTTTGGGCGGCCTCGCTCGGCAGGGTTTAATGGTTTTGGCCAGCTCGGTGTTGGCTCAACTACTGATACACTCACGCTCAAGCAATTTAATATTCCTGCTAACAAGCGCGTCGTGCGCACCTACACCAACTTTCTCTCTCATGGCCGTAACCTGTTTGCCCTCACGGAGAATGGCGAGGTGTGGGGTGCGGGGCTGCATAACTTTGGGCAGATTGGCAACCCGAGCCAAATTATTGCATGGGTAACAAACCCCGTCCAGTTTGTACTGCCTGGCAATGACAATGTTGCGACCTTTGTTTCGCCGCTGGGGATTGTCACCTTTGTCGTAACATCTCAGGGGAACGTCTATGTAGCTGGCTCCAACGACAAAGGCGTTGCTGGCATTAACTCGACCGCTCCGACAATAAAGACGCCAACCAAAATGCCCTTCCCTGAGAAGATCCGGGCCGATGCTCACTCCTGGGCGGTCGACAGCAAGACAGCCTATGCGATTGGTGAGAGTGGTGCGGTTTATGGCTGGGGCAATAATGATTTTGGCCAGCTCGCTCAGGGCGATATCAATGAGCGGCGAGCACCCGTTCGCCTGGGTGACTTTGGCAAGCCTGGCAAGACCAAGGCGGTGCAGCTCGCCTTTGACGGCGATACGGTCTATATTCGCGATAGTGCAGGGGCAGTCTACTCAGCTGGCAAGACAAACTATGGCCAAGCTGGTGTGCCGACCTTCCGGCTGCGTGCGGGGGTGTCAGACCGTTGCTTGGCGGCGGTGGGGGCAAACCTCAGGACAGAAAAGTGCTCGGGTGCTGCTGCAAACCAAAAGTGGCACTTCGACCGGACGAATAACGCCCTGCAAGTCGAGTCAAACCCAGGTGGAGGCCAAAACCGCTGCGTCGAAGCAACCGGCCATAATAATGAAGAGACGCGTATGCGGTGGTGTGCTTGGTGGTCTAATGGCAAACGCTTTGACTTTCGCTACCCAGCGAGTTCGTGGAATCACATCTATCTTAGCAATAGCACCGACATTGGCGGCCGAGGCCTGTGTATCGCTGAGGCTAATGGAGCAACCGGTGGCGAAACAAAGATGACTTCGTGCGAGTACTACACAGACAGAACATTCTTGCCATACAACCCAACACTCGAGCGTATTGCACCATCTGGAGTAATAGACATCACGACCGACCAGTACTTTACCACCATGGTCTATGCTAACGGCGAGGTTAAGACCTTTGGCCTCAATAACGGTGCGCTGGGCAATGGCGTCTATGTCGATACATCCAATCTTGATGCCCACAAGCGTCAGGTATATAATCCAACCCCAGTTAAATTCATCCTCCCTCCTGGCGTCAAGGCTGTTTCGTCCTGGACGACCTCTAACGGTATTGACCCTAAAAATGCGAATGTTTTCGTCGTCACCAGCGATGGTCGCGTCTTTGGTGCGGGGAGCAATATAACTGGCCAGCTAGGCCTTGGACATGTCGGTGGTGGCACCAATGGCATCTACCCCACTCCGCAGCAAATGCTCGTCCTTGGCACGCAGGGCAACTTAGCATCGTATGTGCGCTCGGGTTATGGCACAACGGTGGTTTATACTAACAACCGCAAAGTCTTTACGGTAGGCAACAACTCCAACGGCCAGCTCGGCGATGATACAACCACCACCAACCCAACACCCCGTGCCAACAAAAACACAAATGCCCAGCGCCACGTGAAGTTCTACTAGTGGCAGCGCAAGATGCTTACAGTGTGCAAAATAGTGATCTGAATGAAGAGTCCTATAGCTAGTCAATATAGATTAGAAACTCTAACACTAAATGAGTATTATCTATACCTCGTAATCAATATATTACCTCTGTTATAAATAATAAATCAGCAATATATGTAATTGCAAAATCGTACTCTATTGAGTCAAATAAAAAAGGTCTGAACAACATTATATATACTACGTATGCAGCTTCGCTCTCTTCGTGTATAAAAGAGCAGTAATATCAAAACTCACTGCCCTTCCCAAGCAGTGAGTTGACTGTGATACATAGCCAAGCTATGCTTCTGGCAATAATCCCTTTGCTGCAAGGAGCTCATCAATCCGAGCCCGGTCGAAGCCGTAGACGATTTCGCCAGCAATATCTGTAACTGGAATGCCCTGGGCTTTGCCGCCAGTTTTGGCAGCGAGCTCATCCTGAGCGCCAGGTGTTTTCTCGATGTCCTTCACGGTATAACTCACGCCCAGCTTGTCGAGATATTGCTTCTCTGTTTTGCAATAGGCGCACCACTCTGCGCTATATACTATGACTGATGGTGTTGTATTCATACTTATCCCCTTTCGCTCTTGCTAGTATAGCATGGACGGTGATGGAGTTGGCAAGCGTGCTGAGTGTACGGTGCACAGCTTTTTTCTCAGCATTAGCTCTATGAGTGTGGGGAGGGAGGCTAATCCTCTGTGGTATACTGGCTTGTCAGATACCAGCCACCATCGTGCGGCGATTGATACGCGCGTAACTGCACATCCAGCTGGTATTTGCGGAGCTCGGTGATGGCGCGCAAGGCAGCTGCACGGCTCGGGTAGCGCTTCTTAGCTGCTTCGCTGCGCGGTGGGCGGTAGGGCTGGTGCTTGGGCGTTTTGTTGCGGCGTGGCATAGCTCTAGTATACGCGGCTTTGCAATGCGACGCCAGTTGCTTCACACGCACGCTTCTTGAGGAATGGTTATAAAAGTTAATGTAATACCCGACTGCCGCTTCCCTCTTTACGTCTGCTGAGCCTCCTGGTACAATAAGGCCATATGAGTACGGAGTCTCGTGAGAATGCCCGCTCGCACGGTAGCCAAGTGGTTAGTGTGCTGTGGCGTACCCTACTTGGGACAACCTGGCGAATGGCGGTGCCAACTGTTGGGTTGTTTTTGCTCGGAGTCTGGGCAGACCGGCAGTTTGCAACCAAGCCGTGGCTGATGTTTGCTGGCCTCGTGGTCGGCATTATCCTTGCAGCTGGGCTCATTACGCACCAAATTAAGGGAGGTCATCGCACATGATGTTTTTTGCGGCAGTGCCACACATCTCAGTCAAGGCAGACGAGGTGTTTTCGATCGCTGGCTGGCCAATTACTAATGCCAATCTCGTTGGTCTGCTGGGTCTCATCGTCTTGGCTTGGCTCATGTTCCGCACGCGTGCTGCGGTGCTGGGTAAGAAGAAGGCGAACTTTGCAACTCGCTTGACTGTCTGGTGCTTTGAGGGGCTGTACAATACCGTTGGGCAGGTCATCCCCAGCAAGAAATGGACGCGGCGTGTTGCCCCCCTTGTTATTACAATGTTTTTCTTTATCGCCGCGCAATATTGGCTCGGGTTATTGCCAGTTGTCGGGCCAGTGATGGTTGGCCATACACCACTATTCCGGGGCCAAAATGCCGATCTTAACATGACTTTCGCTCTCGCGGCCGTTACGATCGTTATGGCACAGGTATACGCAGCCCGCGAGCTCGGCTTTGTGGGCAATCTCAAGCGGTATTTTGTTAACCCACTGCGCGATCCGATCATGTCCTTTGTCGGGATTCTCGAGATTGTGGCAGAGTTCTCGCGCTTGCTGAGCCTGTCCTTCCGTCTGTTTGGTAATGTGCTGGCGGGTGAGATTTTGATCGCGATGATCGCTTACCTCACTCAGGCGGCAATGCCAGCGGTGTTGCAACCATTCTATATCTTTGAACTATTTGTTGGTGGCATTCAGGCCTATATCTTCTTTATGCTTTCAACCGTGTTTATTTCACTCGGGTTGGCGCATCACGGCGGTGATGAGGAAAAAGATACGCACTCAAGCACTTCGACTTCTTCAGACGCGAACCTCGTGACCGAAGGAGCAAAATAACATTGGTAACAACTAAATAAGGAGAAATAATTATGAAAGACATCGCATTTACCCTGACGTATGCTATTCCAGGGGCGTTCGCTGCGATTGGGTGTGGCTGGATCGGTGCTAGCGCTATGAAGGCAGCGGGCCGCAACCCAGAGAAGATTAACGACCTACGCACCATGATGATCCTTGGTATTTCGTTTATCGATGCTTTGGCTATCATTGGTTTTGTGGCCGCGATCGTCGGCAAGGTGATGTAAGGAGTTCGCACTCGTGAATACCCTGCACTATTTTGCATCGACAGAGGCGGGTGGTGGCGATTTATTCTCGTCGCTTGGTCTTGATTGGCAGCTGTTTGTCCTGCAAATGGTGGCATTTGTGGTGCTGCTCTTGGTCTTGAAGAAGTGGGTCTATCCACCACTGCTCGACATGCTCGATCAGCGCGATGCGAAGATTCGCGATGGCCTCAAAGCAGCTGAGAAAGCGCAAAAGGCAGCTGACGAGACCGAGGAGCGCACTGCTGCAATGCTCAAGAAAGCCCGCCACGAGTCACAAGAAATTGTGACCGCTGCCAAGACTGAGGCAGCTAGCATGGTGAACGACGCCAAAGACGACGCCCACACGCAGGCCGAGCGCATCTTAGCGTCGGCTCGCACCCAGACGCAGACAGAGTTGGCTGAGGCCAAGCGGGCACTGCGCCGTGAGATGGTCGACATGGTCGTCGAGGCAACGCGTGCAGTAACTGCTGAGACTGTTGACGCGTCGAAAGACCGCCAGCTGATCGAGAAGCATCTGACCACACTCGATAAGGAGCAGCGCTGATGGCGGCCGGTTTTTCGCGCCGCCGCCTCGCTGCGTATATTGCTGAGCAGATTGCTGCTGGTGCTGAGGTGTCTGCCTTACTGCGTCAAGTTGCCGCCTATCTTATTGACACCCGTGCAACGCGCGATGTCGATGTGGTGGCAGCAACGATTGAGGAAGCGCTGGCTGAGCGTGGTATCGTTGTCGCTGAGGTCACGACGGCACATGCACTGTCGGCTGCTTTGCAGAAGCAGCTCACAACAGAGGTCACGGCACTTGCTGAGCAGAGTGGCACTGCGCCGGTTACGTCAGTACAGCTCCGCCAGGTTGTCGATCCGTCGGTGATCGGTGGCGTAAAGATTGCTCTGCCAGGCCAGCATTATGATGGCACTATCCAACACAAATTAACCGCCCTTGCGGGCACGAAATAAGAGGAATTATACATGGCTGAAACAACGGTTACAGAGTTGTCCGAGAGCTTGCGGCAAGCGATCGCAGGCCTGGAAGCCTCTGAGGGACTAGAGCAGGTCGGTATCGTGACCCGAGTGGGTGATGGTGTGGCCTGGGTACATGGCTTGCGCCACGCTGGCTATAGCGAGGTGCTCGAGATCGAGACCAAAACAGGTGTCGTTGAGGCATTTGCCCTCAACCTGATGGAAGATGAAATTGGTGCTGTGCTGCTTGGCAGCGACCAAGGTGTTGCTGCTGGCGACCGCGTTAAGCTCAAGGGCGAGGTCCTGAGCGTGCCGGTCGGTGAGGAGCTGCTTGGCCGCGTGGTGAACCCACTCGGTGAGCCGCTTGATGGTGGCCCAGCTATTACTACCACGCAGCGCGGCCTCGTAGAGCGTGAGGCGATTGGTGTGATGGGCCGCAAGAGCGTGCACGAGCCACTGATGACTGGTATTATGAGCATCGATGCGATGTTCCCGATTGGCCGTGGCCAGCGCGAGCTCATCATTGGTGATCGCCAAACTGGTAAGACGGCAATCGCACTCGACACGATGATCAACCAAGCCCGCCAAAAGACTGGCGTGGTGAATGTCTACGTTGCCGTTGGGCAGAAGCTGAGTAAGATTGCTCGCCTGGTCGAGCGCCTGAAAGAAGAAGGTGTGATGGACCAGACTATCGTGGTAGCGACCAGCCCAAGCGACCCAGCTTCCCTACTCTATCTCGCGCCATACGCCGGCACTGCCATGGGTGAGTACTTTCGCGACAACAGTGGCCATGCTTTGATGATCTATGACGACCTCACCAAGCACGCTGTCGCCTACCGCCAGATGAGCTTGCTGCTGCGTCGCCCACCAGGGCGCGAGGCCTTCCCAGGTGATGTGTTCTACTTGCACAGCCGCCTACTCGAGCGCAGTGCCAAGCTAAGTGATGAGCTTGGGGCAGGTTCGCTCACTGCTCTGCCGATCATTGAGACTCAGGCAGGCGATATCTCCGCTTACATCCCCACCAACGTGATTTCCATCACCGACGGGCAGATCTTTATGGAGACAGATCTCTTCTACCAAGGTATTCGCCCAGCCATTAGTGCTGGTCTCTCGGTGTCGCGTGTTGGTGGTGCGGCGCAGACAAAGGCGCTCAAGAGTGTCAGTGGTAACCTCAAGCTCGGGTTGAGTCAGTTCCGTGAGTTGGCAAGCTTTGCTCAGTTCGGAAGTGACCTTGATGCTGAGACCAAGGCGCAGATTGGCCGTGGCCAGCGCCTGACAGAGCTCCTCAAGCAGCCACAGTACCAGCCAATGAGTGTCTGGGAGCAGGTGGTGAGCATTGTGGCGGTGAGCCAAGGCTACTTCGACACCGTGCCAGCCACGAAGATCAAAGCCGCGCAAGATGCTCTGCTGAGCCGTCTCTGGGCCGAGGCTAAGGAACAAATGCGCACCCTCAATAAGGGCGACCAGAAGTTTGGCGCTGATGAGAAACTCAGCCACTTGATAGAATCAACCGCGGGCGAAATTGCCAAGGAATTTGCGGAGTAAGCAACGGAGGTCGCTATGCCCAATACGCAACAGCTCAAAGCACGGATTCGCTCGGTTAAGAGTACCAAGCAGATCACCAAGGCAATGCAGATGGTGGCAGCGAGCAAGATGCGCCGTGCCCAAGATGCAAGCCGCACCACTGCGCCGTATACCACAGCAGCACGTGGCCTCTTGCGCTACCTCTCGCGCCAGGGTGCGACCGACGATCACCCCCTGTTTGCTCAGCGCGCAGTCAAGCGCCGCTTGATCATCGTCATTGCCGCCGATAAAGGATTGGCTGGTGCCTACAATAGCAATGTTCTGAAGCGCTATGTCCAGCTCCTGCGCGATGACGATACAGCGGGGATTGACAATACTACCATTGCGGTGGGGCGCAAGGCGGCGCAGTTTGTTGCTCGTCTTAAAGATACGCAGGTGGTTGGGGTGTACGAGGATGTGCCAGATCGCCCAACTGGGCCAGCCTTCCGGGCAATTCTCGACACCGCGCACGATATGTTTGTGAGTAAGCAGGTCGATGCGATCGACGTCGTATTTACCCGCTTTTATAGCAGTATGACGCAGCACCCTGACACGATCCACCTCTTGCCCGCTGGCCTTGATGCCGAGCAGCTCGATGCGGTGGATGACGATGAGGTAATCCCAGATGATGAAGCACTCTTCGAGCCAAGCCCGCAAGCAGTACTCGACACCATCGCTGCGCGCATGGTGAGTGCCCGGCTCTACCAAGCTCTGCTCGATGCTCGGGCGAGTGAACACAGCCAGCGTATGCTTGCTATGAAGAATGCCACCGATAACGCTACTAGCCTTGTCGATGACCTAACACTCGAGATGAACAAACAGCGTCAAGGTGCCATCACGCAAGAGCTGACCGAGATTAGCGCTGGTGTGGAGGCAATGGGATGAAATACTACGCGCGTATCGTGATAGCTGCGCTTATCATGTATGCGCTTGTGTGTGTGGTGTTGCTTCTTGTGGGTGGTATTCTGATGCTGTCTGCTAGCCGTGGTGAGGGGTTACTCTTTGGCCTTGCGCTTATGTTGCCGTTTGCTCTCGGTGGGCTGTGGTATTGGCGGTATGGCCAGCGACATAGTGCGAGCTTTGTGAGTGTTACGACTGGCCTATTAGTTGTGATCCTTGCTGGCTTTGGCTCGTATGTTGCGGGCTTTCTTGTATCCTTTGCTGTGCATGGCGTGGAGGCGCAGGCCAATGATATTGCTCGCCTTGCCTGGCCGGCTCAGCCTATTATGGCGTGTGCCGAACTACCAGTCGTCAGTAGTCTCTTGCCATATGTACCAATTGTGATATTGCTAACTTACTGCGGTGTTGCAGCCCGTGATACTATGCGGTATATACAGAAGTATCGTACCAAGACGCCAGATAGCCATAATAATCTGCAAGCAAAGAAAGTATAATGAAATGATCGAGAGGAGAAACGAATGAGTAAAAACCAAGGAAAAATCATCCAGATCATGGGTGTGGTGGTGGATGTCGAGTTCGACCGCGAGGTGGAGCTGCCAGCTATCTACGACGCCCTGCACGTCGAGCATGATGGCCAGACGCTGACGCTTGAGGTAGCGCAGCACCTTGACGAGCAAACGGTGCGAACCATTAGCCTGCAATCGACCGATGGCCTCAAGCGTGGTCAGCCGGTGGTTGCAACTGGTGCGCCGATCCGTGTGCCTGTGGGCGAAGCAACGCAAGGGCGGATGTTTAATGTGGTGGGTGAGCCGATCGATGGCGAGCCGGTGGCTGATGATGCGCAGCGTGCGCCCATCCATGCTGAGCCCCCTGCTCTCACTGAGCAGTCCAACAAGACCGAGATCCTTGAGACCGGTATCAAGGTGATCGACCTCATTGCGCCACTTACCAAGGGCGGTAAGGCGGGGCTCTTCGCTGGTGCTGGCGTGGGTAAGACCGTGCTCATTCAGGAGCTGATCAACAACATCGCCAAATTCCATAGTGGTAACTCTGTCTTTGCTGGTGTAGGTGAGCGTACCCGCGAGGGTAACGACCTCTACCACGAGATGAAGGATGCTGGCGTGTTGGATAAGACATCGCTTGTCTTTGGCCAGATGAACGAACCACCGGGGGCGCGTTTGCGGGTAGCACTGGCTGGCCTAGCAATGGCCGAAGCCTTCCGTGATGAAGGTAAGGATGTGCTGCTCTTCGTCGACAATATCTTCCGCTTTACGCAGGCTGGTGCTGAGGTGTCTGCCTTGCTCGGCCGTTTGCCAAGTGCGGTGGGCTACCAGCCAAACCTGCAGCAAGAGATGGGTGCCCTGCAAGAGCGCATCACCAGTACCAAGAAGGGCTCGATTACCTCTGTTCAGGCTGTCTATGTGCCAGCCGACGACCTAACCGACCCAGCGCCTGCCACTACCTTTGCTCACCTCGATGCTACCATCGTGATGAACCGCGCCCTGACAGAGATTGGTATCTATCCAGCAGTGGATGTGCTCGACTCGAGCTCTAACTCGCTCGACCCAGAGGTGGTTGGCGAGGAGCACTATCAGGTGGCTCGCGAAGTGCAGCGCGTCTTGCAGCAATATAAGGAATTGCAGGACATCATTGCTATCCTGGGTATGGAGGAGCTGAGCGACGACCAGAAGCAGATCGTTGCCCGGGCACGCCGCCTGCAGCGCTTCTTGGCTCAGCCATTCCACGTTGCCGAGCAATTTACCGGTAACCCCGGAAGCTACTTCAAGCTTGCTGACACCATCCGCGATGCCAAGGATATCCTGAGTGGCAAGTATGATGACAAACCAGAGAACTGGTTCTACATGTCGTCAGTGCCACTGAGCGAGAAGCAAGACTAGCGCTCCCTGCACATTCTTATACGGCAGCAGCCAACCGAGATATTCTCTCTGTGTTTGGCTGCTGTTTTCTTTGCCTATCTTCCTCGCCATTTCTCTCATTTTCTTCCTTCAAAAAAGGCGAATTTCGAAATTCGCCTTTTTTACCCTGTTTTTTCTCTGTTAGCGTGGGTTCTTTTTCTCTTCTTTTATATATATTTATATATAATAGGAGAGAAATCGATATGGATGGATATGGAGATATAAAGATAGAGAATAGCATGGATATAGAGACATGGGTATAAAGATATCGATACATAGAGAATAGATATAGTATCAAGATATATTGGTATGTATAGAAATATGCTTATTACAGTAGTATCTACTGCGAACAGTATGAGAAAGCAGTAAAGCGCTCAGCCTCAGATAGACACACTTTGACTTACCCGATCAAATATGGCACACTTGAGAGTGGTGGGGCGACCAGCGCCTCAAGGATACGCATGGAAGGAGAACTCTCATGCACAACAGGAAAAACGCATGGGACGATCGTTCCATGCGCCGCGAAGCCAGAAAGGCGCGTAACGTTGCGCCCTTCTGGCTAATCAAGGTGTTCTCCTGGGCGGGTGTACCGCTTGGCAGTTACCTCATGCTGTTTCACTTCGGTGGGACGGCATTTGGGGTTCACGAGCTGCCCTGGCTCGTGATGTATCTCATGTGGCTCCTCTTCGGAGGAGCCATCGTGGCAGGCCAGCGCCTGCCAAAGGCCTCGGGGTTGCTGCTCATTGCAGTAGCCGCTATTGGGGGGATTTTTATCTCCCTCTTTGCCTGGGGGTTAGTGCTCTAACCTTCCTAGGTTACCCCTACCGCTAAGGGCGGGTTGAGCAGCGCCATGTGGCTTGCTGCTCCCCGCCCTTTTCTCTTGCTTGAAGTAAAAATCACCCTGCCTTCTACCTCGCTTTTTCTCTGCTACTCTGCTATAGTAAGGCTATGGATTTAGAACTTGTGACACTGACTGGTAGCAAGCTACACGAGACTGTGTATGAGGTGATGCTACCGACGCCGGATGGGCAGATTGCGGTCTTCCCGGGGCACGAACCACTCGTAACTCTGGCAGTGCCAGGCGTTGTGGCGGTGCGTCGCGCCAAGGACGACAGTGACGACCATCTGGAGTACTTTGCCATCTCTGGTGGGGTGGTCGAAATTAGCCAGACAAAGGTACGCATCTTGGTCGACGAAGCCGAGCATGGCGACGATATCATTGAGGCTGAAAGTAAAGCCGCCCTTGAGCGTGCCCTTAAGCAGCGCGACAACGCCAGTAACCAAGTGGAGCTCGAAAAAGCGCACCAACTGGTCGACCGCCATGCCGTGCGTCTGAAGGTGGCTGGCCTGCGCCGGCGCCACAATAAGCATCGCGTATAATATTAGGGTAACAGAGATAAGCGCAGAGAGATAGCATATAATGACGGAACTCTATTCACGTGCTTCATCATCAGATGAAGCACAGAGTTATCGACGTAATGATGAGAAGACTACAAGTAATTGTTATGAGCAGCTTGTTGTATCCTACCAATTAGGTAACGAGTATGGCCTTGGTAAGCTCGATACACCAGAGTGGTCTCGCGCAGCAGAGTTTGTCCAGCGGCTCGGCGAGTACTATGTGCCAGCAGTACAGAACATCATTGGCGCGTGCATGGATGGCCGACCCGGCAGCACAGCGGAAGCAGTGCCAAATGGTGCAGGCGGTGGCTTGCTCTATCTAGTGACGGATCGACTGGTGCGTGGTAATAGCGATTCGATTAATGAAGCGAATGCGCGCGTCTTGGGGCAGATTGGCCAGATACCGGTGACGGTGCGCGTCCATCGGGATGACTATGCTCATGGCGAAGACGCTGGCTGTGCTGCAGCCGACAAAGTGGGTGCGATCTTCACTATCATTGCTCAGCATGGTGAGCAGTTGCGTGCCCTGGCTACTGAGCTTCGTCTTGGTAGCGATAGTAGCGACGAAACACACCAGCAGATCATTCGCCATGCAGCAGATGAGTCCAAGCTTGTTATGGCTAGTGGCAACGATCTTGTGGCAATGGTCGACGCGCAGCTAGCAAAGAGTGCTGAGCCCACTGGTGCTCACACCGATATGTTGCACGGTAGCCACCATGAGGCGGTGGTGGTGATGAATCAGCGCACGGGGACGACGCTCGACCGCCAGGCCTTAGCACAAGAATTCGACCGCGCACCCGAGCATCGCCAGGCCTTCAATATCGACACATGGGCCTTTACACCCTCAGCTGAAGCACTCTACCCGGGCGACCCAACTGCCCAGCAGCAGGCCGCCACTGCCATGCTCTACTACAACCTTGCTGCCATCATGGCGTTGTGCGGCCCACGCATGACGGTGACGGTGCTCGAGTAGTTTCTTGGGTGTGGCAAATAACAAGTAAATTAAACCAATCTTTCGACTAAGAGGTCTATTGATTATTGTCTCTTTTGCTTTGCCTGGCAATAGCTATCATGGCAAACGCTTCTTGCTTCATAGATAAGGATATCTCAAGCATCACTACTACCCTGCCCATACCGATGGAGAACTATCGCTCCCGCTCGTCCTCATGACGATATAATTTGAGGATGTCACCTTCCTTCACTATAGCACAAACACCATCTACTCAGACGTGTGCATAGTCTCATGCCACTGGTGGATGGTGTGCCGTGCCTCGGCCGTGCTGGTGGTGTGCATCAGCTGGTCGCGCAGCTCCTTCGCGCCGTCGAAATCGCGAATGTAGATCTTGTAGAAGCGTTTGAGCGTCTCGTATGGCCGGCCGAGCTGTGGCTGCCAGTGGTCGAAGAGATCAAGGTGGTAGCGAAGGAGGGCGAAGTTGCGCTGCACCAGAGAGCCAGCACTCTGCACTGTATCGTCGGCGTGCGGCGCAAAGCAAAATGGATCGGCAAACACCCCACGGCCAATCATCACCCCATTGACGCCCGGGTGAGCTGCCACCAGCGCCATGCCATGCGCCCGATCGCGAATATCGCCATTGATGGTGAGCAGTGTCTGCGGCGCAATTGCATCGCGCAGTGCCACGATGTCATCGATCAGCTCATAGTGTGCCGCCACCTTGCTCATCTCCTTCTTGGTGCGCAGATGGATGGTGAGATTGACGATATTTTGCTGGAGCAGCGTTGTGAGCCAGGCGTGCCACTCATCCACAGTGCTGTAGCCAAGGCGAGTCTTGACGCTGACTGGCAAGCCAGCCGTCTTGGCCGCGGCGATAGCGGCTACCGCAACGTCTGGATTGCGAATCAGCGCTGCACCCCCGCTCTTGATGGCACTCTTGGCGGGGCAGCCCATGTTGATGTCAATCCCTGCAAAGCCCAGGCGTGCGCAGTGCTGGGCAAATTGCTCCATATCACCTGGCTCGCCACCCCAGATCTGCGCCACGAGGGGGTACTCGTCGTCCGTCCTGACGAGCCGGCCAGCAATTGCCCTGTCACCAGCATGCACCCAGCCCGTCGCATTAGCAAACTCAGTAAAGAACACATCGGGCGCACCAGCCCGCCGCACCACGTGGCGAAACACCACATCCGTCACCGCCTCCATCGGCGCCAAAACAAAAAACGGCTGCGGCAAATCATTCCAAAACGACGTCATATCAAGCTATTATAACACAATATATCAGGGGAAAGCCCCGCACCCACGCTTTATTTTATGCGTAGATGGGTGTCGCAGTGGATGCGGGGCGATGTGAGCAAAATATGGTCTTATAGACCACCCCCTTTCTGGGTCAACTCTCCAAGGCATTTCCTTGGAGGGGGCTCACAGAGCTGGGATGGCAGGAGTCGAACCTGCTACGAGAGTTCCCACGAATACTTGTCTCCATTGACAAGCAAGCCTCTCGTACCCCGCAACCACGCGGGCCATCCCAGGTCGGTCACCATCGACCGACTACTCCTTACAAAAACTCAAGCCGGAGCAGATCCGGCGAATTATTTGCAAGGGTAGAAATAATTGTAATCTACCTAGCGATAATTGTCAAGTAGTGAGCACCTGAATTTTATAGCTATACCACGGTTATGTACTAAAAAAGGAAGAAGCTCCTGCCTCAACGCATGATGCGGATGCAGGAGCCAGGGAGAGACTACAAGCGGTTCTGCTCGTCCTGGCGGGTGGCCAGGACGCGAGTGAATCTCGCGAGTCTCACGTGTTTTAAAGAAGTCTCCGTGGCAAGCGCACGGTGCGCGGCAATAAACGCGCAGCATGAGACTTTTCGATCGTTGCCTCCCAAGTGGCAACGATACCGCCTTGCCCCTCTTTGTTGTCCGACAAAGGCAAACCTGCGGCGGTTGCTATGGCAGTGCTCTACGCGGGAAAGCGGAGCATTCGCCATATGGCGGAGATAGCAGGAATCGAACCTACAACACCATTGTTAGGAGCCTGGCTACTCCTTATCTCCAGTGACGGATAGGTGTATAGCCTTATTCTGCTATACTTAATACCTACTCTCTCAGCCTCGCACGTGAGGCTGACCGCTGCTAAGGGTGAAGTTTATATATAACCTTCACCCTTACATTTGGAGCATGGCCTTGAGGTCATACTACCACGACCACCTATACCAAAAATACCGGTGCCGTCGCAAGCAGGGCATCTTGTTTTGCCCTGCTTAGTCTTCCTAGCCGTCGCATCTTGGCGACGGCTATCTTCCGATTTAAAGAAGAAAGACATGAGGTATTCACCTCCTCTCCGCCGAAGCCTCGGCAGAATTGTCGGTGAACCCTTTTTCAAGGACGCTCTCGTGCTGAGCGCCTCGAGGTAGCTACATCGGGTAGCTACCAGGGTTCACTCAGTTTTGAGCTGTTACTATATATACCAATATACGGCGAGTCTGTCAATCAATATGCGCATGTCTTGCAGAGATTCTCGTTTTGTTCTTACGTTTCGTTTCATTCTATGTACTATTCGCAGCAAATGACAGACGATGCGGATTTATTGCACCCAGACAGTCTCATGCTCCCGCTGTAAGGATCAGAGAAAGATAAGCAGAGTATTTTCCCCTAGAAAACCCCACTTGCCAGCACAAGAGCTGAGAATGCCATATATACTACACCAAAATGTTTCGGCCAGGGTAGCAAAAAAGCTTGCTCATGTGCTTTAGCTATTAGCCACCCCATTCTCTCCTGCAGCGCGTTGCAGCAAGGGTGTATAGCGAATACATTGCCTATTGCGTCACAAGTGCTCGCGCTTAGCGGCTATTCTCGCTCTTCTATACGCCGCAGCAGATCCTCCTCAAAGGCGAGGATGCCTTTGTAGGTGGCTGGGTAGTGGCTGGTGTCGGGCAGCTGGAGCTGGGTAATGCAGCGCCATACGGCGGCAATGAGCTGAGCAAATTCATCCAGCTCGGCCTGAGAAAAGCTGGTGCTGAGCTGGTGGAGATCGCCTGTATCCTTATCTGGCTCAACGAACTGCAGCGTAGCCCCGGCAAAGTCGTAGCGCGCATAGTCGCGCGAGTGGCGCACGAGGAGCTCGTAGAACATCAGCTGCTGGCGGTATTTGTGCAGCTTAATCTTCTCGGCATCGGTGCGGCCCTGCCAGCTGCGGGCGGGCTTGCCCGTCTTGTAGTCTGTAACGGCGATGGTATTGGCAGTGTGGTCGATATCGACAAGATCGAGCGTACCAGTAAGGCGAGCATCACCGAGCACGACTCCTTGGCCGGCAAAGCTCAGCTCGGTCTTTTGCTCGGGGCGGAAGGTCTGCGCCTTGGCCTGCAAGAAGGTGCTCAGTGAATCGAGCCCCTTGCGGCTAAAGTATGTGAAGTCCTCTGGCCTCAGCGGCTGGCGATTCAGCTCTTGCTCAAAGTCGCCGAGGATATCCTCGGCCGGCCGCACCTTGCCCGTGGCAGTGAGATGGGTGTGTGCACGCTGCAGCACGTGGTGGATGGCATTGCCGTAGATGGCATGTGGGCTGGGTGCTTGCGGGAAGCGCAGCAGGTAATTAGTAAGAAAGGCTGCTGGCCCACCGCGCGATACGTCTAAGAAGGCAGTAAGGTGGGTGCTAGAGAGCTTATACTGCTCCAGCATGGGCTGGAGGAGCTGCTGCAGATCGGGCTCGGGCGTGCCAACTGGCGCAAGGCGGCGCTGCCAATCGGCAGTGAGCTGGGCGGTGAGGCTTGGCACGTCGTTGGGCATATCAACAGTGGTGGCGGTGAGGTCGACGCCGTCGAGGAAGCTGGCCGGCAGCGTTGCTTTGCCGGTATCATCTTGGGTGCTGTAGCTGATGGTGAGGTGGTCGCGCGCCCGCGTCATAGCAACGAAAAAGAGGCGGAGGCGCTCGTCGTACGTATTGCCGGCGGGGGCAATAGCGAGGTTATCTGGATACGTGATGAGCGACACGGGTGAGCGCACGCGCCGCCCCCAGGTGCTATCAATAGCGCCTATGATATAGACATGGCCAAACTCTAACCCCTTGGCTTTGTGCGCCGTCATGAGGTTAATGCGGCCAGTATGCGCCTCGGTGCGCTGGCGAATGGTGGTGATAGGTGTCTTGAACTGCCGGTGCAAGCTGAGGAGGTCGAGCATATCGACGAGCCGGAGTGTCTCGTCATCACCACGATGCTCCTGCGTGCGGCTGCGCAGCGTGCGCAAGGCCTCGAGGCAGGCAAGGTATGCGTCGGGCTGCTCGGTAAGCTTCTTGCGCGAGAAATAATAATCGTACAGTGGTGAGCGGTAGCTTATGGTGGGCATTGCAGGAGTTGCTTCGGTAGAGAGGCTGATGGGTTGGTCGAATTGGGCCATCTGCTGTGCCATATATTCGGTGATGACACTTGCTACAACGGCCTGGGTTTTTTCGCCAGCGGCTGGCTGCGGGATGCCAAGCAGATCATCCAGCACCAGCTCGAGTGGCTGATGCTGCGCATGCCACGCCATATGGATGAGCCACACCATCAGAGGCTGGAAGGTTGGGCTGGCCATCATTGTCTCGCCCCACGTTTGGTGGTTGCGCCACGCCTGGAGGCTAAGCTGCCAAATATCCTGGCTAGCAAAGCCAAAGGCTGGGTGAGCCATTAGCTCTGGTAGCAGGCTATCGGCAGTGGGAAACTCCCCTGCTGCTATGGCGTCGATGACCCGCGCGAGCAGCTCAAGTGCTTGGATGACGGGGTTGTCGAGAATGTTATCGCGCCGCTCGTAGTTGATAGCAATCCCTGCGGCCTGGAGGTGCGGCACCAGTGCTACTAGCTCGCGGTGGCGCCGAGCAAGGACGGCGATCTCCTCGGGCGGTATGCCGCTGTCGATCTGCTGGCGGATCTGCTGCGCTAGCCATTGGCGCTCGGCCAGGCTGGTGGGCAGCTCGGCGAGGTCGACCGTTGTCTGCGTTGGCTGGTGGTGGGCCGTGAGCGTCTTGTCGAGCTCAGGAAGCACCGCTTCTAGCCGATCACCCCCCTGGGTAATGACGGCGCGGGCAGGTGCGAGGATGGCCTTGCTAGAGCGGTAGTTATCCGTCAAGACGATCAGCTGCACATCACGGTAGTGGCTGCGGAAGCGATGAATATTGCTCACATCTGCCCCCTGGAAGCTGTAGATTGCTTGGTCATCATCACCGACTGCCATAATGTTGGGGCGACCCTCGTGGACCGGGCTACTCGTCAGCGAAAAGAGGATGCGCAGCTGTGCGAGGTTGGTATCTTGGAATTCATCCACCATGATGTATTGGTACTGCTCCTCAAGATTAGCGCGCAGCTCAGGCTGGGCATCGAGCGCCTGAGCGAGCTGGAGAATCATATCATCGTAGTCATATAGACCAGCCGCGCTCAGCTCAGTAAGATACGCATCATAGACTTCAGCGAGGGCACGCAGCTTACCAAGGCGTTTGCGATCTCTCAGGACATAACTCCCAGTAGCGTCCTTCTCGCACCAGTGGTTGCGCCAGGCGGTCAGTGGCGTAGTCTTGCCACTATCAAGCGTCTCATCGATCGCTCGAGCCAGGCTGAGCGAGAAGCTATCGGCTAGTGGTGAAATGGTGGGTGGCAACGGCGGCAGTGGCAGCTGAGCTGCCTCGCCTGCCAGTGGGGCGAGCTTGCCGGCCATTGGTTTGCTTATCCGCCCAGCGGCAAAGACCTCGCTGAGGCGTGGTTCGACAGCTGCCACGAGCGCCTCGTCCGCATCGATGACCTGCCGAAGCTCTGCGCTACTCAGACCAGCCTGCTTGAGCTGGCTAATACTCCGGCTAATGTCCTGCAGATAGGTAAACTCACCATTTTGCTTGCTACTGAGAGGGCTCCGATGATCGAGCTTGCCAAGGATACCGCGCAAAATCTCATAGCTGCCAAGCTCATCGGTAGGTTTACGTGATGCACCATGATAGAAATACTCCCGGTGGTGATTTATCACCTCACTGCCAAAGCTATGGAAGGTATGGATAGCGACGCGGTAGGCATCTGCCCCAATGATACTGCGCAGACGCTGCCGCATCGCGGCTGCCCCACTGTCGGTAAAGGTAAGGCAGAGAATATTCTCAGGCAGCACATCTGTCTGGCGCAGGATGTTGGCGGCGCGCATGCTGAGTAGCTCTGTTTTGCCAGTACCGGGGCCAGCCACGACGAGCAGCGACCCATCAATCGTATCGACAGCAGCGCGCTGCTGGCTATTGAGGTGTGTGTATCGAGTCGAAAATTCGTGTTCAGACATGTCTCCATTATCGCACACTCACCGCCTCGACTCTAGCGGCCAGGCCGAGATTCCGGTATAATAACTATCATGGACTTTGGTAACCACATGGATGTCGCATATGTGCAAAAGGCTCTCGCCGCGCGCTTTGGCGTGCAGCTGGTGATCGATCGCGTGGTGGCGCGCAATATTGCCGCGGGGCTTGCCGCCAAGGCATCAGTGTTTTTTGCAACAGACGGCCAGCTCTATTGCTTGGTCTATGGGCCATCGCGCCTCTTGCTTGGCGATGTCAAGAAGATCGCGGTGCGAATTGGCCTGCGCGCTGAGACATTCTTCCCGCCACGGGGCCAGCCAGAGTATTTTGATGAATTTGGCCGGCAAAAATTTCGCGAAATATTTCCCGGATTTGGGCGCATCACCGATCGCGACATTATGTACTATCGCACCCTTGCGCCATACAACCCAGCCCTCATTCTCGTTGATGAGGTGAAGGACGGCCACATCTACCAAGCAGATAGCGACGCGCGCAGTGGCTGGCGGGTTGCTGCCAAGTGTCAGTATCATCGAGGAGGAATGAATTAAGTTATGAAGGACTATCTGGCCATCATCCGGCGCAACTTTGCCTCGCCCATCGTATTGGCGATTTTGCTTCTTGCAATAGCGCTGGTCTATGTGCAGGAGTATCGCGATGCCTGGTTTATATCATTCGTGATCATGGTCAATTCGCTGATTGGTGCCGTGCAAGAGATTCGGGCCAAGCGTGCCCTGCGCAAGCTCGAGCTCATGAGTGCACCGCGCGCTCGCGTTGTCCAAGCCGACGGCACCATCACCGAGGTGCTTTACGATGCACTGCAGGTTGGCGATACTCTCGCACTACACACTGGCGATGAGCTACCCGCCGACGGTGTCGTGCTCGACGCAAAGGGCCTCGAAGTGAATGAGAGCATGCTCACGGGCGAGTCTGCTGCGGTAGACAAAGCACCGGGCGATGCCATCTATGCAGCCACAACAGTGGTGGCGGGCACAGCGCACGCTCGCGTCACCGCAGTTGGTAGCGCCACCAAGGCTGGTGCAATCAGCACTGTGCTCAAGCAATACGCGCCGCAGCCTACCCCACTCCAGCGCGCTATCCAGCGCGCCATTACCGTCCTAACCTACGGTGCAGTCGTGCTGGCGCTGCTTATCTTCGCGCGCTACCACTTTGCGGGGTTGCAAGCTGTGAGTATTCTCAAGACGATTATCACCGCGGCGATTACCGTTGTGCCGGAGGGGCTGCTCCTGGCGAGTTCGCTCCTGCTTGCCTTTGGCTCGCTGCGCCTGGCTCAGGCTAAGGTCTTGCCGCAGAAGCTCTCGGCGATTGAAGCAATGGCACTGCTTGGCGTGCTCTGCGTAGACAAAACGGGCACCTTGACAAGCGATGACGTTATCTTCGAGCACGCTGCGTCATTCGATGTATCGACCAGTGATGAACAACTCGCCCGCTACGCTGCCCTGGTTGCGCACGAAACCAGTGGTGGTAATGCGACTGGCCAGGCAATTCTTGCCGCGCACCAGGCACCCACCGCCCACGTCCAAGAGGTGATGGCATTCTCATCGAGCCGGAAAATGGCGGGGGTGCGGGCCGAGATTGCTGGCTCAATGCAGACGCTGATGCTAGGTGCACCAGAGTTTGTGGCGCGGCTTGCCCCGCTCTCACCAGCCCAGCAAGCCCAAATCGACGCCTGGGCAAATGACGGCCTGCGTGTCCTCCTGCTTGCCCGCTTTGCCAACAGCAGCGTGCCACTTAAGCAGCTCGCCGCTGGCTCGGGTCAGCCGCTGGGGGCAATCGTCCTGCGCAATAGCCTGCGCCATGGCGTGGTCGATACGGTGCAGTTTTTGCAGGGCCAGGGCGTAACGATTCGCGTTATTAGTGGAGACAACCCGCGGACGGTCAGCTACATTGCCAAGGCAGCAGGGATTCACCAGCCCGAGGCGGCCATCACCGGGGCAGAGCTTGCCCGGCTCGATGATGCAGCGTTTGCCGATGCGGCCGATACCTACACAATCTTTGCCCGCGTCTTGCCTGAGCAAAAGGAGCGGCTTATCGCTCACTTCTCAGACCAAGGGCGATTCACTGGCATGGTGGGCGATGGCGTTAATGATGCCTTGGCGCTCAAGCGAGCCGACCTTGGCGTCGCGATGTATGCGGGTGCACCAGCTAGCCGGCGCGTTGCCGATATCATCCTGCTCAACAACTCCTTCACGTCACTGCCCCTCGGAATGGAGCTAGGTAATCGCATCATGCAGGCCATTGAGCTTATTGGCGTGCTCTTCTTCCATAAGATTATTTATGGTGTCGTGTTACTGGCCATTACCCTCACCCTCGGCATTATGTACCCATATGCACCGCGCCACCTTACCTTTATGAATATCTTCCTCGTGACAATGCCGACCATTATGTGGACGCTCTTTCCGCCCTCACCGCGGCACCGGATTGACCCGCGGCGCTTCTGGCACGACACCCTGCTGGCGGTGGCACCGATTGCAGTGCTCACAGGGCTAACGGTCGCTAGTGTGTATTGGCTTGGCCGCACACTCTACCCAGATCGCCTTGGCGAGGTAGCAACAATAACAGTGCTGGTAGCAACCTTCTACGGCGTGTATCTGGTATTTTTGGCTGGCCGCATGCTTGGCATCCAGCTCGATAAGCGGGCCCACCTTGCTCGCACGCTCTACATGCTCGCGGTATTGCTCGTGACAGTGGTGAGCTTTGGCATCATCCCACTCCGCCAATTCTTCGACTTCACCCCGCCAAACCTGCTCCTCCTCTGGCCTAGCATTGCCATAATTATTCCAGTAACCATGCTGCAGTGGTGGTGGGCGTGGCGTGTGAGCCGGCGCTTTGCGGTGGCGTCCCGCACCGAATAAGTTCGATCGCAGTAATTCTGTTTCTGGAGCTTACATTAGTCAATGTATTATGCCTGAATAACATCCTTACGCGAAAGAGCGAACACTGTAGGAGTAAGGACGGTTATCGCAATCATAATAAAGCCGAGGAGGGAAACTACCAAGCCATCGGTGATCGTTATATCCACAAAAGGAGGCACCATAAGCCCTTTGGATACAATATAATTTGAAGCAGCAACGGCGATAATACCAACAAAAGTAGCATTTGCCGAATGAATAAAAGTTTCGCAAATAGCAGCCAGGATCAACGTGCGTGGACTCGCGCCACTGATTGCAAGTAGTTTCACATCACTGATCCGAGAACGTGCAGTCATACCAATGCTCGCTGCAGCTCCTACTGCAGAAAGGAGAATCGGCCCGCCCATAGCAAGAATAGTTGAAGTCAAATCAAGACCATTAAAATTAGTGATCCCGATATCCATAGCATAGTGCTTCATCGTGTTGATAATAGTTAAAATACCAGCTACCATACCAAACCCAACCATAATGGGGGTTTGCACGGAAGTACTAAGAGAAAAATTGTACAGCGCCATACGCCTTGCCAAAAACCACACAACACAACGTTGCGGAACAAGCAACGTCCATATCCTCATGAAAAGTAAAAAAAGCACAGGAGCAATAGGAACAAGTGTCCCAACAAGCAAAATTGGTAGGTAAATTGATCGATCCATCCCGTTATTTGGGCCATCTACGATAATGGAATATGAAAACCAAACCGTGATAGTCAATAAAACAGCAAAAAGCAAAAGCCGAATCCATGTCATGTCAAGCTTTTTTAATGGCTGGGAAGTTAAGGCTTGTAGTGGAGTGGTACGACCTGCGGCCCGTGCTGCTTTGAGTCCTCCAAACAAAAAAATGCATGCAACCCCTAACCAAACTATAGGCATTGAAGATAAATCAACTCGTGGTATGACCTCTTCGAAGATCTTTCTTGCACTAAATACCAAAGGAAATAATGGAACGAAGCTTATTCCTGATAATAATGTCCCGCATATTGCCCCTAAAATGGCAACAACAAACAGCTGAGCAAGAACAACCACAATAACCTTGCGGGGACTAACGTTTACTAACTGCCATAGGGCGTAAGATTTTCTTTGTGCATCTACTGTAAGCTTAGCTACTGCAGAGATCACAGCGAGTCCTGCAACAATAGAAAATAGAAATAGTATTGTTCCTGCTTGGTTAATATTTTTATACACAGCACCAACATAGAACTGAGCAGTCCCGAGAATGGAAATTACCCAGCCTCCGATGTATCCACAAGTTATTGCGACAAAAAACGCACCGAGCCATGTTGCTTTATTAGCTCTCAAATCAGAGAATATAAGTTTCAACATTTTAACCCTCCATCACTGTCAAAATTTGAGCAGCTGTACAAGAAGTGAGCTCTCGAATAATTACACCATCCTTTAATACTAGAACACGATCGGCAAGGGCGGCAGCTTCTAGATTGTGAGTGACCATTACTACGGCTCGCTTGGAGTTATTACCTATACTCCTTAGCATCTTCAATACTTCTCTTCCGTTTTCTGTATCAAGTGCTCCAGTAGGTTCATCAGCAAAAATAATATCAGAGCTATCTGCCAGTGTTCTTGCGATAGCTACGCGCTGCTGTTCTCCTCCAGACATATCAGTTGGGCGATCCTTTCCTCGACCATCGAGCCCGATACTAGCTAAGACATTATTTATTTGCTGTGTGTTTATGGCATGCCCTGCCAAGCGTGCCGGGAGAGATACATTTTCAAATACATTGAGCGAAGGGATAAGATTGTAGGATTGAAAGATAAATCCTATGTGGTCTCTTCGGATTCTAAAAAGTGAATTTCGGTCTGCATGCACGAGTTGCTTACCCATTATCTTGATAGAACCACTGTCGGCAGTCTCCAGACCAGAAAGACAGTACAGTAAGGTTGATTTACCTGATCCACTCGACCCAACAATACTAACCATTTCACCTAGATTAATAGTAATACTGATTCCTTTTAACACCTTTGTTATTTTTGTGTTGCTTCCTTGGCCGCTACAGAAGGACTTAGTTATATTCTGTGCAATGATTGCTTCCATTACTTTTCTCTCCTTATATCAATGTATAAATTTGTTGCTGCGCATAAAATACCACCAACTACCCAAGCTAGCCAAAACCACCGATAGGCGCCGAATTGAGGAATAAATAAAAGACATAAACTGATAATAGTTGCCAGATACATGATGATCATGCAAACATTGCGTTTGTATTTTGCTTTGTGAGCAACTTTCTGTAACTCAATGTCGTCAAGTGCGTTAATTTCTTGCTCTGTCATCAAACTAAGAGATCGTTGGTTGTATTTTTCTATGTCCATTCGTCGCCACAGGAAATATCTGTGCAAAACATAAAAAACAGAAACAGCAAAAAACGACAAGAACACCGCCCATACTAATAGCGTAACGTGATGAAGAAAAATAGCAGCCAGTAAACCAGTAACTATCAAAATAAATCCGAGAATAACTGCGTGAAACATTGCTACCCTTGCCTCGTCTCTTTGCTCTGCAGTGTAAAAATCTTTAACAAACGGGTGTGTCTTTTGGAATCTATTGCGGATATATACTCCTGATACAATAAAGGCAGCTCCCACCATCGTCCCAGCACACAATACCACAGCAGTATAGTTTGGAAGTTTATTTTTTAATGCCGCAGAAAGAATCAGCCACAAAATTGTTAGAGCTATGCCAAAAAGCATAATTGAAACCCCTATTGGCAATCTAAATGCGTAAACACGCATGGCCTTATCATAGTCTGTAATATCCTGTGGCATCTCCCCTTGAGGAGTGCGCATAGTCTTATTAATGTGGTGATGGGTCAGATCTCCTCTCACAAGATCGTCAAGTTGACAATCAAACAAGGTACAAATCATGAGTAATTTATCCATTTCAGGGTAGGCATGTACTGATTCCCACTTAGAAACAGCTTGTCTGCTGACACCAAGACGCATTGCTAGTTGCTCCTGAGTCATATTGTGAGTCGTGCGTAAGTGCTGTAGGTTATCGCAAAATCTCATATATACCTCATCATTATTAAAATATTGCAAATAAAGTATGTATTAATAATAGGCAGAAGAGGTATAGAATTCAACCATCTTTCAGTTGCTTTTTTGTTGAAAACTGGTTTCCTTGAATAAATAATGGCAACTTGCGGTATCATACATGGGCTATCATAGTTGGTCTACTTACATGTAACGCATCCTTGATTACTAAAAGAATAGATGGGTGTAGTTGATTTAGCACTATTTGGTAAATCTAAAAGCAGGTAAGAAATAATGAATCACTGCTAACCAAACCGCCCAAACCATGAAACGAGCTAACCAGATGTACGCCCTCATTCTCAGCATCAGCGCGATCTACGTTGCCGGCATCGTGACCGGCGTAACTATCGCCTACTGTGCGCCTGGTACGTACCGACAGCGACATGCACGCGCTCCTTCTCGCACCCCTCCCACGCCGCAGCCATTGCCAGAGAGGATGTAGCCAGCGAGGAAGACAACGGGGAGCTTGGCCCCGATTTTCTTTTTGGCAATGAGTCGGATATAGTTAATCAGACAGTCGCAACCGAGAGTGTCGACAGCGCCCAATACGCTCTCTCTGACGCTGAGATGGACGATGGCGATGAAGTAGGTGTGGAGAGTGAGACGGGAGTTGATGAAAGTCAGAATGCTACATTCCTACGATGCACCATCATACCCATATGCAAACGCCCCTGTCGAAGGCGACAAGCAGAATATATCACCGTGCGACTTTGGGTGGTAGCGAGCAACACACTGACCTCCCTCTCCTGTTGCTGCGCGAAGAATATTGCGCGAGTCGGGTGATGAATTTTGCTCGATACTAAGCAGTGGCGATGTTTTGCCATACTCACTATACGATTGCCACGACGAGCAGCCACCAGAGCAATCGGCAAAAGGCTGAGCTTGGAGCAGCTTCTGGCGTATCTTCGTGTCTGTAACGTAGCCAAGTACGGTGCCACTTGGGCTTTCGCGGCTGAGCTGAGGCGACCCTTTGCTATATTTGACATCAAGCGATTGCGTATATTCGCGAGAAAAGCGCTGCTTAAGCGTCTCAGTTGCATTAATCCGTGCGAACGGTGCATCCAAAAGCAGATAGGGAAGACCGTACGTAATAGCACTATACGTCATAAGGAGAACCCCAACGATAATAACCTTTCTTCGGGTAGAGCGTCGCATAAAACTTATTATAGCCTATTAGCATGCGGGCGTCTAATCCAACACTGTCGCTCCTGTTCTTGGCCCGCGATGTAAGGCAATAATTGCGTAATAAGATAATTCAAAGGTGTGCTTACTATCGACAGAAAAACACCAAATGCCCCTTACAGGGCGAACATGACAAGCAGAAATGCGAGTCAGAGGTTCGCCGCGAGGCTTCGTTAGCCTGCAGACTCCTCCTCTCCTGATCCGAAGGCAACAAAAATGTTGCATGTCCGAAAGTCTGCGTCATAGGATGTCCCGTATGCTCGGTTGGAGCCAATATAGACATCAGTGACACGTGAGTCGACTTGCTGTAGCGCGTGGCGTAAAGCCTGTGTGCAGCTGTCACTATCCTTGATGATACTTAAATCTTCAAGAATGTAGAGACATAGCACACAATCTTGCACATCGCGATCTCTTACTTCGCTGGTAAATCGCTCGACGATATGCGGGATGTCCCGCTCTTTGAAGCTTGCGATTCGCCTAGCTCGGTAGGCCATCTGGCTCCTCAGATAGTTCTCCTCATCTATCTGGTATTCACGGAGGACTGCTACAGGGATCAGCTGAGCCATTTTGCTCACAACCTCTCTGCTTGTCATGGAAGCTTCTGAGTAGGATAACTCAAAAGCTAATATATATCAATATATGGCGAGTGTGTCAATAAGATAAACGTTCTCTCATTTCCTCATGACCCTTGGCGATTGAGATCTATAACAATGTAAGCAAAAGAGCGGCCGATACAGCATAGAGGAGAGTGTATGTGATATGGAGTGGCATATTCCATGCAAGATATGTTTTTACTGTCTTCTCATCATCCAATCGCTGCGCACCATTGACAAAAAATTCCGCCTTGGCAAAGCCAGTTACCATATGAGTGGTAAGCATGAGAAATGGAACAGCCGCTGCAACCACGAGTGGAGCCGGCTCTCTCGTATAGTTGGTAGCGAGAGAAATTATCGACAACATTGCGTGGCCAACCAATACAGCTGTGTGGTAGATCTGCACTCGAGTATTATTATGAAACAGTGCCCAATTTTGAGATGCGCCAGGTATCTTGTGTTTTAAAATATAATCAAAATAGCGTCCTAAAGTAATAGTATACATAAGCATCATCCCAGCCATAAGAGCTGTATAGATAACTTGCATTTGTATCATGAATGCGCTCATTTTTGCATTTCCTTTCTCAATGTCTGAATCGTGAAGAATCACTTTTTTATAAGAGCGATATAAAGCCACTACGCAAGCCGATCAAGCACCACCAAATGCTCACTGTGCGGCGTGCGAGGGAAAAAGTTGTAGCCTCGGTGATAGGCAATGCGGTAGCGCGTGGCAAGAAGCGCCACGTCGCGTGCTTGAGTGACGGGGTTGCAACTAAGGTAGAGGATGCGCTGCGGCTGGGTGGCGAGGAGTTTGGTAATGACATCGGTGTGGAGGCCGGCGCGTGGTGGGTCGAGGATGATGAGCGCATCGCCAGTAATGTGTTCCAGCGCTTGCTCGCTGGGTGCGAGAATAGCCTTGGCTTGGCTCGTGCGGCCTAGCTGGTGGATATTACGCTGCATCTCACGCACCGCATCAGCGTTAATCTCCACTAGGGTGACGTTATCACTGCCAATCGTCAGGCCGATCGTCCCCACCCCAGCATAGAGGTCGAGCGTGGGCTGGGACGTGCTATCCTGCACCTGGACGAACCGCTGCATGTCACGCAGTGCTTGCTCGTAGACCGGTAGATTAACTTGGAAGAACCCTTCGGTGGCGTAGCGAAACGGCACGCCAAGAATGGTATCTTGCAAGACAGGATCGCCAAAGCATGCTAGGCGCTCGGTGATCCGACTGGCTGGCGAACGGGGGTCGGAGTAGATAATCTCGCCGCCCTGAGCTGATAAAGCGGTGGCTTCGTCTGGGCTCATAACATCCCCCAGGCGGTCTTTGGTATAAAGCTGCCACACGCAGTTGCCCGCCTGGTCGCAGCGGATGAGGAGTGTCTTGAGCTGGCGCGCTGTCACGTGCTTGGTGCGCAGCAGGTCGCGCACCTGCCGGGCGAGTTGGTTGATCTCTGGCCGAGCTAAGCTTGTCCCGTCAACGACAATCTTACCCTTGCTCCCCCGCCGAAAGAACGCGAGGTCGAGCGTCTCGGTGCCATCCTCTGCCCTGTCGCTATACCAACTCAGCTCAACTTTATTACGGTAGCCATAGGGTATATCATCGCAAAAAACGTCGATCGGCTCTGGCAAGACAATATCGTGCAGCTCAAAGGCCTCCTCGATCAGCGCTGCCTTATAATGTTGCTCGCTCGCCAGCGGCATAATTTGCCATGGGCTGGTACTGAGGTAGCTCTCGGGGTTGCGCGGGGTGATGCGCTCGGTCGAAGCAGCGAGCACCTCAGTCACCACTCCTTCGACGAAGTGCGACTTCTTCTTGGTGATGCGGATAGTAACAGTCTCGCCCGGTAGCCCACCCCAGACGAAGGCTTTGCGGCCATCATCAAGTGTGCCGAGAGCTTGCCCACCACCGACGATCTTTTCAAGCTGGATTGTTGCGAATGTTGGTTTTCTCATTATAGTCTAGTATACCATGTGTCGCGGGGTGATAGTGGTATTGATGAGTGGTGCACGGGGCTTCTCTACTACCCTTGCTGCCACTGCCAGGTGGTGACCATCGGGTGGTCAGTGTGGTGCTCGCGTGCGTGGGTGAGGCACTGCTCAATCGCTGCATGGCAGTGCTCTATGAGACGCTGGGCATCGTCTGAAGAGATAACGCCTGTTGCGCTCAGGCATGTTGCGGTGGCAATAGCAAGATCATAGTGGCTAGCCTGCTGGTTAATGAGGCTTGTCATGAGCGTGTCGCCGCACGGTGCCAGGCCGAAGCTATGGATATCAAACTGTCGACTATCGACCCCATAAGCAAAGAGCGTCGCCGCAAGGGAGCGTTCTTCGCCCGGGTAGGCGATAATCACCGGCTTGGTTGTCGTTACCGTGCGCGCGAGCGTTCGCCGCGAGACAGGCTGAGCGAGTGTGCCAAAGCCACGCGGCGTGAGGCTCGAGATATTGACACAGCGCACCCGGGCAGCCGGGCAAGAATGAGCGATGAGCTCAATAGCGGCCAATACCTCTGTAGTAGCAACGTCACCACACGCGGCAAGTACAATATCTGGACTGGTGTGGCTGGCGAAGTTCCACGTAGCAAGACCTGCGTGCATCTGAGCTCGAGCCGCCTTAGTGGTGAGCCAGGTAGGCTGCGTCGTATCACTGGCATGCAATACATTGATTACCTGCGTGCTCGACAGCATCATATCGAGCGTCACCACCGCGCAGTTGCTATCGGCTGGGAAGTAGACCGTTGTGGGGGCATCTCGCTGATCAAGCGCATTGGTTACCTGCTCGGCACTCTGATGAGAGAGAATGGTGTTGAGGCTCGGTAGTGGTGCATTGCTTGGCTGGCTCGATAGAGCTGCGGTATACGAGCGACTTGCCGCGCTCATGTCCTCGTGTAGGGACGCTCCAACGAAGACGCTTTGCCTCCCCTGCTCGAGATAGCCAAGCTGCATACCGCGTAGCGCACCTGCTGCTGGGTAGCTCATTGTATAGCCATCTGACGCATGCGGCGCTGTACTAGGCTGGCTGCCCCACTGCCAGGCTCGTGGGTATGATGCAAAGCGCTGAGCGAGCGTACCGCTCTGCAGCGACGGACTTATAAAAAGCCGGAAGCTATCTAACGCCGCATCCTTGGTAAGATCGGCCAGATACGAGCTAACACCGGAGAGCGTATTGCTGCGCTGCGTGCCAGGTGGCGTTGCGACGACCGCATAGGGCTCAATAGCTGGCCGGCGTAGTGGTGTGGCTACCGGAGCAGGAGTTTGTGCTGTGAGCTGAGCTATATGCGAGTTGGCGTGATCATCATCGGCATGGGCTGCAGCCGTATGCGGCAGGGCCTTCGTCTCGGCGAAGGTGAGGTTGTCTGCTGCATCAAACAGATTCTCTGGCTCACACCACGCAAGCGCCTGAGCAAGCCACGCCTGCGTGTGTGCCTGGCTCGAGTCAGTGCCATCTGCTTTGCGGTGAGCAAGCGCTGCCTGTGCCCGGGCAATGCTTGATGGCTGAGCGTCGCCGGTATCATTCTCGGCTGGAGTGGGAGAACTCTCTTGTGCTTCGTGCTCGTCTAGTAACGCCTCAAGCTGTTCTGGAGTGCGCACAAGCAACAGTGGTCGACGGGCTTTGTGTGGGCGCAGTTGGGCTGGCTGGCGCAAAGCAGTAGTGCGCTCAGTTGCCCACGCGAGCGCAGCAGTGTAGTCTGCATCTGGCTGGCGCGGGTCGGCTGTGGTGCAGTCAACGATTCGTGGCTCATACCCATAGCCAATGAAAAGCGCAAGCAGTTCGTAGGTGGAAAGCGTGGCGAGCAGCGTCTTGGGTCGTAGCTGGATAATCGGGACAATCGTGCCATCAGCTGCTGGGCTCAACAGTTTGGCAACGTGCCACGGGGTATCGTCTTGGGCAACCGCGCTATCGATTAAACAGTAGATCGTTTGCTCTGGCTGGCCAAGTACCCTGCCGCTTGCCTGAGCAAGTGCACCACCAAGACGAGCGTCACAGAGGTGTATTGTGCTAGATAGTGAGGTTTGCGGGTCGTGTGTTAACGCGCAGAGCGCATCAATCCCCGCTTGTGAGCGAGCAATATTGCAGCCAGGTTGTAACATATCATAGACGAGCGCATGAGCGCGTGCTGCCGCCCATCGCTCGCGATCGGTAATAATCAGCGGCGCTGCGCCATCCGACTGAGCATACTCCGCAATCTGAGCCAAGCTAAAGCTCAGCGCGAAGTCTGCCGCAAGCGCTGCCCGGAGCTCATCCGAATAAAGCTGCTTTATATCGCTTGTCTGCAATGGCTGTCCAGCTGGCGGGGTGCGCCAGAGTGCACGCTGTGCTAGCACAGTATAATAGGCCGCTTGCCGGTAGCGCATCATCATCCCACCATTCGTATCCATTGCTTCTAGTATACACGCTTGTGCTTGCTGACGGAATAGGCCGGGACGAGATTGTGTTCATTTACGACCTATGGGCTTGTCTGCTACACTACCAATATGAGACGACGCGTTGCCAGCCATGGCCAACATTTTTTGCGTAGCCCCCGCGTGGCGGCTGTATTACTAGGCCATAGTACCATCCGCCGGCGCGATACGGTTTATGACCTCGGGGCAGGTAGCGGCGTCATTACAAGCGCCTTAGCGCGGCGCTGCCAGCAGGTAGTAGCGGTTGAGAATGAACCACGTGCGCTCGATGCTTTGCGCAGGCATACCGCAGCCGTGCCACATGTCCGCATCATCGCGGCCGATATCCGCCAGCTTACCCTTCCTGCCGAGCCATATAAAGTATTTGCTAATATCCCCTTTGCGCTCAGTGCCGATATCGTGCGGATGCTTACCACTGCTTCCACCTCGCCACAGGCGATCTATCTCATCGTCCAGCGCCAATTTGCGTCCAAGCTTGTGCCGAGCGACCGCCACTTTACGGCGGCACTGGGCGCTCAGCTGGCACCGTGGTGGCAGGCGCGGATCCGCTACCGCCTGCGTCGGACAGATTTCACACCACCACCCGCCGTCGATACGGTACTACTCGAGCTTTTGCCACGCACCGAGCCCTGGCTACCCCGCAATCAGCAGGCAGCGTACAGCCAGTTTGTCGCGACGCACTACGCCAAGCCGCGGCGCTTTGCTGCCCTGCCGCGAGCCCAGCTTGGTATCAACCCTGAGCGCAGGCCATCAGAACTCCAGCCTAGGCAGTGGGTGCGGCTCTATCAAGCAACGCAGATGAAATAAATAAACCCTCTAAACCAGGGAGCGGCCTACTGGCAAATACCCCACGACACCTATAGTGGCTCGTACTGATAAAACCGGTTGCTGTCGTGTGCACGTGCATTGGTAATAATATGTGCTGGGCGCGTTAGATCGCGATGTTGCTGGCGGTAAGCACGCGTTGCAGTAAAGACAGTTTGCTGCTCGGGCACAGTAGTAACAACGCGCAATCGGTCGTTATAGCGGGCAATCATTTCATACATTGGTCGCTCCGTCTCGGTCACGGCAAGTGTCATAGGGCGATCGACGCGCACATTATCACCCTGGAGTTGGTCGTTAAGAAGCTTAACGTCGCTCGAGTAGTGAGCAAGAACATCTGGATTATAGCGATACGTCTCGGCATAGCGCCCAATACCAGTAAGGGTAAGCCCGCCAATCAAGAGCGTCATAGGGAGTAACCCAGCCACCCGAGCATATGGGTTGCGCGGAAACATCTGATACCAGTGGTTAATCAGCCATGCCACGCCAAATGTGATAATGATCGCCACCACTGGAAAGAGCGAGGTCACCAGCTGTGGATTGATAATCACCACGCCCAGTAACGGCAGCCCCACCAGGAGCGCTGCATAACTGCGTGCTGTATAGTAGTGACTCAGGAGCGAGGCAAGACCAATCAGCATAATTAGAATCATACCGACCGAGTACAATGGCTGCACGAGGTACGATTTGTTTGACGTAAAGAGCCCAAAGAGCGTCGTGCCAAGGTGGCGAAGATTTGCCCCCACATTGATCGATTCGAGCGGCAAGCCAAAGAGCTGCTTGAGTACATCATGGTTAGTGATGCTTGCGTAGATAAGGGGCAGCATCGCCACAAGGCCAATGACAGCTGCCAGAGCAAGGCGGCTGCGCTGCACGCGCAGAATTGTATAGCGAGCGTGCGGATGAGACACCCCCAGAATCCCAAGCGCAACAACGACATAGATACCAAGTGGCGCATATAGCAGGAGTGCCGCTAGCACACAGGCTGTCACTTTCCAGAGGGTGGAGAGAAACTTCTTCGTCCGAATGGCGCGCGTTGCAGCATAGAGCAGCCACACAGTGAGGCAGCTAAAGAGAATAGCTGGTGTGCCATCTTGCGCCAAGAAAAGAAACTGCGCCGTCATCGTCACGAGGATCGTTGTAATAAGCGCAATGTTTCGGGAAAACCAGGAGCGAAATAGAAGAAGCAGCCCAAGCGCCGTCATCAAAGCAATCGCCATAGATGGTAACTTCACCGACAGTGGTGTCACGCCGAGCACTGCAAAGCTTAATTTTTGCAGACCATGATACGGCGCATTGATAACCATAGCAGGAGTAAGATTCTGGAAGGATAATTGGCTGCTTTGTAGTGCGCTATCGAGCTCACCTTGCCGCAACTCACCAGGGATAAACAGCCCAGCTAGCACAACTGCCGCAATAATTGCTACCACTACAAAGCCATAGCCGAGGCCATACCGCCAGCGGTACAAATGATAGTCGACAACTTGCTTTGCCATATTGCCCTATTATACCCGAGTTTGCGGGGGTGCTCAAGAGCGAACCGCCTGCCCTTTGCGTGTTCGCAGTAACACATACCACAGATAGAGCGAACCAAGACCAGAGATAGCCAGGCCAAGAGCAGCACCAGCCGTCGTCTGGAGAAAGGTATGTGGGCCGAATCCATCTTGAACAAAATAGTGATGGTAGAGATGTACGGCAGCCAATGCGACAAAATAACCAAGGATGGCCACGAATGCTACCGCTTGCTGGCGATACGGTGCAATCGCTGAACGCAACGTGCGAACAATGACATAGGCGGCTTGCACAACAAGATTGATTGCATAGACAAGCATGATGAGCATAGTGATATACTCTTGTGACTGCGTCCCCTCAAAGCCAGTTGACGTGATGTAAATACCCATCGATTCAACAAAAGTGAGAAAAACGCCAATAAGGATAATCCCGCAGCAGGCAAGAATAGTAGCGAGGCGCTCGATGATTCTGCGCGGTGTGGCTTGAATCGTCTGAGCTGTTACGGTTGTTGTCTGAGATATGGCCATAGGTACCTTCTCCTCCGTTGTGCTAGAAGTGTGTATGGCTATATTATAGCAGGTTTCTTATTCTCATGGGTTGCCCATCTATGTGTGTAGGTAGTGAGATTGGTTTAGGTGGAAGGTTGTGGTGGAGCACCTCGCGGTATCAGCAGGCGCAGTGCAAAATCCCTCTACCCTCCAATCAGCCACACCCCGTGCCACTCCTCACGCACCGCATCAACCA